>JACZKP010000061.1 GCA_014860005.1 Verrucomicrobiota bacterium | reverse complement strand
AACCGTGCCGCTTTTCTGGTCAAACCGGCTCTCGACCACTTCCCAGTTCAATCCCAATCCCAGCAACTCATGAAACAGTTTCTCAGGTGTCATGCCCGCGAGACTACCCGGCTATTCCACCGAAAACAGCGAAGAACCTTGAAAAGCGCCCGGGGACTGCAATTGATTGCGCAACGCCATGCGCACCGTGTGCAGCAAGGCGGGATCATCCGGCGGCACCCGTCGGCGCGCCTCCAGAAGAGGAACGATATGCGCCGGGCGCACGTGCGTGACGAACGCATCGGCAGCGGCGCGCTGCACAAACGCATCAGCGTCGCGCAAACCGGCTACCGCAAGCTCGCGGAGCGCGGACGTCCATTCAGCGGTTTCCGACAGGACGCGCATGGCGTGCGTGCGCACAGCACGGTCAGGATCGTGTGCGGGGTTGGCAAGCATTCTCGGGGTCAGCGCATCAAGACGGTGCAAGACCCATAAACCGTGCAGCTTCTGCTCGGCGGTGGATTTCCTGTCGCTCAACAGTTTTTCCACCGGACGAACGGCGGTTGAGCCGACGCGATCGGTGAGTTGCTCGGTGGCAAGCATACGGACGGTGAGGTTGGGATGCGCGAGTTGTTTCGTCAGTTCCGCGGCTGTGGACCGGGACAGATCGAAGTCCTGCGGCACCGGATGTTTTTCCCCGTCGCCACGATAGATGATGCGCCAGATCCGCCCGCGTTCGCGGTCGCGGCCCGGATGGTCCAGCGGCACTTCGTAATGGCCGATGATGCGGTTGTAGAAATCGGCGACGTAAATCGCGCCATCCGGTCCCAGGGTCAAATCCACGGGACGAAACCAAGGATCGTCGCTGCGGAGGAAATCCGGTTCCTGCTTCGCATTGCGCGTGGAGCCGTGCTCGGGATAGGAATCGCGATTGATGCGGCAGGTCATCACATTGCCGATGAAACTGTTGCCACGATATTCCGGCGGAAACCGTTCGTCCTGATAGATCGCGATGCCGCAAATGGCGGTCGAGCCGTGCGTATGCGGACAGATGCTCGGGCCGAAACCGAGTCCATCGTGCGGTTTGCCAAAACTCGGATAATAAGCGCCACGGAGCAGTTGATACACGGGCGAACTGTGGCAATCAGCGGAGAATAAATCGCCCAACGGATCGAACTGGAGACCGAACGGATTGACCTGACCCCAGGTGAATTGTTCCACGCGCGAGCCGTCGAGGCGCATGCGGTAGGTGTTGCCGGAGTTCATGGTGATGGCATGTCCATCCGTGCCCTGGAGCGTGGAAGTGTTACGATAACCGTGACAGGCGTAGAGCCAGCCATCGTAACCGCGCCGGAAACTGCTGGTAAGTCCGTGCGTGTCCAGATCGTGACCCTGCCCGCTGTAAAGCACCGTGCGCCGGTCGGCACGACCATCACCATTAGTGTCCTCGAAGTGGTAAATGGCCGGAATGCTGAACGCGATTGCCCCGCCGCGATGCGGATAAAGGCCGATGGGAATATTCAAGCCATCGGCAAACGTGGTGACGCGCCGTGCGCGGCCTGACTCATCGAAGTCGGAGAGAATTTTAATTTCGTCGCGGCCCGGACTGTTCGTGGGCACGGGAAAAGGATATTCGCGGGACTGCGTTATCCACAAGCGACCGCGTTCATCAAACGCCAGATTCATCGGCTTGCTGATGTCCGGTTCGGCGGCGACGAGTTGGATTTCAAAACCCGGCGGTAAGTGAAAAGACAGTTGCGCTTGCTCCGGCGTGAGCGCTTCCGTTTTCCGGATGAAATCCGCGAAAGGGTCGTCCTGAGCGAAGACTGAGGCGGTGAGACCGAGGAGCAACACAAACGCGAGCTGTTGACGGGACGTGACGCGGATGCGTTTTGAACGTGAGGCGACAGGCGGTGCTTGCATGGAATTGGCGTTGTGTGTAATGCGAGGGAGTAAAGCAGAACAAGCACTGCCGGCAATTGTTTTATGACGTTGACCACACCTGACGCACGCCCCATTGACATGCATGTGCATATCGTGGGCAACGGCAGCGGTGGCACGGGATGCTGGCTGCGGGTGCGGGGTTGGCACCGGCTACTGGCGGCCCTGATGACACGCCACATTGGCCTGCCGCGTGGGGCCATGCATGGGGACCTGGACCGGCTCTACGTGGAGCGCCTGCTGGAACTGGTGCGCGGATCGTCGCTCCGTGTGGTAGTCATCCTCGCACAGGACGAGGTCCATGAAGACGACGGGCGCATCATGGAAGGTGCCGGTTCGTTCTACGTCCCCAATGATTACGTGTTGGCACTGGCCCGCAAACACAGTGAATTCCTGCCGGCGGTATCCATTCATCCGGCACGCCCGGACGCCCTCGAAGAACTCGAACGTTGCCTGGCGGGCGGGGCGGTGATGATGAAATGCCTGCCCAATTGCCAGAACATCAATTGCAATGACCGCCGCTACAAAAGATTCTGGGAACGGATGGCGGAAGCAAAACTGCCCTTACTGGCCCATACCGGCGACGAGCACACACTGCCGGTGGTGCGACGGGAATTTGCGGACCCGCGAATTCTGACATTGCCGCTTGAATGTGGCGTCACCGTCATCGCTGCACACTGCGGAACCAAGAGCGGCGTATTCACGCCGGAATTCTTTCACGAGTTTGCCGAACTGACCCGGCGTTTCCCCAATCTTTACGGCGACACGAGCGCTTTCAACGTGCCGATTCGAGGCCGGCACATTCCCCAGTGTCTGCGTGAACCGCTCGCTTCACGCATCGTGCATGGGAGCGATTTTCCGGTGCCGGTGCATGGACATTTTGCGTGGCTGAATGGCTTCGTGAAATGGAAGGATTTCCGACGCTGGGAAAGACATCCGAACATTTTGGAGCGTGATTACCAACTCAAGCGAGCCATGGGATTCTCAAAGGAAAGCTTCTTCCGAATTGAAAGTCTGCTGCGCTGGCGGCAGGCCAACCACGGTGCGGAAATAAAAAAACCGGGCTAAGCGACCAGAGGATGGCCGAGAAGCCCGGGGAATTTTCGAATAGTACTCAGTAGGATCACGTAGAATTCCGGCATGAATCTGTACCAGGATTCACACCGAAAGCATTTTGACTTCAAAGAGCGTGGGCATTACAGCCCGGTAATTGTTGCTAACTGAGAGGAGTTAATCATAAGCACAAATGACTGTCAAACCATTTAGCTAAAGTATTAGTAATGATGTGATATGACATAAGAAGTATAATATTGCACTCGAGCACCTGGCCTGGTCGCGAATGAGAAATCACAACGGCAGCATGCCTTACAGCCCACCCGAAGGTCTCGCATATCTCACCGCTCGGACCAGGCCTGGACGCGGGAGGAAGATGAGGCATTGACCCGACCGGAGACCTTCAGGCAAAACGCACGTTGTTCGCTATTCGGTCCGCAGATGGCGTCGGGTTTTGACTCCTACAAGAATTGAGTTGCTCACGGCTATTGCTGATTCTGAATTCCACTTGCCAAGGCCGAGGGGTGGTTTGCATTATCCGACATGGCAACACAGTCTAGGAATCTTGACTCCCAATTCTACCAGGCGGCGGATGCTTTTTTCCCCGCGCACGCCAGTCTCGGACTCACCTTCGACGATCTCACGCTCGCCACGCTTTATTCCGAAGTGCTTCCGCGCGACACGCAACTCGATACGCAGCTCGCCGGGTCGCTCACACTGAACATCCCGGTGATTTCGTCCGACATGGACACGGTAACGGAATCGCGCATGGCCATCGCCATGGCCTTGAACGGCGGGCTGGGGCTCATCCATTACAACATGCCCGAGCGTCAGCAGCTTTCCGAAGTCAGCCGGGTGAAATATCACGTGCCCGGCATGATTCAGGAGCCGATCAAGGTCGCGCCGGATCAACTCATCGCCGACGTGGTGAAGCTGGTTGAGGAGCGCAAATTCACGTTTAGCACGTTTCCCGTGGTGAATGCGGAAGGCATACTGGTGGGTCTGCTGCCCGGCCACGTTGTCAAAGCGCGCTATGCCAAGCGCAAGATCGCCGAGGCCATGACGCCGCGTGCCCAGGTCCACACGATCAATAAGAAGGAACTCGGCAAGGACCCCATCGCCCGCGCGGACAAATTCTTCACCGAGCGGCCCGGCATCCACAAACTGCTCGTGGTGGATGACGCGGATCACCTGCGCGGATTATTCACGATGAGCGACGTGGAGCGGATCGCCCATGAGCGCCGCGCGCAATTCAAGCCCGCGCGCGACGCGCAATTCCGGCTGGTGTGCGGCGCGGCGGTCTCCGCCACGCGGAACGCCTTTGGGGAACTGGACCGCGAGCGCATCCTCACGCACGTCGGCGGATTGGTGGAACGCGGCGTGGATGCGGTGGCCGTTTCGACCGCCCACGGCCACAGTAAAGGCGTGGGAGACGCGGTAAAAATGCTGCGCGACGCTTTTCCAAAATTACCAATCATCGCCGGCAATGTGACGAGCGCCGCCGGTGTGGAGTTTCTCGCGGATTGCGGCGCCAGCGTCATCAAGGTCGGACAAGGCCCCGGCTCCATCTGCACCACGCGCATCGTCGCCGGTGTGGGTATTCCGCAAATGACCGCACTCTACATCTGCTCGCGAATTGCGGCGAAGAAAGGCGTGACGATCCTCGCCGACGGCGGCATCACCAAGAGCGGCGACATCGTGAAAGCGTTGACGCTGGCGCACGCGGTGATGTGTGGCGGATTGTTCGCCGGCTGTCCGGAAGCGCCGGGCGAAGTGATGGAAATTGGCGGCAAACTTTACAAACAATACCGGGGCATGGGCAGTCTCGCGGCGATGAAATCCGGTTCTGCCGCGCGCTATGGTCACGCGCCGAATCCAACCCAGAAAGTCGCGCCGGAAGGCGTGGAGGCACTCAAGGAAATGTCCGGCTCGGTGGACCGCGTGCTGGGGCAACTCGTCGGCGGGATTCAATCCGGCATGGGCTACCTTGGCGCGGCGAACCTGGCGCAACTTCGCGAGAAGGCCCGCTTTATCCGCGTAAGCGCCGCCGGCATGAAGGAGGCCGCGCCGCACGATGTGGTGGAGTTGAAGACGGGAAACTGAGCTGCAGTCGGTGGCAACCCGGTTTTGGCGCATGGGCTTGTGGTTTTGTCCCCATGTTTGATGGCTTAACAGCTTGCCCGATCAAAATGTGATCCCCTCATTCAGTTTCCCGCACTGGGCGCAGCGGGAGCGGTCCACATCCGGGTCGTCGGTATAGACGTAGCCGCAATCGGTGCAGCGGAAGATGCGGTCCTCCGTCGGCGTGGGATGAAAGCGCCGCCGCCGCATTTCGGAATAAATTCCCATGAAGGCCAGCAACGCCAGCAGCGCGACCACGTAAGCCTGGATGAGTTCGGACGCGGTCATATTAGGGAGTGGCTGCCGGCGCGTTGGTGGCCGGTGGCGGGACCGTGTGCCAGACGAAGAGCAGCGTGCCTTCCGTGAGATTCGCGGCCGGGCTGGTGAGGGGATTGCCGGCTTGAGGCAATGGAGTAAAGCGGGCGGAGCGCGTCGCGTTCAAGGCGAATTGATCAGCCGCCGCGGAGCCGCTGCCAGGCGGCAACAAGGCGAAGGTAAACACATTGCCGGTCGCGGTCACCCGTAACTGCACCACAGTGTTCGTCAACAAGTCGGTGGCGGGCCACGACGGAAGTTCGGGCGGATTCAGCAGCCGGCGGGTGGCCAGTTCCCCTTGAACGAGCAGTTCGGAGCGGCCGGCGGGCGACAGGGCGGGAGGTGTTTCGCTGCGGGGAAATCGCGGCGCGGGCAGCGTCTCCAGTTTGAAACGCACAAAGGTGTTCGTCTGCATGAACTGTCGGAAAGCGTCACCCAATTGTTCCGTGGCAAGCGGGAGCGCGCGTTCCGGTTCGCGCCATCTGAACACGGGGAAGTCAACCCTCGGCGCGCGCAACCACGCGGGGGCGGCAAAGCTGCGAGGATGCGGTAATGCGAACAAGGTGGGATCATCCAGCGCCAGCAACTCGCTGCGTTCGCTGACCACCCGCATCATCGGCGCGGCAAGCCCCGGACGCGGCGCCAGCGGTTTGCGATCACTGAAAACAAACGCCAGGGCAAGATGCAGGACAAACACCACCGCGATCACGATCCCCCATTTGCGCTGCGACCAACCAAGCGGCTCGACTTGCGGCACATTCATGGCTCGGCAGGCGGCGCGTTGGGAGCGGAGATGATGCGCGGCAGCGTGGCGAGCAGGGCATCGTGAATCCCCGCCTCGCGCGCGAGCAGACTCAACCGGACGAGAAGCTCCTGCCGCACCGCCTTGTCCGCCTGGACCACGAGCGTGAGCGGTTCGCCGGCGGCTTCAACTGCCTGACGCAGTCGGATCTTTAGGTCGGCTTCCTCGACCTGCTGATTGCGGTAGTACAACCGGCCGCTGGCGTCCACCGCCACCGCCACCATGGGCCGGTCCGTGCCTGGCAGGTCGTCGCCCTCCGGTAATTCGATACGCACGCCCGGCGTATAGACCAGCGAGCCGAGCATCATGAAGAGGGCCACGAGAAAAAACACCGAGACATAGGGCACAATGTCGAACTGCCCCCGAAGGATGCGGGCATGGCGGGGGAATCTCATGCGGACTTCGTGCCGTTGATTTCAGTGACGATGTTGACGATTTCCGTCGCGGCGCGTTCCATGTCGAGCACGATGGAATTCACGCGGCTGACCAGATAATTGTAGCTGGCCTGACCGGGGATCGCCACCGCGAGTCCCGCGGCGGTGGCATACAGCGCCTTCCAGACGCCGCCAGACAACATACCGACGTGCGCATACAGTCCCGCCCGTTGCATCTCCGTAAACACATCAATCAGGCCCAGCACGGTGCCGAGCAAACCCAGCAGTGGGGCAATCTGCGTGATGGTTGCGATCAGGTTGAGCCGCTGCTCCAGACGCGGCACCTCCACGAGGCCGGCCTCTTCCAGCGCTTCGCGCACCCGTTCGCGTCCGTGGCCGCGGTTCAGAATCGCCGTCTTCACGAGTCGCGCCACCGGCCCGGGCGTGGCGTCGCAGATCGAGAGCGCCTCGACCACGTTGTCACGCTTGAGCACGGTTCGCACGCCGTTGAGAAATTCGGTGGAATTGATCTGCGCGCGGTGACAATGGAGCAGGCGCTCGATGAACGTGGCAATGCCGACCGCACCCGTAAACAGGATCACCCACAGCATAGGCCCACCGCCTTTGAGCAGCGACGGCGTCGGGTCCGCCGCCAAGTTGGGCGCGTTGGTCGCGACCGCGGCCAGGAGCGGCGAGAACGTCAGCGTGCTGGCGATTAGCAAGTCCTGCAACATGTCGCTGTTATAGTGTCTCAAGTTCCAAGTTCCAAGTTCCAAGTTGCATTCCACGATGCGCGAAGACGTGTTGAAAACGCCGGCCGGTTTTGTAACTGACTTGCCGCACGGAGCCGCGTAGCCTCGCGGCAGAGTTCAAATCAGATGCGCCATGAGTGTTGTCATTGAAACCACCGGGCTGACGCGGGTGTTCGGCAGCGTCCGCGCCGTGGACGGCCTGAACCTGAGCGTCGCGTCGGGAAGGTTCTTCGGTTTTCTCGGGCCCAACGGCGCGGGCAAATCCACCACCATCAAGATGCTCACGGGATTGCTCGCGCCCACCAGCGGCCAGATGCGCATCCTGGGCGAAGACCTGGCTGACGAAAACCGCGCCCGCGAAGTGCGTCGCCGCATCGGGGTCGTGCCCGAGAACCTGGCGCTCTTCGACAACCTCACCGGGCGCGAATACCTGACCTTCATCGGGCGCATGTATCTGTTGCCAACCGCCACGGTGCGGACGCGCTGTGATGAATTGCTGGCCATGATGGGCCTGGAGAATGAGGAGAAAAAGCTCGCGCTCGAATACTCGCACGGCATGAAGAAAAAGCTGGCCCTCGCGGCGGCGCTGTTGCCCGGGCCGGAACTGCTGTTCCTGGACGAACCGTTCGAGGGAGTGGATGCGGTGTCGTCCCGCGTGCTGCGCGATGTCCTGCGGAGTTGCGTCAAACGCGGCGCCACGGTTTTCCTCACGTCGCACGTGCTCGAGATCGTGGAGAAACTTTGCTCGGACGTGGGCATCATTGCCAACGGCAAACTGGTTTACCAGGCCACGATGGACGAAGTGCAGCAGCAGAATGGTTCGCTGGAAGATCGGTTCATAAGCGCCGTTGGTGGCGATCAGACCGGCACGCAACATCTGAGCTGGCTGGCGGAGGTTATATGAACTGGGAGCAATTTCGCGCCATCCTCTGGCTGCGCTGGCGGCTCACGCGCAATCAAATGACGCGGGGCAGCGGCTTCGGCGCCGTGATCGCCGCACTGGCCATGGTCGCGCTGGTGCTGGTTGCCGTCGGCGGCGGGGTGGGTGCCACCTTCCTCGGCGCCGTGGCAATGAAGAGCATCCCCGCTCCCACCTTGATGTGGGTGTGGGATGGCGTCATCCTCGCGGTATTGTTCTTCTCGCTCATGGGGGTGCTGAGTGAAGTGCAGCGTTCCGAGAGTGTGGACCTGGCCCGACTGTTGCACCTGCCCGTGAGTTTGCGGCAGGTGTTCGTCTTCAATTATCTCGCGTCGCTGATCTCGTTCGGCACCGTGGTCGGACTCGCGTTCATGCTGGGGCTGGTCGTCGGATTGACCGTCAGCCGCGGACCGCGCTTCGTGCTCGCGATGCCCTTGGTCCTGGGCTTTGTGTTTATGGTCACTGCGTGGGTCTATTGTCTGCGCGGCTGGCTCTTGTCGCTCATGGTGAATCCGCGCCGCCGGCGCGCGATCGCCATGTGGATCATGGTCAGCATCATTGTGATCGCGCAATCACCGCAGTTGATCAACATCGCGTTCCAGCGAAAAGCCCGGGTGGAACGCGAAGCGCGCCGGGCAGCCCAGATGCAACGATTGCTGAACCCGGACACGTCCACGACATCGGCGACCAACGTGGCGGTCACCCATTCGCCAACGCTCCCTGAAGCCAAGCCGGACGTAAGTCACGCGATCCGGATGGCGGACGTGATAACGTTGGCGCATCCGTGGGTGCCCCTGCTTTGGTTGCCGCACGGCGCGCGCCGACTGGCGGAAGGGCATTTCCTGCCCGCAATCTGGGGTGCCGCCGGGATGATCGCACTTGGCTGGTTTGGACTGCGAAGGTCTTACCAAACCACCCTGCGCTTCTATCGCGCCGAGGAGAAACCGCGCGCAACTTCCCGACCAATCAAGCCGGCCAAAGCCGTGCCGAACTGGGTTGAACGACAACTGCCGCATGTCCCGGACGACATCGCCGGGCTGGCGCTGGCGCAATTTCGGTCCATGACCCGCGCGCCGGAGGTGAAGATGATGTTGGGCATGGGCTTGCTCATGGCAATCCTAATTCCCGGCATGATGTTCCTACGCGGCGGCGTGAGTTTCCCGGAGGCCGGTAAGCCGTTCTTCGGCACCATTGCCGTGGTGATGGTGCTGTTTGCCCTGCTGCAACTGGTCAGCAACCAGTTCGGTTGCGACCGCGACGGCTTTCGCGGTCTGGTGTTGCTGCCTACGCCGCGTGACCGGTTGTTGGCCGGCAAGAATCTCGCGCTGCTGCCGATGGCGGCGGCAGTGGCTTTCATTCCGCTGACCGGCGTCGCGATTCTGGCGAAACTGCCCGTTCTGGTCGTCATGGCAACGCTGCTTCAATTCGGGGCGGCGTTTCTGCTGTTCTGCACGCTGGGAAACCTGGCCTCCATCCTGGCGCCCTATCGCATCGCGGCGGGTTCGCTCAAACCCACCAAACAATCGTGGCAGACGGCGCTGGTGGCGCTGGTGGCACATTGTGTGTTTCCGCTCGTGGTTTCCCCGGTATTTCTCCCGCCGGCCCTGGGATTCCTGGCCCAACGCCTGGCCGGGCTGCCCGCGGCGCTGGTGAATCTGCTGGCCGCGTTCCTGATGGCCGCCGGCTTCGCCTGGCTCTACGTCATCACGCTGCGCCCGTTGGGGCGCTTGTTGCAGCGGCGGGAGACGAACATTCTCCGCGCCGTGACGGAAGCCACGGAGTGACGCCGGTTCACCGCGCCGCGAAGGCTACCGTCGGCGACTGCGAAGAGGGTTTAATATGGTTTGCAGCCGGCGGATGTTTTGTTAAGTTGCAGTGGAACGAGGACGTTATGAGACATGGTGCTCTAATCTTGGCGGCGGCGGTTCTCGGTGCGGCGCACAGCGCCGGGGCCGCGAACGTGGGCTTGATTAAAATCGAGGGCGCCATCGGGCCGGCCACGGCCAGTTATATTGCCCGATCTATCGAAGTTTCCAGCGAACGCAAAGACGAGTGCCTCATCATCCAACTCGACACCCCAGGCGGTCTGCTGGAATCCACCAAGCAAATTGTCCAGTCATTCTACGGCTCGCGCGTTCCCACGGTGGTTTATGTATCACCAACGGGTGCCAGCGCGGGCAGCGCCGGGGTGTTCATCACGATGGCGGCCGACGTGGCCGTCATGGCCCCGCACACCAGCATCGGCGCCGCGCATCCCGTGTCCATTGGCGGTGGGGGGGGCGCGGAGAAAACCGACGACGTGATGAAGCAGAAGATGCAGAGCTACGCCTCCAGTTTCATTGAGTCCATCGCGGACAAACGCCAACGTAACGTCGAGTGGGCGAGGTCGGCCGTCATTGACAGCGTGGCCACGACGGCGGAAAAAGCGCTCGAACTGAATGTGATTGATTTGATCGCGACCGACGTGACCGACCTGCTCAAACAGATTGATGGACGTGAAGTGGGCGAACGGAAACTCCAGACCGCGGGCGCCGAGATTCAAGCCATTCCCATGATCGCCCGCGAGAAAGTCTTCCAGTTGATCTGGCGGCCCGAGGTCATGTTCATCCTCATGTTGGTGGCGATTTACGGGATCATCGGCGAACTGAGCAATCCGGGCGCGATCTTTCCGGGCGTGGTGGGGGCGATTGCCCTGATTCTCGTGCTTTACATGTCTTCCATCCTGCCGGTGAACATCGCCGGCTTCGCGCTGATTGCGCTGGCGATTGCGCTGTTCATCGCGGACGTGTTTACCCCAACGCACGGGGTGTTGACAGCGGGCGGCATCATTGCCTTTCTGCTGGGCGCGCTGATGCTGTTCAACCGCGCCGAACCGGGTTTCCAACTCTCCTTTGCCTACATCATTCCCGGCACGCTCATTACCGCGGCGTTCTTCGCGTTCGTGGTGGGCGCGGGCCTGCGGGCGCAGATGATCCCGGTGAAAGTTGGCCGGGAAACCATGGTGGGCCAGACGGTAAAGGCGCTGGCACGCATTGACGAACGGAACGGAAAGGTGTTTATCGAGGGCGAATACTGGAACGCGGTAAGCGATGTACCAGTCGAAACCGGCCAACTCGTCGAAGTGATCGGGGTGGAAGGCCTGACGTTGAAAGTGAAACCAAAACAAACCTGAAGGAGGACCAAATGGAAGAAATGATTCGCAAATTGTTCAATCTCGGCGCATGGGTCGTGCCGGTATTCATCCTGGGCGCCATAATACTGCCGCAGATGATCCGCGTGCTGCGCGAGTACGAGCGCGGCGTGATCTTCCGGCTCGGCAAACTCCTCGGCGCGAAAGGCCCCGGCCTGATCATCCTCATCCCGGTCATTGATCGCATGGTGAAGATGGACCTGCGCGTCGTGACCATTGACGTGCCCAAGCAGGAGATCATGACCCGGGACAACGTGCCCGCGACAGTGGACGCGGTGCTGTACTTCCGCGTCGTGGACCCGATTGCCGGCGTGGTCAAGGTGGAGAATTTCTGGAAGGCGACCTCGCTCATC
Source organism: Verrucomicrobiota bacterium (assembly GCA_014860005.1). Next base: position 24,873 of record JACZKP010000061.1, on the reverse strand, counting down.
GCCCAAACCACGCTGCGCAGCGTGCTCGGCCAGGCGGAACTCGACGAATTGTTGTCCCACCGCGAGAAAATCAACCTGCAATTGCAGGAGATCATTGACCGGCAGACCGATCCGTGGGGCATCAAAGTCACGTCCGTCGAGGTCAAGGACGTCGCATTGCCCGACAGCATGAAGCGCGCGATGGCCAAGCAGGCCGAGGCCGAGCGCGAACGCCGCGCCAAGATCGTGAATGCCGAGGGTGAATTCCAGGCGGCCGAGAAAATGGTCCAGGCCGCCGCCTTGATCAGCAAGGAGCCGATTGCGCTCCAACTGCGCTTCCTGCAAACCATGCGCGAGATTTCCAGCGAGCATAACACGACGACGTTCCTACCCGTGCCGATTGATTTGTTCTCACCGTTTATGAAGAAGTGAGCCGGAGACGAAGTGATTGGGGCGGCAGTTTCACCTGGCTCCGGCTGACGCCTCATTGACACATACAAACTGACCTGCGACTTTCTGCCCATGCCAGAAGCGTTGATTTTTCCGCACATCGTGAAGCCACCCGGCGAACCGGCCAGGCTGGAAAGTCACCCGCGCACGCGTGTGGCCATGATCGTGGCCGACTATTTGTGGCGCGGTTGGTCGGCGGACGAAATCGTCCGGCAATACTCTTATCTCACCCTGTCGGAAGTACACTCCGCCCTCGCCTACTACCACGATCATCGCGAGGAAATTGAAGTTGAGCTTGCCGCCGAGTATCGCGAGACAGAGTCGTGGAAGAAGATGCATCCCACGCCCACGATCCTGGCAAGACTCAAAGACTCCAAAGCTCGCTGATGCCCGTCGGACTTTACGCCGATGTGCATGTGCCCGGTCCCGTCATCCTGCAACTGCGGCTGCGCGACGTGGACATCATGGCTGCGACCGAGGAAGGCACAAACCGGTTGGAGGATCATGAACTGCTCGAATTGGCGAAACCGTTGCAGCGTGTGATGATCACTCAAGACCTCCGCTTTCGCGCGCTCGCCGAAGATTGGCAACGGCAAGGCAGGCCATTCGCTGGCCTGGTTTTCGCCCACCAGCGCTTCGTCAGTTACGGTGAAATGATCTTCGATCTCGAACTCGTTGCCAAAGCAACAGACGCAGAGTTCTGGCAAAACCGGGTCGAACAACTCCCGCTTTGACAACTGCCAGCGGAGCGCAGACTTTTTCCTGACGATTGACGCTCTTATGCCCCTCTACGAATACGAACTCTGCGAAGGTGACTGCAAGGTCTGCGGTGGCAAGTTCACCTTGAACCGGCCGCTGTCGGCGAAACCACTCACGCATTGTCCGGCCTGCAAAAAACCGGTGCGCAAGATCATCTCCAGCTTCAGCACGCCCACCAAACTCAAACCGCTGTCCGTCACTGACGCCAAGAAAGCCGGGTTTTCTGTGCTCAAGCGCGTCAGCAAAGGAGAATACGAACGGCAGTAAGCGCTTTCGGTGATTCGTAGCCGCCGACGTGAGGAGGCGGAAAGAGTTGCGAATCACGAGGGTTTGCCTCCTTACGTCGGCGGCTACCAACCGCAGGTTGATGGAACGGGCGATCACGCCAGGACTGCCTTCACCACCTTGCCATGCACATCCGTCAGGCGGAATTGCCGGCCCTGATACGTGTAAGTGAGCCGTTCATGGTCGAAGCCGAGACAATGGAGAATCGTCGCCTGGAGATCGTGAATGTGGACTTCGTTCTCGACCACGTGGAATCCCAGGTCGTCGGTCGCGCCGTAGGTTAGCCCGGGTTTGATGCCGCCGCCGGCCATCCAGATCGTGAACGCCTGCGGGTGATGATCGCGTCCCAGGCTGCGGCCCAGTGCGACGTTGTTTTCCACCATTGGCGTGCGACCAAATTCCCCGCCCCAGATGACGAGCGTTTCGTCCAGCAGGCCACGTTGCTTGAGATCCTTGACCAGGGCCGCCGATGCTTTGTCCGTCGCGCCGCAATTGTTCTTTGAATTGCCCACCACGTCCGAGTGCGCGTCCCAGCCCTCGTGATAGATGTTCACGAAGCGCACGCCGCGTTCGATCATGCGCCGCGCCAGCAGACACGCGCGCGCGAAACTCGGCTTGTCGGGATCGCAGCCATACATTTCCAGCGTTTCCTTGCTCTCCTTCTTCAAATCCATCAACTCCGGCGCGGAGGTTTGGAGGCGATAGGCCATTTCATACGAGGCAATGCGCGTCTCAATTTCCGGATCGCCGACGATGCCCAGACGCGCATGATTCATCTCCGCAATGAGGTCCAGCGAATCACGCTGGAGTTTTGCGTCAATACCGTTCGGGCTGCTGACATTTAGAATGGGATCGCCCTGATTGCGAAAGCGCACGCCGGCATAAACCGAGGGCATGAAACCGCTGGCCCAGTTGGCCGACCCGCCGCTGATGCCCGAGCCGGTGGACATGACCACGAACGCGGGCAGGTCCTGCGCTTCGCTGCCAAGACCATAAATCACCCATGAACCGAGGCTGGGCCGGCCCGGTTGCGAGAAGCCGGTGTTCAGGAAAATCTGGCCCGGCGCGTGATTGAACTGATCCGTCTTCATGGATTTGATCAGGCAGATGTCGTCCACGACTTCGGCCAGGTGCGGAAGCATCTCTGAGAGGTCCGCGCCCGACTGGCCGTGTTTGGCGAACTTGAATTGCGGCCCCAGCACCGCCGCGTCCGGCCGGATAAACGCATAGCGTTGTCCACCGATCACGGACGGCGGCAAAGGTTTACCTTCGAGTTTTGCAAGTTCGGGTTTGTGATCGAACAAATCAAGCTGGCTTGGCGCGCCAGCCATGAACAGATGAATGACGTGTTTCGCCTTGCCCGGAAAATGCGGCGCACGCGGTTGAAGAACCTCGGCTGCTCCCGCATTTGCCGCGGCACGTGCATTCGACACGAACGCATTCGTGAGCAACGAACCCAGCGCGATTTTGCCGAGGCCGAAGCCGCACTCTTTGAGAAACCAACGCCGCGAATTTACGCGCGGCTGGCTGCAAGCGTAAAGATGGTCATGGCGGTTCATCGGTATCTCATCCTTTCGTCACCGTTTCATCGAGATTCATCAAGACCCGCGCCACGGCGGTCCACGCGGCTTGTTCGTTCAAGCGTTCGCCTTCCTTCACATCCAACAATTCCGCCGCTTTCAATTCCCCACTGGCGAACCGCGCGAGCTGGGTCCGGTAAAACCGAACCAGTTTCTCCCGCTCCTCTGGCGACGGCGGGCGGGTAAGACAACGGCGGAAAAGCATCTCCGCCCGCGCCGCTTCGTCGCCGTCCGCTTTCGCCGCCATTTGTCCAAGTGCGCGGGCACATTCCATGAACACGGTATCGTTCAAGAGCGTGAGCGCCTGCAACGGGGTGTTCGAGCGTTCGCGTTTGGCCAGGCACGCTTCGCCGCTCGGTCCGTCGAATGTTGCGGTCATCGCGTAAGGCGTCGTGCGTTTGGCGAAGGTGTAAAGCCCGCGCCGATGACGATCCGGTCCTTCGCTCGCTTTCCACGCCAACGCGCCATACGCGCCTTCGGTGGAAACGCCCGGTGGTTGCGGCGGATAAACACTCGGCCCACCGAGCTTGTCGGTGAACAATCCGCTCGCCACCAGCGCCGCATCGCGGACTTTTTCGGCCTCCATGCGAAACCGTGATCCGCGCGCGAGCAGGACATTTTGCGGATCGCGTTCGCGCAGCGCCGACGTGCTGCGGCTGGATTGCCGATACGTCGCGCTCATCACGATGAGTTTGTGCATCTTCTTCTGCGACCAGCCTTGCTTCATGAATTCCACCGCCAGCCAGTCCAGCAAGTCCGGATGCGATGGCAACTCGCCCTGAAAACCGAAGTCCTCCAGCGTACGAACGAGGCCGCGACCAAAGAACGCCTCCCAATGCCGGTTCATGACCACGCGCGCGGTGAGCGGGTTATCCTCCGATACCAGCCACTTCGCCAGCGTGAGCCGGTTGGGCGGCGCATCGGCGGGCAAAGGCGGCAGCACCGAAGGCACGCCGGGTGACACTGCTTCCTTGGGCTGGAGAAACTCGCCGCGATGCAGCCGGAACGTCTTGCGCGTATGGCCGGGCGGACGTTCGCGCATGACCAGGGTGGTGGGAAACTTCGGCATCTTCGCCCGCAACTCATCCATCTTGCGACGCTCTTTAGCCAGTTCGGGCGCCACTTTCGCAAACTGCCGCAACAACAACTCACGGTCGTCCGCCGCCGAGGAGGATTCGAGCAGTGAGGTCAACTTCTCGCTTTCGCGATGCTTGAGCAGCACGGCATAAGCATTGTCGGGCAACGCCGAGGCTTTTGCGTCGGCTTCGGTGGTGAAGGAAACGCGGAATTTTCCCAAGCCAGCGGCGTAGTAACGTTCGCAGATCAGTTCCAACTCCAATTCGCCCCCGCCCTCCAATGGTTCGGCGAATAGAAACACCGCGTTGTGCGCCTGACCCTGGCCGCCATCCACGGACCAGCCACTCTGCAAATCATCATCAATGGCCTTGGCCGCGTTATTGCCTCCCTTGGCGTAACTCTCTGTCGCGCTCTGCAGTTTGATTTCCCTGCCGCCAGTCTTGACGCGCACGGTGGAAAGCCAGAAGTCCCCGACCGGCCCTTCGTAAGCGACCGAACCCGGGCCGTGCAGGGGCAGGCGTTCATCGGGCAACATCTCCAAACGAAAGGCTTTCGCGCCGGCGGGAACCTTCTGAAACCTGAGCGTGTAAGTGTCCTGTTTGGTAAAATCACCACTGGCGAAAACGGAATCATCCGGCTCAATCGTCAGGAACGGCGTGGTGCTCTTTGCCTCGACGGGGCGCAGTGTTTTCCACTCCACAACCTTCTGCGATTCGCCTTCGAGCCACTTGGCGAACTTGCGATCGCGCAACTCGCGCCGCCGTTCATCGCTGGTGATTGAATCGGACAACTCGCTGCCCAAGCTGAGGCGAAAGCGCCCCAGCGTGTGTTGACCGCCGAAGTTCTGCACCAACCGGATCGTGACGCTGCCCGGACTCTGCAACGCCACCGGCTCCGCCAATTTGAAGATTGCGTGGCGGTGCGCTCGCGGATTGTCAGCGCCACCAACGGCCCAGCCGGTGTTGGGTTTACCGTCAATCGCGTGGGCGACCGGAAAACCTTGCTGGGAGAAATCCGCTTCGGCGCTCGCGAACTTGACCGGGCGCGGCTGGCTCGCACCTCCCTGAACTTCCATTTCCACTTCGCTCAACACGAAGTTTCCATGGTCGGTCCGACCTGGCCCGCCCTTGCCAACATTCTCATCGGGAAGCGCCTCCATTTGCAGATGCGTGATCCGGGTCAACGCGGTGCTGAACTTGATCGTATAAACTTCCCGCTCAGGATTCTTGCCGCCGACGCGGAACGAACCGTCCACAAGGAATTCTGCTTCCGCGCCGTTCTTCGACGCGAACTCCGCCGAACCGGGCGTCTGCCAGTCAATTCTGAGTTCGGCCGGAAACTTGTCCGGCAGAACCGCCTCCAGTGCGTCAATCTCGGTCTGGATCTGGCTGCGCTTCTCCGCGATGTCCGGCTTGGGAATTTCCATGGTCGGCTCGTCGGCGTTGTTGAGCATGGCGAGAAAGCTGAAGTACTCCGTGTGCTGGATGGGATCGTACTTGTGCGTGTGACATTGCGCGCAGGCCATCGTCAGGCCGAGCCAGGCCGTGGAGGTGACATGCACCCGGTCCACCATCGAATAGAAGCGATACTCCAGCGGGTCAATGCCGCCTTCTTCGTTGAGCATGGTGTTCCGGTGAAAACCCGTGGCGATCAATTGTTCGCGTGTCGCGTCGGGCAGCATGTCACCGGCGATTTGCTCGATGGTGAACTGGTCGAAGGGCATGTCGGCGTTCAGCGCGTTGATGACCCAGTCCCGCCACGGCCAGATCGAACGCGGCTTGTCCTTCTCGTAACCGTTCGTGTCGGCATAACGCGCGAGATCGAGCCAACGCCGCGTCCAGCGTTCACCGTAATGCGGCGAGGCCAGCAGTTTTTCCACAAGCTGTTCGTAAGCGTCGGGAGCGGTATCCTCGACGTAAGCGTCCGCCTCCGCAGGGGTTGGCGGCAGGCCGATCAAGTCGAGATAAAGGCGGCGCACGAGCGTGTGCTTGTCCGCGCGCGGTGACGGTTTGAGTTGTTCCTGCTCCAGTCGTGCGAGCACGAAATGATCAATCGCATTTTGCGGCCACGATGGGTCGCCTACTTTCGGCGATGCCTGTACCGCTGGCTTGATGAAGGCCCAGTGGGGACTGTATTCCGCGCCCTGCGCGATCCAGCGTTTGATGAGTTCCTTTTGCGCTGGCGTCAGCGGCCTTTTTGCGGCTGACGGCGGCATCACGTCATCCTCGTCATCCGTGAAAATGCGCAACACCAATTCACTCTCATTGGGTTTGCCGGGAACAATCGGCACTTCGCCGGATCGGGCGGGTTGGAGTGCGCTGTCCCGCTCATCCAGGCGAAACCTGGCCTTGCGCGCTGCCTCGTCCGGGCCGTGGCACTGGAAACAATGGCCCGAAAGAATCGGGCGAACGTCGCGCAGGAAATCCACTTTGGCATCGCCAGATGCTGCAGTCGCACCGTCGGCGGCAAACGCGCTGGTCGCGGCAGCGAAAGCAAACGCAACCGCGCTCGCTACCACCCATTTCAATCGCTCAACGAAAAAACGAACAGTCATGGTTTCGGAACAAATTCCCCCTCCAGCAGCATGGCGTAAAACACTGGTTCAAGTCATGCGTACGACAAGGGGCAGTTGAGGACTAATCTATTCGTTCGCGTCGCGCAGACAAGGATTAAGAACCCGGCGAGCACGGGCGCGGCGGGTTGGCGGCTCAAGCCAGAATCTCCCTTACCACGTGCCCATGCACATCGGTCAGCCGGCGTTCGAGGCCATTGTGATAGTAACTCAGGCGTTCATGATCCAAGCCGAGCAAGTGGAGGATGGTGGCGTGCAGGTCGTAAATCGTCGTGATGTCCTGCACCGCCTTGTAGCCGAACTCGTCGGTCGCACCAAAGCTGAAACCCTGCTTCACCCCCGCGCCCGCCAGCCAGACCGTGAAGCCGTGCGGATTGTGATCGCGCCCGTTCGCGCCCTTCTGGAAGGTCGGCATGCGGCCAAATTCCGTCACCCAAACCACGAGTGTGTGCGCCAGGAGGCCGCGCGCCTTCAGGTCCTTGAGCAATGCCGCGCAGGGTTGATCGAGAATCGGCGCGTGGATGTCGTATTGTTCCTTGAGCGTTTTGTGTCCGTCCCAGTTGCCCACGCCTTCGCCCATTGCGTAGGCGCCGTTGAACAGTTGCACGAAGCGCACGCCGCGCTCGACCAATCGCCGCGCGAGCAGACAATTTCGCGCAAACCCGGCCTTGAGTTTGTTGCTGTCGTTGACGCCGTACCGCTCAAGGGTGGCCTTGCTTTCCTGGCTGAACTCGCTGACCTCGGCAGCGCTGAGTTGCATCTTCGCGGCGAGTTCATAACTGGAAATGCGCGCCAGCAATTCGCCGTCGCCGGGGTGCCGCGCCAGATGACGGTCGTTGAGGAATTTCAGAAAGTCGCGCGTGCCCGCCTCCGCCGCCGGTGAAATGGCTTTGGGCGTTTCGAGATTGGGAATTGGCTGATCGGCGTTAAACGCCGTGCCTTGAAACACGGGCGGCAGGAAGGCGGAGTTCCAGTGGTTCGGGCCAACCTGCGGCACGCCGCGCGGATCGGGAATGGCAACAAACGCCGGCAGGTTCTGATTCTCCGTGCCCAGCGCATAGCTTACCCACGATCCCATGCTGGGAAATCCGTCGAGCACGAACCCCGTGCCCATCTGGTTTTCCGCCGGGCCATGCGTGTTCGACTTGGCGGTCATCGAGTGGATAAAGCACATCTCGTCCGCCAGCTCGGCAAGCTGGGGCAGCAAGTCGGAAATCATCTTGCCCGACTGGCCGCGCGGTTTGAATTCCCAGTGCGGCTTGGTGAGATTGCCGTTCTCGCCCTGAAAAGTGATGAGGTTGTCACTGCCGGGCATCGGCTGGCCGTGACGCTTGATGAGTTCCGGTTTGTAGTCCCACGTCTCCAGGTGCGCGCACGCGCCCGAGCAGAAAATCACCACCACGTTTTTCGCCTTGGCCGGGAAATGCGGCGCCCGCGGCGCGTTGGGATGCTCCGGCGACCACTGCGGGCGGAGGGACGAAGATTCCGCCGCGAGCAACTTTTGCTCTGCCAGCAGCGCCAGCAAGGCAATGCCGCTCAGGCCGGTCCCGCCGTAACGCAGGAATTCCCGGCGGTTGAGCAGCCAGCGGCCGGCGTTGGAAAGGGCTTTGTCCTTCATCGCTTAAAACAGATAGACGAATTCATTCGCATTGAAGAGCGCGCGGCCGAAAACCGACAGCCCATGCTCCTGAATAAACTTCAACGCCGCCGTCAGTTCGGCGCGATCCGGCTCCCGCTGGAAGGCGAGCGCGAAGGCGTGCCGGACCTGGGCCTTTGCGTCCGCGCCAGCCTCCCGCTCCAACCGCTCGGCAAGAAAGCCCGCTTGCTGCAGGCTGAAGCTGCTATTCAACAGATTCAGCGCCTGCAGGGGCGTGGTGCTGCGTGTGCGTTTCGGTGCGATCTGTCCGCCGTCCGGACAATCGAACACGCCGAACACACCATCGGGCCGCTGGCGCACCACCGTGCCATAAACCATCCGGCGAAAAGTGTCGGGGCTGAATTCCCGCCGCGGAGTGTAAACGCGGACGTAATTGTCATTCGGTTCAAAGAAACTGAAACCCGATCCGCCCGTTTTCAAATCCAGTTTGCCGCTGACTGCGAGCATCTGGTCGCGAATTGGCTCGGCTTCGAGCCGGCGCGGTGGAAATCGCCAGAGCAGGCGCGACCCGGCGTCCACGGCGACACATTCCGTGTGCGCGTCACTCGCCTGACGATAGGTCGCGCTGGTGACGATCAGGCGGTGAATGTGTTTGATGGACCAGGGGTGTGAGGCGTGTGGCGTGAGGCGTGAAGTGGAATCGGCAGTCGGCTGGATCAACTCGCTCGCCAGCCAGTCGAGCAATTTGGGATGCGTCGGTCGTGCGCCGTTCGCGCCAAAGTCGCTGGGCGTGCCTGCCAGACCTTCGCCGAAGTGATATTGCCAGAGCCGATTCACCATGACGCGCGCCGTGAGCGGATTCGCCGGATCGGTGATCCACCGCGCGAGTGCGAGGCGGCGCTCCTGGTCTTGGGTTGGTTCCGTAGCCGCCGACGTAATCAGGCGGACCGAGTCACCAGCATTCGGAACATCCGCCTCCTCACGTTGGCGGCTACGGGCGGTGGCCGGATCGAATTTCACGGGAAGGATGCCGAGCGCTCCCGGCGATACTTCTTCACGCTCCACCATCGGGTCACCGCGATGAAACCGACGCGTGGGTGGAGGCGTTTCAGTGAATGTACCCGCGTAGATCATCGGGACCTTCGCAAGTTCAGCGATGCGCGCTTCCAGTTCCTTGCGTTCGGCCTGCAAGCGTTTTCCTTCCGCAGCCTGATCCGGAGTAAGTCCGGCCACACTGACCACCGGCTGCTCCTTCGCGCCCGGCTTATACGGTTGACGGTCCGCCGACGATGCCACAATCCGCCAATCATTCGAGCCGGTCGCCACTTCAATGCGGTAATCGGTCGCCAGGCGGTCAGCAAATTTCTGTTCGCGATCCCGCCCCCAGACAATGCGGTTGATAAGGACCGTCTCCGCAAATTCCAGTTCGACCCAACCCTTGCCGCGCTCGTTGGAAATCCAACTCCGGCGGTTGCCGTGCTTGCCGTCGTTGATGTGCTCCAGGCGATGAATGTCGGAATTGGGGAACACGCTCGAAGCCGTTGCCTTGGTGCCCGCGCTCGCCAGCGCAATGTTCCGCGCGGGTTGTTCGTCGGTGTAAATCTCCAGTTCGTCAATGCAAGGCTCGGCATCGGTGGTTTGATTCACCGTGAAGCGCAGTCGGCTGGCGGCGATGGGTGCGAACCGTTCCGAGTTTTGCCGCGCGTTGACCGCGGCGCGCAGCGAGTTCGTGTCCACGTGACCGACCTGCGCCAACGGCTCGAACTCAGCGAGCCGGGCGTCAAGCTGCACGAGTCGCCCGCGGCTCTGGGCCAGTTCTTTATCCCGCGACTCAGTTTCCGCTGTTTTCAACTTTCGCTCGCCGTGCTTCACGCCTTCGAAAACGGCCTTGATCGCGAAATAATCCGTCTGCGGAATCGGATCAAACTTGTGATTGTGACAGCGTGCGCAACCGACCGTCAGCCCCAGAAAGGCGCTGCCCGTGGTGCTGACGATATCGTGCAATTCATCCGCCCGTTGATTTGAGGTGAGCACGGGATCGGGACTTTTCACCAGATCGTCCGGGCCGGCCACAAGAAATCCCGTCGCGGCGTCTTCCCCCAACAAGTCGCCGACAAGCTGCTCGCGAATGAATTGATCGTATGGCTTGTCCTCGTTGAACGCGCGGATGACATAATCACGGTAGGGCCAGGCATTCGGGCGCGGTGTGTTCACTTCAAAACCGGTGGTTTCAGCAAAGCGCACGACGTCGAGCCAGTGCCGCGCCCAACGCTCACCGTAATGCGGCGAACCGAGCAATTTGTTCACCAGCCGCTCGTAAGTACCGGGTGAATTGTCCTGCTCAAATTCACGGACTTCCTCCGGTGTGGGCGGCAGGCCGACGAGATCGAAGTAAAGTCGCCGGATGAGCGTGCGGCGGTCGGCTTCACGCGACGGTGTCAGTTTGTTGTCGGCCAGCTTGGCGAAGATGAAGTTGTCTATCGGATTCGCGATGCGAAGATCTTGCGGCGAAACTGCCGGAACGTCTGGGCGCGTGACAGGCTTGAATGACCAGTGAGTGGTCGCAGGTTCGCGGTCGGTGGTGGAGGTTTCAGGCCAGGCCGCGCCCTGATCAATCCACGCGCGCAGCAAACCAATTTCCTCCGCCGTCAGCGGCTCGCCCTTCGGTGGCATGAGCGAATCCGGCGCCAGCCCCGCCACGAGATGAATCACCCGACTCTCGGCGCTCTTGCCCGGCACGATGAGCGGCTCTGGTTCGCCGGACCTGAACACGCTGGACTTCACGTCCCATCGCACATCGGCTTTCTGCCGTTCCGGCCCGTGACACGAATAGCAATTTGCTGCGAGCAGCGGCTGGATGTCCGTGACGAAATCTACCGACCGACTCGCTGCGGGCGGGAGTTGGACGGTGTGCTCGACGGCAAAACCGAAAGCGCTGCCCCACCCAGTCAGGGCCAATATCCACACCGCTCTAAATCTGGCGCCAAGAACACTCATGATTGCCGCCCGCTGGTACGCAGAACCTCTCCATTCCAAACCAGGTTCTGGCAGAGGGCTATGCTGTAGAAGAAGCTATTCCGCTGGCGTGAAGGAGCAAGATTTTTTGCGGCTCACAAAAGCGCCAATCCACTTTTGGTCTTCCCACACCGCTCCCAGCGACGCGAGGTTGCGCGAATTAGAGCACATCAACCCAGCCACTGTTCAAGGTTTTGCTTCACAAACTCGTCGTCGTTGAGATGCGGATACGCCTGACACACCCGGTCAATTTCTTCGCGCTGGCCGGGAGAGAGTTGTTCGCGTGGGTTTAAGCAAAGGGTGTTCGTCATCAAACCTTGCCGGCGTAACACCTCATGAATGCCGGCGATGCAACCGGCATAACCGTTGGCGGCATCGAAAAATGCAGCGTTACAGTCGGTGACTTGGGCGGCGCGCGTCAGGAGTTCCGCCGGCACCGACCCACCCCACGTGGCCTGACACTCGGCCAGCAGTTTTACCGCCGCCCGCGTCCAGCACGCCCAGTGCCCGAGCAACCCGCCGACAATGCGCACGCGCACTTCACCCACTGCGGTTGGCACGGCGTACTCCGTCAGCAAATCCGTCACAATTGCGTCGTCATTGCCGGTGTAGAGCGCAACCTCCCCGGCGCGGCGGGCCTCGGCGACGGCGCGCACAACATCGAGCGTTTGATAACGGTTGAAGGGAGCAATTTTAATCGCTACGACATTGGGAATTTCCACAAACCGCCGCCAGAAGTTGAACGCCAGCACGCGCCCGCCAACCGCCGGTTGCAGGTAGAAGCCGATCAATGGAATTTCCCGCGCGACGGTATGGCAGTGTTCGAGCAAGGCATCGTCGTCGGCCTGACGCAGCGCCGCGAGCGAGAGCAAACCGGCGTGGTAGCCGGCCTCGCGGGCGAATTGCGCTTCCGCCACAGCCTGCGCGGTCGCTCCACAGATTCCGGCGATGCGCACAGTCTGCCGGCCGCATGCTTTATCACACGCGGCGATGGTTTCGGCGGCGAGCTGCAACACGGGTTTGAACAATCCATGCTGCGGTTCGTGAATTTCAAACTGCGTGGTATGCACGCCCACGGCAATGCCGCCCGCACCGGCGGCGTGATAGTAACGCGTGAGCGCGCGTTGACGCCGTTCATCCAATTGACGTTGCTCCGTCAGAGCGAGCGGATGCGCGGGAATGACGAGTCCGGCGTGGAGCTGCTCCAGAACCCAGACAGGCGGTAGCGGATAATCAGGCATCAGTACCTCCCGTCGCGCACCTCGAAGTGCGTCGGCTTGCCGAGACTGCGTCCGGCGCGTTTCACCCACTCGGCGGTCCAGCGCAGCATCGTGTCCAACGGCGTGGGCGGGTCGCCCAGCAACGAGCGGAGTTTGGCTGTGTTTCCAATGAGTGCCGTGTTGTTTTCCGAGCCGCTGAACGTCACAGGTTTTCCGAGCAGTTCACCCAATCGCGTCGCGACCTCGCGGATCTGGAAAACCTCCGCGCTGGTCAGGTTGAACGCTGTGGCCGGAGAAGACGCCAGAGCCAGTGAACGAATCACCATCTCATTCGCGTCGCCCTGCCAGATGCAGTTGAAGTGGCCGTTGGCGAGGCCAATTGGTGTTCCGGCCCAAATCTTTTCCGCGATGTCTCGCAACACGCCGTAGCGCAAGTCCGTGGCGTAGAACAAACGCAACAACACGATGTGCGTCCCGTTCCGTTGCGAGAAGAACTCGAAGATGCGCTCGCGGCCCACCGTGGCGTTGGCGTATTCGCCGACCGGCGTGAGCGGATCAGATTCCATCGAGCCGCCGTCTGCCACGGGCGAGAACGGGTAAACATTGCCGGTCGAAAGCGCGACGATGCGCGCCGCGGCGTAACGCTCGGCGACTCGTGCCGGGGCGAGCAGGTTGGCCGCCCACGTGCCCGCCGGACTTTGCGTCGTGCCAAATTTCAGCCCGACCAAATGCAGCACATCCGTCGCGTCCGGTAGTTTTCGCACCGCGTCCGCGTCGAACAGATCGCAACTCAGGGTTTGGACGCCGCGTTCTTCGAGCCAGCGCCGTGCGTTTGGATCGGAGAAGCGGCTCACGGCGATGACGTCAAGCTTGCAGCCGGCGGCTTCGGCGGCGCGGCGCGCGAGGACGGCAAGAGTCGGTCCCATTTTCCCGCCCGCACCAAGAATCACGAGCGGGCTGCGAACGGACGGGATGAATTGCACGAGTGCCGCGCCGGGTCGGGTGAACAACTCGTCCAAGGTCTCCTCGGTCTCAATGGCTTCCGGCAGATGGGATGATGTGAAGTCTTGCATGTGCCGAAGCACCATGCCTGCGTTATCTCAACCGGCAAAGACATTTTCGCCCGCAATTCGGTCTCTCAGCGAGGCACCGAGCGGTGTTCCAAATAGATTGCCTTCCGCACCGGCATGGATTCTCATTCTTGCGGTTCGCCGGAAGCAGGGTCGCCCGCTAGGCGATATCTGTAGTCGGCACCGCCAAAGTATGCACAGATGCCTGCCAGCAATTGAGAGTCCCCTTCCCTCGGGACGCGAAGCCAACCGACACTTTCCCATGACAAAACGCATCCACCACTTCTTTGTTGCGATCCTTTTCAGCGTCGCCCTCACCGCCAGCTCGGTGGCTCAGGACACGGCGTTCACCTATCAGGGACGATTGCAGGAGAACGGTAATCCCGCTTCAGGACTGTACGATTTACGGTTCACGATCCACGCCACCGCCAGCGACGGCCGTCCGCTCGCCGGACCCTTGATCAGCACTTCCACGGTCGTGAGCGCGGGTCTCTTCACTGTGAGGTTGGATTTTGGCGCCGGGGTCTTTACGGAAGGCGAACGCTGGCTGGAGATCGCCGTGCGCACGAACGGCGGATCCGCCTTTGTCACCCTCACCCCGCGGATGGAAATCACCGCCATGCCTTACGCACTGCGCGCGCGGAGCATCACCGCCGGCGGTTTGACGGGCACGTACAGCAACGCGGTGAACTTCAGCCATCCGGCCAGCCAGTTTTGGGGAACCTTTGCGGGAGATGGCACGGTCGTGACCAATGTGGACGCCGCCCGGTTTGGCGGACTCGGCGCAGAAGCGTTCCGGCAACTAGCCACCAACGCGGCAGTGACCATTGTCTCAAACGCGCAAGGGTTCATCAATGTCCGCGATTACGGGGCGTTGGGCAACGGCGTGGACCAAACCGCCGCACTGCAACTGGCGATTGATCAAACCACCAACTCATCCTCGCCCTTTGGTGGGAAAGCCACCGTGTACCTGCCGGCCGGCAACTACGTGATCAGTTCACCGCTCAAACTTCGTGTGCATGGCACCCACCTGTTGGGCGACGGCATTGAGCGAACGCGCATCCACATGACGAGCAACACGCAGGACGCCATCACCACCGAACCCTGGGTCGGCGGCTGGAATTTTGGCGGTGGAACGAACGGACTGTGGTACTGCACCTTGGAAGGATTCCAAGTTTACAAAATCAAAGCCCAGGTTTCCAGCGGCACCTCGGCGGGCATCCGGTTCCAGACCGGCTTGGCGTCCCAGCAACGACTCAGCCGGGCGCTTATCCGTGACGTCAAAATTTATGGCTTTTTTTGGGGGTTGTACGTCGAGCACGGAGTTGGCCTGCTGTGCGAGCGGGTGGAGGCGTACGGCAACAACTACGGCTACTGGCTGTCCAAAGTGGATTCGGCTACGTTCATAAACTGCTTCGCCGGCGACGGAACCACCTCGCTTGGAGTGAATGCCTTTGGTACAAATTACTCGGCGGCATGGACCATCAAATCATCCGCCTATGCCGGCGGTTTTGCGTGCAACATCATCGGCGGCGAAGCCCGCAATGTGAACACCATCATTGATATGTCGAGCGGCGCGTTGAACGTTCTGGGCGTGAATGTCGAGCTGGTTTGGAACGGACCGGTTTTCAACCTCAAACATGGCACGACTTCGGCGAGCTTCTCCGGCTTGCGCATAGGGGGCCGGAACAGCGGGAGCCAGCACCCGACCTTTAAGCTGGCAAACGGGATTGGCGCGGTGACGAGCATCGGAGCCGGTAACTACCTCGATAACTCAACCTACCCGAAGATTGAACTGAATGGCGCGACGGACTACGTGAATTACTCCGGACCGCCCCTGAGCGTGACGAACACGGCCACGGGCGCGAGCTACAACCTCACCCGCTTTACCGTGTCGGCCGGCCCCAATGTAACCATCGTGACCAACCACCCAAACAGCCTGACGATCTCCGTCGATGGTGGCCTGTCCGGCGCGTTCACGAACAACGAATCCCGGAGCACTGTGTGGCTTGGCCCCTCCAATTACTATGCTGGAAACGTGGTCGTGGGTGCTGGTTCGGCACTGGCCGCCGAGTCAATCACCGGCGGCACGGCTTCCATCGGAAAGGTCACGACCGGGGATTTGACGGTATCCGGCAAATGGAACGCCAGCGGCGGGACAAACCTGCCGCCCGCCGGCCTGCGTTCCACCAACGCACCCACCGGCCTCCAGCTTTACTATTCCCTCAATGGAACGAATGGGTATTTCGGTTCGGTGCCGGCTGGAGACGGCGACCACATCGCCAATAGCTCCACCACCACGTTTCAAATCGGTGGGGTTCCCGGCGTTGATGGCATCCGGTTTCCCGACGGCACGATTCAGACTTCCGCAGCCACCGCAGCGGCGGCGCCCGCCGTTTACTTCCAGAATGGCAGCGGCGCAAACGTCACCACTATGAACACCTTCCTTTCAGCTACCGTCATCGTCACGATTACCAGTCCCACCCAGCGAGTCATGGTGAACTCCCACAAAGCCTTCGGCAGCACCATGGCCGGGGGCGCGGCCAATTTGAATCTCTACATCGGCCACCGCCCGTCAGGTTCCTCGGTCAGCCCGACCAATGTTGGCCAAGGTGTGCTGGGTAACCGCGTCGCCGCCTATATGCGCGTCCCGATGGGACTGAGCGCAGTCATCACCGGTCTCTCGCCCGGTGATCACGAAGTGGGTTTGACCGGATATTCCCCCGAAGCCTCCAAGTGGAATTACAACGATGCCAGTTACACCACTGCCACAGTGTATTGAGAAGGATGAGAGCGAACTACCGTCCACAACAACTGCATTCATGGACTGCATGCTGCCTCATAGTTGGATCCTTCGCCGTTTGTTGTCTTCATTGGCCGCTCGCCGCCCAGACCAATCAATCGCTGGTCCTGGCGGATGTGGGCGGCTTCACCAACAATCTCATTTATCCGCCCGGGAATCTCACGGCCGTAACGGACGGCCAGGCAAGCTGGCAGCCGGCTTCCTCCACGCCCGCCCAGATTGTGGAACTCAGCGATGGCGTTTATGGCAAGGTTTTGCGCCGCAGTCAAACCGGCGTGGACAACGTTGACCATCTGAATTTTCCAGCGGTTTCCAACGGCGTGTTGACGATCCGCTTCGACGCCCGTGCGTCCACCGCCGGCCCACGCACGCTGGATGTGTTCCTGCTCCCGACTTCCGGCGGCGAAGTCAGTCTGCTGGGTTGGGGCACGGTCACGAACAAGTTTTGTTATTACGATGGCGCGAACTGGATTCCCGTCCGCGATCTCGACACGAACTGGCATCGGATCGAAATGATCAATTACCTGAGCGGGCCGGCGTTTCAGAGTTGGGATTTGAAGGTGGACAATGCGCTCATCGCCACGAATCTTCCGTGGCGCAATAATCACCCGCTCGGCACACGCTACAGCCGGTTGCGGATTGGCGGAATTCGCGGACCAACCGGAGCGTATGGCGAGGTGGACAATATCCTGATCACTGCCGAAGTCCCATACGTTCCGCCGGAGACTATTGTATTAACCAATGCAACCACCCACACGGAAGGCTTCAGTTTTTCGTTTCAGACCAAGGCGGATGCCGAGTATCTCGTCGAGATGACGGACACGCTAAGTCCGCCCGAGTGGTCGCCGCTGGCCATTCTTCCGGGCAGCGGACTGGAGGCGTGGTTCACGAATCAGTTCGCAACGAACATCGCGGAATTCTATCGCGTGAAAAAATTGCCGCCGCCGGGGAGGAGCGACGGCTATCGCGGCATCTGGTTTACGCTGGGGCAGTTTTCCGAATACGGCGACAAGTATTCCGGCGGATTGGGAACCTACACCGCGAATCATATCCCCATCGCGATTTACGCGCCCGAAGTGGACAAGACGTTTTTCGTTTACGGCGGCACCATCAAGGGCCAGCGGCATCTGCTGATTATGGCTTCGGAGTACGACCACGCGACGCACCAAGTACCGCGGCCAACCTTGGTGTTGGACAAGCAGGGCGTGAACGATCCGCACGATAATCCGGCCATCTCCATTGATGAAGCGGGCCATATCTGGCTGTTTGTCAGCGGACGAGGCAACAGTCGTCCTGGTTGGAAGTTTCGCAGCACGCAGCCGTACAGCGTGGCGGAGTTTGAATTCATCCGGCAGGACGTGATGACTTATCCGCAGCCGTGGCACGTTCCCGGATTCGGTTTCTTTAATCTGTTCACCAAATACACCGCCGGCCGCGAGTTGTATTGGGAAACGAGCACCAACGGCGTCAACTGGAGCGCGCACCAAAAACTGGCGGGCATCGGCGGCCATTATCAGGTCAGCAACGTAAGCAGCAACAACTTGATCGCCTCGTTCTTCAACCGGCATCCCGGCGGCAACGTGGATCAGCGCACGGACCTCTATTACGTTCAGACCACGAATTACGGTGTCACCTGGACCACGGCCGCTGGCGTCCCGCTCACCATGCCGCTCAGCACGGCGGACAATCCGGCGCGCGTGATCAACTATTCCGCGCAGGGAAAACTGATGTACACCCTGGACTTGAACTTCGACACCAACGGACATCCCATCCTGCTCTACATCACCAGCAGCGGATATCAGCCCGGCCCGCTGAACGATCCGCGCACCTGGACGATCACGCGCTGGAACGGCACGGAATGGATCACCAGCGCGGTGACAACTTCCACTCACAATTACGACTTCGGCAGCCTCTACATCCGGCCTGATCGCTGGCTCATCATCGGTCCAACTGAAGCCGGGCCGCAGTTGTATCAGACCGGTGGTGAAATGGCGTTGTGGTCGAGCGGGGACCAGGGTGCGACGTGGACGATGGACCGGCAGATTACGACCAACAGTGTTTACAATCACACCTACGCGCGCCGCCCAGTGAAGGCGAAAGACCCGTTCTTCGCGTTCTGGGCCGATGGCGATCCCACGCAAGTCACGCCCTCAAGACTTTACTTCAGCAATTCGGAGGGCACGCAAGTGTGGCAGTTGCCTTACGATATGCCCGGACCGTTTGCGACTCCGCAACTGGTGCCCTTTGGCGACTGAAACCGGAAATGCACACGGAGGCGGAAGCAGCCTTGCATTCTCAAGTCAATGCAATGCCTCCATACCGAAAAACAACTGGGGACCTCCCAACATGGGCGCGGCTCAACTGGTCTGCCAATTCTCATCCCGTGCCGCCGCTCACAACCATCGGCGGATTTTGTCCTCGAATTTGATGTAGATGAAACCAAGTACCAGCAACACAATCCCCAGCGCCATGAAACTCAAAACGCGGTAAATGGTTTCCAGCTTCCACACGTCAATCACAACCACGCGACCCAGCGCCGTGGCCAGCACCGCCAGCCCTGCCCAGCGATACATTCGCTCCCGCACGAAGATGCCGGCCGCGAACAACGCCAGCGCCAGCGCGGACCAACTGGCGGTGAGATAATCGTTGCCGGCACTGCTCAGCACCCAGCACCAGACGAAGCGCCACGCGCTCAATGCCCCGAGGACAATCACCGCGCTGTGGAGGCGCTCGTCGAGGTCGTAGCGTTCTGGTTTGCGGCGAGCGAGTTGTTGCTGCGTGAGCAGGGCAAATATGGCGAGCAGATTGGGCGCGTACATCAGCATGTCGCGATGCGGCGGCCACCAGAACAAGGTCAGGCCGGCCACCGTGAACGCCGCGCCGAACAGCAGCGCCTCGCGATTGCGCTGCCAACCGGCAAGGAGAAAGACCGCGAAACCCAACGCCGCCAGCACCCAGATGCGCTCGCGGGCTGGCACATATTCCTCCACGCACCAGATGGACATCACGAGCGCGAACCAGCGGTAGATCATGGCCAGTTGCAGCAGCGGTTCCCGCACCTGGGGACGAGCATCGGGCCGGCGCGCAAACCATCGCACGGTGGCAGCCGACAACAATCCCAGCGCCGCAATCGGTGCGGCGGAGAACCACCAAGCGGGCCGGCCCTGCCAGAGTTGCATGGCGAATTGCCCGAGACTGATCACCAGGAATATCTGCGCGCTGACGGCCAGCGGGTAGGCGCGGGTGAGCACGCCATACGCCGTCACCGCCAGCGCCAGCAAACTGGTGAACGCCAGCCAGTGCGGAGCGCTCATTAGTGGCTCCAGCCAAACGCAGGCGACGCCGACAATGGCCAGAGCAAAAGCGATTTGACACCCGACGCCAAATGCGGTGGCCGATTCCACGACTTTCTGCCGCTGCCACCAGTGGCTCAGATCAAGCGTGATCGCCAGGAGCAGGACCGGATTCCACCACGGCGGAGTTGGGGTAAAGCCAACATTGCGTGACAGCCAGATCAGATGCGCCAGCAGCAAAAATCCCTGGCCCAACACCGCGAACTCACGCACCCGCAAAACGTAAATGGAAGCCGTCAGCGCTACGGCTATTATCGCCAGCACCAGCGGAGTATTGTCCGCGGTGGTGTTGAACGAAGTCGTCGCCAGCCAGATCACTTGGGCAAGGACGACGAAGTAAGCCGGCACGGGCCGGAGCAAATCACGATTCTCTAAGGCGATTTGGCGATGCGCCCAGAAGGCGTTAAAGGCCATCATCGCGCCGAGCGTCGTGCCGAGCCAGAGTCCACGGGTGTCGTTGCGCTCCAAGCCATCTATGCCCCAGCCCACCGCCAGCGCGCCCGAAAGGTAGGCGCCGAATTGCAGCACGAGATTCTTCCGCTGGGTGCCGAGCACGAGCAACACAACACTCTCAGCCGCGAGCACGAGCGCGAGTTGCAGTCCGGAGAACTTCGCGACGAACCCAAGTGTGACCAACAGCAGCCCTTGCGTGAGGTAGGCGTTTTTCGTGATGGGTTCGGCAGCCAGGAATCTTCGGGACATTTCCGCAAGCGCCAGCAAGACGACCCCGTAACTGAGCGAGAACAGCCAGAATTTGGCCGTGTCCACCTGGAGCATCGTCAGCACGAACAGCGTGAACATCGCGCCGTTGTTGAATGTGAGGAACGCCGCGCGCCGTTCTCCGGCGATGTTCTCATGCTTTGAGAGGAACACCGCCACCGTGAAGATCAGCCAGTAGCCGTAGAGGAATGAAGCGCCAAACCAAAGCCCTTCGTCCGCGCCTACCCAACGCCAGCCCTCGCCCCCGTGGAAGAATCGCCACCACGCGTAGGCGGCGTAGGTCGCCACCAGACTCGCCCACGAAATCCCCGCCCAACGATTGCGCACGAGGAAAAACACCGCGGCCATCGTCAGCACGAGATTCGAGTACAGCGTGAAGGAACCAACGCGCGTAATGACCGAGGTGTAGTAAGCCAGGCCGACAGCGAACAGCGCCAGCACCTCGGATTTCTTGCGGTCGGCAATCCAGACCATGAATCCCGCCCACGCCAGCAGCAACACGCCATCCAGCAAGGCGCTTTCAATGACCCGCAAGTTCTCGAAGTGATGCGCCGCGTACGTAGTGAAATAAACCGCCGCCAGCCCGCCGGCGAACAACACTTGCGCGTAATTGCGCAGAGACTCCTTGAGCGACTTGCGTTGCCACCACAAGCCCGCGGCCAGCAGCAGCCCGCTGGCGAGGTAGAGCAACACGACTTTGCCCACCGGTCCGAACCGGACCACGTAATTCTGGTAGGCGTAATTCCCGAAAAAGACCAGACCGGTCAACAGCATCACCACGCCAATGCGCACGAGCCAGTACGTGCCCACGCGCATTTCCAGAGAAGATTTGGCGGCTTGCGCCGCAACCTCCGGCGCCACTGACGCAGCGGTTGGCAAAGGATTTGCCATGGGTGCTGGCGTAATCACTGGATTGGGTTCGGCAGGGGTCGCTGGTGTCTTTTGAGTCCTCGCCTCGTTCAGCGATTGCGCCAGGGACACCGCCGGCGGAATGACCGGCGGAATAGACGAAGGCATTTGCCGAATCGTGCCGGCAGTTTCCGCCGCTGCAACTGACGCGGGAGCAACGGCCGGTTTTAAGTCCGTTGCCGAGACGGGAGCCGCCACCCCCAATCGGTTTTCCAGCGACTTCAACTCCGCGCCCAATCGTGACAATTCCTGTTCCAGCCGCGTTTGACGCTGCTTGAGCCGCTCCAACTCCGAACGTTCCGGTTCGTTCATATATTGATCGTCGCCCGGGTGGGCGGGGGCTTATCGCACGACGAAGTGAACGTCAGAAACGGGAAACCCGGCCGGCACGGTTTCCAAGGCCACGCTTCGCGCGCAATCACGACTGAAACGACACACCATCCAGAATTCGGCGCAGACTATCAGCAGCAGCGCGAGCAGACCAGCCCAAAGCCGTAGTCGGCCAACGCAACGGAGCGTCCGGTTTGTTTTCATGCGCGGACTTTAACCGCGCGCCTGGCGAGGGTGTTAATTGATAAACCTTGTCCGGCCATTGGCCAAAGCGATGGCGGCTCCTCAATCCCGCCATCCCGAATGCATGGCAAAGTCTGGCGGTTGCACGGCCTCCCGTGTAAAATTCTGACCGCATGAAGTCCTTGGCTGAAACCGAGTTGCTGGCCTGCTGTCGTCGCGGTGACGCGGAGGCCTGGGATGAATTGTTTGACCGGCATTACGCGGCGGCGGGGCGCTTCGTTTTTCAGCTTGGCGCGGATTTCACCCGCGAGGATGTCGAAGAGATTTGCCAGGAAGTCTTCCTTTCGGTCATCAAGAACCTCAACGCGTTTCAGGGCGGGAGCCAGTTTCAAACCTGGCTGTTCCGCATCGCCGCCAACAAGGCGCGTGACTACCGCGAAAAGCAGCACGCGATAAAACGCGGCGGCGGGCAGTTGCCCCTGTCGCTCCAGGCCGAAGACCCGGAAACCGGATTGACGATTGATCCGCCAAGCCACGCGGCGTCGCCGGACACGGATTTGCTCAATGCGGAGAAATTGGAACTGGTCCGCGCGGCACTGGATGAAGTGGGCGAGCCGTGCCGGGAAATCATTGAGCTGCGCTATTTCGGCGACTTGAGCTATGACGAACTGAGCAAAGAGTTGCAGCTCAATCCCAAAACCGTCAGTTCGCGTCTCAGCAAATGCCTGGATCGGCTGGAGGAAATCGCCCGCCGCGTCTTTTCCGGGGAGAAAACCGGCGCATTCCCGTCTAACTTGTAGCTGGCAAATGGAAAACGAACGCCCAATTGAAAAACTGCTGCGCCGCTGCGCCAAACGGCGTGGTGAGGAAACTGGTGCGCCGCTTGAACTGCATCCGGCCAACCGGCAGGTATTGCAGGGCGAGGTGGCGCGACAATATCCGGCCAAAAGCGCGGCGACGGGCGGAAGGCCAGGCGCGCTCGGTTGGAAAAACTTATGGCCGCGGCTGGTTTGGGCATTGCCCGTCCTGATGGTGCTCACACTTGGCGTCTGGACGCTCGTCCAACAGCAGAAGCCACAGCCGGGTGCCGCCGAACTGGCGAAGGCCGATTCCCAGCCGCCTGCGCCATCGCGGGAGAATCCTGCCACCCGCTCCGAAGCGGCCGAAGCGGCTCTGCCAGTACATCGAGCCGCAGCGACTCCAACTCTGGCGGAGCCTCCACTCAAGCTGGAGCAGGACAACTTGATGGTGGAGCGTTCCCGTCCGTTGACCACGGTAGCGCCCACGCGCGGCGCTGGCCCGCCTCCGCCAGCATTCCAGACTGCGCCGCTGGCCGACCGAAGCATTGGTTCAGAACCGCCGACGCCAGTCGCCGCCCCCTCGAGAAGTCTGGGAGTGGCGCGAAGCGATCCAGCCCCCGAGAACTACGCGCGTTCGACTGCTCCGCAGGCCATGCCGCCGCCGCCTGCCTCTTCGCCCACTGCGCCTGCTCCCACGCGGACAACTCCAGCGGTTGACCGATACGGAATATCGGCGTCAGCGCCAGCCACGTTGAGTCAGAGATTTGTTCAGACCCCGGTGGAACCTGCGGCCCGCAGCCTTGCCGGAAGCGCCCCAGTCCGACCGCAAGTGCTCGCCAGTTTCCGCGTGGAACAAGACGGCAGCCAGCTTCGGGTGGTGGACAGCGACGGGTCCACATACATTGGTTCCATCGAATTGCCGCCGATTGACCGCTCCGCCGCAACCGCCCAGACACGGAAAGAAGCCGCCGAACCGGCAACGCAAGGCCAGTTCGCTGTGACGCAGGCCGACGACGAGGCCAAGCGCGGACTGCCGTTGAACCAGGCCTTCAATTTCCGTGTCACCGGCACCAACCGCACCTTGCAGCAACCCGTGGTGTTTGCCGGCAACATCCTGATGCCAACGAATGTGATCTCCATTCAGCAAGCCAGTCCTGCCGCTGGTGTTGCCGGCGGGCAATCCACGCAGATGCAGCAGCTACTACCCATGCCGGCCAACTCCACCATTTCCGGCCGATTGCAATTGGGGAAAAACCCGGAGACGCAGATTAACGCCGTCCCCGCGTTGCCATAGGCGGGGCGGCCGATTGCTTTGCCCGGCGTTGACTGACTTGGCGACGAATTTGCCCTGAGAATTCACTTGTATTTCCGCCCGGTTCGGTTGTAGAAACGAATTGTTGGTTGGTCAGGCAATTCGGGAACGGCCGGGAAAGGCAAGTTTATGGCTTCACCATCACAGTCACTGCAGAGTCATCAAGGGTAACAAACTCAGGAAGCATCGTGAAATCACTCAGACGGATGGTGCGGCTGGCGGCCTTGGGCCTCTTCCTGGCACTGGGCGGTACGCTGGCCTTGGCACAGAATTTTTACTCGCTGCAACACACCAACTGGCCGCCGCTGCCGTTCCTGCCATTCGATGTTAGCGTGTATGACTTCGGCGACGGCATCTTTGCCTACGATGATCTGGCGGTGGATTACGACCAGTTGCGGGCAGCCCGGCGGCAGGTATGGCTGGGCGATGAAAGCGGTCCGCCCTGGCCCGAGGAAGGCGAAGGCGGTGAGGGTGGTGGTGGTGGCCCCCAAGCCTACAATTTCTCCACCAACGATCTATGGGTTGAAATTCTGGAAGTGACCAACCGGACGGTGACGTTGATCATCCACGCGCCGGACACCAACGCATACGACCTTTACCGGACGTTTGAGTTGATTGGCAATCACGCCACCAACTCTGTGTGGCGGTGGGTGGGCAAAGGGACCAACGGGCAGAGCCTGAGCTTCTTCAACGTCCGTTGCCGGCACGCGTTCTACATGCTAGCAGCCTGTCGGACTTAGCGCGAAGAGATTTCTGAAAATAGTTTGAACAAAAAGGGGGCGGTACGGATCCAAAGGCCATGTCTGCACGTTTTGTAAATGTGGATCGCCAGACGCCGATGTTTCTGCCCTGCGATCTG
>JACZKP010000060.1 GCA_014860005.1 Verrucomicrobiota bacterium | reverse complement strand
GCCGCGACGCCGTGCTGGCTTACGATGGTGAACCGCAACCGGTGACCTGGGCCATGGCTTTGGAAAATCCTGATGTGCCCGGCTTGCCGGATGAAGTGCGCAGTGAAGTTCGGCGGCTGGATTTCATTCGTACCGCTCCCCTCACCCTGACCCTCTCCCGCCGGGAGAGGGAATAGCCACGACGCGCCCACGTAAATCCAAGACGCTTGGCTCCGACCCAGCGCTGCGAACGATTCTCCCTCTCCCAGCGGGCGAGGGCCGGGGTGAGGGAGAATACGCTCATCATCCATCAACTCTCCCGTCTCAACTAATCACCGTCTGGGATCGGCGCAGCCTGAAAACCGACAGGGTGACAGTCGCAAAGTGCCGGATGAAACCAAGCGCGTGCCGTTGCTGGCCTACGCGAACCCGCGCCCGGCTGAATGGCCTGCTGCTGATTTCATCGTCGGCAATCCGCCGTTCATCGGCACCGCGCGGACGCGCGAAGACCTGGGCGACGGTTACGCCAAAACGCTGCGCGCCACGTATCCCGAAGTGCCGGAATCTGCCGACTTCGTTTTGTATTGGTGGCACAAGGCGGCAAAGCTGGTGCGCGCGGGCCAGGCGCAACGCTTCGGCCTGATCACCACGAACAGCCTGCGCCAGACTTTTGCCCGGCGCGTGGTGCAATTTCATCTCAATCCTCGTAGCAGCGGACGTGAGTCCGCTCCATCTGAAGAGACGGGAAATCAGAGCCGACTCACGTCGGCTGCTACGAGTGAAGTGATGACCCTCTCCCTCGTCTTTGCCATTCCCGATCATCCGTGGGTGGACACGGCGGAAGGCCTGGCGGCGGTGTTGACGGTGGAACTGGCGGAATCCGCCCGGGAGTTGCTGGCCACGATCACCGATCCCAAGGAACGGTGGGACCGCCTGCAAGAAGTGTTGCGGGAACTGGCGCGCGTGCGGCGGGAGGATTCTCGCGCCGGGCGGTTGCAGATCGAGCGGGAGCGCCGGGCCCGGGAACGGGAAAAGGAGGAGCGTCAGGCGGACCGGCGGCGGCAGCACAGCTTGTCCAACCGGCTGATGAGCCGGTCGTTCTTGACCGATCTGTTTGCGCAACCGGACATGGCCGCGCAGGCGCTGGCCACTGAATGCGCCGAAGCACTCCTGCTTCCAGAGAAGAATGTCGGATCTGGTCTGTCGAACCCGACGCGGCTGGAGCAGGCCAAATCAAAGTGAATCAAGCCAGATCAAACCAGTTGGCTGAGTGGGGGAGCAACCGGCGGATACAACGGTTGCCTGCGCCGGGGGTTCTTCACCGTGGGGGATATCCCCCGCTGGCAAGCGCCACCCGGCGAGTAGTATATTATACAGTGATAAACTTTTCGGTGCCGATGTTGCGCGGATTTTCACCCAGTAATCCTGTGACGCCAAACCGCCAGGAAAAATGGTGAAGCAGAAGCGAATTACCGAAACCTTTTTTCGCTTCGAACTCAACCACCTGAGCGTGATGAACCCGATCACATTTGAATGCCCTCACTGTCATGAAATCACCGCCGGTGATGAATCGTTGTACGGCCAACCAGTCAAGTGCCGGAAATGTCAGGCGACGATTCTCGTCCCGCCGGCGCCCGGCAGTGCGGCTCCGCAAACCGCGCGCTTGATCCAGTCGCCGGTGGCCAGCCCCGCGATTGTGCCGGAGGCGGCCAATCAGGAAACTGACATTTTCAAACTGTCTCCAGTTGCGCGCGCCTATCCGGGGCAGATCCTGCTCAGCTTGAGTTTCATTGGTTTAGCCATCGGTCTTGTGCTTCGGGCTCCAGATTTCTCCTGGCCACGCTGGGTGGCGCTGGTGCCCCTGGCTCTCGGAGGGCTCCTGCTGCTGCTGGTATGGCTCCGGGTCAAGTCCTGCAGTTATCGTTTGACCACGCAACGGCTATTCGTCCGTCGCGGTTGGCTGGCAAAGCATGTGCATGAACTGGAGTTGTATCGGGTGAAGGACGTGGTCGTGAACCAGGGGGTCCTGCAACGGGTGCTGGGTTACGGCACCATCACGGTGCTGGCAGACGATGACAGCACCCCGGAAATGGGTCTGGTCGGAATCTCCCAACCGACCAAAATCAAAGAGATGATCCGAACCCAGTACCGCGCCGCCCGCCAGCGAGAAGGGGTGCGTTCCACCGAGTTCCTACAGTCCTGAACCCGACGCCACCGCACGAGCCGACCAAGGGATACAGAGCGTGAAACCACAAGCGCTCACTGGGGAACCGCTGCGCAAGCTGAACGCTGATGGGCGGGAGACGAACCGACTCACGACAGGTTAACACCCCATAGCGAAAGACCCGCCCAGCGCGTAGCGTGCCCTGAAAAGTGATGGTGAAAACATTGCCATCAAAAATGAAAGAAACACTATGTCACAATTATTCACACCCATGCTTGCTGATGCCCTTTATATTGGGGGCGGCATCGGCCTCCTGCTCGTTATCGTTGTGGTGGTCCTATTGCTTCGCCGCTAGCTGCAAGTGGCTCGGGCCGCTGGAATGGGACGCAGGGTAAAATCAGGGTTGCCGCTTACGCTGTTGCTTTGGGGCGCGCTGCTGGGATTTCTGCGCACCCTGATTCGCACCAGCAACCGCGGCTGGCGTCCGCCAACTTACAACTGGTGACGGTTGCCGTTGAAGCGTCTGGGTGCGTAGGGTGTCTGCTTTTGCGCGGCGCAGGCGGAAGTTCGCGAGCAGGCCAATAGTCATCCTGAAACACCCCGCGAGTGATGACGGCTGAACAAAGCGGTCCTGAAGCCGATGCCACCGGACACAAAGAAGGAGGTGGATTTCCTCCAACGCGACAAAGTTCGGAAGTTTTTCCGAGTTGAAGCCCAGCACCGTCGGTGCGACATCTTTGTAGAAACCCACAGGCAAAAGAAATGTCAGCCCCGTAGGGGCGGCATCTTCGGATAATCATTCCTCGCTGGCCTTGAAAATGTAGCGCGGGTCGTAATCCACGCCGAACTTCTCCAGTAATTCGACATATTCTTCACGAAACGATTTCTTCGCGTGATGTTTTTGCTGGTTCTCAATGTAACGAATCACCGTGCCTGGAGATAGATTTGCGTGTAGGTACTGGCCATGCGCCGAAGATGGCGCTCCTGACGGAGCTTGAAAATCTTTTTTGACTGGGTTTCTACAAAGATGTCGCACCTACGGTGCTGCCAACGACATCACGTCAATTCCAGAGGTGGTCGGTGAGCGTGTATTTCCCCGGCACGTCCTTGTCCAGAATGGAATTGAGCTTTGGCCCTTCCGCTGGATATTGCGGGAATTCAAACGTGCGCCAATCCGTGGTTTCCGCCTTTGCTCGCGCTCGTCGCGGCATCAACTGACCCGTTCCCAACAAATTCCACGGTGGGTTTTTACCCCATACCGAAGCCCGCCGGTCTGCGGCAATCTGGTTTGAGACTGATCGCGTCGTTACCAGGACCACTTCGCCATCCAGTCCGATTATATGAGTTACCAAAGCGTCAATCCCGGTTGCCGCCGCCGCATCCGTGCTACCGAGCCATGAAGCCCGATCCGCCCCCGGCCGACGTCTTGCCGTCGCAGGACGTGGCGGACCTGCCGCCCAAGCGCAAATGGTTCGGCTACGCCGCCGTGGCTGCCAGCCTGGTGATCACCTATGCCCTTTGGCTGGGGGCCATGGGCGCGGCGGATGAATGGTACGACAATCCGTGGAACTATCCCGCGAAGGTTGGAAGTCATGGCACGCTCATTCTGATGTGCTGGGCCTTCATATTGGCCACCAGGTTCCGTTGGGTCGAGCGGCTCTTTGGCGGACTCGACAAGGTTTACAAGGCGCACCGGCACATTGGTGAAAGCGCGTTCTTCCTGATCTTCCTGCATCCGGTGTTCCTGGCAGTGGCACATGCGGATTCGGTGTCGGCGTTTTTTCAGTACTTGTGGTTCTCCGGAAACTGGGTGCGCAACACCGGCCTGATCGCGCTGGCGATTTTTATTCTGCTCGTCGTGCTCTCGATTTATTCGAAACTCGCCTACCACCTATGGAAGCGGTCGCATGATTTCTTCGGCGCTTTGCTGGTCCTGATTGTCCTTCACGCTGTGCTCGCGAACGGCGAGATCATGCGTTATCCCGTGCTCATGGTCTGGCACGGAACGTGGGTGGTCCTTGCCCTCGCCGCCTACGCTTATATCCGGGTTTTCTATCGTCGGTTCGGTCCGCTCTACGACTACACCGTCGAGTCGGTTGCCGATATCGGCGACGCCATCACCGAGATCCGGCTGAAACCGAATAGGCGAGCCCTTCGCCCGGCACCCGGGCAGTTCATCTATGTGTCTTTCGATGCGGACGCGGTGAACAGGGAGCCGCATCCCTTCAGCATTTCAAGTTCCCCGGAAGCACCGCACCTGCGCCTTTCGATCAAGCAACTGGGCGACTGGACTCAAGACGTGACGCAAATCAAGCCGGGCAAGTCCGGGCGGGTGTGGGGACCTTACGGCCACTTCACCAAGCTGGCGTTGGCAGAACCGCACATGCCGCTGGTAATGATCGGTGGCGGCATTGGGATCACCCCGTTCCTGAGCCTGGTCGCGTCGAAAGCCTTTGCCGGGCGGGGCGGAAAATCCACGCTGGTGTACGCGGTCGCGAACCGTTCATCGGCGGTCTATCTCGAAGAACTGCGAACCCGTGCGGAGGCGTTGCCGCACTTCACGCTCATCGAGCATTATTCCGATGAGGCCGGCTATGTGGATCGCGCCTATCTGGAAAGCGTCGTGGCACAGCCCTTCCTCGATTGCCTCTTCATGGTTTGCGGTCCGCCGCCCCTCATGGCGGGCCTGCGCACCCTGTTGGCCGACGCCGGGGTGACTGCCCGGCAGATCATCATGGAAGATTTTGAAATTCGCTAACGGTTCGCCACGAAACTACCTGTTCCACCCACCACCAATCCATGAACATGAAACCGAAACCTCAAGCCACCGAAAATGATCCCGGACAAGCCTTGGCCACCTTTGAACGATTGCCGGAAGAAACAAAGGACCTGATGAAGCTCAAACATCAGAATGAAAAATCAACCGGCCCGGAGCAGGTCGAGATCGCCAAGCAAATTCAGGAGAAAGCCCGCAAGCCACGACCTTGATTGTTTGCCGTCGGTTCCGTAAAAGTGCGACTGATCCACCACCGTCCGCGCCGCGAATCCTGTCAGCAAACCATGAAATGAAAGCAACCACCGCAACGCCCCAGGCCATCGAGAAACCCCACGCGCTGCCGGGTGACGAAGTCTTGCAGAAGCTCGATAGCACGCCGGAGGGCTTGAGCGCTGACGAAGCCGCGAAGCGGCTCGAAGCCGTCGGGCCGAACCGCCTGCCCGAGCCACCCAAGGAGGGTTTGCTCAAGCGCTTTTTCAAACACTTCCATGATCTGCTGATTTACATCCTCATCGCCGCGGCGGGGGTGACGGCGGCGTTGGGCCACTGGGTGGATACCGGCGTGATCCTGGGCGTGGTGATCATCAATGCGATCATCGGCTTCATTCAGGAGGGCAAAGCCGAGCAGGCGTTGGCGGGCATCCGCAAGATGCTTTCCGCCCACGCGCACGCGCGGCGCGGGGGCGATTGGGCGGAGATCGAAGCCGATGATCTGGTGCCCGGCGATATTGTGCGCCTGCGCTCCGGCGATCGCGTGCCCGCCGACCTGCGGCTCATCGAAGCCGTCAATCTCCGCATTGAGGAATCCGCGCTCACCGGGGAATCCGTCCCCGCCGAGAAGAAGACCGATCCCGCCGATAACGACGCGGGCATCGGCGACCGCCATGGTATGGCTTATTCGGGCACGATGGTCGCCGCCGGTCGTGGCACAGGCGTCGTGACCGCCACCGGCCCGGCCACCGAACTCGGGCGCATCAACCAGATGATCTCGGAAGTGGAGACGCTGGCCACGCCGCTGACCCGGCAGATGAATCGCTTCGGCAAGATTCTCTCCATCGTGATCGTGGGCCTGGCGGTGTTGATGTGGTTCGCGGGCTGGTTGCTGCATGACTTCACCACCAGCGAGTTGTTCCTGGCAGCCATCGGATTTGCCGTCGCCGCGATTCCCGAAGGACTGCCGGCAATTCTCACCATCACGCTGGCGCTCGGAGTCCAACGCATGGCCAAACGAAAGGCCATCACCCGCAAGCTCAACGCCGTCGAGACGCTCGGCTCGGTCACGGTCGTTTGCTCCGACAAGACGGGCACGCTCACGCGCAACGAGATGACCGCGCGCGACGTCGTTACCACTGCGGGTCGTTACGCGGTGTCGGGCACGGGTTACCAACCGGAGGGCAAGATCACGAAGGAGAACGAGCCAGCGTCGCTCGAACAACACCCCGACCTGCGCGCGTTGATCGAGGTGATGGCCGTGTGCAACGATTCGGAGATCGCCGAGGCAGATGGCCATTGGAAAGTCACGGGCGAGCCGACCGAAGGCGCCTTGCGCACGCTGGCGCGCAAAGCAGGTTTCACGGACAACGATTACGAGCGCGTGGCGGTGATTCCGTTCGAGTCCGAAAACAAGTTCATGGCCACGCTCCATCGCGTGCCCGGCGGCGGCACCCGCATTCTGCTCAAAGGCGCGCCGGATCGCCTGCTGGACCGCTGTCCGGTGCAAGGGCAGGGCGATGACGCGACCGAGCCGCTCGACCGCGATTTCTGGGAACAACAGATCGAGGAACTCAGCAACCAAGGCTTGCGCGTGCTCGCCGCCGCCGCGCGCGACGTGGACCCCGGCAAAGGCGACTTGAGGATGCCCGATGTGGAATCGGACCTGGTGTTCTTGGGCCTCGTGGGCATCATTGATCCGCCCCGCCCCGAAGCCATCCTGGCCATCAAGGCCTGTCAGCAGGCCGGCATTCGCGTGAAGATGATCACCGGCGATCACGCCGGCACGGCGAAGTCCATCGGCCACGAGATGGGCATCGACAACGGCAAGGACGCGCTCACCGGCGCGGAACTCGAGGCGGCCTCGGACGAAGACTTGCGCCAACTCGTGCGCGATCACGACATCTTTGCCCGCACCAGTCCCGAGCACAAACTGCGGCTCGTGCAAGCACTCCAGGCCAACGGCGACGTGGTGGCGATGACCGGCGATGGGGTGAACGACGCCCCGGCGCTCAAGCGCGCCGACGTGGGCGTGGCCATGGGCATCAAAGGCACGGAGGCCACCAAGGAAGCGGCGGAGATCGTGCTGGCCGACGACAACTTCGCCTCCATCGAACGCGCCATCGAGGAAGGCCGCACCATCTACGACAACCTGCGCAAGTCCATTCTATTCATCCTGCCGACCAACGGCGGGGAGGCGCTGGTCATCCTCGTCGCGGTCGTGTTCGGCCTCGTGCTGCCCTTGACGCCAGTGCAGATCCTCTGGGTGAACATGGTCAGCGCCGTCACGCTGGCGATGGCGCTGGCCTTCGAGCCGGCCGAACCGGGAGTGATGCGCCGCCCGCCACGGGATCCAAAGGTGCCGATTCTTGATGGCGTGTTTCTCTGGCGCATAGGATTCGTCTCTGTGCTGATCGGCGGCGCGACCATCGCCGTGTTTCTCATCGAAATGCGCCTGGGCCTGCCGGTGGAACTGGCGCGGACGCTGGCGGTGAACACCCTGGTGTGCGCCCAGGTCTTCTATCTTTTCAACAGCCGGTTCCTGCGCGAATCGAGTTTGTCATTCTCGCGCCTGTTCACCAACCGCATCGTGTGGCTGGCGGTCGGCGTGCTGGCCGTGCTGCAACTGGTGTTTGTCTATGCGCCGTTCATGCAGCGGCTCTTTGGCTCCACCGCATTGGAAGTGCGCCACTGGCTCGTGCCGCTGGGCATCGGCCTCGCCGTCTTTCTGATCGTCGAAGCCGAGAAGGCCATCTTCCGGCGTTTTGACCCGGCGGAAAAACCGTCAGAGCCTTCCCCGGAGGACGCCGCTGACGCCAAGCGCGAACATTCAAAACGGGCCTATGCATTGTGGGAACAAGCCGGACGCCCCGATGGCCGGGAGTTGGAATTCTGGAGCCAGGCCGAGACCGAACTCGCCGCCGAAAGCAAAGCGTCCAAGCCACCGGGGAAAACTCCGCCTCCCGATGAGAATCAACAAGGGCCTGGACGGCTTGCATGACCGGATGAAGGAATTCGGATCCGGGTGGGGTGAACACCCCATAGCGCCCGCACTGCTTTCCATCTTACAATTGGTTGAAGTTGAAACTTTCTCGACAACCGAGAGTCAGTGCCTTGTTCCGCATTTTCGCGGGGACATTCGCGTTGCTGTGGCTCGTGGGCACTGTTGTCAGCATAGGGTGCGTCTGCAATTGCGCGAGTCACGGGGAAGCCTGCGCAGCCGATGCCAGTCCGATTCACGAGCACGCCGCCGTATCCCCGCAGGAGCAGGGGCACTCGCCCGACGCAGAACATCACCATGACGCCGAGGTCCACCAGCACGCCACGGCTTCCCACCACGATGACGGAGAAGCGCCGCAAGGTCACTGCGGCAAGAACGGCTGCGAAGAACAGTGTCGTTGCTTGGCCACCATTCAGGGGTTCGTGCAAACGCCACCGGTCTTCGTTATCCCGAATCCGATTTCACAGCCGGTGACTAACGCTTCCGTTTTGTGCGCGGCGCGTGAACACGTCTTCGCCGCTCCCCCAAGCGAGACTTTGCGCCGAGCCAAACCACGCGATTGGGTCTTCACGCCTGTGGTGTGTCTTGGCCCGGCGTTCCGCAGCCTCGCTCCGCCCGCCTTCGTCTGATTTGAACGGCGCGCGAGCCAATGCGCTCGCTCGCGCCTGCTTCAAATCACTCCGGCTTCCGTGCCATTGCCTGACACGGCGAAGCTCTGCCGTTCCATTGATCGGCATGATCCGAAAACAAAACCGAGTATGACACCGTATAAGTTACAGCAAAGACCCATCTGCGGAATGACCATGGCGAACACAAAACGAATCATCTTCTGTGGCGCGTTTGCCGGCCTCATGGTGTTGCTCTCGGGCTGCGCCTCGACACCCGAGCGAAGTTCGCCTCAGTCGCTGAAAGCGGAGGACAGGGTTCGCCCTCACGAGCAAGTCGGCGGCGCGAGTTCTTCCCGCAAGCAACTGCCGGAACTGAATGACGCTTCGGGACTGAAGGATTACCTCGCCTACGCCGCGCTCAATAACCCGCAACTGGAGGCGGCCTTCAATCGCTGGAAAGCCGCACTCGAAATGGTGTCGCAGGCCCGGACGCTGCCCGACCCGCGGTTCAACTACGGTTACTTCATTCAGGAGGTCGAGACGCGCGTCGGACCGCAGGAGCAACGCGTGGGCCTCAGCCAGATGTTCCCGTGGTTCGGCAAATTGAAACTGCGGAGCGAGGCGGCGCTCGGAGGCGCTAACGCAATGCAGCAGCAGTATGAAGTCGCCAAGCTCAGGCTCTTTGATGAGGTCAAACAGGCTTACTACGAGCTTTACTACGTGGGGCGTGCCGTCGGCGTCGCTACGGAGAACGTGGACTTGCTCAAGCAGTTGGAGGAGATCGCGCGCTCTAAATATGAGTCGGGCACAGCCGAGCACGGCGATGTGATCAAGGCGCAGGTGGAACTCGACAAATTACGCGACCGGTTGCGCACGTTGCAGGACTTCAAGCATCCCCTCGTGGCCCGGCTTAATGCCGCGCTGAACCGGCCCGCTGAATCGGCGCTGCCGTTTCCGACGAACCACTCCCCCGGCGTGCTCCCGTCCGATACCGCGCAACTACTCGAACAATTGAAGTCGTCCAACCCGGAACTCAAAAGCCTCGATTTCCAGGCCGAGAAGGACAAAGCGGCCATCGCGCTCGCAAGGAAGGAATTCTATCCGGACGTGACGCTGGGAGTGGACTACGTCCAGACCGGTGAAGCGCGGATGGCCGGGGTTTCCGACAGTGGCAAAGACCCGGTGATGGTGGGTTTTTCTGTGAACATTCCGCTCTGGTGGAGCAAGTATCGCGCGGGTGTGCGCGAGGCGGAGAGTCGTTACGCCGCCACGCAGCAGGACCGCCAGGACCGCGCGAACCGTCTGAGCACCGATCTCCAACTCGCCCTGTTCAAATACCAGGATGCGGAGCGCAAGATTGCGCTTTACCGCGACGCATTGATTCCGAAAGCCGACCAGAACCTGAAGGTGATTCAGCGTTCGTTCGAGGCGGGCAAATCCGACTTCCTGTCGCTCATAGATGCCGAGCGCATTTTGCTGGAGTTCCAATTGACCTACGAGCGGGCCGTGGCTGATCGCGAGCAAGGACTCGCCACGGTGGAAAAACTGGCCGGCGGCGAATCATCCGCGCTCGCACCGGCAAACGAAAGAAAACCATGAAGCGAACCTGGCCCAAACCCCTTTTCATCGGCGGCATGGTGCTCGCCTTCGTTCTCACCCTCGTCATCGGTTTGCTCGTCGGGCGCTACGCTTTCGCGCCCGACCGTGATTCCCACGCCGGCCACGCTGCCACGAACGCGGTCCCCGCAGGCGGGGCCAAGGCCGAGGTTTGGACCTGCTCCATGCATCCGCAAATCCGGCAACCCGGTCCCGGCAAATGTCCGATCTGCGCAATGACTCTAATCCCCGTCAGCTCCGGCGAGGCGAGCTCCGACGACGGCCCGCGCACTCTGGTCATGAGCGAGAGCGCCCGTGCGCTGGCCGACATCCAGACGACGCGCGTCGAGCGGCGCTTTCCCGAAGTGACCGTTCGTCTGGTCGGTCAACTTGATTACGACGAGACGCGCCTGCGTTCGCTGACAGCCCGTTTCCCCGCGCGGATTGACGAACTCTTTGTCAACTTCACCGGCGTCACCGTCGCCAAGGGCGAACATCTCGCCCGCATCTACAGTCCGGAACTCATCAGCGCCCATCAGGAGTTGCGCTCGGCGCACGCCGCCGACCCCAATGGCTCCATCACGCGGGCGGTCCGCGCCAAACTCCGGCTCTGGGGTCTCTTGCCCGAACAAGTGGACGCCCTGCTGGCGCAGGAGGGACTCGCCGACAATTTCGAGTTGCGGGCGCCAGCCGGCGGCGTGGTCGTCACCAGGAACATCAAAGAAGGCGACTACGTGAAAACCGGCGAACCGCTCTTCGGCATCGCCGATCTGGGTGAACTGTGGCTGCACCTTCAAGCCTTCGAGTCCGACCTCGCCAAACTCCGCTATGGCCAGGAAGTCGGTTTCACCGTCGAAGCCTGGCCCGGCGAAACCTTCACCGGTCGCATTGCCTTCATTGCGCCGGACGTTGATCGGCGCACCCGCACCGTGCCGGTTCGCGTCAACGTGCCCAATCCCGACGCGCGCCTCAAACCCGGCATGTTTGCCCGGGGCCAGGTCCGCGTGAAACTCGCCGGTGACAATCAGGTCTTCGCCCCCGACCTCGCGGGCAAATGGATCAGTCCCATGCACCCGGAGATTGTCAAAGACGGTCCCGGCGCGTGCGACGTTTGCGGCATGGCGCTGGTGACGGCCGAGTCCCTCGGCTACGACACGCGGTCCACCAACGCCGCTCCGCTCGTTGTGCCGGCCACGGCGCTGCTGCGGACTGGAAAGCGCGCCGTGGTTTACGTTAAGAAACCGAAGACAGCGAAACCCGCCTTCGAGGGGCGCGAGGTGGTGCTCGGTTCCGAGGCCGACGGCAGCGTGATCATCGTTTCGGGCCTCGCTGAAGGCGACGAGGTCGTCACCCATGGTGCATTCAAAATTGACAGCGCCCTGCAAATCCTCGCCAAGCCCAGCATGATGAATCCGGATGGCGGTGGCGGCGCTCCGGGACACGATCACGGCGGAACTCCGGCCGCGCCCAAAGTTTCCAGCCCAACCGCCCCCGGCGCCTCCCCCAAACCCGACGAACACGCCGGCCACAATGTTGCGGAAGCGCTCCCGCTTGATCCCGCCACAGCGCGCTCCCTCCTGCCGACCTATTTCAAACTACAGGCCGCCCTCGCCGCCGACGACCTGGCCGGGGCCAAGGATTCCGTGCGCGCGATGATGGAGGTCACCGGCCATGCGGGGCCGCTTCCCGAGTTGTTGCACGGCCTGCTCAGTGCGGCAAAACTGGATGCGCTGCGCGAGCCAGCCTTCGCGCAGTTGTCCAACGCCATGATCGCGGCGCTGAAAAAGGAGCCCGCCGAGTTGGAAGTGGCCGTCATCCACATGCACTGCCCGATGGCCGCCAACAATCGCGGTGCCGACTGGCTGCAACCCACCGACGAGTTGCGCAATCCCTACTTCGGCGCCGCCATGCTCACCTGCGGCGAAATGGTTGAACGGCTGAAATAAACCTCTCCCCATCCGTCATGGTCAACAAACTCATCCGCTTCTGTCTCGAGAATAAACTCGTGGTGATGCTGTTCACGGTGGGCCTGATTCTGTGGGGCGTGCTGGTGGCGCCCTTCGATTGGAAGTTCGCCGCGCTGCCGCGTTCCCCCGTGGCAGTGGACGCGATTCCCGACATCGGCGAAAACCAGCAGATCGTGTTCACGGAATGGATGGGCCGCTCGCCCCAGGACGTCGAGGACCAGATCAGCTATCCGCTGACCACCGCGCTGCTCGGCCTGCCCGAGGTCAGGACCGTGCGCAGTTATTCGATGTTCGGGTTTTCCTCGATCTACATCATCTTCCACGAGAAGGCGGAGTTCTATTGGACGCGCAGCCGCATCCTCGAAAAACTCAACAGTCTTCCCTCCGGCCTGCTACCGGCTGGAGTGCAACCGCAACTTGGCCCCGACGCCACCGCCTTGGGACAGGTGTTGTGGTATACGCTGGAGGGACGCGACTCGGCCGGGAAACCCGCCGGGGGCTGGGATCCCCAGGAACTGCGGACCGTGCAGGACTGGTATGTGCGCTACGCGTTGCAAGGAGTCGAAGGCGTGGCCGAGGTCGCCTCCATCGGCGGCTTTGTGAAAGAGTATCAGATTGATGTCAATCCCGACGCCTTGCGCACTTACCAGCTCACGCTCGCTGATGTGTTTGCCGCCGTGAAAGGCGCCAACCTCGATGTCGGCGCGCGCACCATCGAGATCAACAGTGTCGAATACGTCATTCGCGGACTCGGCTTCATCAAGAGCCTCGACGAACTGCGCAAATCCGTCGTGGCCTCGCGCGACGGGGTGCCCATCACGCTGGCGCAACTGGCCACCGTTGAATTCGGCCCCGCCCTCCGGCGCGGCGCGTTGGACAAGGCCGGAGCCGAAGCCGTCGGCGGCGTGGTCGTCACCCGCTTTGGCGAGAATCCGCTCGAAGTCATCCAACGCGTCAAAGCCAAGATCGTGGAAATCACGCCCGGCCTGCCCACCAAGACGCTCGCCGACGGCACCGAGAGCAAAGTCAACCTCGTGCCGTTCTACGACCGCACCGGCTTGATCTACGAAACCCTCGGCACCTTGGAGGATGCCATCCGCGATCAGATTCTGGTCGCGATGATTGTCATCGTGCTCATGGTGATGCATCTGCGCGCCGCGCTGCTTATCACCAGCGTACTGCCCCTCGCGGTGTTGTTCGCGTTTGTCGCCATGAAACTTACCGGCGTGGATGCCAACATCGTCGCTCTCTCCGGTATCGCCATCGCCATCGGCACGGTGGTGGACATGGGCATCGTGCTCGTCGAAAACATTCTCCGGCACCTTGAAAAACCACCGCCGGGGGAGAAGTCCCTGGAGACCGTTTATCGCGCTTGCTCCGAAGTGGGCGGGGCCGTGCTCACTGCCGTCACCACCACCGTCATCAGCTTCCTGCCGGTGTTCACCATGGAAGGAGCCGAGGGCAAACTCTTCAGTCCGCTCGCCTACACCAAGACTTTCGCGCTGATCGGCGCGATCCTGGTTACGCTCGCCGTCATCCCGCCGCTGGCGCATTGGTTCATCGCCGGGCGGGTCCGCTCGCGGCTTTCCGCATGGGGACTGTGGGGCGCGGTGGCTCTGGCCGGTATCGTCGCGCCGCTGGTCCTCAGTTGGTTCCCGATCTGGCTCGGCGTGCTGTTGGTCGCGGTGGCGGGGTTCAACCTGCTGAACGAACGCATCCCGGACGTCTGGCGAAAACGCACGCTCTACGCGTTCAATTTTGTTTTCGCGCTCGTCATCGTCTTCATCCTCGCCCGCACTTGGGCGCCACTCGGCCCCGACGTTCCCGTCCACAACATCATCTTCGTATTGCTCACGGTCGGTGGATTGTTGCTCGTCATGATGACGTTCGTGCATTTCTACCCCCGCATTCTGGCCGTCCTGTTGCGTGCGAAAACGCTCTTCCTGGCACTCAGCAGTGTCATCGTAATCGGGGGGCTGCTCTCGTGGCTCGGGGTGGAAAAGGTTTTTGGCTGGCTGCCCGGCTGGGCCAAGAACAACCCGGTTTACACCAGCGCCGCTCACGCTTTTCCCGGTCTCGGCAAGGAGTTCATGCCCGACCTCGACGAAGGCTCTTATCTCTACATGCCCACCGTCATGCCGCATGCCTCCATCGGCGAGTCCATGGACATTCTCCGCAAGCAGAACATGGCCATCCGCGCCATCCCCGAGGTCGAGAGCGTCGTCGGTAAACTGGGCCGCGCCGAAAGCCCGCTCGACCCCGCGCCCATCTCCATGATCGAGACGATCATCACCTACCAATCCGAATACCGCACCGACGCCGACGGCCGCATTCTCACCTTCGCCTACGATAAAAAGTCCAGGGAGTTCACGCGCGACGCCGACGGCGAATTGATTCCCGATCCCAAAGGCCATCCCTACCGGCAATGGCGCGACACCATTCTTTCGCCCGACGATATTTGGAGCGAAATCTCCCGCGTCGCCAGCGTGCCCGGCAGCACCTCCGCGCCCAAACTGCAACCCATCGCCGCCCGCGTCGTCATGCTCCAAAGCGGCATGCGCGCCCCGATGGGGCTGAAAGTTTACGGCCCTGACTTGGCGACCATCGAGCAGGTTGCCCTGCAAATTGAGGGCCTCCTGAAACAAGTCCCTTCCATCAAAGCCGACGCCGTGCTCGCCGATCGCATCGTGGGCAAGCCCTACCTCGAAGTCGCCATTGACCGCGACGCCATTGCCCGCTACGGCATCAAAATCCAGATGGTGCAGGACGTCATCGAGGTCGCCATCGGCGGCAAGCCGATCACCACCACCGTCGAGGGCCGCGAACGCTACCCGGTGCGCGTGCGTTATCCGCGCGAGCTGCGCGACACCATCGCGGGCATCGAAAACATCCTCGTTGCCGCCGCGGACGGCACGCAGATTCCGCTCCAGCAACTCGCCCGCATTGTTTACACGCGCGGCCCTCAGGCGATCAAAAGCGAGGACACCTTTCTCGTCGGCTACGTGATCTTCGACAAACGCGCCGGCTTTGCCGAGGTGGAGGTCGTCGAACAGG
Organism: Verrucomicrobiota bacterium; assembly: GCA_014860005.1. Next base: position 14,242 of record JACZKP010000060.1, on the reverse strand, counting down.
CTAACGCGCTGCTCCAGTCAAAGATCGCCGCCGGGGAACTCCGCATCCCGGCCGGGGTCAGTTACAAATTCACCGGCAGCTACGAAAACCAGATTCGCGCCGAAAAGCGCCTGAGTCTCGTGCTCCCGATCGCGCTCTTCGCGATCTGGCTCATCCTCTACCTTCAGTTCAAACGCATCGCCGTGACGCTGTTCGTTTTCTCCGGCATCGTTTACGCGTGGGCGGGCGGCTTCATCCTCCTCTGGCTCTACGCGCAGCCGTGGTTTCTGGATTTCAGCCTCTTCGGCCACGGCTTGCGGGAATTGTTTCAGATGCAGACCATCAACCTGAGCGTCGGCGTGTGGGTGGGTTTTCTTGCCCTCTTCGGCATCGCGACCGACGACGGCGTCATCATGGCCACCTACATTGGTCAACGCCTCGACGCCGCCCCGTCCGAGACCGTGGCCGACATCCGCGCCCGCATCCTCGAAGCCGGTTCCAAACGCGTGCGCCCGGCGATGATGACCATCGCCACCACCATCCTCGCGCTGCTCCCGGTGCTGACCTCCACCGGTCGCGGATCGGATGTGATGATCCCCATGGCGATCCCCACCTTCGGCGGCATGTTATTCGGCATCGTCACCGTCTTTGTGGTGCCCGTGCTCTACTGCTCGCTGGAAGAATTCCGACTCCGTTTCGCGCGCCAGGAGCGAGATCCGGCGAGTATTGCGTCGCCTGTCGGCCCATGAGCTTGTGTGCCGGAATCCGGCGTGGCGGACGTGCCGCCAAGCAGAAGAAGGAAAGCAGCGGCAGACATCTCGGCTGCCGCGTTCGGCGACTCGCCGGGCGTAATTCCCACCTTTGCAACCGCCGTTTATTTCACTACGCTGGCAGCATGAACATCACGGAAGCCGTGCGGAAATATGCGGTGGAACAAGGTATCGCCGAAGAAGAAGCGTTGAAAAAGGGGATGGAGGAAAAGAGCAAAGAGTTCACGGAGAAGGGCAGCGAGCTTTACGCAAAGGCGTGATTTTATAGAATGCCTGAATTGGAAATATGGACGCCGAAGAAATTCAGAAAAGACTGGTCACGCTGAGCCAACGCAACTTTCGGCGCGTCGTTGCACTAGTTCTCAAGCGCGTCCTCAATTACGACTCGATTAACGTGGACGGCAGCGGTGACGGTGGTTCGGACTGGCTCGCTTATCAACAAGGTGGACAAAGGTTGCGTCTAGCAATTCAGGACACAGTCCAAGCGGGTTGGGAGAAAAAGGCTTTGGACGATGCGAAGAAGGCGAAGAAAGAGCTTGGAGTTAACAGTTACCTGTTTTTTACGAATCGCCCACATCAGCAAACCACAGCCACCCAACTCGAAAACAAGATAACGCGAGAAACAGAACTCAGTTGCAGCGTTTTCGAGGCACGGAGGATTTCGGAACTGATTTACGAACGGGGACTCGGTGGAGAGTTTCTGGCAGCGCTCGGCGAGGCCGCAGCGAGCCGACCGCCTGAAATGCCGGAGATGTGTCTTTGCGCCTACAGCAATTTGAGTGCGGACAGGCAGAACCACCGCGACGAAATTTATCGAGACACTCTTCGTGTCGCCTGTTACGAAGCCGACAAGCCGCTTCAGCGTAACGAGATTGTAGATGCCGCAATTGCTTTCTTGGCGACAAATCCCATGCAGCGCCCACTGCTGGAAAAACAAATTGAACGCCTGCTATCCAAAGGCGAACTCCGCAAGACGCCCGATGGAACTCTGGAATTGACTCCCGCCACAAAGAAGACGCTCTCCGAGTCGGAGCAGCTTTATCTCGCAGATTGGGCCGGGTTGGAAAGCGCCCAAATGCAATTGATGAAGGCATACGGCTCTACAACTGCATGGACTGCTGATGACTCACGACAAGCAGCCGTCTTTGTTTCTCGCATGTTTCTCCAGCAGCAGTTCGACCTTCTGCGACACGCTCGGGTTGACAATCTTATTGCCAACTGGTCTTCACGCTTGGGAAGTCCAGAACAGCAATTACGAGATTTGCTACAACAACGCGGTATTCCATTGTCCAAAATTCGCAATGCCGTCGAAGAACTTGTAGCTCTCGCAAAGGGACGTGACGTCGTCGCCAAGCTGACTCGAACAGTGACTTTCGTCGCGCTCGAAGGACGTGACCCGGTGCTCAGTGCGGCTGCCTTGGGGCGGCGCTCGTGGGACGAGGTCCGTGTGCTTGTAGATTCTTCAGTTGCAATTCCATTTCTCTGCGAGCAGTTGAACGAGGCGTCCGCGACATATCATTTCTCGCTCAGCGGAAACGCAGTGCGCCTCTTTCAGGAGTTGAAATCGGCGTGCTCCATGATTGCCGGGCATGTGGAGGAATGTGCAGCGCACCTCATTAACGCTTACCGATATGAACCCATTCAATCCGATAAGGATTTAGCGTCGGCTCTCCGCCTGTCTGAAAACGCATTCATCGCCTATTACGGCGCTTTGAAAGTCGAAGGTCGGGTGGGCGAGCAAACCTTGCCTCAGTTTCTGGCTGCATTTTCGCGGCGTGCTGCATCCGCGACACGGGAGTTTAGTGATGTTCGTCAGGCAGCGCGAGCAGTGATGCCGGAGATTCAGGATTTGCTCAATGCGTATCACGTTCCGTGTCGTGCTGCGCGCCATCTGTCGTTGGATAGATTTGGAGTTCTACAGAAGTCGTTCGACAACGCCTGCATTGAAACGGGGAGAGACCGCCATCCGATACTTCGGGAACACGATGTTGACGCGCTGGCGCACCTTGCGAGGAGCACTGAAAGCGAAAGCGAATCATGGATGATGCTCACTTGGGACAAGACTTTCATTCACGTAGCACAGAAGGAATTACCATCGGCCTTCGTAGTGAGTCCTGAAATGGCAATGGATTTTGCTCAAACCTGCCGTCGGCTATCTGACACACAGTGGTGTGCATTGGCGCATCGCCTTGCTAAGATTTCTTCGCCGTCCGACGAACTGACGGCGCGCATTCTCGACCAAGTCACCCGCTTGAATCCGGAAAAACTGCGAGATGCATCGTTCCGGAAGCAATTGCTCAACTTCCGTGACCAGGCACTTCAGACGTTGCCAACCGACGATGATAGCAAGTTTCACGCTTGGGTCGAGGGCCAAGCCAAGACGTTCCTCAAAGAACAGAATGTTACCAGAGCCGAGCCAGCTTCAACTCCATGAAAACCCTCGACCGCCAAAAGCTGGACGTCACCAACAAGACCGGGAGCTACATCTGCGGCTGGCGCGGCCAGTTCACGCCGGCCTTCGTTTCGCGAGATTTACGCGAGGCTGTTAGTCGGATATTCTCGGCTCAGTGCTTGTGACAACCGCCGCCATCCATCCGAACGTCATTGCCGGTAAAGCGCCAATGCTTTCGCCATTTGCTCCGGCATCGCCGGACGACTTGGACAAGCAGCACGAGTTGGGGCAGTTCCTGACGCCCAATCCGGTCGCGGAGTTCATGGCATCGCTGTTCGAGATTCACCGGAGCGAAGTGCATTTGCTGGACGCCGGGGCTGGTGCGGGCGCGCTCTCCGCCGCGCTGATCGAACGGTTGTGCCGCGACCCGCGAAAGCCGAAACGGATTTCCATCACGGCTTACGAAATTGACGCGGCGCAGATTGAACCGTTGCGGGCCACGCTCGACGGTTGCCGCCGTGAGTGCGAACGCGCCGGCATTTCATTTTCGGCCGCGGTCTTGAACGAGGATTTCATCGCTGCCGCCGTGCCGATGGTGCGGGGCGATTTGTTCACGTCGGAATCGCCGCGCTTCAACACCGCCATCATCAATCCGCCCTACCGGAAAATCCGCAGTGATTCTTCAACGCGGCTGGCGCTGCGGTCAGCGGGCATCGAGGCGAGCAATCTGTATGCGGGGTTTGTGGCGCTCATCACCCGGTTGCTGGACAAGGGCGGCGAGTTGGTGGCCATCACGCCGCGCAGTTTTTGCAACGGACCTTACTTCAAACCGTTTCGGGAGGATTTTCTGGAAACGATGTCGCTGCGGCGGTTGCACGTTTTTGAGTCGCGTTCCGCCGCGTTCAGCGGTGACGCGGTGTTGCAGGAAAACATCATCTTTCACGCGGTCAAAGGCACAGCCAAGCCCAAGCGCGTCATCATCTCGACCAGCAGCGGTGAACCCGCCAGCACGGTGATGGAACGGGTGGTGGATTTCCGCAAGATTGTTTCGCCGGACGATGCGGAGCAGTTCATTCACCTGCCGACGGACGATCAGCACACGCAAGCCCGCCAGGCGATGGAGCGGCTTTCAACTTCGTTGGCGGCGTTGGGCGTGTCCGTTTCGACGGGGCGCGTTGTGGATTTTCGGGCGAAGGAATTTCTCCGCCAGCAGCCAGAACGCGACACCGCGCCGCTGATTTATCCCTGCCACTTCAACGGCGGGTTCGTCCATTGGCCGAAGGAGAAAACGCGCAAACCGAACGCCATCGTGAGCAACGAACAGACGCGCGCTTTGCTCGTGCCTGCCGGCATTTACGTGCTGGTGAAGCGGTTCACGGCGAAAGAGGAAAGGCGTCGGGTCGTGGCTTGCATTTATGACTCACACCAAATCGAAGCGCCGCTGATCGGGTTTGAGAATCACTTGAACTATTTCCATATCGCCGGTCGCGGTTTGCCCATGGCGCTGGCGAAAGGTCTGGCGGCGTTTCTCAACTCGACGTTCGTGGATTTGTATTTTCGGCAGTTCAACGGTCATACTCAGGTCAACGCGACTGACCTGCGAAGCTTCAACTATCCAAGTCGCGCGGAACTGGAACGCTTGGGCGAGCGCATTACCGATTTAGAAATGCCGCAAGAGCAGTTGGACGGAATTGTGGAAAGGGAATTCTTCTGATGGCAAAGGCAAGGCAAGCGGAGCGGGAAAAGAAACTGAACGGCGCGACGGAAATCCTGCGTGCGCTTGGCTTCGCGCCGAAGCAGAGGAACGAAGGAGCGGGCTACACGCTGCTGGCGTTGCTTGATTTGAAGCCCGGCCAATTTTGGAACGAAGCCGCAGCCCCATTGCGAGGCATCACGCCAATCATAGATTTTGTGGCGACGGCGTATGGCCTCCGCTACGCCCCGAACACCCGCGAAACCATCCGCGACGAAGCCGTGAAATACTTTGTCGAGGCTGGCTTGTTGCTGCGCAATCCAGATGACCCGGCGCGGCCAACAAACAGCGGCAAGACCGTCTATCAGGTTGAGGCCCACGCGCTGGAACTGATTCGGACATTCGATACGCTGGAATGGAGCGGCAAGCTGAAAGCGTATCTCGGCAGCCGCGACCGCATCCGCAAGGAATTGGAACGCGACCGGAAACTCGCCCGCATCCCGGTGAAACTGCCGTCCGGCAAAACGGTAACCATTTCTCCCGGCGGACAAAACCCGCTCATTAGAACAGTCATCGAAGAATTCTGTCCGCGCTTTGTGGCAGATGGAACTGTGATTTACATCGGCGATGCGGAGGACAAATTCCTTCATCTCGATGTGGAATATCTGCAACGACTCGGCGTCGCGATTCCCGCGCCTGCGAAAATGCCGGACGTGGTTGTTCACGACACGCGACGCAATTGGCTGCTGCTCATTGAGGCCGTGACCAGTGCTGGACCAGTGGACAGGAAGCGGCGCAGGGAGTTGAAAGATTTGTTTGCAGGCTGCAAAGCCGGTCTGGTTTTTGTGACTGCGTTTGCCAACCGCGATGCGATGCGGAGTTTTCTCACGCAGCTTTCATGGGAGACGGAAGTTTGGATCGCCGAAGACCCGGACCACTTGATTCATTTCAACGGCGAACGGTTTCTCGGCCCTTACCCGGACGTGTTGCCGCAGAGTTGAACGGGTTGATTGTTTGCCCATTCGCGTCCGCCCGGCGAATCCACGCGGTCATCGCTGGTTGATGGTCAAGGTTCTCTGCGCGTCCGCGTCTCCCGCCTTCACTTTATTTTCGGCACGGCCAGTTGCGTTGGAAGCAATCCGCCTTTGTAAGGGCGAATAAACTGCGGCGTCCCCACACAATTCCACGGTGGGGGTTTCACCCCATAGCGGAGTCGCCCCCATCAGCGCAAATTAGGTGTTGGCACCTGCGCTAATCGCGGCCCAACCGCTGACAACTTTCTCCCTATGAAGGAACACGAGCACGCAACGGAAAAGAAACCCGAAACCAAGCCGGCGCATGACGAGGTGGCCAGGAAGGCATACGCCATTTATGAGAAGGAAGGTCGTCCGCAAGGACACGCCGAGCAGAATTGGTCAGAGGCCGAAGGCAAAACACCGCACGCCGGCTCTGACCAGCCGGATCAACACAATCACCACGATCATCACGCCCACATGGCGGCGGATTTTCAGAAACGATTCTGGATCTCGCTGGCTATCACCCTGCCGATTCTCGTCCTCTCGCCAATGCTTCAATCGCTGGTGGGACTGCGAGAAGCCATTCGTTTTCCCGGCGATCTCTACGTGTTGTTCGGTTTGGCTTCCGCAGTCTTCTGGTATGGCGGCTGGCCGTTTCTCAAAGGATTTTTCGGCGAAATAAAATCCCGCCGACCCGGAATGATGACGCTCATCTCCGTCGCGGTCGCCACGGCGTATATCTACAGCAGCGCCGTGGTATTCGGCTTGGCCGGCAAGATGTTCTTCTGGGAGCTGGCCACCCTGGTTGACATCATGTTGCTCGGGCATTGGATTGAAATGAAGTCCGTGATGGGCGCATCGCGGGCCTTGGAGGAACTGGCGAAACTCATGCCTTCCGACGCACATAAGCTCATGCCCGACGGCAGCGTGAAGGACGTGCCTCTCGGCGAACTCGCGGTGAATGACAAAGTCCTGATCAAACCCGGCGAGAAGATTCCCGCCGACGGCGTCATCGTGGCCGGCGAAAGTTCGGTCAATGAAGCGATGCTTACCGGGGAATCAACTCCCGCTGCCAAAAAGACGGGCGCAAAAGTCATCGGCGGGGCCATCAACGGAGAAGGTTCGTTGACCATCGAGGTCAAGGGCACCGGCAAGGATTCCTTTCTGTCTCAGGTCATTGATCTCGTCAAACAGGCCCAGGAAAGTAAATCCAAAACCCAGGATCTCGCGAACACTGCGGCGCTCTGGCTCACCATTGTGGCGCTGGGCGGCGGCGTGACCACCCTCGTTGTTTGGCTGGCTTTCATCGGCAAGGATTTCGCATTCGCCATCGAACGCGCCGTGACCGTGATGGTCATCGCCTGCCCGCATGCTCTGGGTCTTGCCGTGCCGCTGGTGGTAGCCGTCTCCACGGCACTGGCCGCAAAAAGCGGATTGCTCATTCGCAATCGTGTTGCTTTCGAGGGTGCCCGAAAACTCCAAGCCATCATTTTCGACAAGACCGGCACGCTCACCGAAGGCCGCTTTGGCGTGACCGAGACACTGGTGCTTTCGCCGGACATCAACGAAGAAACGCTGCGCAGTTACGCGGCTTCCGTGGATGCGAATTCCGAACATCCCATCGCCAAGGCCATCGCCGCTGCTTCGGAAAAGAAGCTGCCCGTCGAAAATTTCAAAAGCATCACGGGCAAGGGCGCGGAAGGCCGGGTCGAGGGCAAAGACGTCAAAGTGGTTAGTCCCGGCTACCTGCGCGACCAGAACATCGCGCTCGCCGACCCGCGCGTCGAGCCACTGCAAGCCCAAGGCAAGACCGTCGTGTTTGTCCTGGTGGACGGACAGTTGAAAGGAGCGATTGCCCTCGCCGACATTGTGCGGCCCGAGGCGAAGCAAGCCATCGCTACCCTCAAGGCGCTGAACATCCAGTGCCTGATGCTCACCGGCGATAACAAAGCGACGGCCAAATGGGTTTCGGACCAGGTCGGACTGGATGAATACTTCGCCGAAGTTTTGCCCCAAGACAAAGCCGCCAAAGTGAAAGAGGTCCAGTCACGGGGTAAGTTGGTCGCCATGACCGGCGACGGTGTGAACGATGCCCCGGCGCTGGCGCAGGCCAATGTGGGCATCGCCATTGGCGCCGGTTCCGATGTGGCGGTCGAAACCGCCGACGTGATTCTGGTGCGGAGCAATCCGTTGGATGTCGTGGCCATCGTGCAGCTTTCCCGCGCCACGTATCGGAAGATGATTCAGAACCTTATCTGGGCCACGGGTTACAACGTCGTCGCCATTCCGCTGGCGGCCGGAGCGCTCTATGCGTGGGGCGTGCTGCTCACTCCCGCCTTGGGTGCGGTGCTCATGTCCGCGAGCACGGTAATCGTGGCGATCAACGCACGCCTGCTGAGACTGAAGAAAGGCCAGGGCGCTGAAAAGCGGGAACAAGAATTTTCGGCTGACACGAAACAACGTGAAAACCGGGATCAAAAGACAGTGACACCATTAACCGAGAAAGAAGCATGACCATGAATGAATCAAAATCCGTGACCAAAGACCCCATCTGCGGCATGACCGTGGACGAAGCCACCGCGCTGCACGCTGAGCGCGATGGAAAGACATTCTACTTTTGCAGCGACCACTGCCGGCAAAAGTTTTTGTCCACGCCCGCCGGGGCCAAGCCGGAGGGCAAGTCTGGCGGCTGCTGCGGATAACGTCCGCGCGCACGGGCCAGACGACCGGGGCCGAAAATGAACTGGCGAACCTGTCGTTCGCAGGAACAAAAAAAACAAATCAACAAAAGGAAAACAAAGTTATGAAAATGAAAAGCACGCTCATCAGCGTAATCATCGCGGTGACCCAGTCAAAATGGATGAGGCCGGCGCTCCTGACGTTGGCGATCCTCGCCACCGTCCTCGTCGTGACCGGTTGTCCGAGCGGCCACCACCATTGAGGCATAAGACCGCTCTTCGGGGCGGCCTTGCACGCGAGGTAAAATCCCGACATGTCCATCAATCATCAATTGAGCGATTCAGCAAGCCCAGCGGAGTTGGCCACCCACGCCAAAACCTTGGAGGCGGGCCGCAAGCCGCTTTCTGTCCTGGCCATCAATGGCGGCTCGTCGAGCCTTCGCTTCACGCTCTTCAAGACGGGCGAATCGCTCACACCGATTCTGACCGGCAAGTTCGAGCGCATCGGATTGCCCGACGCCGGGCTGTCGCTCACGGACGTTCGCGCGAACCAGAGCGACGAGCGCAGGATTGACGCGCCCAACCACGTTGCCTGCGTTCCCCTGCTGGTGGAGTTGCTGGAGCAAAAAGCCGGCGACAGCTCCGTCAGCGCCATCGGTTATCGCGTCGTGCATGGCGGCCCGCGTTATCGCGAGCCCCAGCGCGTTGATGAGGCCATGCTGGAGGAACTGCGGCGCATCAGTTCCTTTGCCCCGAACCATCTCCCGTCCGCCATCGCGTTGATGGAAGACTTCGCCGCGAAGTTTCCCCAGGTGCCGCAGATCGCCTGCTTCGACACTGCGTTTCACCACACCATGCCGCGCGTGGCCAAGCTGCTTCCCATCCCGCGCCGCTACGAGGCGAAGGGCGTTCAACGCTACGGTTTCCACGGTTTGTCTTATGCCTATCTGATGGAAGAACTCGCGCGCCTCGGCGATCCGGCAGCGACGACTGGCCGCGTCATCCTCGCGCATCTCGGCAACGGTGCCAGCATGGCCGCCGTGCGCGATGGCAAAAGCCTGGATACCAGCATGGGCTTCACGCCGGCGGCGGGGCTGATGATGAGCACCCGATCCGGTGATCTCGATCCGGGACTGGTTGCATTTCTGGGGCGCAACGAGCAGATGACCGAGACGCAATTTGACCGGATGATTCACCACGAGTCCGGGCTGCTCGGCGTTTCGGAGATCAGTTCCGACATGCGGGATTTGCTCGCGCGGGAAGCCGCTGACGTGCGCGCGGCGGAAGCCGTGGCGCTGTTTTGTTATCAGGCGAAGAAGTGGATCGGCTCCTTTGCCGCAGCACTCGGCGGATTGGACACGCTCGTCTTCGCCGGAGGCATCGGCGAAAAAGCGCCACTCATCCGCACGCGCATCTGTGAGGGACTCGGCTTCCTTGGCATTGAATTGAACGAGTCGCGCAATACGGAGAACGCGTCGCTGATTTCGACGGACGGCGGCCGAGTCGCCGTGCGTGTCATTCGCACCGACGAAGAACTCATGATCGCGCGCTCGGTGTGCCGCGTCCTCGGGCTCGGCATGGCGTGACGTGCCGCCAAGCAGAAAAATGAAAGTGGCGCGGGCGTCTCGGCTGCCGCGTTCGGCGACTCGCCGGGCGTAATTCCCGCCTTTGCAGCCGCCGTTTATTTCACTACACTGGCAGTCCACAGCAACAAACAAAAATGACCACCATGCGCATCTACATCGAAAGCACGATTCCGAGTTAAGTCGTTGCGCGCCCGGCCCGCGACCTCTTGCAAGCCGCGCGTCAGCAACTCACCCGCGACTGGTGGGATTTGAAACGCGAACACCATGAACTGTTCACGTCGCAAATCGTCCTCGACGAAATTGCCTTCGGAGAAAAAGCGATGGCGCAACTTCGGCTCGAACTTTTGCAGTCCGTTCCGCTCCTAGCCGAGACGTTCGGGGCTGGTGCCACCAATGACGCTGATGTCCGTCCAAACATCAGAAATTGAAACGCCTGGCATTTCATCGAGATAACTCTTCATTCGCAGGCGGCCACCCTCCTTCTTCGGATAATGAAGGCGGTTCTCGGCATCAAGTATTGCCATTCGCTCTTTCGTGAACTTCCAACCGTTGTCCGGACACGCATACGTGATCCCATTTTTTGCAGTGAAGGGATACATCAAGTTAGGGCGCACCGCCGGGTTGTTGAGATTTTGCTCCGCCCAGCGGCGGCCGTCGGGATCTTGGTATCGAAAGCGGTCTTCAACATACTTCGGATCGTAAGGTTCGAACTCGCGGTGGAACGTCAGTTTTTCACCGCCACCGTAATATAGGATTACGTCGTGGACTGCGCCGTAGCCCTTCGAATTGCTGTGTGCGCCGTAGCGCTTCCAGATGATCTCATTCTCAAAATTGTTTTCTCCCAAAATCTGGTCGAGCATGACCTTGACGTAGTGGGAGGCGTGCCAGTCGCAGTGGTAATAAAAGCTGCCGGTCTTTTTGAGGACGCGGCCCAGTTCCACGCAACGCGGGCGCATGTAGTCAATGTAGGCTTGCGTGCTGGCGTGGCGGTCCTCGAAGGCGCGCTTCTCCTTGGTCTCGCCCCAGAAGACTTCGTAGTTGCGGTTCGAGTTGAACGGCGGGTCTATGTAGATGAGGTCCACACAGGCATCGGGCAGTTTCTGGAGTTGTTCCAGATTGTCGCCGCAGTAAATGACGCGGGTGTCGAGCAGGGCGGAGGGCTTGGTAGGGCGCGTCACTCCGTGCGCGCCGGAATCGGTCGGCGAAGCGGCGGCGCGCAGAGGACTGACGCGCCCTAGCTCGGGGGCGATGGTTTGCGGGGCGCGGGATTCATCCCGCTTCACCGCCGGTTTGCGGTAGGACGTTGAAGCGGCGTGAACGCCGCACGCCTCGGCGGCTGGGCCGGGTTTCTTTCTCGCCATGCGGCGAAGCTAGAGAAAGGCTTGCGCCCGGTCAATCCGGCTTGAGATCAAGCCCGGTCAGGTTTGCCCGAAACCTGCGCTTTGCGGGCTGGTTTGATACTGCCACTTGACTGAGGCCCACACTTCTCTTGGCTTTACCGCGCGCCAATTTTTCCTAAATTGCGCGCATGGTCGCACTGGAATCCGCCGAACTGTTCCGCCGCCTCAAGGCGGAGGAACGGCAGGCGTTGCGTCAGTTGGCAACGGAGCAGACGTTTGCGGCCGGGGCCGGGATTTTCCGTGAAGGCGACGGCGGTGACGGCGTGTATGTGGTCCGGGACGGATTGGTGGAGATCTCGGGCATGATCAATCAAGACACGCGGCGGGTGTTTTCGCAGATTGGACCGGGTGGGCTGTTCGGTGAAATGGCGGTGATCGAGCAACGCCCGCGTTCGGCCACCGCTACCGCCGTGCAGGATTCCACCGTTTATTTCTTTGCGCGGGATGACATGCTGGGTTTCCTTGAGCGTTCTCCCGGTTTCGCGTTGAGCTTATTGCAGGTGATCAGCCAACGCCTGCGTGAGTTCAACCAGTATTATCTCCGCGAGGTCGTGCAGACGGAACGGCTCGCGGTCATCGGCCGCTTCGCGCGCTCGATTGTTCATGACCTGAAGAATCCGCTCAACATCATCGGATTGACGACGGAAATGGCCTGCCGGCCGGAAGCGACACCGGAGTTCCGCGTGCTGGCCCAAAACCGCGTTCAACGCCAGGTGGAGCGCATCAATGAACTGGTGAGTGAAATTATTTACTTCACCCAGGCAACCGAAACGGCGGTGAGTTTGACGCCGACGGACTTCGCTGAATTTGTTGGCCAGTTGGCCGGGGAACTGCGCGAGGAAGCCGCGGCAAAATCAGCGAAGCTCGACGTGCCGCACGCACCGCCCGCCGTGCGCGTGCGGTTGAATCCCCAGCGCCTGCGCCGCGTGTTCTTCAATCTGGTGCATAACGCCGCCGATGCCATGCGCCAGGGCGGGCACATCAGCCTCCGCTTCAAACTCGACGCGCGGGAAGTCATCACGGAAATCTCGGACACCGGGCCGGGCATTGCAGCGGAAATGACGGGTAAACTTTTTCAGGCTTTTGCCACGCACGGCAAAGCCCACGGCACGGGTCTGGGATTGTCCATCTGCAAGAAGATCATTGAGGATCATCACGGGCGGATATGGGCCGATAACGCATCAACGGGCGGGGCGGTTTTTTCCTTCGCCCTGCCAGTTGTGAACTGAGAACGTAAGGCGTGATGCGTGAAATGAATTCGAATCCGCTAATACTCTCTCTGGCGCGCTTTTGCCCGCGCACGCCTAACGCCCGATGAACCGCATCCGCCTCCTGCCCGAACAGGTTGCCAACCAGATCGCCGCTGGCGAAGTGGTGGAGCGGCCCGCCAGCGTCGTGAAGGAGATCGTCGAGAACGCGCTGGATGCGCAGGCCACGCGGATCACGGTGGAGATTCAAGCCGGCGGACGCAGTCTCGTGCGCGTGACCGACGATGGCCTCGGCATGAGCCGCGACGATGCGTTGCTGTGCCTGGAACGCCACGCCACGAGCAAAATTCGCCGCGCGGAGGACCTTGCGGCGATTGCCACCATGGGCTTTCGCGGCGAAGCGCTGCCCAGTATCGCCAGCGTCAGTCGTTTCACCCTCACCACGCGCGAGCGTGACGAACCGTCGCCCGAGGGCACGCAAATCATCATCAATGGCGGCAAGATTATTGAGGTCAAAGCCGCGGGCAGTGCACCGGGCACGAGTGTCGAGGTCCGACAGCTTTTCTTCAACCTGCCCGCGCGCCGGAAGTTTTTGCGCACCGAAGAAACCGAGGCGGCGCACATTCAGCACTATCTCACGCTTGCGGCGCTGGCATTTCCCGAGGTTGCGTTCACGTACCAAAAGGACGGGCGCGTGGGCTGGCAGTTGCCGGCGGTGAAAAGCGGTCCGGAGTCTGGCGCGCGACTGGTGGCGTTGCGCGAACGGTTCCGGGCATTGATGGGCGATGTCCGGCTGCTGGCCATTGACGCGTCCGCGCCCTTCGCCGTTGAGTCCGTCGAGCCGGACGCCCCCTTCGAGCAATCCTCCATCCACCATTCGCCATCCGCCGTCCGTCTTTGGGGACTCATCGGTGCGCCCGGTGTGTCGCGCGCCACGCGCGAGGATCAACACGTCTTTGTGAACCGTCGCCCGGTGGAAAATCGCGGGATTAATTTCGCCCTGCTGGAAGGCTATCACACCGCGCTGATGAAAGGACGCTATCCGGTGGGTTGTCTGTTTCTGGAAATTGATCCGGCAGCGGTGGACGTGAACATCCATCCCGCCAAACGCGAGGTGAAGTTTCATCGCGAAGGCGAGGTGCGGAAGTTCGTGGCACAGGCGGTGAGGGACGCGTTGCTTGATTTTCATGCAGGGACACAAAGCGAGCCGGGCATCCAACCCCCAACACAGAACATCCGCCATCCAGCGGCTCCGCCGCCACCGGTCATCACAATTCCGAGTCTGGAGAAAGCGCCCGAACCCGCGGAGTTGCCCAACTTCACGCCGCCGCTGCCGCAACGCCCGGCGATGTTTCCGACGAAGCCCGAGCAAACGCCGCTGAAAATGGGCTTTGCGACGACGGCTCCTACGCGACCCGCCGAAGATCACGCATCACGCATCACGCATCACGGACCAGGCGATCAGAAACTGGCCCGCAAGCTCCGCACGTTTGTCGAACAATTCAGCCAGTGGCGCGAAC
>JACZKP010000059.1 GCA_014860005.1 Verrucomicrobiota bacterium | reverse complement strand
TTAAACAGCGTCTTCAGCGCGACCAAACGCAAGGCTCGCGGCTACCGTTCGACGACGCATCTGATCACCATGCTCTACTTCGTCGCCGGAAAACTCCGCTTCCCCCAATTTTAATTCCACCGAAAACAGCGAAGAACCTTTTGCTTTTTGGGCGGCCCCTCTGCTGCAAGCCCTTACGCAAAAACCGCAGGGGATGCACCCCGGCGGGCAGGCGTGTCGTTGGCCTGCCACGGGCCAACAATGGCCGCTCCCAATCTACCTGTCGAGTTCAACCTGACACCGGAATCGCGCGTAGCCCGACAGGCCCGCCGCGGAGCGGCTGGGTTCAACCACCGCTGGAGCGTGCGTTTGTGGAGTTTTTGTCTGCCGTCGCTGGCGTTGGCGGCTGCTTTCGGTTATCGTTTCCGCCATGAAGATCTCAACGACGACTTCTCTTCTGCTGGCGACTGCGTTGGCCGCGTCTGCGGCCATTCGCACCGAAACCATCGAATACAAACACGGCGATGTGACCCTTGAAGGGCATCTGACTTATGAAGATTCGTTCCGGGGACCGCGCCCGGGCGTTTTAGTTGTGCATCAGTGGAAAGGGCTGTCGGACTATGAGAAGCAACGCTCCGAGATGCTGGCCCGGCTGGGTTACGTGGCGTTTGCCGTGGACATCTACGGCAAAGGCGTGCGTCCGCAGACTGTCGAAGCCGCCAGCGCCGAGGCGAGCAAGTATAAGAACGATCGCGCTTTGCTGCGGGCGCGGGTCACTGCCGGACTCGAAGCCCTGCGCCGGCACAAGCTCGTGGACACCAAACCCATCGCGGCCATTGGTTATTGCTTCGGCGGAACGACGGTCATCGAATTGGCTCGCAGCGGCGCGGAAGTCTCAGGCGTGGTCAGCTTCCATGGAGCCTTGGATTCGCCGAAACCAGAGGACGGCAAGAACATCAAGTGCAAGGTGCTGGCGCTGCACGGCGCGGATGATCCGTTTGTGCCGGACAAGGACGTGGCCGCGTTCGTCGCTGAAATGCGCGGTGCGAAAGTGGACTGGCAGCTTGTTCAGTACGGCGGCGCAGTGCATAGCTTCACGGACTGGAAAGCCGACGGCTCGATACCCGGGGCGAAGTATGACGAGCGGGCGGACAAAAGGTCGTGGGAAGATATGAAGCAGTTCCTCGCCGAGATATTCAAGTAATGATAAACACCCAAGCACCCAAATACCCAAAATGAGTTGGGTGCTTGGGTGTTTGGGTAATTGGCTGCTTTCAACATGCGCATCACGGGTGGACACGCAGGCGGACGAATCTTAAAGGTCCCTAAAGGCTTGGCTGTGCGACCCACGCCCGACCTGGTCAAGCAGGCTGTGTTTAACAGTTTGGGCGCACGGGTGGTCGGAGCGCGGGTGCTCGAACTGTTTGCCGGGAGCGGGGCGTTGAGCCTTGAATGTCTGAGCCGTGGCGCGGTGTCGGCATTGTGTGTGGAGAAGTCGGCCAGACACGCGGAATTCATCCGCCGCAACAGCAGCGCGCCGGAGTTTCCGCCCAATGCGCTCGAGGTTCGCGTCCAGGATGTCTTTAGCGCGCTGCCGCAACTTGCCGCCAACGGAGAGATCTTCGATTTGATCCTGGCCGATCCGCCTTACGGAGAAAAAAACGTGGGCCGTCGTTCCACTTCCTTTGCGCAACAACTAGTGGATGATCCGATCCTGCCCAAAGCGCTCGCGCCGGGCGGGCGTTTGGTCCTGGGTCACGCACGCCGCGACACTTTGGAAATACCCGCACCGTGGCACGAAGTCAAAATGCTGAAACACGGCGACAGCCTGATGCGCTTTTTGGAACTCAAGCAGTGAGAACGAAAGCACTCCAGGCCGCGTTTGGAAAAATCGAATCGCCGGTTAGCTTCCGCTCACATCCAGGCACACCACATCGCCCGCGGCATTGCGGCAATAAATTTTGCCGTTCGACAACACTGGCGTTGTCCAACATTTCCCACTGAGAACCTGGGCGCGGGAAATGGGTTTGAATCCTTCTGGCGAGGCATCGGCTACCATCAAGATTCCGCGCTCGCTCAACACAATCAGTTTGCCGTCGGCCATGCTCAAGGAACCCTTGCCCACAGCCTTCTCCGTCCACTTCACCTCACCAGTCTCAAACACCAGGCAACGAAGCTGATTCTCGTCCACGCCGTAGAGATGCCCCTCCCAGAGAACGCAACTGTTCATCTGGTTGCGCATGTTTCTGTTTTCCCAGATTTTCGTGGGTTCGCCGCTGCCCACATCGAACAACGCGCCACCGTGATTGTAACCCGAAGAGATGAAGACTTTGCTGCCCACGACGATCGGGTCGGCCGCGTTGACGTCGTGCTGCGTCTTCCACGGAAAACGCCAGAGTTCCTTGCCGTCCTTGACGTGAAGCGCGACGACATCCTGTTTGATGGCCATCGCCACCGCGCGTTCACCGCCCACAGTGTACGGCACCGCACTCGAATAACCCGCGTGCTCGGTACCGGAGGACCACACGACCTTGCCGGTTTGCTTGTCGAGCGCGGCGCCGGCAGCGCCCACATTCACAATCGCCAGATTGCCTTCGATCAACACCGAGCTGGCGAAGCCCCAGGTCGGCATTTCGGCCTTTAGCTCCTCCATCAGATTCTTCGTCCAAATCACCTTGCCGCTGGCGGCGTCCAGACAATGCACCACCCCGCGTTTGCTCAAGGTGTAAACCCGGTTGGCGTCCACGGTGGGCGTGGCGCTGGTGCCGCCCTCGTAATACTTGGGATCAAGCTGGCTGGGATAGGTATGTTTCCAAACTTCCCTGCCTGTGTTGGCGTCGAAACAAAAAACTGTGTCCATGTCGTTGGCGTTGCCCGTGGTATAGACCCGTCCCTGGCTGACGGCAAACGATGCAAACCCGATGCCCACTTTCGCGGTCCAGAGCTGTTTGGGACCACTCGCCGGCCAGTTGGCAGCCCAGCCGGTTTCCTTCGAGATGCCATTCGCGTCCGGTCCGCGCCAGCGGTACCAATCGGCGGCGGTGGCGGAGAAGGTTGCCGCCAGCAGCGTGGCGATCACGGAAATTCGGATGGCATTTATCATGCAGGGACAGTTAGCCCAACGGCGCGCGAGTGTCAATCGCGCGGGAATGATTGCCAGGGAGCGAAGAGATCGCGGGGCAGACCTTTGGGCCTCCAGAGAGTTTGCTGATCCGGCGGTTGGCCCGCCGGAAAGAAGTTTCACGACGCGGACTTTTCAGGTATCGGTGTGAGCGACACGCAATGGCGAAACCATGAACGACGAGAATACTTACAGCACTCATCAGAAGGCGCTCCAGATCAACATTGATGCCCGGCGTTATGGCACCTTTGCCGAGATTGGCGCCGGCCAGGAAGTCGCGCGCTGGTTTTTCCATGTCGGCGGCGCCTCGGGCACCGTGGCCAAAACCATGTCCGCTTACGACATGGCGGTGAGCGACGCCATTTACGGTCCGAGCGATCGTTACGTCAGCCGCCACCGGCTGCGGGCGATGCTTGATTACGAATTCAATCTGCTCCTGCAGCGGCTTGATTCCACGCGCGGCGACAAATGCACTTTCTTCGTGTTCGCCAATACTGTCGCCACGCACAGTTTCAGCCGCCAGGAAGTCGGTCGCGGCTGGCTGGGCATCCGCCTTCAGACCGAATCGCGCGGGCCGGCCTCGGAAATCCTCATTCACGTGCGGATGCTCGACAAGGAGAACGTCCGACAGCAGGAGGCCTTGGGGATCATTGGAGTGAACCTCATTCACGGCGCGTTTTATCTGCATCGCGAACCGGAGGCGCTCATCGGCGCTTTGCTCGACAACCTCACCTGGGAGCGGGTGGAGGTGGACCTGATCCAGTTCTCCGGCCCGGCGTTCGCGGGTGTGGACAACCGCCTCATGGCGCTGCAACTGGTCCGGCACGGATTGACGGAAGCCGCGATGTTCACGGCCACGGGCGAAGCCGCACAATGGGACGAAGTGCTTTACAAGAAGCCCGTGCTCGTCCAGCGCGGCAGTTTTCGGCCCGTCACCAACGCCACGCTCGACGTGCTGGAACGCGCCGTGGAACAGTTTGTCCGCGAGCCGGAAGTCAACGGCGAAGCGCCGGTGGTCCTCATGGAGATGACGTTGCGTCACCTGACGGCGGATGACGCGATTGATCCGCATGATTTCCTGGATCGCGCGGACACGCTCACGCCGTTGGGCAAAACGGTGCTGGTGTCGAACTTTCGCCGTTTTCACCGGCTGGCCGCCTATCTTTCGCGCTACACGCAACGCCCCATCGGCCTGGCGCTCGGCGCCTCCAAGCTGGGCGAGATTTTCGACGAGCACTACTACAACAACAGCGAGGGCGGACTGCTGGGCGGGTTGGGGCAGTTGTTCAAGAATCCGGGCCGGCTCTATGTGTATCCGAGCCTCGATTTCAAAACCGGGCAGGTGGTTACGGCCGCCAATGCCCCCGTGCCGCCGTACTTGAAATCACTGCACGCCCACCTGCTCGAGAATCGTTTCCTGCTGGACATCCAGAATTCCGACGCGGACTTCCTGCGCATCCGCTCACGCGATGTGCTGGAAAAAATCAAGACCGGCAATGCTGCGTGGGAACAGCTCGTGCCGCCGGTGATCGTGGAAGTCATCAAAGCCAAACGGCTGTTTGGCTATCAGCCGGCTGGTTGACCCCCACCGCGCGGGCCCCGCTCCGGCTGTTCTGCGCGCCAATGATATTGAAATAACAGGGCACGTTTGACTTTTACTTGGCCAGTCCCTTGGTGGATGGTCCCCGGAACATGTCCAAGCAAGAAATCCGACATCCCGACAAGGCAACTTCCACTGCAGCGTATTCCGCCGCCGTGGCAGTGGACGGCTGGGTGTATGTGAGCGGGATTGGCCCGGTGGACCCGCAAACTGGCCAAGCCGTCCGCGGCAGCATCGAAGACGAGACGCGCCACGTACTTGGGCAATTGGACAAAATTCTTGGTGCAGCCGGTTGCTCACGCCACGAGGTCGTCAAATGCACGGTGCATCTCGCGGATATTGAAGACTTCGATCGCTTCAACGCAGTTTACCGGGAGTTCTTCCGGGACGTTGCCGTGCTGCCCGCGCGCACTACGGTGCAATCGGTTTTGTGGAATCAAATCAAGGTGGAGATTGATTGCGTGGCAAAACAGACGCAGATTCAACCATAGGGAGAAATTTCCCGAGCCAAATCTCGCGCATCGAATCCCCCAACCTTAGCCGCCGACGTGAGGAGGCGGAATCGGTTGGTTCGCAATGCCCTCCGCCTCCTCACGTCGGCGGCTACCAGTGGCAGGTTCATGGAGAGCTTCGACCTCCAAGAACGGACGCGCATCGGGAGTACGAACCGAGGGCTGCCTGTAGCGCCGGTTTTCCAACCGGCGACCGGCGGGACGACTGGAAAGTCGGCGTTACGGGGTTGTGATTCATGGGTAGTCGCACGGGCGGGACGCCCATGCCACTACCAAGTTCGAGAATTCGCCGAAGCGATTCGCGCTTTGAATTACTGAAATCTGGAGCGGGGCCAATTCCATGGGCGAGCTTGGGCCGAGCCTCGAAACCAGTCGAATTCTCGCAGATTTCGGGCAGGTTGCTTCTGTTCAAATTCCCGCTACCCTTGTGCGCCGATGAGCAAACTGCTGTTGATTGACGACGAAACGGACGTGCAATACTCGTTCCGGCGCATCTTTGATGCGCCGGACCTGGAACTCGCCACCGCCTCCAGCGGTGAGGAAGGCTTGAAGTTGATTCCCAAATTCCAGCCCGACCTTGTCCTCATGGACATCCGCATGGGCGGCATGAACGGTCTGGAAACTCTCCGTCGCATCCGGCAGATGGATTCCAAGCTCCTCGTCATTCTGATGACCGCCTACGGCACCACCCAAATGGCCATCGAGGCGATGAAACTCGGCGCGTACGATTATCTACTCAAGCCGTTCGATGTGCCGAAGATCAAGGAGATCGTTGCCAACGCGCTCAAAGCCGCGCGCGACATGAAACAAGTGGTGTCGTACCAGCCGTTGCTCGAATCGGAGGATTATGAACTGGGCATTGTAGGCCGCAGCCAAGCCATGCAGCAGGTGTTCAAACTCATCGGGCAACTCGCCGCCTCGGATGCCACGGCGCTGGTCACCGGCGAAAGCGGCACGGGGAAGGAACTCGTCGCTCGCGCAATCTATCATCACAGCCAACGCAGTCAGCGCCCGTTTCTTGCGGTAAACTGCGCGGCGATTCCCGAGCAACTCTTGGAAAGTGAATTATTCGGTCACGAACGCGGCGCGTTCACCGGTGCCACCAACCAGCGCATCGGCAAGTTTGAACAATGCCACCGCGGCACGATTTTCCTCGATGAAATCGGTGACATGACGCCGCCCACGCAAACGAAAATTCTGCGCGTCCTGCAAAGTGGCACCTTCGAGCGTGTGGGTGGCAACACGCCCATCAAGGTGGACGCACGCGTGATCGCCGCCACTAACAAGCCGCTGGAACAGGCTGTGGCCGCGCGGCAGTTCCGCGAAGACTTGTTTTACCGGCTCAACGTGGTGCGGATTCACATTGCGCCGTTGCGCGAGCGCCGCGAGGACATTCCGCTGCTGGTAAATTATTTTCTGAAGCGATTGGCGCCCGATCAAACCCAACCGCCCAAGTCCGTCGCGACGAGCGTCGTCAAGGCGCTGGAAAAATATCATTGGCCGGGCAACGTCCGGGAACTGGAGAACGCCATCCGCCACGCGCACGTCATGGCCAAGGGCGATGCGATTCTGTTGAGCGACTTGCCGGGCGACATCAGCGGTCAAGCCAGTGGCAGCGCTCCCGCGGCTTTGGCAACGGCGGGCGAAAGCGGGACCAGTGATGCCGCGGTGCTGGCGCGGCAGTTGTATCAGTTGGCGCGGCGCGAGCCGAAATTGAAGATCATTCCCTTCGTCGAACGCGAGTTGGTGATCCAGGCGCTCAAGGAAACCAGCAACAACCAGGTCCACGCCGCCAAACTGCTCGGCATCACCCGCGCGACCCTGCGGAAACGGATTGAAAAATTCGGCATTCAGCGCGAGATGAAGATTGAATGAGGCTCGCAGCAGCAAACGTGCATTCGCTCCATCTTCGCCCACACCGGAGACCGGGTGACGCACGATGCGCATGCGTCATCGCGCGGCTTTTCATTCCCGATTCAGTCTGTTAGAAAGAGCGCGTGACCGAGCCCAGCTTGTTGCTGCTCATTCCCGCCTACAACGAAGAGGCGCGCATCGAACCGGTGCTGCGCGAGTTCGGCGTTTATTTCCGCGACCACTACCGCGGTCCGTTTCAACTCGTCGTGGTGCTCAATGGTTGTCGCGACAATACGCGCGGCGTGGTCGAGCGGGTAATGAAGGAGTTCCCCAGCCTTAGTTTCCTGGATTTCCCCGCGCCCATTGGCAAGGGCGGCGCGCTCATTGAAGGTTTGAAGCTGGCCTCGCACGCGGAATTGATCGGTTACGTGGACGCCGACGGCGCCTCGCCGCCGCAGGCGTTCCACGAACTGACGCGCCGGCTGGCCGCGGGCGAAGCCGATTGCGTGATTGGTTCGCGCTGGTTGCCGGATTCGGTGTTGCATCAGGCGCAGCCGCTGCTCCGACGCTTCACCAGCCGCTGTTTTCATCTCGTGGTGGAACTGCTTTTCTGGCTGCACGTGAAGGACACGCAATGCCCCTGCAAAGTGATGAAACGCGCCGTGGTGGAAAAGGTGCATGAATCACTCTGCATTGCCGACCTCGCGTTCGATGTGAATCTGCTGGTGGCCGTCAAGCGAGCGGGATTCAGAATCCTCGAAGTGCCGACCGAGTGGACGGACAAGCTGGGCTCGAAGGTGAGTTCCACGCTGTTCCGTTCGTCGTTGACGATGTTTCTCTCGGTGGTGCGGGTGCGGCTGATTCACTCGCCGTTCTACGGTTGGCTGCGGCGACTCGGCTTGGGACCGCTGGAGGCGTGGATTTACCGGAAGTTGCGCGCGCCCAAGCCCTACTCGGGGCTGCGTTCCACGGAAGACGACGCGTAGTCAATTCCCGCTAACATAAGCCAATCGAGTCACTTGAATTCAACACGAAGCCCCCATCGTTCAAGCAGAGTTGCTTCGGCGAAGCGCAATTGGGACAGGGCTTGATTGTAGTCGGCTTTGGTTCGGAGTTCGGCCGAACGGGCGGAGGCGAGATCGTTCTGCAACTGGAGCACAAAGAAAAGGGTGCTCTTTCCGCCAGCCAGTTTCTGCTCTTCGGCTTCCAGCGCAGTTTCGGAGAGCTCGCGGGCACGCCGGATAAGGCCAACACGATCAAGGCGGGCGCGCGCCGTGTGGAGGGCGTCAGAAATCTCCCGCATGACCTGCTCCTCAAATTGTTTTACACGCAGTTCAGCCTGGGCTCGCGCGTGTTTGCTGGCCCGAAAATTCGCTCGCTCGGCCGTGCGACTTAAGGGCACGGAGAACACAATACCCACCATGTCGGTTGGTGCGTCGCCGTCGCTGATCTGATCCCGGGCCTCGTCGGACGACGCAGATGGACGCAAGGGCGGCAACAATTGTCCCGTGCTTGCACCCTTGCGGCTGTGGCCGGCCACGAAATCCAGCGATGGAAAGAGTTGGTTGCGGCGGAACTTTAAATCCGTGGCGGACTTCTCGACATCTTGGCGAAGCTGGGCGAGGTCGGGACGGTTGGCAAGGCCCTGCTGCCAGCACGCCGGGAGATCAAACCGTTCGGGCATCACCAACAAGGGATCGGTTGTCTCCAAGCGCACATCAACTGTGTTAGTCCAACTATCCCCCAGCAATGACCTCAATTCGTTTTCCGCAAGCCGAATGGCGTTGTCCGCAAGGGTAAGATCCGCTTCAACATTAGCAACCTGGGCTTCGGCAAGCCGTTCGTCGAGCACCGTGAGGGTGCCCATTTCAATTTTGCGGCGCACACCCGAGAGAAGCTGCCGCCGGGTTTCCAGTAGTTCCCGGCGCACCCGCAATTCGCCGAGGGCGCAGGCCAGTTCGTAGTAGGCATGTTGAACCTGATTGATAACATCCATCGCCACGAATAGAACACCCAGCTCCGTGATCGCCAGATTCTGCCTGTTCACCTGAATCGTCATGCGCCCTTGATCTATCCAGAAGTTCCGCAGCAACGGCTGCCTGAGCATGAAACTGGTCTGCAGACTGTAGGACTCAAAATTCAGGCCGTTGCGCAAACCTTCACTATGCGCGTAGCCGCCTGAGATCGAATAGCTCAGTCCGCCCGGGAGGAAGCCAATCAGTCCGCCACGGGCCACTTCTGAATCCGCCGAGAAAACGGCGTCGCGGCTGAAATCCGCCGGATCAAATCCGCCAGTGTCTTCGGAATCCTCCGAGCGCGCTTCGACCGAAAAAATGGGATCGTAGTAGCCGTAGGAAGCGCTCAGCCAGGATTGGGCGATGGCGGGATTCAAGCGTTCGATCTGCAAGGTGCGATTTTGCAGCAAGGCGATGCGAATACATTCTTCAAGTGCCAGGTGGCGGACCTCCGAAGACTCCGGCTGCCCGGATTGATCTACAGCGAACGCGCCGCCTTGGAGCGCGAGCGTGCCAATCACCGCAAGAATACCCCGGCGCATCGGGCTATCAGTTCGCCACCTCATGGCAGGATCGGCGTCAGCAGCCGGAAATAGTTGTTGGTGTTCGTGGCGCCAGCAACCACCAATTCCACCTCGCCGGTGGCAGTGACGGGGGGATGATTCGTGACCAACTGCCAAGCGCCGGGCAACAGCGGGTCAGTTGCCTGCACGGCATACGTCCGCCCTTGAACCGCGTGAAAGCGAAGCCGGAGTGAGTCGCCGTCCCGGCTGATGCTCGTGAAAGCGAACACGCTGGCAATATCACGCGGATTAGTGCCGGCCTGGTATTCCATCAAGTTGCTCGCCCCATCCAGATCCTCGTCATCAGCAGCATCGAGTGGTGAATTGAGGTTTAGTTCATACAGGTCTTCCCAAACATCGGGCATGCCGTCCCCATCGGAATCAATCACATTGGCTCGTCCGGCGCTGGGCGTGCCGGCGATCCAATTCAACGGCTCGTTGCCATACGCCAGCGGCGTGCGGCGTTGGAGGGAGCGTCCACTTCCGGCGGTATTCGTCGGCCACGGCGCGGCGCTGGCATACTTGATCCGCTCGGTTTGCATGTAAGGCACGAATCCGGGGTCCGGACTCAGTGGCCCTTGCGGCGTGTCCGGCTCCAGAACTTCCAAGGCCTCGCCCGTGTCGCTGAGTTTACCGGTGTAGGGACCGAGCACCGGCACGTTGGCGGCGACGCCGTACTTGGTGCGAAACGCCGTCAGCTTGGCCGGACTGGCCACCGGGTCGAAGCTGACCAGCAGCAGAAATCCTCCAGTCGGGATGGTGAGTTGGGGCGGGAAGTCAAACGTGACTCCGTCGCGCAGCCGCCAGGTGTTCGTCGGGAAAAGTTGATCGTATAGGAAAGCCTCGACCGCCCCGGGGTTGTGCAGTTCGATGAATTCCTCGTCGGTGTTGGGTTGTCCGCCAACGTCCGGTGGAAAAAACATGATTTCGTTAATGACAATCGGTCCGATGCGCGGCGCGGCGTTCGTCAGCCCCGCGCCCTGGCGGAACTGGACTACCGTTGCGGGATGGGCCACGCCGAAGCTGAGTTGACTTAACGGGACGAAATCAACGCCTGTGCTGGTCGCGTGACGGCCCGCCGAGACGCGATTCTTGAGCGCGCCAAAGCGGACAAACATTTGTTTCCCTGTCAGATTGCCCGCCGAGTTGCCGGCCGAAAGATAGACTTCATCCCCCTCGGAGGAATTGAGCGCAAAGCCGGTTTCACCCGCTCCAAACTGAACGTGGTAAAACACCTTGAAGCCATGCGCGGCGATGACGGTGCCCGCCGGGATTCGGTATTTCTGCGGTTGCGAACCTGAATCGCTCAGCCACCAATGACTGATGTCCATGGGCGCGGCGGTGAGGTTCTGCAATTCGATAGCATCCTCAAACGGCAGGTCAGTATGGGTGAGCACCTCGGATATCGTGATGTTGGTTAGCATCTGGAAGTTGCTGTCACCCGGAGTGGCCGTGCCGGCGGGAAAGAAGGCAAAGTTTTCGCTGCCGTCCGGGGCGCGACCCTGGGAAACATTCTGGGTTTGCGCCCCAAAGACAACGCGATCCAGAATCGTCGTTCGGTTTGCTCCGTAAATGGTCAGGGTTTCCCCCTCAGTCGCCAGTTTGAAGTCGAGGTTGTCAGCGTCGGACTTGGCGAGATCCGAGGCGAAGAACTGCACAAAATCACCCGCCGCGATGAAGGAATGGGCGGGAATGGCGCGGTTGCCGGGCGTGCCGCCGGGAGTGTCCGTGATGACCAGTCCGCCGAGTGCTACCGGCTGGTTCGCGCCATTGAACATTTCAAGCCAGTCATCGCCAGTGGCGGGTCTGGCCATCCATTCGTTGAGGCGAAGCTGGCTGGCGACGCCCGTGGCCGTGGCGGTATTGGGCAGCCCGACCGACGGCTGGTTCAACACCCACGCGCCCGAGCCGTCCGGCACGCGCCCGAGGGAGAAATCCCCCACTTGCAAGCCAAACGCAATTTGGTCAACCACGGTGATACCGTCCGGCGCATAAAGCCGGACATGGTCACCCTTGGCGCCGAGACCAAAACCGGTGTGCAGGCCGGGTGAACCGAAATTGAGGTCCGCCCAGACAACGAGAAAGCCATTGGCGGGCACGGTGGCGCCGGCCGGGAACACGAATTGCCGAGGCAGGAGGGGGTCGTCGGACAGACTCCAGTTGCCAACGTTCACCGCCAATGCCGACGGATTGTGCAGTTCGATGTAATCCGGGAAGTTGCCGCCGTTGGCGACGGCGGAACGGTTGTCGGCCAGGACTTCGTTCAGTACCACTTGGGCGCGACTCCCCGTTCCCGCGAGGGTCAATCCCATGCAAACCGCGGCCAGGAGGATGAAGGGATGTTTCCCATTGCGATTCAGCATAAGTCAGAAATCAATCGTAAGGGCCCGGAAGCATTTCAGATTCGGGTCGGTCAATGTCTTGCAGTCCTGCCCGTTAATTTTCCGCGTGCCGTCGTCGCTCACAACCAACAGACGTTCGACACCGTTTTCGGTCAGGAACTCGATCGCTTCTGGATTCAGCCCGGCCAGTTCCGCGCGTGGCAGTCGGCGGGGAACGTCCGCCCCACCGCGCCATTCAAAGAGCAGCGATTGGCCTTCGCCATCGTATGGACCCGCGATGATTAAATATCGGTCCCCTGACCGTGCCAGACTACGAATGCCCAAGCCGCCCAAATCCAGCAGCAGCGAATCGCCCAGACGCGCGGCTTTGCCTTCAATTACTTCCGCCGGATTGAGCAGAGGCACGATCAAAGCCCTGCCGGCGGGAACGGGATTGCGGAAGCCGATCAGCAGATGTCCTTCCGCTGTGGCGCACAAACCTTCAATGTTTAGCGCATTCTTCGACTTGGGCGCGCGCCGGGCGGCCGCAGCCAAATTGAAGGGTTTCAGGCGCGGATCTTTCAACAGATCCGACAACAGATTGAGGTAAGGACGTCCCACCGCTTGGATGGTGGATTTGCCGTTCACCTCGGACAGCGTGGTGGCAAATAAACGCCGCCGACTCACACGGTCTTTGCCGTTCTTATTCCGCGCGTGGGAGGAAATCCAATAAACCCGATCTCCCAACGGCGCGGCGCCTTCGAGGTCCACTTCCGGCGACTTGGGATCCACCCGCAGGAAGGTGGAAAGATCATAAGTGTGCAAAGGCAGCCCGCCGTTGATGCGCGAATAGACGCGCAGAATGTTGTCCTCGTCATCGGCAACGACGAAGTGACTGCTGCCCAACGGCACCACCGCCGAGGCATCACACATGCCGCGGCAGGTGATGGCGGCAGGATTCGCGGCAGCCAATTGGGCAAACAGCAAAGCAGCGGCAACGGCAAGAATGCGCAGACGATGGTGTATTCGTGGATTCATCGTTTTATTGAGGACGATTGCTGATGGATTAAAGTGACCTTCGCTGAAGGGACGGGGCTTGAGGACTCGGTTGGTGCATCAGGAATCAGAAGGTCCACGATTTCACCGGGACGGACGGTAATATCGTCCGGCACCGGCAGCATGACCGGCAGGGCCACATCCACCAACGCATCCGGACGCACAATGGCCAAGGAATTGGTGAGAATCTCCATGTGAGCTCCAATCTGCTCAATATGACTCCAGAAGACTTGGCGCGGCTTGGTTCGGGTTGTGACACGCGCAGGCATGCCCACCTTTGGCTCCAACGGGTAGGGCTGCCGAAGATAGGCAACCACCCGATCCGATCGAAGAGCGTTAATGGCGAGCAAAGGTTCGCCGGCCAGCACGAACTCCCCTGGTTGCCGCAGCGGCACTCCCGTCATACCTGTGATCGGTGCGAGCAGGGTGAGGGGTTGCAGGTTGCTGGCTGCACTGGCCTGAGCTTGCTCCAACTGGGACAGCCATTCCGGGATTGCGGAGGCGTTGGACAAGGCACCGGGGTCGCCGATGGACCGTAACTCCTCCAGGCGGTGCTCAATCTCACTAGTGGCCTTGGCTTTCTCCTCAACCTCGGCTTTCAGCGCATCGCGTGCGTTTACACTCAGTTCATAAATGTCCTCAGCAACCAGTTTCTCCTTATACAGCGGGGTGTTGCGTAATACATCCCTTTCGGCCAGTTCAAGTTTCACCCGGGCGACGGCAAGTTCGGATCTGGTTTTCAATAATTCCACCCGGATGCGCTCAAAGTTCATCGCGTTGTTCTCCGCGAGCGACGGCTGCAAGCGAACGCGGGCCATCTCAAACAACGAGCGCAGCAGATCGAAGTCAGCGCGCGCATCCACCGGACTGAGAACCGCGACCGCCGTTCCCTGCTCCACGATCGTGTATGGGGCCACCAGCCACTGCTCAATCCGTGCGGGCTGCGGGGCGGCCAAGAGCGATCGCACCCCTTCGCCGATTCCATGCAGGTTTCCTGTTGCACTGTAGTACTGCAGCATGACCCCGATGGCACCGACTAGCAATGCAAAGAAGATCCAGGGCACGTACCGGACCCGGAATTCGCGCCATCGCGCCGACCAGGGAATGGGGATTGGACGTGGCGAACTCATGAAAGCAATTCCTCCCGGAAAAATTCAGAGAGATTTCCCGCATCCAAAGCATTAGAATGGAGGCCGTAATGAAATTTTTGCAAAACCATGATTTGCGACTTTCTCCCTATAGCCACGAACATGCCAACAGGGCAGCCGCGCCCAACATCGAGAAAACCCTCCCAGTTTCTGCTATTTCCATAAACGCCCGCGAAACGAAATTGAATGAATTGTTCCAAAGCTGGCATGTTTAGTTCAATTCGCAGTCCGGAGGCAAGAGCGCGGTTGATCGGCTTCGTGCTGGTGGTTGCCGCCGGGTTGGTATTGGTCCTGTGGATTGAGCGCAGCACTTGGAACCAGGCCAGATTGCTGCAAAAGGAAATGGCCGCGATTCGCACCGAGAGTTTTTATCTCGGCGTCCATTTGCGTGCCGGAATCTGGCGGCTGGACGGACGATTGCTGCGCTTTCAGTTGTCGGAAGACCAGACCGAACGCGAGTCTTACTTGCGCGAGTCCCGGGAATTGAGCGAACAAATTGAGCGGATGAAACCGCATTTGGTCACTGACCTGGAAGTCGAATCGCTTAAGGCCGTGGAGGCGGCCTATCGAGTGTATCTGGCGGACGCGACCCCACTGCTGGTTCGCGGGATTCGCGGTATCCGACGTGGCACCACTGAGGAACTGGCACAGCAAATCGCCGGGAAGTCGGCTGCCGTTCTGCTAGTTTGCGATGAGTTGGTGGCAGCGAATCAATCAGCTTGGGAGTCCGTCCTGTCGCAGTCGGATCGTTCGGTCACCAACGTGATTCGGTTGATGCAAGGCTCTGCGGCGCTCATGCTGACCCTGTGTGCGGGGATTCTGGCCTTGGCCTATCGCGCCTTCTTCGCACCGCTGCAAAGCCAGCTCAATGCCAGCACGGCGGCCATTCAACGACAGGAGAAACTGGCCGCGCTCGGCGCCCTGGCAGCCGGCGTTGCACACGAAATCCGGAATCCGCTTGCCGCCATCAAGTTCCGGTTGTTCAGCTTGCAGGATTCGCTGTCGTCTGGTTTAGCCGACACCGAAGATCTTCGAATCATCGGCGACGAAATCAATCGCTTGGAACGCATTGTGAAAGACTTCCTTCGGTTCGCGCGGCCGTCCGAACCTGAACGGGCGAAGGTGTCCGCCGCCCAATTGCTTCAGGAAGTTCATGACTTGTTGCGCGGCCAGTTTGAGAAACAGTCGGTCCAACTCGCCGTCGAGATTACGGATGACCTTTGGCTGCATGCGGACAAGGAACAAATCAAACAGGTGCTCATCAACCTTGCGCAGAACGCGGCGGAGAGTGTTCGAGCAAATGGCAGCGTGACGCTTCGGATCCGGCAGGGAGCGGCGCATCGCACCAGCGGTTCACAGCCGATGGCCATCTTCGAAGTGACGGACAATGGTGCGGGCATTCCACCCGAAGTCGAAAGCCGTCTGTTCGATCCGTTTTTCTCGACCAAGAAATGCGGCACCGGCTTGGGATTGTCCATTGCTGCGCGCATTGTTGAGAAGCACGGCGGACACATCCAATATCATACGCAACAAAACTCCGGCACGACCTTCAGTGTCGGGCTGCCTCGATGGACCAATCATGCCACCACGGATTCTACTAATTGAAGATGACGTCAGCGCCGGCGCGGCATTTGAAAAAGTGCTGCGCATGGCCGGCTACGTAGTGCTTTCGGTTTCGCGCGGGGAGGAGGGGCTCGCCGCCGCCGTGCGCCAGCAGTTCGATCTGGTGCTTACAGATTTCAAACTGCCCGGAGTGAGCGGACTTGAACTGATCAGCAAACTGCGAGCTTCGCAGCCGCGGTTACCCATCATCATGATGACCGCTCACGGCACGACCGAGACGGCGATTCAAGCCACCAAACTGGGCGCATACGAATATTTAGTGAAACCGTTTGAAGTGGATGAATTGCTCGACCTCGTTGCGTCAGTCGTCGAGCAGTCACGGTTAATGACGGAGGAAGTTGAGCTTGGCGAGTCACATTCCGCCCCGCGCGCCTTGGTCGGCAATAGCCGGGTGATGCAGAGCATTTACAAACAAATCGGTCGCATCGCTGCGACCCCAGTTACGGTCTTGATCCGGGGTGAAACCGGCACTGGCAAGGAACTGGTTGCGCGGGCCATTTACCAGCACAGCGAACGTGCGGACAAGCCGTTTATCGCCATCAACTGCGCCGCCATTCCTGAGACCCTGCTTGAGAGCGAATTGTTCGGGCACGAACGCGGTGCCTTTACAGGCGCGCAATCCCAGCGCATCGGGCGATTCGAGCAGGCTAGTGGGGGCACCATCTTCCTGGATGAAATCGGCGACCTGCCGCAAAACACGCAGTCCAAGCTGCTGCGTGTCCTGCAAGAGCGGCACATCCAGCGATTGGGCGGTAATGAACTCATTGCGGTGGATGTGCGAGTACTGGCCGCGACGCATTGCGACATTGAAACGGCGATCCGGGAAAAGGAATTCCGCGAGGATTTGTTTTACCGGCTGAACGGAGTAGTGATTCAAATCCCGCCGCTGCGCGAACGGCGCGAAGACATACCCTCGCTGGTTGAATTTTTCATCCAACGCGACGCCCATGCGCTGGGAGTCGAGTCCCCTTCCATCCAAAGTGATGCGCTTTCACTTCTTGGCGATCAATTCTGGCCCGGCAACGTCCGTGAATTGGAGAACGCCGTCCGCCAGGCGCTCCTGCTGGCCCGTCCATTCGCGATCAACCCGGAGCACGTCAAACAGGTGCTCGCCCAAGGGCGCAAAGCCGTCTCGGTCCTCGGCGCTGGCTATAGCAATTACGTGAGGGATTTGTTGTCGAGGGTGCAACGCGGGGAGGAACAGGACGCCTACGCCCGCGTCATCGCTGATCTCGAACCGGAATTGTTCACGCAAGCATTTCGGCTGGCGCAGGGAAACCAAGGGCGGGCCGCACGCTGGCTGGGAGTCACGCGGCTCAAATTGCGTGAAAAGCTGAGGCAGCTTGGTTTGCACCAGTAGCACAATTCGCTACAACGGCAACCAATCACTTTCTAATCCCCAGCCCATAACTGCGCAATCAACGGTCAGTCACCCGCAGCCGGCCTGACTTCTTGCTTCGTTGAATGACGACGTAAGAAAGGAGCAACACAGCCAGCGCCAAAAGCCACTCAGGATCCAGTTCCCACCGCGAGTCCGCGATGAGGTCTTCAGCGACATCAAGAAACAGTGCGGCAGACACAAAGCCAAGCCACGTGCTGATTTCACGGCGGAGCACCATCCGCCACGAGAACTGTAGCGCGGATTTCCGCCACTGAGCAAACCTT
Organism: Verrucomicrobiota bacterium; assembly: GCA_014860005.1. The sequence goes on along the minus strand of JACZKP010000059.1, from coordinate 15,339 downwards.
GGGAAGAAAGCCGGCGTCACTTTGCTCCATCTCGCATAAGCTTCGCCAAACCGATCAAGGAGAAACTTCTCTTCTGCCATCATAATCCTCTCGTAATAGAGCGCGAAGGCCAGGATACCGATAATAGTTATGTGCCAAAGGCCCGTCGTAAGGAGCAACCCGAGAATGATCAAAAAATTACCCAGATAGAGCGGGTGACGAACCACGGAATATACGCCGCAGGTGTTCAACACCGCCGCGCGCTGCTCCTTCGTATTTCTTCCAGAAGTGGACCGAGGGACATGACCGACGGTAATGATACGCACAGCGATGCCCATCAGAGAAACCCCCAGCGCAAAAGCTTCAAAGAAATCATCCATCTGATCACCCAAGACTACGTCGAGATATTCCGCGTCGCGCAGGCCCCACAGCCCGACGGGAAGGAACACCAAGGGCAAGAAGCTCCGCCAACGAAATAATTTAGCGCCCACTCGGGGTAATTGTTTAACAAGCATGGCGACGTAAGTTAGGCAACACCGCTGAATCCGTCAACGGCTGGAAATCTGGCTTGGGGCATTTGAACCGGCGCACGATCAGCAAGGAATATGGAGCCTGGCAGGAACTCTTCGGTTACTACAATTCCAAGCCTTTCAGTTGGATCACACGCTACGTTTTTGACCAAACAACTACGAGCCATTGCCTTCCTGCAATCGAATCTGCCGTCCGCGCCAGGTGAACCACGCGCAGATGGCCAGCAAGCCGACGTTAAACACCCCCAACACCTTGAGCACGGTTACGAGGCTGCCATGAAATTGCGTGAGCGCGAACAGATACCCCAGGGCCAGGCAGAAAATGCACAATGCCGGCACCAGGGTGGAGGCCGGCCGGGCGAGCAGATTGTTCAGCAACACGTTGGCCAGTGCCAAGGGCACCATCGCTGAGGCATACCACGGAAGAATGGCCGCGGCCACTTCGACAAAATCGGGTTTGTAGATCAACCGGACAATCCACGGCCCCAGCAGCGACAACCCAAGGGCACCGGCCATGGCCAGCGCGCCGGTCACCAGCAACACCATGCCCATGAGGTTCGACTTTTCCGACTTGGCGGCACTGTGGACAAGGCGTGGAAACATGACGGCCGCCAGCGGCAGGACCAGCCACATCAACGCCCGCGAAAGCGTTCCGGCGGCGACATAGAAGTCCGCATCCGTCTGGCTGAAATAGGCCTTCACGAGAATCGTGTCGGCTGTGAACAGAATCTGGAATCCGAGAAAGCCCAGTATCAATGGAATGACCTGGCGCAGGAGTCCCCGCCAGTCGAAGGGTGCCGGTTTCAACCGCCACAATCCGCGGCTCTGCCAGGCAGCGATCCCGAAAGCCGCGCCAATGCCCAAGAGCACTCCGGCCATCATCCCGGAGGAATAAGCATGCAGGACCACGACCGCAAATGCTGCCACCGCGAGCCGGCCAATGGCGCTGGCCAACATGCTCCAGCCCAGCCACAGAAAGTTCTGCTGCCCCTGGAGCACACCCCAGAAAATTGGCAACCACAGGGAGAGCAGCACGATGACCAGCGTGATCCACAAACCGGCCGGATCGGTCATCTGCCAGTTTCGCAAAATGGATTGCTGCAAGAGCAGCACGATCACGGCGCCCGCCAGCCACACCCCCGTGCTGAGCAGCCAGAAGAGCCGGATGACACCCGCCAGTTCCCGTTCCGTGCCGTGCGCCAAAGCCCGGGCGGTTTGTTGGGCCAGGATCATTTGCAGGGGAATGGTGGGCAGCAACAACACCACGGCCAGCATGGCGCCAAAGCTGCCATACTCACCCGGGGGAATGAACTTGTTCAGCAGATGCACGGCATACATCAGCGCGCCACCCGCCACGTTGGCAATCATCAGCCAGCCGCTCTGCCGGAAAAAGGACGCGCGATGCGCTGTGGGCGCTGCACTCGAATCGGCGGAGGAAGGGGAAGGCATGGAAAAATGGCGCGACCAGAATCAGGGCAGCGATCTCAGGAAACCGACCAATAAATTCTTTCCGCGCTCAAGCGAGCTCAGCGAAATCCACTCATCCGCCGTGTGCGCTTGCGCGATGTCGCCCGGGCCGAACACCACGCTCGGTATGCCGGCGTGCGACAGAATTGAGGCATCGCAAAAATAATGCACGCCCGCAGGCTGGGCCTGTCCGACGCTCCGCAAAAACTGGCGCACCAACGGCAGCTTCGGATTGGTTTCCATCGGCAAACAAGCCAGCGATTTGAGGCTGGATACTTTCGCCTGAAGTTTCTGCCGGCGCAGCAAGGCGTTCATGTCGCGGCACACTGTTTTTTCCGTTTCGCCCGGCAGCGTCCGCCGATCCACCGAGATGGTGCAACGATCCGGCACAATGTTCGGCTGCGATCCGCCGCAGATCGTGCCCACACTGACGGTTGCCGTCCCCAACAACGAGTGTTGGCGACGGCGCAGTCGCGCGGCGTAATCCGTTTCCAGAAAATCCACCACGCGCGCCATTCCATGCACGGCGTTGCGGCCCAAATGCGGGCTGGCGCCGTGTGCAGCCTTCCCGCGAGACTCCAATTGCAGCCACAAACTTCCTTTGTGCGCCGTGACCACCTGCAAACGCGTCGGTTCACCCACAACGGCCAGGTCCGCCCGCAGGCCACTGGCAGCCAGCGCCCGCGAGCCGAGTTGGCCGTTTTCCTCGTCAATCAAACCGGCGAAAACGATCTCTGTTTGCTGCGGACGCGATTTCGACCGGGCGAGTTCGCACAAAGCAGAAAGCATCGCGGCCACGCAGCCCTTGGTGTCGCACGCGCCGCGACCGTAAATCCGGCCCTGCTTCCGACTCGGAATGAACTGGGCATCGATGGCGGCATTGACCGTGTCCAGATGCGGCGCGAGCACCACCCGCCGCGTTGGCCGGGAGGGCGGCGACAGGCGAACCAACAAATTCGGACGGTGCGGTGCAACTTTCTGGAACTCGACATCCAGTCCGGCGCCGGCGGCCACTGCCGCCAGGAATTCCGCCACGCGGCCTTCGCCCGCGTGACGATGGCGCGCGGAAAGGAATGCCGGATTCACGCTGGGCAGCGCGATCAAGTCTTCCAGGAGTGTGGCGGTCGTGTTCATGCCTGACGGTTTTGCCGACGGCAGAACTTAGGCAGAGCGTCCAAGGGTGTCGAGCCGCAAACCCAAGGCAGGGCTTCGTGACAGCGGGCGCGGCCGCGGAAAACAAAACGCGCGGACACTGTCGGCCGCGCGTTTTTAAACCCCGTCGTTACCCTGGCAGGGAATCATCCCTGCTGCATGGACCGGAGAATTTTGAGGCCGAACCGTTCATCCGGCATCAAGACCCGGCCATGCGCCTTCAATTCATGCAGCGCAGCGAAGGTCATGCAAAAATCCACCGCGCTCAACGGGCGTCCGCGCACCACACGCTCCCGCCAGCGGGTTTCGTCCGTGACTTCCTCGATTTCTTCCGCATGACCGGGATGGAACGAAATCAGCCAGTCGTCCCGCCGCACATAACCGTCGGTTTCTCCCTTGGGTTCAAACCAGGCATCGCAAAGCAACATGCAAACCGAACGCCCGCGGCTCGCGCCAAGCCGATAGAAAACCATCCGCTCGTCAGTTTCTGCAAAGTGATGATAAGCGACTTTGGCGTCCTCGACCGAATGCGGCGTAAACTGCGCCTGGAAACCCAGCTTGACGCCGGCCGGTGCGGCCGGATCCTGCTCGAAACACAAGTTCTCTTCGAGAATCCACACCAGTTCGGCGCCGAACCCACGTGAATGCAGGAGGGCCTTCCAGGCTTCGAGGGCGTCTTCAAATACCGGGCGATGATAGCGATGGGCGGTTGCCATAGGCAGATTAGGACGGATAGCCCATGAGTCAGTCAATAAAAAGCTCGGTTGGAGGAACGATTTCCCGCAGCAGCCGCAGCCTCATCTTTGGGTAATCCTCAGGACACCGGCTTACGCTCTTCGCCGGTTTGAATTCTGAACCTTGCGCTTGAACCCCGGCTTCGCTCGCTCATACTTCCGTGCGTATGGCAACTGACAACCCATTACTCCATCTCGAACTGCCCGGCATCAAGAAGCTCAAAACCGGCAAGGTCCGCGAGATTTTCGACCTCGGCGACGCTTTTCTCTTCGTCGCCAGCGACCGCATTTCCGCGTTTGACTGCGTGATGCCCAACGGCATTCCCCGCAAGGGCGAGGTGCTCACGCAGATTTCGCATTTCTGGTTCGACCAGACCGAATCGCTTGTGCCGAACCACCGTCTGGTGAAGGCCGGAGAATCCTTCAACATCCCGGCGTTGGCAGGCATTCCTGCCGACACGAAGGCCTCGCTCGCCAAACGCGCCATGATCGTCAAGAAAGCCCAACCCCTCGCCGTCGAGTGCATTGTACGCGGCTATCTGGCAGGTTCGGGGTGGAAGGAATACAAGAAATCACAAACCGTCTGTGGCAGTCCGCTGCCCGCCGGCTTGCAGGAATCCTCCGAGTTGCCCGAACCCATCTTCACGCCGTCCACCAAGGCTGAGTCCGGCCACGACGAAAACATCCCCTTCACCGAGGCGAAGAAGATTCTCGGTGACGACATTGCCAACCAGGCCCGCGACCTGAGCCTGAAGATTTACAAATTCGCCCGGGACTACGCCCGGCAGCGCGGCATCATCATCGCCGACACCAAATTCGAGTTCGGTCTGCACGAGGGCAACTTGATCCTGATTGACGAAGTGCTCACGCCGGATTCTTCGCGCTTCTGGCCCGCTGACCAATACGCGCCAGGCAAAGGCCAACCCAGTTTCGACAAACAATTCGTCCGCGACTACCTCGAAACGCTGGACTGGGACAAAACCCCACCTGCGCCCGCCCTGCCGCCCGAAGTCGTCGCCAAAACGCAGGCGAAGTATCTGGAAGCCTATGAGAAGCTGACGGGAAAGAAGTTGTGAACCTCCAAGACCCGGGACGCACTGTAAAACCGCTGGAGATTTCGGGTCTATGCTGACAACCATTGAGCGTGATTGATCCCAACCAATTCATAAGCCTCCAGCTTCGTGGCGGGTTCATCATCAAAGAAATCAAGTTCACCAATGAGCCGTTGGTGGATGCACTGAAACGGCAAGCAAAGGCTCAAACCCGGATCGTGGCCAACGAATTCCGTCTGCTCATCCAAGGAGGTTTGAGCGAGGAAGAATTATCCGTCACGCTTTACCACGAAATCCTGGAAGCGGCAGCCGTGGGAAGTATGAATCCGCCGGAGAACCTGATGGATTTCAACGAAGGAGAATTTGAGCGCGCCGCCCGCGAAGCCCATGCGCGTTGGGGTGCGGCCTCGCCGGCTAATCTCAACCTCCTGTTGCAATTCCACGGATTTCATGAACAATAAACTCATGGTTGACCGCGATAAAATCCAGTTTGACCTCATCAAGCTCGTCGGCGGCGAGCGCCTGCTACGTCTGACGGAACCGCAGTCCGGTCTTTCCCTTGAAAAGAAGCTCGCCCCGGCAGATGCCGTGGTTCGTCAGAAGGAGAATCTGCTGCGGGTATTCGAAGCTGCGCTCGCTCGCGCTGAAGCATTGGCGGCTTGAGGCTGTGTTTGACTGGAATAAGCCCCCACCCACTGGCGGTACTGCATGGCGCCCGCGAGATCGAAAGGTTGATTCAAGCCAGAGCTTCACGCCTTGATGAGCAATCAGCCAGCCTGAATGTTTCCGAATGCAAACCCTCGTCGAAGATTTCCTCCAATACCTCCGCCACGAGCGCGGGCAGGCGGAACACACGCAGCGGACCTACGCGGCTTTGTTGAACAAGTTTGTCGCGTGGGCCGGCAAACAAGATCTGACCGACTGGAAGCAGGTTGACCTGAAACACTTGATGGCGTTCCTCCAGCACGAGCGTGCGCGTCCGCTGGCATCCGAACCCAAGGAATCCACCCGCCGGCTCAGCAGCGAGAGCGTTTATCTGGAAATTGCCGCGCTGCGGGCGTTCTATCGTTTCGCCGAGCAGGAGAAGCTGCTGCCGGCCAATGTGGCGGAGCATCTCTCTCTGCCGCGACGCTGGAAGCGGCTGCCGAAGGCACTCACCGATTCGGAAATGGAAGAAGTGCTCGCGCCGGAAGTTCCGGCCACCCCGCAAACCTTGTGCGATCAGGCCATCCTCGAACTGGCCTACGCCTCCGGTCTGCGTTTGTCGGAACTGCGCGGCCTGCGGTTGGAACAGCTCCACCTCGAAGCCGGATTCCTCAACGTCGTGGGCAAGGGCAACAAGGAGCGCGTGGTGCCCGTCGGCCAAAAGGCGGTGGAAGCGTTGAATCAGTACCTGGAGTCGGGCCGGCCCAAGCTCGTCACTCGCCGATCACCAGGGAATGTGTTTCTAACCCAACGCGGCACGCCGTTCGCCGCCGTCACGATGTGGCTGCGCGTCAAGCGCCGGACGCGCCGGGCGGGCGTTTCCCGGAACGTCACCCCACACATGTTGCGGCACAGTTTCGCCACGCATCTGCTGGAGCACGGCGCGGACTTGCGCGTGATTCAGGAATTGTTGGGCCATGCGACGATCAGCACCACGGAAGTTTATACGCATGTCAGCGGCAGCCGGCTGCGGGACATTCACCGGAAGTTTCATCCGCGACCGTAGAACAGGCGTCGCGCCGGTCGCGGACTTCCTGCTCAGCCTGGGCGGGAGAATCAAGTTTGCAACAGGCGCGAGGCCTGTCCTACTCAAAATCGTAAATGACGACTTTGGTGCAGACCTGCTTGAACACCTTTTCCACAAACTCGACGTGTTGCGGATGCACCTGGTAATCGTCCTGCGCCTGTTGGCTCGCAAAGACGGTGTTCAGCGCCACTTGATAGCTTTGGTCCACCACCGGCCGCGCGCTGCGGGCCATCTTGCCAACGTGAAAGTGCAACATGCCCGGAAGGCCCTTCAAATACTGGTTCGCGCCGGCAATGAGTTTCTCCACCGCATCCGGCTGCGCCGGGTCGGTCCAAAAGATGACAACGTGTGAAAACATGATTTGAATTTGTTGCGCGGGATTTTCCCTGTCGTGGCGCCGGGCGCAAGGATGGAATTTGCCGGAGTGTGGAGGTGGCTCCGACGAAAACCCCTGCCGGGTGAATTGCTCGCGGGATAATCCGAAACCGTGGCATTTGCCTGCCCCTAAAACACAACGCCCTGCCGGTTGATCAACCGGCAGGGCGTCGCTTGAAAAACCCGGCTTACTTGTCTTCCGGAATCCGCATCCCGTAGAACGAGCGATAGACAAAGACCAGGGCGACGAGGAAGAAGACCCCGCCGATCCAAGGCCCCCAGTTGGTTGCCGCCTTGCCGGCATCAATCGCCGCCTGGTAGGCCAGCTTCATGCTTACCGCGATCTCCACCGCCAGCAGGCCGAACAGCGTGGTGAATTTGATCACCGGATTCAGCGCCACGGACGAGGTGTCCTTGAAGGGATCACCCACGGTGTCGCCGACGACGGTCGCAGCGTGCAGTTCTGTTCCCTTTTGGCGCATGTCAACCTCCACAATCTTCTTGGCGTTGTCCCACGCACCGCCGGCGTTGGCCATAAAGATGGCTTGGAACAAACCGAAAAACGCAATGGCGATCAAGTAGCCGATGAAGAAGTAGGGATTGAAGAACGGCAGGGCCAGCGCGAAGCAGAACACTACGATGAAGATGTTCCACATGCCTTTCTGCGCATAAACCGTGCAGATGCGGACGACTTCCTTGCTGTCATTCTCGGAGGCCGTGGTGGCGTCGAGTTTCATGTGCTCCTTGATGTAAACGACCGCGCGGTAGGCGCCGGTGACAACCGCCTGACAGGAGGCGCCAGTGAACCAATAAATCACCGAACCGCCCATGATCAGGCCCAGAATGATTTCTGGTTGCACGAGACTGAGCTTGGAAACCACGCCGCCAAACAGGTTTTCGAGCAGGATGATGATGCCGAACACCATCGTGGTGGCGCCCACGACCGCGGTGCCGATGAGCACCGGTTTGGCCGTGGCTTTGAAGGTGTTACCCGCCCCGTCGCCTTTCTCCAGTTGATACTTGGCGTTCTCGAAGTCCGCGTCGAAGCGGAAGTCGCGTTTGATTTCTTCCCGGATGCCCTTGCGCGCTTCGATCTGGCTCAGTTCATAAACCGATTGCGCGTTGTCCGTGACTGGCCCGTAGCTATCCACCGCAATTGTCACCGGACCCATTCCGAGGAAGCCAAACGCTACCAAGCCGAAGGCGAAGATCGGCGCGGCAAAGGCGAATTCCGCCGGCATAATCGCCATCAGCGCGGGGTTTGTGGAGAAATGATACGAAGTGAACATCAGAAACATGATGACCAAGCCCATCCAGAACGCCGAAAAATTGCCCGCCACAAACCCGGACAGGATGTTCAGCGACGCGCCGCCGTGCTTGGAGCAGTTGGTCACTTCGCGCACGTGGCGCGACGTCGTGCTGACGAAGATCTTGGTGAATTCGGGAATCAACGCGCCGGCCACCGTGCCGCAACTGATGATGCTCGAAAGCACCCACCAGAGCGCCGGTTGCGCCACGCCCGCGGCGTCCTTGAAGTCGCCCAGCAGCATTTTGCTGGCGATGAAGGTGACGGCGATGGACACCGCCGAGGTGATCCAGACCAGGTGCGTCAGCGGGGCTTCAAAATCGAAGTCCTTTTTGCCGCCAAACATCGCTTTGCTGAGCATTTCATTGCCGAAATACGACGCCAGCGACGTCACGATCATCAAAGCGCGCATGACAAACATCCAGATGATGAGGGTGGCCACGATCGTGGGCGTCGTCGCCAACGCGAGCGCCAGGAAAGCGATCAACGCCACGCCCGTCACGCCGTAGGTCTCGAACCCATCGGCCGTCGGGCCGACCGAGTCACCGGCGTTGTCACCCGTGCAGTCCGCGATGACGCCCGGATTCTTCGGATCATCCTCGGGCAGTTTGAAAACGATCTTCATCAAGTCCGAGCCAATGTCGGCAATCTTTGTGAAGATGCCGCCGCAGATGCGAAGCACCGCCGCCCCGAGCGATTCGCCAATGGCGAAGCCGATGAAGCAGGGGCCGACGAGGTCGCGGGGCAGGAACACCAGAATACAGATCATGAAGAACAGTTCCACGGACACGAGCAACAGGCCGACGCTCATGCCGGAGCGCAGCGGGATGCCCAGCGTGGCGAGCGGGTTACCCTTGAGCGCGGAGAACGCGGTACGGGAATTGGCCACCGTGTTGATGCGGATGCCGAACCAGGCCACCCCGTAAGAACCCAAAATGCCGAGAATGGACGCCAGCAGGATCACAATGACGTTCACCGCCACGTGCCCGCTGGTCATGGCCTGCCCGCTCGCGTCCTCGTGGTCGGTCAGAAACCCGAAGTAATAAACCATGCAGGCCGCGATCAGCAGCCACAGGATCGCCAGGAACTTGCCCTGGGTGAACAGGTAGGTTTTGCAGGTCTCCCAGATCGTGTGCGACACCTTGCTCATGGACTCATGCACTGGCAACGCCTTGGTCTGTTGATATTGCACCACCCCGAAGATGGCGCCGATGGCACAGATCACGATGCCAATGTACATGAGCGCCACGCCGCTGATGCCACCCAAGCCGTCGAACTTTACCGTGTCCAAAGGTGGAATTTTGATGTTCGCCTCGCTGGCGGACGCCCCGAACGCAAAGCCCAAGGCCACAATGAGGAAGACAACCCAATATCGAAGTGATTTTATTTGCATAAAATAGTGCGGTGAAACTATGCAAGCCCGTCCGGGGAAGCCAACCATTTTTTGGCGAAAATCAACCCACTTCTGGTCTGTAACCAACGGGTTCAAGAAGCGGACAGACCGACGCCCAAGGCAGACGGCATTGCTCGCGCAGCTTGAGCCGCGTGGCAAAGCCGCAAACAAAGGAGCGCGAACCGCTGAGTCCGCGCGTTGCTGGCGTGGGGATGGGAAGCTGCGGACAAGGCTGCCCGCACTCCTCCAACACCGTCGTAGAAAGCGACGATTCCAGCCCTAACGCCTTTCGGGAGTTGGGCGGTCCTGTCCCGGAGGGACATTGTGAAAATCGCCCAGCGTTTCAACGCTGGGTTGCGCGATCCAAAACCAGCGAGTCCCAGCGGGACGAAACAGCATCGCGTTGCCGAGCCGGCTTTCTCCCGTCCCTCCGGGACTTGTTCCGCTTGGCGGCTCAACCCAGCGTTAAAACGCTGGGCTATGGTCGGATGTCCCTCCGGGACAAACGTCGGTCTGAATTCCCGAAAGGCATTAATTCCAGCCCGGATATTTTACACCCACCGCGACGGAGCGCCGGTCTGTGACCGGCTTATCGCGGTCGGAAGGCCAAAAGCCGGTCACAGACCGGCGCTCCGGACTGTCGGCCATCCGCGCGGGGTGTGAAATATCCGGGCTGGCAGCCAGTGCGACGCCGGTCTTCGAGATATGCGTGGGGAGCCGTCGTCGTCAGTCGCCAAAAAAGCCGCGCGGGGCAGGACCAATTAAGGCCCGGCCCCGCGCGTTGAGTTTAGACCCGGTGGCCGAAGCCGCCGGTCGCGAGGTTATGGGGTAACCACCCGGAAGTACGTCTCGGCCCCCGAGATCGGCACAATGGCCGGATTGGCCGTGCCGACCGTGGTCCAGGTGCCGCTGGTGAGCGACGTCCTCGACTGCAGAGTCCCGCCGGTCGGAGCCCAGGAAATCTCGACGTTGTTTCCGGACTTCGTGATGCTGAGCGACGGCAGCACTGGTGGCAGGACCACTTGTGCCGCGTACGAGCGGAAGATGGCCTTGGGGGAATGCCCAATGCCCGCCGCCGAATTGTTGTTGTTCAACTCAGGAGCGTAGAACGCGCCGACGTGCAACGCCGCGTTCAGCGGTTCAGCCACATCTGGCGTCCAGGTGCCGCCGACGGACCAGTCCACGCCATTGGCGCTGTGGAAGGTGGACAGCATGTCACCCACCCGGGTGATGCGGAGCCACTGGTTCGGATAGGCGGGATTGCCGCCCGTTCCGGCGGTGAGGTCTTCGTAGCCGCCACCAATGATTTTGCGGGCATTCCGCTCGATCTGGTTGTTGGCGTTCACGCCGCTCCACTGGCGCACCGGGTTGATGCGAATGTTGGCGAGCCGGCTGGCCTGCAAGAGCATGTCATTGCGGTCCATGCCTTCCTGTAGCTCTTCGCGGGCCATGAGGCCGGCTCGTGCCCAGTTGCTGCTGTCGTCCTGGTGCTGGACGCGGACCACGCGCTCGAAGTCCCCGGTCAGGACCTCGTACACGTAGGTTTGTTCGTCGTATTGCGCCCAATGGCTGTTGCAGGAACTGAGCATGAGGTAATTGCCATTGCCCAAGGCAATGGCTTCATCCGGCCAGTCGGCCGCCGTGGTGCCCGCCGGTGGGGTGTTGAAGATTTCCCGGGCACCCACAATCGCGTAGCGGATGGCGGTGTTGACCGTGACCGGCTTGACTGTGGTCGCCACGGCATTCAGGCTCACATCCTTCACGTTTTGAACGGTTAGGTCCACCGTGTCGCCATTGACCAGGCCGGTAACTTCGAGAGCCACCGCGTCAAAGTTTGGCGGCAAGGCGACGAAGGGATAGTGGCGCACGCCAGTCACGGTGCCCTTGCTCAACGTATAGTTGGCGAGAGTGGTGGCGGAGGCATGATCCATCGGTTCACTGAACTCCACACCCAACTCGATCGTGGTGCCGTCGCTCTTGGCAATGGCCCCTGCGCCCACAACAACCGGAGCCACGGTATCAACGGCGATCGTGAGGGTGGCCACCCTGCTGGTGACCGCCAAACTGGACGCGGCGAGCGTCACGACGACATCAAACGTAGCTCCGTTGTCACCGGGCACAGTGTCCAAGACGTATTGCGCAGTCGTGGCGCCAGGGATATTGACGCCGCCCCGCCGCCACTGATAATTGGGCGGATAGAGCGCGTCCGTGGAGGTCTCGACCGTAAACGTGGCGGTGCCCCAAATGTTAACTGATTGATCATCCGGTTCGTCAGTGATCACCAGTGAAGTCGGTTCGGGCAGTTTGACTCCTACCCGGTCACCGGTCAGGTTGGACGGCGTACCGTCCGCCGGGGGAACCACCGGGTTTACGCCATCGTTGATCACATAGTACGCCGCGAGGTTGTCCCCGCCGGTGCCTTCGCGATGGACGGCTTCGATGTAATAGAGCTGGTTTGCCAGGAGTGGGATTCCGGCTGCGTAAGGCATGCTGCCGTCATTATTAGGTGACCATTGATCGGAACGGCGCTGAGCCACATTCTCGCCACCATCCCAATCGCGCGTGCCATTCCAGTTAGCCTGCTGGGCGATCAAGCGTTTGGTGGCCGGATCGTCATTTGTGCTCAGGAACAGGTCACTGTCATCATCTGAACAGAGGAAGAACACGTAATTGCCGTTCTGGGGCGGCTTGAACCAGGTGCTCAGACGTTGCGCGTAATTGTCTGCAAAGTCCGGCTGGTCAAACATGCCGATGTAGGTCGTGGTGGTGGCCGGGCCGGCGGTGCCAGCGTTCACTTCTGCCCGCGTAGTCGCGGCGCCCGGTCCCCAAATCTCCTGCTTGACCAAACTGGGGATGAACACCGACGCCTGCACCGTGAGGGTGACTTCGGCGCTGGTCACGCTCAAGCTGGTGGGCGGCAGTGTAACGATGCAACGGTACTTCGCCCCATTGTCCGCGAGGCTGGCCGGAGACAAATTCAAGGTCGACGTTGTACGTCCCGCCATGTCCACTTGATTGCGTTGCCATTGATACACCGGGTTCACCTCGGCATCTGTGGTCGCCGCCACCTGCAAGGTCACGTCCAAGCCTTCAAAGACCTGGGTGTCCACCGGCTGAGTGGTGATCTCTAAGGTGGTGGCCGGTCCGCTCAACATGCTGATTGCAGCACCGGTGAGGTTGGATGGAACGCCGTCCACGGGGTCCGGGTCGGCATAGAGCTTGGCATACACTCCGAGGTTGTCGCCGCCGCCGCCTTCGCGATGGGTGGCCATGATGAAGTATTTCTGCCCACCGACCAAGGGGATGCCCAGCGCGTAAGGAGTGGTCGCTCCGTCAGGAGAGAAGTAATCCGAGCGCTTCTGGTATAAGTCTGTTGCGCCGGTTCCGCCGGTATTGACCCAATTACGGGAATTGGCCCAGCCTAATTGTTGGGCGATCAGGCGCACACTGTCGGGACTACTGTTCGTGCCGAGCCAAAGGTCCGAGTCGTCATCGGAGCAAATGAAAAACACGTAGTCGCCATTGGCTGGTGGGATGAAGTAGCCACTCAGGCGGCTGCCAAAATCAGCCGACCAATCCACCGGGGCTTCAAATCCCGGCATCGCCGAAATGCGGCTGGCGGGACCGTAGCTGCCGCTGTTCACATCGGCGCGCTGGTGACCCGGATAAACCTGATACTTCAAGTAGCCAGGGTATTCGGTGGCTGTAGCCACCGATACCGTGCCGGTGGCGCTGTTGACGGAAGCGCCGGGCAGCGAGGCGACGGAATACACTTTGGCCCCGTTGTCCGCAGCGGAGGCAAACACGGAGAAGTTCGGGCCGGTGGCGTTGGTGACCATTTGACCGTTCTTGTACCACTGATAGTTGGCGGCGGAACCGTTGGCGATGGCGCTGTTGGTCACCACAAAACTGAAGTGCGCGTCACTGCCCACATGCGTGGAGGCATCCTGCACCTGCGTGACCGGCGTCAGGATCGGCGCAGAGGGCGTCACCGTGACACTCAGGTCGGAAACGGTCGCGATGCCGCCGATGGGATCATTGTTGTTGTGGGCGGTGACGGCTACGCCGACTAGGACCGGGTCCGGGAACGGATTGCCGAATCCATTCAGCGTTCCCGCCGTATTAATATCGGCGTATTTGTTCCATGTGGTGCCGTCCGTCCCATACCATATTGTGAACACGCTGCCCTGGCGGGTCAGGCGCAACCATGTGTTGGGATAGGTCGGCCTGATAATCCCACCGGTGAAGCCAAAATTGGCATTGCCGGCGTCGCCGCCACGCACCGCGCGATATTGCGGTCCCACTTCGTTCTGCCCAGTACTACCCGTCGTCATGGCCGCGACAAAGCGATCTGGTCCTTGGGGAATTCCAGAAGCATCCGGCACACGCACCATGAGTTCGCACTTCGTCCATCCATCGTCCCCGGCAGCCCGCACCAAGTCATGGACTCGAACTTTCGCCTCCCAGACCTGGCCGGTCACGGAGGTGTAAACGTAATAGAAGTTGTCACTGGTGCCCCAGATGTCGTTGCCGCCGCCGGTGATGGTTTGGGTCCCGGGGGCAGTGCCTGTAACGGAGCCGGCCAGGGCCGGGGTGCCGACGTTGGCGCCGACGAATGTCTGCGCCCCGACGGAAGCCGCCAAGGCCAGAGAGGATAGGATGAGTAGGATGGGTTTGGTTCTTTTCATAGCTAAATGGCCAGCCGGCACACTCGCGCCGGCATGGTGCTTGAGGTTGAACGGTTTTGGGTGACTTCGGTGCTGATGGGAAGAATCCTTTCCTGCTGTCCCGGACATGGAACTCTTGGAGAGAACCCGGCTCGCAAACAGTCTAGGTTTGGTTTCATGGGACCCATGATTCAGCACCCGTATTGACGCGTGTAATTAACCGAAAGCGCACTTGGAAGTCAAGCCATTACTCGTCCAACTCTTGTCTCCCAAAACATTAGCGTGAGACTTGGCCTGGAAACCTGCGGCGCTGGATTGGTAATCGGAAGCCGGGCTGGACGTGGTTGTGAACCACAGGATGCCCACTTGGGAGAAGAAACAGCCAAACACCAGGCACCGAGAGCCCGGAAACTGAGGAAAATCGGAAAATTGGCCGCGCGCGGGCACGACGTGACGCACAGGGTCGCTGTGTTGAGCACAGAGCCGCCTGCAAAAGGTGGCTTGCTACAAGCCGCTCTCTTCCAGACGAACCCGGGCTCCGCCGTGGGTGCGTTTGGGGCCGTGGTCTTGCAGAAAGAGTCTCCACCAGCGCAGCCACCCGGCGGGAATGCAGATCGTGGCGCGGCGATAACGGGCATGCACGCCAACCTTGACCGGAACCGTCAGAAGATTGCGGATGATTGAGCGCGGCCGCCAACCTTGGGCGTCGTTGGGAAGATCGAGCACCCGCAGGGCGATCAACAGGTTGTAGGCCAGCAGACCGATGGCATAAAACATTTGATTGGCCACCAACTTCTCACAGGGAGGGTGGTGCAAATCCAAGTCGCTCAACAAATGGCTGAACCCTTGCTCGCTGGCGCCTTTGAGCGCGTGAAACGCGAACACGCTTTTCGGGGTGCGTTGGTCCGCCGCAGGCGTGGTGTCATCGCAGACCAGGAATCCATATCGCCAA
>JACZKP010000058.1 GCA_014860005.1 Verrucomicrobiota bacterium | reverse complement strand
CAGATCGCAGGGCAGAAACATCGGCGTCTGGCGATCCACATTTACAAAACGTGCAGACATGGCCTTTGGATCCGTACCGCCCCCTTTTTGTTCAAACTATTTTCAGAAATCTCTTCGCGCTAAGTCCGACAGGCTGCTAGGGCAGACCTTGAAGCATTACCGCATTGACGGTTTGATCGGTCAGGGAGGAATGGGCGTTGTTTACCGGGCGCACGACTTAAAGCTCCAACGCCCCGTCGCCATCAAGGTCCTGCCAGCCGAACTCACCGCGGACGCAGATCGTCGAAAACGATTCCTGCTTGAGGCTCGCACCGCCGCCCGGCTCAGTCATCCGGCCATCGCCCAGGTATTTGACGTGGATGAACACGAAGGCACGATCTTCATCGCGATGGAAATGATTGAGGGCAGAACGATCCGTGACCTCATCCAGAACCACCAACTTGATTTGTTGGGCACCATTGAGGTGGGACTCCAGGTGGGCGCCGGCCTGGCCAAGGCGCACGAATCGGGCATCGTCCATCGCGACATCAAACCCGCCAACGTGATTCAGACTTCCGACGGCCACGTCAAGATTCTCGATTTCGGCCTCGCCAAACTGCTGGACACCGAGGCGGCCACCAGCTCGGCCGGAAGTTTTCAGAACGTCTCCACGCTCACGCAAACGCAGATTGGCATTGTGAAGGGGACTCCCGCGTACATGAGTCCAGAACAGATCAAGGGTGAGGCCATTGATGCGCGGAGCGATCTCTTCTCGCTCGGGGTCATGCTGTTTGAAATGGCCACCGGCGAGGCTCCGTTCCTGCGAAAAACTCCGACGGAAATGATGCACGCCATCGCCTTTTCCAAAACCCCGGCGCTGCACTCCTTGCAACCAAATCTGCCGCCAGATTTCCAGCGGATCGTGTCGCGCTGCCTCGAGAAAAGTCCGACCGACCGTTATCAGGACGCCCGGGCATTGATCGAGGATCTACGGACGTTGCGGCGCACATTGGATTCCGGTCAAGCCCGTCAACTATCGCTCAAAGAGCGCATCCGAGGCGTCGTGGAGCGGTTGGCGAAGGTCAAGCCGTCGGAATATGCATGGCTGGCGGGAAGCGCACTGGCCCTGGCTTTCGCATTCTATTTGTTAACAGCCAACGTTGGGGCCGGTCCCCTGGTTCTGCTGGCCGTCATCGGTTTGCTGGTCTATCGGCACATTCGCCATCAGCCGCGGCGGGTGATCGAAGGGTTTGTCCGAAAAGCATCGCTCCTTCCTGAAGTCCGCTTCATCGCGTGCCAGGAGCGGCGCATAACGGTGGGCGTTGACCGCGCCGCCGGTCAACTGTATGGGCGCATCAACAAGCAGTTGAGCTCCTGCAACCGCAAACTGTTTTTCGGTGAACCCCTGAGTGTGGTCATTCGTTCCGACCTTACGGAGGAGGAGACGCGCCAATGGCTGGCAACTCCGGGCGTGCATTATGTTCGGGAGCAGGCAGCCGAAGCAACCTGAAGTCCCTCAACACCCCGACAACTTCTTGCGCGTCTCTTTGAACCGCATGCCCTTCAATCCCGCGTGAGAAAGCAGCGGGGCTTCGGTCGCAAACGAGGAAGTGATCGAACGATATGTCATAGTCTGGCCCGCAAACGGCAAGCCGGAAAAGTCCGGGCGACGTTTCGATGTTGGAAGGCTTAGGCAAAGTCGGGAATGGGTCTGACGAGTTAGCCTAATTGGATGACGGAGACTGAATGGCTTTTAAAACACGGCCAACCGGGCTGGCACGCGCGCTCAACCTTTTCCAGCGCCTCCCGCTTTCTCCGCGTTGCACCCAACACTCCTGAATCCTGTTCTTGGTCAGTTCATGGCGTGCTGAACAACCCCGGAAGTTTGCGATGAAACCACCACGGGCTGAAAAACAGTTTCGTTTCGCCGGGAGGCATGGCACGCTCTGCGCCCGTGTCCATCGCCGAAGTCCGCAACTTTCTGGAAGCCGAGCCTGTGGGATTCTTTGCGCTGTTGTGCGGGATTGTCGCGCTGGTCTTTCGGCTCTCGGAGACCAAATTGCTCGCAAAGGTTTTCGCGGTGCTGCCTACGGTATTCTGGATCTATTTCGTGCCAATGGTGCTGGCAACCTTCGGTTTCTTCCCTGAAAAATCCCCGGTTTACAGTCTGCTCACGGATTATTTCCTGCCAACCAGTCTGCTCCTGCTGTTTCTCTCCGCGAGTTTGCCGGAGATTCTGAAGCTCGGCCCCAGGACGATTGGCGTGATGCTGATTGGCACGGCCGGAGTCATCCTGGGCGCCGCGACCGGGGTGCTGGCGTTGCTGCCGTTT
This sequence comes from Verrucomicrobiota bacterium, assembly GCA_014860005.1. The sequence continues at coordinate 11,368 of JACZKP010000058.1, read as the reverse complement.
TTCAAATCCGGCGTGCTGCCGGCCGAGCACTTGGAGTCGCTTTGGAAAGGGGTGGCGGCATTGAGTGGCAGTTGGACCGGAGGTTCCGCAAATCTCGCCGCCATCTGGCAGAGCCTCACCGGAAATGCCCAGACCGAATCGGAGGGGCAGATTTTTGCCGCCATTATCGCAGTGGATGTTTGCATTGGTTACTCGTGGATGGCGCTCTTGATTGCGCTGGCCGGGCAGCAGGCAGGAATCAACCGCTGGCTGCGCGCCGATTCCAGCCGAATCGAAGAGGTGAATCATCGGATGGCCGCCGTGACGCAGGCGGAGGCGCGCCCCACGGCCACGGGCAAGGTCCTCTACATGCTGGCGCTCGCGTTCGGCGTGGCATTTGTGTGCAAATGGTTTGGCACGCAGGCGCAAGCTGCGTTTGAGGCGCAAGTGCAAAGCCCCCTCTGGCGCAGCGTGCTTGGTTACTACGGCATTATGATTATTCTGGTCACCATCGCCGGATTGGGCCTTTCAGTGACGCCGGTTGCGCGGCTCGAAGTGTATGGCGCGTCAAAAATTGGCTACGCGTTGCTGTACCTTGTGTTGGCACGCATCGGGGCGAAGGGCGACCTCAATGCCATCCGCGAATTCCCAGCTTACCTGCTCATGGGCGTGGTGTGGATGCTAACGCACGGAGGCTTGCTTTTGTTGGCGGCCAAAGGATTGCGGGTGCCGGTGTTTTTTGCGGCGACCGCCAGCCAGGCCAATGTAGGTGGTCCGGTTTCCGCACCGGTCGTGGCAGCGGCATATCAACCGGGACTGGCCGTGGTGGGGTTGCTGATGGCCATCCTGGGAGGCGTCCTTGGCACTTTCTCCGGATTGTTTGTTGTGGCTCCGATGGTTCACTGGCTGACCAGCTTGGTGAGATGATCGGGGCCTGCTGCCATAAACAGCTTGGAGAGCTCCGCCGTCGGCTTTAAGTTCGTCTGGAATGCGTCATGCACTGACAATTCTGATGTTGATCCCCGGACTGTTGGTCCAGGCGGATGATCGCACAGACCAGCTTGCGGCGGCGGGCGTCGCGGAATTCACCGCCGCGTATCAGGCGTGGGACGGTGCCCGGTTTGCCGCCGCGGCGGAACTGTTCCGGCAATCCACCACGAACGCTGCGGCCACAATTACGAATTATTACTGGCTCGGGACGGCGCAGTTTCATCGGATGTTGCATTTGCAGAATTCTCCGGGGCGCACGACCAACCAAGCCCTGGCAGGCGCCGCACTGGAAGCCGCACTGGAAGCCCTTACCAAGGCCATCAAACTCGACGCCAAACACGCCGAGAGCCATGCGTTGCTCGGCACGCTCTATGGCATGAAAATCAACGACAGTTTCCTGCGCGCCGCGTGGTTCGGGCCGCGCGTGGTGAAGCATCGCGATCTGGCTCTCGCGCTGGGGCCGGAGAATCCCCGCGTGCGTTACCTGCTCGGCATGTGCCAGTTTCACACCGCGAAAAAGGCCGCCGATTGGCGCGAAACCCTGACCACTCTGCTCGCCGCGGAGAAACTTTTTGAAACCGACTTAAACCGTGCTAACTCTCCGCTTGTCCCGCGCTGGGGCCGCAGCACTTGTTTGACGTTTATTGGCCTGACTTACGAACAGATCGGCGAACCGACCAATGCGGCTGAGTATTTCCGTAAAGCCCTGGCAGAACATCCGAACGATCACCTGGCGCAGGAAGGCTTGGGGCGGGTTACAGCCATCAGGTGAGAAAAATAATGAAGAAGAAAAATGTCATCGTCATCGGCTCCGGGTTGGGCGGCTTGTCCGCGGCCATTTCACTGCGGCAGGAAGGCTACGACGTCATTATCCACGAGAAGAACGCCCAAATCGGCGGCAAGCTCAACGTGCTGAAGCAGCAAGGCTACACGTTCGACCTCGGTCCCTCCATTCTCACCCTACCGCATATCTTTGAAAGGTTGTTCGAGCGCTCCGGCAGGAAGATGAGCGATTACATTCCGATTCGCACCCTCCGCCCGCACTGGCGAAATTTCTTCGAGGATGGCAAGGTCGTGGACCTGTATCCCGAACCGGATCGCATGGCCGAGGAGGCGTGCAAAGTTGGCGAAGACCCGGCCAACGTGCAGCGCTTTCTAAAATACTCCGCCGACCTCTACGACCTGACCAACGAGGGTTACTTCGAGCAGGGCCTCGACACCGCGAAAGATTTCCGACAATTCTACGGCCTCGGGAAGTTTCTCAAGTTCGACCTGTTCCGCACCATGCACGGCGGCGCGAAGCGGTTTCTCAAGACGCGGCACATGCAGGACATCTTCGACTACTTCATCAAGTATGTCGGGTCGTCGGCGTATCACTCGCCCGCATTCATGAACTGCCTGCCCACGATCCAGTTTCGCTACGACCTCTGGTACGTGGATGGCGGGTTGTATGGCATTGCGCTCGGGCTCCAGCGGTTGATGGACGAACTCGACATCGTCGTCCGGCTCAATAGCGAAGTCACCGAGGTTCGCCGGGAAGGCAGCCGCGTGACCGGCCTCGTCACCCAGGACGGCCAGTTCCATCCCGCCGACATCATCGTCTCGAACATGGAAGTCATCCCGGCCTACGAAAAGCTGCTGCGGGAGGACGAGAAATTCATGCGCAGCCTCGACAAGTTCGAGCCAACCTGCTCCGGCTTGGTGCTTGAACTCGGCCTTGACTGCCAGTATCCGCAACTGGCCCATCACAACTTCTTTTTCTCCGAGCATCAGCGCGAGCACTTTCACACCGTTTTCCGCAAACGCCAGTTGCCGCCCGACCCGACGATTTACCTCGTGGCCGCCTCGCGTACCGATTCAACCGTTGCACCGCCCGGCTGCGATTGCCTCAAAATCCTGCCGCACATCCCGCACATTGACGACGCGCACCCGCTGACCCGCGCCGACTATCTCGCCTTCAAAGAACGCATCGTGGACAAGCTGGAGCGGATGGGGTTGAAAGACCTGCGGAAACACACCGTTTTCGAGCATTGCTGGACGCCGCTCGACATTCGCGAGCAATATTACTCTAACAAAGGCTCGATCTATGGTGTCGTCAGCGACCGTTTCAAGAATCTCGCTTTCAAAGCGCCCAAACAGAGCACGAAATATCCGAACCTCTTCTTCGTCGGCGGCTCGGTGAATCCCGGTGGCGGCATGCCGATGGTTGTGCTGTGCGGCCAGAACGTCGCCAAGAAAGTCGTCGCTTGGGACAGGGAGTGATTCCACTCGCGGCTGGATTGGCGCACGATTCCGCACTCTTGGTTGAACGTGTATCAGCAGGTAAGATTGCGGGAAATCTTGGAGTCACACTCATCTCGCGCGGTTAACCCAACTTCACCGCGATGGCCTTCGCCATTTCGAGCGTGGCATCCTTGCCGCCCATGTCGTAGGTGCGGATCTTGCCCTCCTGGATGACTTCTGCCACCGCTGCTTCCACCGCCCTGCCCTTCTCGGTTTCCCCCAGCCAGTCCAGCATCATCTTCGTGGCGAGAATGGTGGCGATGGGGTTGACCTTGTATTGCCCGGCGTATTTCGGCGCGGAGCCGTGCGTCGGCTCGAACACCGCCAGCTTCTGCCCGAGGTTGCCCGAGCAACCGAAACCCAATCCTCCCACCATCTGCGCGCACAGGTCAGAGATGATGTCGCCGTAAAGATTCGGCGCGACGAGCACGTCGTAGTTGAACGGGTTCTTGAGCAGCCACATCGTCAAGGCGTCAATGTTCGCGTCGTCCATCGGGATGTCGGGGAACTCATTGGCGATGGCCTTGGCCGTTTCAAGGAACAGCCCATCCGTCGCGCGAACGACGTTGGCTTTGTGAACCACCGTGACTTTCTTGCGCTTGAACTTGCGGGCGAACTCGAATGCCGCGCGCACAATCCGCTCCGAGCCGGCGCGGGTGTTGATCTTGCACGAGATGGCGTATTGATCGGCGGGCAGCTTGGCGAACGGCGCGAAGGGCTTGGCCAGCTTGCTCAACGTGTCCGCGAGTTCCGGCGGCACGGGTGCAAACTCCACGCCAGCGTAAAGGTCCTCGGTGTTCTCCCGGAACACGACCAGATCAATTCCCTTCTTGAAATTCAGCGCGTTTCCCGGATACGCCTTGCACGGTCGCAGGCAAATGTAGAGATCGAACAATTGCCGCATTCGCACGATGGGCGAACGATACGTCAATCCCCTGCCCTGCAATGCTGGCGAAAGTTCCGCCACGGCCGCCTTTATGGGCTTGGACGTGATCGCCCCAAACATCGCGGTGTCCACATTCTTCAATAACTCCACCGTCCGCGCTGGGAGCGCGTCGCCCTCCCTGCACCAGAACTCCCAGCCGATGTCGCCCGGAATGTACTCTGCATCGAGGGAGAGTTTGTCGAGGACGATTCGGGCGGCTTCGAGAACTTCGATGCCGATGCCGTCACCGGGCAGCCACGCAATTTTGTATCTGGCCATAGAAACCTCGCGCACGCGACCTGTTGGTCGCAACGCCATTTCAGCACACTCCGCCGCAGAGCCGATTGATGGAGGTCAAGTTCGGGTTGTTTTGGTTGTCAATCCTCCAGGCCAGCCGTCGCCTCCACTTGCGCTTTGCCTAACGCACAGGATTATCGGCGTCCAATCGGGGTTCACCTCATCCGGCATCGGCTCAAATTGGATCAACTGATTCTCGAAGCCGAGGTGGCTGGCACGTCCGGCTCCTGAAAGAGTATCCCGTCACTTTGATGGCGCGCTTCCACAGAATCTTTCAACTGACACAGGGAGTGATTCCAGATTACATCATGCACGAAGGCTGGAAACCCGTGCCGCATCAGCCACCAGACCGAACCGGTGAATAGGTTTCGACCCCGGGGAAAATTAAAGGCCACGTATATCGAAAGATCGCACGCAGCGGAATCGCGCGTTTCCAGTTCGAAGATCAGCACACCGCCACGCGCGAAGCCATTCTGGACCCGGTAAACCGCCAGTTGATTTTCAACCACGTGCTCCAGCGTGAGCCGGAACGAGAAACGCGGCAGCACCACTCGGTACTCGATCGTGCAACCGCAGGTATTGGGCGTGCCACCGACCCGTTGGATCCGCACCCAGCGCGGATGCAGATACTCGCGATCCGGCTCGCCAAATCGTCCTAAGGCCGCAAACACCCTGGCCCGCGGTGAACGAATTCGGATGGTGTACATCCGCTCGAATTCAAATTGCGACGGCACCGGCAGATGAAACTCCGCCAGCCAGTGCGCGAACGCCGCACGCTTGGCTTCCAGGCGTTCCAGCGCCACGCCGGTGGTGAAGCGCCCCAGCCCGCTCCAGCGCAAGCCGAACAACAATTCCGCCAGATAATTTCGCAGCGTGACCACGATGCCACCGCTCAGAATGGACCACAGGACCAACGGCCGCACCATGGCGCGAAAGGCCTGCTCATAGCGGTCATCGCCGCTGGCGATTTTCCAAAGGATGTTCTCAAGCATCCGTTGCGATGCCGGCGTGGTCTTCCTTTCAGTAATTACCGCCTGGTAGAGAAACCGGCTTAACACCGAAGAACTAAACACCACTCTGTGAATCAGAAATACGACAGCCGCGTACCGGTTGTCCCGCCGAAATTGCTCCACCACCGGACCGTAGCCGCGCCGGAGGCTTTCCTCGTCCACGCCCCGCTCCAACACCGCCGCGGCCAGCGCCGCGGCGGTGCGCTGGGCGGAAAGCAATCCGTCTTTATAAAGCCGCGCGGTGACCATGTCCCCCACGACGGCCACCCGCGATCCGAACGGGTGCCGCGCCGAGCCAACCACCATGTTGGGACTGCACGTGCATGCCAGACGCAACTGCGTGCGGGGCGGCACCAGTTTGCGGATGTGCGGCAATTCGAGAAACTGTCGCATGATCCGCCGCGCCGCATCCGGCGCCACCGCCCTGTCCACACTGCGACCGACCAGCACGGCGGTCAGAAACCCACGCTTCGGTACCAATGAACACATTTCCAAAGGCAGCCCTTTGGAACCGTACTCAACGAAATGAACCTCCGCGTCCAGCCACGGTAGCTGCGCGGCGTCCAGCTCCATTTCGAAGATCAAGGCGCGGCGCAGGCGGGGCGGCTGGAATGAGGGCAACACCTGTCGGATGGCGCGCACCATGGGATTGTCCTCCGCGCGCATGCCCGGCTTGCAGTTGACCCCCACCGCGAACACAAGCAGATCCGCCGTCACTTGCGCTTCAACCTGGTTATGCCGGTAGGTAACGAGAGGCTTTCCGCTCGCCAAGCGCACGACGCCCGTTGCCTCAGCCCCGATCACTTCTGCCCCGGCCTGTTGCGCCGCCTGCAAAAGGAATCCGTCCAGATTTTGCTGCGGATTGAGCCGCCGGCTCGGGCGCGAGCCCCGATAAACCGAGTACATCTCCCGGCCCGCCGGCACTTCGAGGGTGATGTTCTTCCAGTAACCTTGAATCGTGAGACTGCGAATCCGGCTTTGAATCACGTCCTCGGGCAGAGACAGTCCCAAGTCGCGCAAGCTGTCGTTCAACCGGGGCGAAATGCCGCCCGCGCAGTGATTGCAGCCCCTCCAGCACTCCGGCAGCGTTCCACTTCCAGCGTCAGCCGTTTGGAGACGCCGTTCGAAAACGAGCAGCTTGATTGGCCGCTTCAGCTTGGCCGCCTGCTGTAGCAGTTGAATGGCGAAGAATGCCCCCGCCGGTCCCCCGCCAATAACCACCACCGTTGCGCCCGGCGGCAAAGGAATCTGCTCCTGATTCGAATTACGGTCACCGGACGACACGGAATGGGTCTGGCTATGGGGCACGATTACGGACAGTTTGGGAGCGGCTGGACAACCGGGTTTCTCCGATTGCGGCGGCTGTAGTTGTTGCCCGGCAGGTCCAGTTGTAGGCTTTCATCTCAAATCCTCGCGGCGCAGCACGCCGTCCGAGAGTATTCGGCAGCGCAGGCCAGCGCCGAGTTCATCCAGTGACAGGGTTTACTCTCCTCATCGCCTTCGAAGTGTAGGCCCTGCACCTCAAATTGCTTTCCCACCCGCGCGTTCAAATCCACACCACGCACGAAGGCGTTGTGGCGGGTAACCTGTGGTTGCGCTTCCGGCAGGCTCAACTCGTGGCGCAGGGCTTCCATTACTTCCATGTCGAAGAAGGTGATTTGCCCTTTATAGTTCTTCCGGTAAATGAAGAAACGGTCGCCGCAAATCCCACGTCCGGTCACGCATTCAATCTCATCAACGGCAAAAACTGGGTGCTCGCTTGCCGGTTGGCCGTGATGCCCAAAGAAATTGTGCCCCGGTGAAATGAAAAGATGTTCGACTCGCAGCATGTTGAACCACTCCTCCCTTAAGTTGCGACCGCCCGACCCGGCGGTTCGCCCAGCGCAGCGGCGGCTTCGTACGTTTCCAGGCACCGACCGCACAGGCCCTGTTCCGGTGTCCAAGAGGGAAATTCCGCCGCAACCCGTGCGGCAATCTTTGGGCGCAACGCTTCGGCGTCCGCCCAGTTGAAGGTAGGAAAATCGCACAGCGGACAAGACCCGCCGGGTGCGGGCCGGTGCGATTCGCGCAAGCCGCGCGGGTCGGCGATGAGTCCAAGGAGGTCATCGTGCCGGGGCGCTGCGTTGTGCCAGAGTGAATCGAACGTCTGAGTCTGCCGGTCTGCCGGCCAGAACGAGTACCCCCGTGAAAAGGCGGCGGCGTGTTGTTCGCGTCCGGCCATCGGCGTGTGACCGGCGGCCGTGAGGCGGCCATCAATGGTGATGTCCCAGAGCAGGCGGTAGCGTTCGCGGGCGAGGCGTTGTTGCGCGCCGTTCAGTCCGGGCAGATCGAGCGTGGGCGCGTAGCCGAAGCCGGGATCGAGCATGTCGCTCAAGTGCGTGAACTCGTGGCGGACATAATCCTGCAAGGCGGCATCGCGCTCGAACGACTCCGGGCGCAGAGCGAGAATGGCGCTGCGTTGACCGGTTTCGTTGACGTAGAGTTCCGCACCATCGTCGTTCTTGTTCCGCGTCTTTCGCACGGCGAGCACGCTCAGCTTCTCCGGCAACAACGGAAATTCCTTCAGCAGATCGGCGATTAGTTTTTCCAGACCCCATTCACGAAACCAGTCGAGGTGCAGCTTGAAGAACGCGGTGTTGCGCTCGTCGGGGTCGAGGATGCCGTAGAGCCGCTCGCGCTCGCGATGGAAGCGGGCGATTTGCAGCGAAGGCACACCGTAGCGCCGTCCGCTCGTGCAGAGAAACGCGGCGGCCTCGATGAAATCTTCGTCGTAGCGGAGTTGCATGTTAGAAAAACCGAAGGCCGAAATCCGAAGGCCGAAAGAAGCCCGAAGCTCGAAATCCGAACATGCCACGCAGCTTGAAGCTCGTAGCGCAGGTTTCCAACCTGCTGTATCGCCGAGTTCCAGTCGGCAGCGCACCGAAAGATCGGGCAGCGTTGGAAGTTCGCGGCGCACGCGGATTGGAAATCCGCGATACAGCAGACTGGAAGTCTGCGCTACGTCTGAATCGGACTTCGGCTTTCAGATCTCTTGCGGAGTACGTCATTCGGATTTCGGATTTTGTCGGCATCACCTTCCCACAATCGCGGCGAATTCCTTCGCGTCGAAGGCTTGCAGGGTCTGCGTGCTTACGTGGCCCTGCGCTGCCAGCTTGGCGACGACGCTCAAGGCTTTGGTCTCGCTGGTGGCATTGAGAATCAGGATGCCGTCGAACTTGCCGGTGGTCCAAAGTTGCGCTTCAACTTTGACGCCGGCTTTTTCCGCCGCTTTGCAAAACGCCGCGGCACGGGCCGGTGATTGTTTGAGTTGCTTCACACCTTGCGGGGTGAACCGGAGGAGGCTGACATATCGGGCCATAATGGTTACTTGGTTTGGTTTTTGGTTTGGTTGCGCTGGCCACAATCGCGTGACCAGAAGGCTCAATGTATCACGTCGGAACTCTTCTGCATTAGGATTTCAGGTCACGGCCTCGGCTGCCAGCGCGCCGGGCGGCAGGTTGTTGATGCCGCAAGAGTCACAGGCGCGGTCCGCCGCTTCATCCACGGGACGGAGGGACAATTCTTCGCTGCCGGGATTCACCCCAAAGCGCGCGCACTCGGATTCGATGACGGCGCGCGTGAATTCAGCCAGAGCCCGGAGCGCCGGCTCGTTCGTGGCGGAAGCAAGACGGCGGGCGAAGGCGGGTGTCCAGCGACCGAGATGCTCGCGGAGGAATTTTTTCTGGGCTTCCCTGCATTGCGTGAGCTGGTCGGCGTCGAGTTGATGCTCGAGCGCGTAGGCTTCCTTGGCGGCGAGCACGCATAGGAATTCGAGTTCGAGACACAGATGATCCTGACGCTCGCCCGCATCTTCGGTGACTTCGAGACCGAAGGCGCGATAGAAGGCGGCGAGGTCGGCGAGGCGATGCGGTTGGAACAGCGGGTCGGCTTTGATATCACCGTATTCGATTTCGTTCAGCGGACATGACCCACGGGCGGCGTGGCCGAAGGCGGCGAGATAGGCATTGAGGAAGGCGTCATAGCCGGCGGGCTGGAGTGCATTGATCAACACCTCGGCGCTGGGCAGCAACGATTGGCCGGCAAAGACGTTGGCGGCGCGGAGGGAATTGATCGTCCGCGCCTGCGTCAGCCAGCGCCAGGTTTGCGGCATTGGATCTTCGTAAGCTTTCGCGAGAAAGCGATGGATGAATGAACGGGCAACCGCGAGATCAATGGTGAATTGGAGCGGAGCGCCGAGCACCGTCTCGGCTTGTTGAGCGTTTGAATCGGAACGTGCCGAGGCGGTGCTCGGCGCTCCGTCACCGCGATAGTTGCCGAACACCGAGCGCTTCGGCGTATCCGTCCGCGCGGCCCACTCGCGACTTTGGACTTTGGACTCGGGACTTTGGACTGATTCAGATGGAGTTGGCATGTTTGTCAGGGCGGATGTGCAGCGGTTCTTCCACGGTGGTTTCGATGATCTTCGTGCCGTCCTTCGCGTAGCCGATGATGGTGTCGTTGTACATCACGAACTTTTTGCCGCGCACCTCGGTCTCGAAAACTTTCGGGCCTTCCTTGATTTCGTAGCGATGGCAGATGCGCTGGTCCTTGCCGAAGAGTTGCAACACGGCGAGCAGTTCGCGGTCGGGGGCGGAATATTTTTCGATGGCGTCGTCCACGCCCGGGCCGAACATCTGGCGCAGATACGGCCGCGACACCCAGCGCGGCGGGATGTAATAACCGTTCGGCTCCGTGCCGAATTGCGGATACAGCGGCAGTGCAACTTTGGCGACATGGATCAAATAATAGAGCGGGTTGTTCCGCATTTCCTTCCACGTGCCGTCTTTGTTGAGTTCGATAAGGCCTTGGAGACGGATGTGACCAATGCAGGACGACATGCAGCGCGTTTGCATCGGCAAGCCGGCGGTGGCCTGGTCCTTGCCTTCGACACGCGGGTAACAGCCGATGCACTTCTCGGTCGTGCGCGTCGTGCCGCGATAATAGGTCTTCTTGTAGGGACAAGCCTCCATGCACTTGCGGTAGCCGCGGCAGCGTTCCTGATCCACCAGCACGATGCCGTCCTCGGGGCGCTTGTAGATGGCGTTGCGCGGACAGGCGGCGAGACAGGCTGGATAGCTGCAATGATTGCAGATGCGCGCGAGATAGAAGAACCAGGTTTTGTGCTCGGGCAACAATTCGCCGCCCTTGAAGTATTGGCCTTTGCCGGTCTTCTCGCTGCCCGTGGGGTTGTCTTCGTAACGATTCGGCGCGGACCATTCGTCGTCTGTAGGCAGATAGCCGAGCGCGCGGTTTGCGCCTTCCGGGCCGATGAATGTCTTCGCGGCCTCGAAAACTGTTTTGCCGTTGAACTGCCCGTAAGGGGCGTTGAGATTTTCGACTTTGCCGCCCCAGTTCTGGCCACCGGGATTGGCCTGTTCGAGCAGGTCGAGCGTCTTCACGTCCCAATGATGCGGGTAGCCGCCGTAGGGTTTGGTCTCGACGTTGTTCCACCACATGTATTCCTGGCCCTTCGAGAAAGTCCAAGTGGACTTGCAGGCCATGGTGCAGGTCTGGCAGCCGATGCAGCGGTTGATGTTGAAAACGAAGGCGAACTGCTGGTCGGGAAACGCCGCGTCGTAGGGATATTCCATCTCGCGACCGAGTTGCCAGTTGAAGACGTTGCTCATGGTTGGTTAAAGGTAATTGGTTGGATAGTCGCGGCGCTCACACGTTTAATTTTGGAATCGGTGAACCCATTGGGTCGGTTAAAGAATCATCGGACTCAATGCTCTGTGAGTGGGCCACAGTCGAAGTCGCGCCGCTTGCCCCCTCACCCTGACCCTCTCCCCCTCCGAGGGGGAGAGGGAACAGCAATGGGTGTCTCTCGGAAATTCCCAGGTCGCCC
>JACZKP010000057.1 GCA_014860005.1 Verrucomicrobiota bacterium | reverse complement strand
GGCGTGGGCCGCGAACTTCGAGCCGTCCACGCTCACGCTGCCCACTTGGGTCAGGCGTAACTGGTGAGCGAGGTGCAAGACGTGCGTAAACGCGGCGACAAACGCCGGCTCGTTGGCGGTGCGGAAGGCGCAGATCGAAGCATGATCAGGATGTTGATTGGCGCAAATAAAACGCACGGCCACGTCGCTGAAGGTCGCGGCTTCGATGGTGCGCGAGCCAAACCGGCCCGTGGCGTAAGAGTAGATGAGCAGCGCCAGCATCATCGCGGGCGGATACTGCTCGCTGCCGGTGCCGCGGGCATTGACGTGGAAATGGTTCAGCGGCAGTTGCTCGACGGCGTCCAGGATGAAATGGACCATATGCTCGGCGGGCAACCAGTCGCGCAGATCGCAGGGCAGAAACATCGGCGTCTGGCGATCCACATTTACAAAACGTGCAGACATGGCCTTTGGATCCGTACCGCCCCCTTTTTGTTCAAACTATTTTCAGAAATCTCTTCGCGCTAAGTCCGACAGGCTGCTAGTTTCCAAACTGGCTTGTTACCTTCGCCCAACGCGCCGGATCGGAGATCGGCGCTCCGGCATCGGCTCACGGGGAAGCCCAGCGGCGGCGGGCGCGCGTCCAGTCCTGCGGCGTGTTTACGTTGGCCAGTTGCGCGCGCCACCGCACGGGCAGGCGCAGGCAACGCGCGGACAACGCACCAGCCAGGGCTTGCAGCGAGAATTGCTTCAGTTCCATCTGGCCGCTGACCACGGACAACGCCTCTCGCCGCAGCAGGAACGGGAATCCGACGCTTCCGCCGAGGCAAACAAACAACGCACGGTCCTCCGGCTGAAATTTTGACTGAACCGCACGCAACAACTCCGCGGTGACAAACGGCATGTCGCAGGCAAGGAAAAGCACCGCTTCCGCTTTTGTACTGGCGAGCGCAGTGTAAATGCCGCCCAACGGCCCGCAGCGAGTCACCGCATCGCGGCGGATCACCCGCATCGGCAAACCGAGCATCCGGGCTTCCGCACGGATCTGCCCCAGCAAGGTGCGTTGACCCAGCCGCAGGCGCGACTTGTCCCGGCCCATGCGCCGGCTGAGTCCGCCCGCAAGGATGCAGATTTCAAGAATTGGCGGCGGAGTAGATTTCATTCCAAGACCACGGCGGTTGCTCTCGTGAGCGGAACAGGGCGCTGGCCAGAGTTACGTGGCGACCTGCCAAAGCCAAATTCAAGTCACCGCAGCGTTGTCCACCAAACTTCTGATCTGTGCCTTTTCCCATCTAATACTTTGACTCCATCCAGTGAGTCTTGGAATCAGGATACTCGACCAGCAGAAACCGATCTTTACCCTTTGTAATCAGACGAGATCTCAAGGGCTTTTTCGAAGGCCAGTCGTCGTCATCGCCGATGGCGAGGTAGTGGGCGATATCACTTTGACCGTGCATCCTAAAATAGCCGTACGATGGCGGCACACGACCCAAAGCCTGCAGATTGTTTGGGCTGTTCCACTCCTGGGAAAAATCGTACTTGGATTGCCGCCCCGCGATGCTCGGGACGAGCAGGATGCGCCAGCTATGAATTGGCCCACCGGCCACTGGTTGGTACTTGGTGGGCGGGAAGGCGCCGTGCTCCTTATAGTACACCAGCAGCGCCGCTTCTATGAACTCAAATCTCCCTTGCGACGACAAGTCCTCACTACGGTTTCCGGCTTCAAAGAAGCGTCCTCCCATCCAAAACGCCACGATGGGCAAACCAACCAGACCGACCAACAGCAACCCGATTTTCAATGGCCGTAGAGTTGTCATGTTAGGAGCGTCTGAGTCCTGACCGGCGTAGCGCGATTTGGAATCTTATGTATCGCCGACTTTCAGTCGGCAAAATGCTATGAGCCGCCCACAAGGTCCGGCCGAGGCGTGGTTCCGCCAAATGGAATTCTGCGATACGGCCGAGTCCAACTCTGTATGGCTACGATTTCGGCGGCACGGCGCTCAGGCGCAGGCCATCGAGCCGTCCACCGTCCGGTTTGCGGAGGCGCAGGCAGAACTCCCACGGGCCAGTATCCTGGGTAACTTTCAGCAGCAGGGCGTTCCAACCCGGTTGCAGTTCCACGGTCTTCTTGAAATCGCCAGGCACCGCGGCCCCACCGCGATTGACTTCGGAAATCAGCTTGCCGTTGAGCCAGAGTTTGTGACCGTCGTCGGTGCCGAATTCGATGCGAGCCGACTGCGATTTGTCCGAGTGAATCCACGTGCGGGCGTAGCCGGCGCGCTGCTGACCACCCAGGGTCGCCAGCAAATCCAGCATCCAGGGACGATCCGCCTTTTTGCCGGCGGGCAGCGGTTTCCACACAGCCTTGCCGCCGGCCTGCTCGGGGGGAAACGCAGTGTCGAAAATGGAGCTGCCCGTGGCGGCTTGCGTGTAAGGACCGGACACCTGCCAGGCCACGATGAAGTCTTCGACTTTGTCCAATTGCGCGAGGATGGTGGCGGCGCGCTCGCGGGTGGTTTGGTTTTTAGAGTCTGCTTTGAGCTTGGTCGCCGCGGTCTTGGCGTCCGCGGGCGCGACGCCCACGATGGCGGAAGCAACGCCCAACATGGCCAGTTCCGCCTCGGCCTGAACCGCCGCGACGGAGAGCAACGGTTCGATGAGCTTGAGCGCGGCGGGATCCGTGAGGTTGGCCAGCCCGGAAAGCAGCACCTTGCGATCGTCGGTGCGCTGCGTGCGGGCCAGCAGTTCCTCGAACGTGGACACGGTTTGCGGCATGGGCAGATCGCCGAGATTGAGCAGGCGCACACATCCGCGCAATGCCAGGAAACGATGCGTCTCGTCTTCCGTCGTGCGGAACACATTCAACAAAGCGGGCAAGGCGGGCACCTCGGGCCAGTCAGCCAACACCCGGATCGCCGTGTCGCGGATGGCGGGTTGGGAATCGGCCACGGAGGCCTTCACGGCATCGAGCGAGTTGGGTGTGTTGATCGTGCCCAAGACACGCAGCAACGCGCACCTGGCCGGGATGGCGCTGCCGGACAGGCGCGCGAGCAAATGATTGGCGCAAGCGGCTTGATCGGGGATGCGGGCGCAGGCGGATTCCAACGCCGCTTCCACAGTCGCAACCTCGTCCTCGGTGCGCGCCCGCGCGAGCAGGTCGGTCAACGCGCTGAGGTCGGCGTCGCCGGCGGTTTCACCCAGGGCCTTGACGCCCGCGGCGCGGATGGCCGGATTCGAATCACTGGAGGCCTTGATCAATTCCGGCATGGCCGCCGTCACGCGGCGTTGGCCGGCCAGTTCCACCAACACCCGGCGCGTGTTGCCCGTGGCGCGCGGCAGGCGGGCCACCAATTGATCGTCCACTTCCTTGCCGGATAACCCGGCCAGCGCACTCTTCGCTGCTTGGGCGAGTTCGGCATCGCTCTCGGCCACCGTATCGAGCAGCACGGGCACACCGGCGAGATTGCCCAGCCGGACAATCACATCAATGGCCGTGAGTCGAAGATTCTTCGAACCGCTGCGCGCGGTCGTGAGAATTGCGGGCAACACCGCCTCGTCCTTGCGATCCGCCACGGCGAGGAACAATGCATTCTGCCGCGCCGACGCAGTTTTGCTCAATTCGGCGACGAGCGCGTCCGTAACGGCCCGCCCGGTAAGTTCGCGAGCGGTACTCAGTCCAATGCCAAACACGGCTTTGTCCGGTGAACGCAGCGCTTCGAGCAGGAGAGGAATTCCGTCCGCTTGCCGGGCAAGAATCGCGCCGCGCATGGCTTCGAGTTTCCGTTGTTGCGGCACGTCCGCCTGTTTGACGTTGTCAAACAACTGAATGGCTTTGGCGGAGTTTCCCGCCGCATGATACTGCTCCGCTGCAATGATGAGTCCTTCCGCCGCCGCCGAACGCACGGCGCCGGGTCCGGAGTTCAACCCGGGCTGCAACGCTTTGACCGCTTCATCCCCGCCAATCCGGCCCAGGGCAGCGGCGGCAGCAGACGCCACTTCCACATTCGCATCCTTGAGTTTCGCCGCGAGGCTGCTCACCGCCTCAGCGTCGCGGCGGACGCCAATGGAGTTGATGACGCCGACGAGCAAGTTGCCCTTGAGCTTGGGCATCGCGCTGCGCAAGGCGTCGTCCGCCGCACGACCGGGAATCGCTTCCAGCGCGATGCGCGCCCAGGAAGCCAGTTTTTCGTCAGTCAACAACGGTGCCACCACGGGTACGGCATCGGCGGTGCCGTAAATGGCGAGGTGTTTACAGGCCATTGCCTTCTCCTCCGGCGGCGCGTCGGACTGGATCACACTCATGGCCAGACGCGCCTTCTCGGCGGCGAGTTGATCTTCGGTGACGGCCAGTGCGGACGCGGCGATGGCGACAAAGACGGCGAACCCTGTGAATTGCTGAATCATGCGCTTCATATTCCCTTGTGCTGTAAAATGGTTTTCTTCAGATCACCGTCCTCAAATCCGCCACGGTTCGCGCAACGCTTCCGAGCGCAGCCGATTGGCGGCTTCGTCGCCGATGAATTCGCATTTCACCGGATCGAACTTGACCCGGCGACCCAGGAACTGGGCGATGTTGGCAGCATGACAGGTGATGTGCGACCAGCAAGCCACCTCGGCGTTGGCACGCGTTTGACCGCGCGTGCGGACGGCGCCGAGAAAATCGCGCACGTGGAAATTCGCCGGATAACCGGCGATACGCGGACGCGGACCGGCAATCAGCGTGGTGGGATTGGCCACCATTTCGCCGTTGTCACCCGTCTCCACCCAGCCGGTGTCGCCTTCGTAGCGCACCGGGCAGGAACCCAGGGGCAGCCAGCCGTCATTGCGCATGACCAGCTTGACGCCGTTCGCATAACGGGCGTGCAATTGGTCGCCCTCCGGCCAGTATTCCACCGCTGCGGTGTCGTCGGCACTGTTCGCCCACTGACAGAGATCCACGCAATGCGAACCCCATTCCAGACAGCCGCCGCCCACCATGCCGCCGCCTTTCTCAAAGCCGCCGCCATTGTTGAGTAAGGAGCGATTGAAGGGCCGCCAGGCAGCCGGGCCGAGATACATATCCCAATCTGCATCTTCCTTGTCCGGCTCAGGCTGCGCGGGAAGCCAGCCGCTGGTGCCGGTGCCCAGTCCGCCGGGGTGCGCGTGCAAAGTGTGGAGTTTTCCCAGTTTGCCACGCTGGGCCAGTTCGGCGGCCAGGGCGAAATTCGGCAGGCTCCGTCGTTGCGTGCCGGCTTGGAACACGCGCCCCGTCCGGCGAAACACCTGCGCCAACGCCAGACTGTCCGCGATGTTCTTGGTGCAAGGTTTCTCGCAATAAACGTCCTTGCCGGCTTTGGCCGCCATGATGGAAGCGGCGGCGTGCCAGTTCGGACCGGTGGCGATCAACACCGCGTCAATGTCGGAGCGCGCGAGCATTTCGCGCAGATCGCGATACATGGCACAATCCTGATTGCCATGGAGGGCATCGGCTTTCGCCTTCACCGCCTGACGGCGCGCGGCTTTCACGTCGCAGATGGCCACAAACTGGACCCCTGGCTCGTGGATGAAACAATCGAGCACATAATTGCCACGACCGCCGATGCCGATGGCGGCGAGCACGATTCGCTCACTCGGCGCCGCCGCGCCACCGCGGCCCAACGCGCTGGTGGGGATGAAAGCGGGTGCGGCGACAAAAGCGGCAGTCGCGGCACTGGCGCGTTTAAGAAAAGTCCTGCGGCTGAGGGCGTTCAGGCTTTGATTTGCATTCTTCATATTGATTCAGTGTTTGCCAGTGACGCGGGCGACAGGTCACGGAGTACCATGCGGCTCGCTTGGTTGTTCGCTTGGTTGTTCGCTTGAAATTCCTTCGCGGACCCCGGCTGCCACCCCAGTTTCATTCCCCCGCAGACTGAACTCGCTGCCGACGACGTCAAGCTCAGAATCCGCACCTGCTTGAGTTGCATTCCGAAAATCTGACGCTGACAGCCTCGCTGGCTTCGGGTAAACACGACGCATAAAATTGCGAATGGTTGAAATCCGAGCCGCCGCCCCAATCCAACCAGTCACTGCCCCGTGAATCGGAGCCAGCGACCATAAGTCGCCACCACGTGGGCGGAATCACCAATCCTTGATCAGACGCGGGCCGCGGGAGGGTTTCTCCGGCGGTTTGAATTGTAGAAACCGTTCCTCGCCTTTCTGCGCGTCCAACAACTGCCGCGCTTCCTGCGGCGTCATGGCTTGCGGCGCGGTGGGGGTTGCGGGTGGGGAATCTTCCTGCTCCCCGGGCTTTCCTTCCTGCTGATCTTCAGGCGACTTGGCTGGTTGTTGCTGAGGTTCCTGTTGCTGCGATTGATCGTCCGGCTGAGGCTGGGATTGTTGGTCCTGCTGCTGCTGGTCTTGCTGGTCCTGCTGATTCGGTTGCTGTTGTTGATCTTGCTGATCCTGCTGCTCCTGTTGCTGGTCTTGATTTTGATTCTGCTGCTGTTGCTGTTGTTGCTGCTTTAATTCCTCCAATCGTTGCTTCACGAAGTCGCGATTGAACTTCGCGTCTGCGTCCTGGGGATCGAGTTTCAAGGTGCCCTCATACAGTTTGAGCGCGTTTTGCCAAAGTTCCATCTTCTGATTGGGGTCGGACAGGGTGTCGCCCTGACGGTAGAGCGTGTTCCCGAGGTTGTAATAAGCGGACTGCTGGAGCTGCAAATCCTGCGCCGCAAGCGCCTCGTTAAATTGTTTCGCAGCTTCTTCAAACTGCTGGTTCTGGTAGGCGGCAGCGCCCGCGTTGAAATGCAGCCGGGGATCGTCGGCTTTGCGCTGCAATGCGCGCTGGTATTCCTTCAACGCCGCGTCGTACTTGCCGGATTGATATTCGCGCAGGGCGCTTGAGGGTGAACCGAGCAACGACGCGGGGAGGAGCACCACGGCCAGCGCGGTGGCAACACCGCGCAAAACCGTGTCCGTGCGTCCCGCCAGCGCCGCAGCCCGCTTGGAAGCGCGTTTGCGCTCCGGCAGCAACATTTCCAGGAACAACAGCAGAATCGCGATGCCAAGCGGCCAGTGATAGCGCTCGTGCTGGCGTTTGATCAGGCGCGTGGTTTGATCACCCTTGGGCAGCGGAGCAAGGCCCTTTTCGTAAAGTGTGTCAATGCTCTTCGCGCCGCGCAGAGGCAGGTAGAAGCCGCCCTCCGTGGCACCGGCAATCTGCTGGAGCAATGTTTCATTAAGCCGCGATTTCACCACGTTGCCCTCCGAATCGCGGATGTAATCCATGCGGCCTTTGAGGTCCGTGATGCGGAGCAACTCGCCCTCCGGCGTCCCGATGCCAATGGTGAAAATGCGCAGTCCATCCTTGGCCGCTTCGCGGGCGGCTTCCAACGCGCCCTCGTCGTTGTCCTCGCCATCGGTAAACAGCACGAGCACCTTGTGATTGTCGCCCTCCTTGAAGGCGGTGCGCGCGGTGTTGATGGCTTCGGCGAGGGCGGTGCCCCCTTGGGAAATGGTATTGATGTCTAGCGTTTCCACGCTCTGCCGGAACACGGTATCGTCAATCGTCAACGGGCATTGCAGGAAGGCACTGCCGGAAAACGCCACCAACCCCAATCGGTCAGATCGCGCCTGTTGCATCAAATCCAGCGCCGCGAGTTTCGCCCGCGTCAGGCGATTCGGCGCAATGTCCTCGGCCAGCATGCTCTTCGAGGTGTCAACCGCCACGATGATGTCGAGTCCGCGTTGCTTGGTTTCCTCCCAGGTGAAACCCCATTGCGGTCGCGCCAGCGCCAGGAGAGTGAATGTGACCGCCAGTGCGAGGCACCACAGGCGCAATTTCTGCCGCGCGGGGGAAACGCCGGAAATCAATCCCGGCAGCAGGCGCGCCTGAATGAATTGGGTCATCAGCCGCTGCCGCTCGCGCCACGCCCACCAGAAGAACAGAGCGAGTGCCGGAAGAATCACCAGCAGCAACCAGAGAATATGTGCGTGGGCAAAGGTCATGATACGATTGCCGATTGCCGATTGCCGATTGGGTTCGTAGTTTCGGTGCATGAACCCAACCGAATTGAAAGCTCGAACCAAGTCCTTCGCCCTTCGCGTCATCCAATTGAGCCGGGCGATTCCCAAGAACGACGAAGCGAGCCGTGCCATTGCCCGACAAATCATTCGCAGCGGAACTTCCGTGGCCGCCAATTACCGCGCGAGTTGTCGCGCCCGCAGCCAGGCTGAATTCATCGCCAAGATCGGTACGGTTGAAGAAGAAGCTGATGAATCGGCGCTTTGGCTCGAGTTGCTGGTCGAATCGGGGATCATGTCGGCGCGCAAGCTTTCCGCGCTGTTGAACGAGGCCAACGAACTCACCGCCATCATGGCCGCCTCGCGAAAAACGGCTGCCGGCAAGTGACCTGGCAATCGGAAATCGGCAATCCGCAATCGTAAATCTCATGGCAGCCTCCGAAACACGGTTTGACCCAGGGCGACTTCGAGCAGCAGAATCGCCAGTCCAGCGGCAATGAGCCACCCGAACAACTCCGTGTGGCGGGCATAACGTTTGACCTCCGCCTCGGTCTTTTCGAGCGCGTCAATCTCCGCGTAGATCGCCTCAAAACGTTCCGCGTTGTCCGCGCGATAATACTTGCCGTCGGTCAACTCCGCGATTTTTGTCAGCGTTTCCTCGTCAATGTCCACGGGCTGCATTTGATAGCCCCGCCGGCCGAACATGTCCACGGTAGGCATCGGTGCCTCGCCGCGGGTGCCAACGCCGATGGTATAGACTTTCACACCCAGCGCCTGCGCCGCTTCGGCTGCCGTGAGGGGCGCAATCTTGCCCGCGTTGTTCACACCATCGGTCATCAGGATGACAATTTTGCTCTTCGATTGCAGTTCGCGCAAGCGATTGACGGCGGTGCCGAGGGCCGAACCGATGGCGGTTTGATTGGCGGGCACGGTGCCGATCTCCAGACGGTCGAGAGTTTCGAGCAGAAAATCATGATCCAGCGTCAACGGCGTGGCGGTGTAAGCTTCCGTGGCGAAGACCACCAGCCCGATGCGATCATTCGGGCGTTTGGCGATAAACGCCTTCAGGACTTCGCGGGCCATGATCAGCCGGTTCACGCGTTGACCGCGAATCTCGAAATCCTCCGCCGCCATGCTGCCCGACAGATCGAATGCCACCGCGATGTCCACGCCGCTGGCGGTGATTTTCGAGGTGTCCACTTTGGTCAGACGCGGTTGCGCCAGCGCAAGGATGAACAGCGCCAGCACGAGCCAACGCAACGACGACAGGAATCCGCCCGCGCCCGAGCGGGTGATATTGAGAACGCTCCGTACCAACTGAACCGATGAGTACACGAAAGCCGGCGGTTGACCGCGACGTCCCTTCAGCCACGCCGCGAGTGGCAGCAACAGCAGCAGCAACAGAAGATATGGATGGGCGAAGGTCACTCTGGATTCGTGATTTATGATTTACGATTTACGATTTCCATATCCGATTCGTTTCTGCTTTCCGAGTTTCCGCTTTCTGCTTTTGCTTCGAGCGGTTCGGTTTCCCCCACCAATCGCAGCGCCGCGCCGTGCAAATCGCGCAACTCGGGTTCGTTGGGTTCAAAGCGGGCGAACTTTACAAGGTCGCAGCGTTGCAGGAAATCGCCGAGGCTGTCCTTTTGATCACGCGTGAGCCGGTCCGTGCTCCGCAATTCGTGCAGAAATTCCTCGGTCGTGCGCTCAGGGGCGCGAAACTCGAATCTCTCCTCCAGATACTGGCGCAACGTGTCGGAAACCAGAATGCAGAATGGCTTCGGCTGGCCAATGAGCGCAAGCGCCGCCTGCAATTTCTGTTTCGCGCGGATGTGCGCGGGCACGGGCGGCACCACGGGCACGTGCGACTGCCGTTTCCGCCAGTAGCGCCACGCCGCATAAAGCGCCGCGGCGAGCGCGAGTCCCGCAAGTGTCCACCAAAGCCATTCCCACCCGCTGGGAATCTCCACCGGCGGCTTGATGTCGCGGATGTCGCTGGCGTTGGTGACAACTGAGGTTGTTTGATTCGTGGCCATAATCCAGTGCTTGCGCTCTCCCTCACCCCTACCCTCTCCCGCTGGGAGAGGGAACAGCAAATGGACGCCCGCTGATTGGCGATAGAACAGCAGGCAATGCTCGACGCAGAAATCTTTGCGGAACTGCGAATGATTCTCCCTGCCCATGAACCGCCCTTCGGAGCGCGGACAGCTTTGTCCGCGCGAACTCAACGGAAGAAACTCGCGGACAAGGCTGTCCGCGCTCGTGCGGTTCATGGCCCCGATGCGCGTCCGTTCTCGGAGGCTCTCCATGAACCGCACAGTGCCCGCTTTGATTTCCAACGACTTGCGCACTTTGCGGTTCAAGGTCCCAATGCGTGCGCGAAGCGGAAGGTGGCTTCCCATGAACCGGAGCGCCGGTCTCCGACCCGGCGTGAACCTGCGTTTGCCTACCAACCCGCCGGGTCGGGAGACCGGCGCTCCAATCGTGGTTCAGGGGTTCAAGGCGCGAACTTTGGTTGGGCAAATACTCTCCCTGCGGTAGAGGATCGGGGTGAGGTAGAATGATTCTCATTGACGCCAAGTTGCGCATCTTAACCCCTCAACCTTCTTTTTTCCCGCGTCTCGAAAAACTTCGCCAACGCCGCGCCGTAGGCTTGATCCGTGCGGAGTTGAATCGCGTCAATGCCGGCGGAGCGGAACAGCCGCGCAAGGTCGGACTGCGCTTTAGCCTGGCGTTCGGCGAAGGCCAGTCGCTTGCGCAAGTCGCCGGTGTGCAGTTCGACTACCTCGCCCGTCTCCGCGTCCCGCAACACCAACCGGCCCAGCGCGGGTAGCTCGAGTTCGTAACGGTCCGTGATTTGCACGGCCACAACGTCGTGGCGGCGGTTCGCCTGTTTGAGCATCGTGAAGGACGCCTGCGCCAGCGATTCGAGCAACATCATCTGCGGGCGAATGCGATGCGACCGCGCAGTGGCACGGGCATCCTGCCCGTGCGTTTCTGACTGGCCGCCAGGGGGCCTTTTGGGACGAACGGGCGGGACGCCCGTGCCACGAACCGCCGGCGAACCGATAAAATCCGAAATCACCACCGCCACTGCCTTATGCCGCGTCACATGCATGAGAAATTCCAGCGCCGTGTTCAAATCCGTGCCGCGCCGCTTTGGCTCGAAGAACAGCACTTCGCGGATGACGCGCAGGACATGGCTGCGGCCTTTGCGCGGCGGAATGAATTTCTCCACCTCGTCGCTGAAGAGGATGAGGCCGACCTTGTCGTTGTTGCGGATGGCGGAGAAGGCGAGCACGGACGCGATCTCGGCAGCGAGTTCGCGTTTGGATTGATCGCGCGAGCCGAACAGGCCCGACCCGCTCACGTCCACCACGAGCATGAGCGTGAGTTCGCGTTCCTCGACGAACTTCTTGATAAACGGATGATTCATCCGCGCGGTGACGTTCCAGTCAATCGCGCGCACGTCGTCGCCGGGCTGGTATTCGCGCACTTCGTCGAAGTTCATGCCCTGGCCCTTGAAGACGGAATGGTACTGGCCCGCGAGCGTTTCGGTCACGATGCGGTTCGTGCGAATCTCGATCTGCCGGATTTTTTTGAGAATCTCGCGGGGAATCATGCGGGTGAAAATGACGAATGACGAATGACGAATGACGAATCCACAGCTTGCAGCGGCAGGCCAATGGAATAAATTGAAACCATGTCCGTGAAGGATTTCTTTGTCGAGGCGAAAAAACTTTCGTTTGATGAACGGGTTGAACTCGCGCATCGGCTCTGGGATGAATTCATGGACGGCTTCCAAGATTGGAAAGCTCCGCCAATGCCGGAAGGCGTCTTCGCTTGGAAAACCTTGAAGGCTGGGATTGATGCCAAGTTGAGCCGTCTCGACCGCCTGGAACTCGCGCAGCAAGTTTGGGGTGACATCGTTGACAACGGATACGAGCCCGAACCGACGCCGCAACAAATTGAAGAACTCGATCGCCGCGCAGAGGACGCTCTGAAAAATCCGGGGCGCGGTGTTCCGCTTGACGAAGTGGTCGCCAAAATCGAGCGGCAATTCGCAGAACGCCGGAAAAGCTCCGCTTGCGTGGGCAATCCAAAAGGATAAATTGCCGCCATGAGCAGGACGGAAATCCTCGAAGTACTCCGGCGTATGCCCGAAGCAGAGCGCCGCGAGCTTGTCGAAGAAATTGATTTGGAGTTCGGTGATTCAACCGTTGAGCCTACGCCGGAACAACTCGCTGAATTTGAACGGCGCGGGGAGGAACTGCGGCGCAATCCCGCCAGCGGCATTCCTTGGGAACAGGTTCGTGCGGAACTGAAGGAACGAATCAAGGGCAGCTCATGTCCCGCCGAATAATTTTCGACGCGGAGGCGCGGCTCGAATTTGAAAATGCCGTCGCGTGGTATGACGAGCAACAGCCCGGATTGGGCGACCGGTTTGAAGCCGAGATTCACGCCACCTTCCAGCACATCCTGCAAAGCCCCGAACGATTCAGGCTCGTCAGCAAAACAATTCGCATAGCCAAAGTCGAAGTCTTCAAAAAATACAGTGTCTATTTCCGCATTGAGCCTGACTTTATCGGCATCGTTTCTGTGTTCCACGGTTCGCGGAATCCGGCGGAACTGCGCCGACGGCTGAAATGAATGGAGCGCGGGTCTGTGACCCGCAGCGGCTGCGCAAGACAGGAAGCGTTCGGAGTTCTTCACGTTCTCACACAAGCGAGAGTGCTGCGGCTCACAGAGCCGCGCTCCGGTCGCAAACCCGGGCACGCTGCGGTTCGGGTGCAGCTCGATCAGTCGGATTTTCTTTAGAATCTTGCGGGGAATCATTGTGAGCCAACGTCAATGATTAGTCGCCGGAGGATTCGTTAAGAAACTTTCCGGAGTCGATGAAGGTTCATGGCTAAAACCAATCTTGGCCTTGTGTGCAGTTGCTGGCCGAAGAGCCGTAACCAGTAGCCAGATTCCAACAGACAACACTACAGCCGAGGCCAAAATGAACCCGAATGATGGTCTGGATTTCATGCCGGTTTATTCATGATCAATGCAACCGGATCACGGCACGGGCAGTTCATCGAAGATTTTCTGGATGACCGTTTCGCTGGTTTTTTCCTCGGCCTCGGCTTCGTAGGTGATGGCTACGCGGTGGCGCAACACGTCCATGCCGATGCTTTTCACGTCCTGCGGCGTCACGTAGCCGCGGCCTTTCAGGAACGCGTAGGCCTTGGCCGCGAGCGTCAGGCAGATCGTCGCGCGCGGGGAGGCGCCGAGTTGGATGAAGTCTTTCACCTCGATCTTGTAGGTCTCCGGCTCGCGCGTGGCGCAGACGAGGTCCACGATGTATTCCTTCACCTTGTCGTCCATGTAGATGTCGTTGATGACTTCGCGCGCCTTGAGGATTTGTTGCGGCTCGACGACGGCGTGGGTTACGGGCGTGTCGGTCGTGCGCGCCATGAGGTCGAGAATCTGCCGCTCTTCGCCGCGCGACGGGTAACCGATCTTGAGCTTGAGCATGAAGCGGTCAACCTGCGCTTCGGGTAGCGGATACGTGCCTTCCTGTTCGATGGGATTCTGCGTGGCGAGCACGAGGAAGGGTTCGTCGAGCTTGTAGGTCTGGTCGCCGATGGTGACCTGTTTTTCCTGCATGGCTTCGAGCAATGCACTTTGCACCTTGGCGGGCGCGCGGTTGATTTCGTCGGCCAGGATCAGGTTGGCGAAGATCGGTCCTTTGCGGGTGCTGAAGCCGCCGGATTGCGGATTGTAGATTTGTGTGCCGATGACGTCGGCGGGCAGCATGTCAGGCGTGAATTGCAGGCGCGAGAATTTGGCGTGAATGCAATTGGCCAGCGATTTGACGGAGAGTGTTTTGGCCAGGCCCGGCACGCCTTCGAGGAGGACGTGGCCATTCGCGAGCAGACCAATGACCAGCCGTTCGACAAGGTATTGCTGGCCGATGACGACCTTGCCGAGTTCAGTGAACAAGGGATGCGTGAACGCCGCAGCTTCCTTGACGGCGGCGTTGATGGCGGAGATTTCTGAGTTCATTTTTCCGTATTTTACAGACCGATGGACAGCGAAGCCAGCCTGCGTGTTCAAGAGAATTTGAGCGGTCGAACGGGAACCAACACGCGGAGTCAGGTTTTAACGCGTGCTTCTGGTCGGCCCTTCAGAGCCGGCTGCGCGCGTCCGCGATGTCCTGGGCGATCTGAGATTTCAACGCGTCGAGGTTTGGAAATCGGCGCTCTTCGCGAAGTTTATCTGCAAAAGTGACTTCGAGTTCCTCACCGTAAAGCTCACCGCTGAAATCCAGCAGATGCACCTCCAGACGCGGTTCCGGCGTGGGTTGCTGAAGCGTAGGGCGGCAACCGATGTTCAGAACGGCCCGGTGCGCAGGACAGGCGTCGCGACTGTCTCCATCGCATTCTTTCCCCAGAGCAGGAGGCTGATTTGAGACAGGCGCGACGCCTGTCCTACGCTGGGCGTGCGCGGCATAAACGCCGTTCGGCGGAAGCAGCAGGCCGGTCGTGTCCAGATTCGCCGTGGGGAAGCCGAGTTGCTGGCCGAGTTGGTCGCCACGAACGACTTTGCCGGCGAGCGAGTAAGTCCGGCCGAGCATCTGGCTGGCGGCATCCAGGTTGCCACTGCGGATGGCTTCGCGGATGCGCGTGCTGCTGACGATTTGTGCATCCAGCGAAACAGCGGCCAGCCCGTGCATGGTGAAATGCAATTCTTCGCCGAGTTGCTTGAGGAGGGCGACGTTGCCGCTGCGTTTGTGGCCGAACACAAAATCCGCCCCGACGCACACGCTTTGGAGCGCGGCATCCAAGTCGCGTACGAGCTGGCGGATGAACGTCTCTCCGGTTTGCTCACTGAAGGCGCGGTCAAAGTGGATCAACAGCAGTGCGTCGCTGCCCAAGGATTCAATCGCGCGGATTTTCTGGGGCAGGGAATAGATGAGCGGCGGCACGCGATCCGGGGCGACGACGGTATTCGGATGGCGATCAAACGTGAGCACGAGCGCGAGGGCGTCGTGCTGGCGGGCGTCAGCGATGGTTTGCCGGATGATTTGCTGGTGGCCAAGATGCACACCGTCGAATACGCCGATGGCCAGGCAAATTTTTCGGTGACCGGCGGCGAGAGCTTTGGCTGAGTGGATCAGCTTCATCGCGGGTGCGGATTAAGGTGAAGAGTAAGCGCCGGTTTCGGGCCGCGAACTCTCTTACTCTTAATCGCAATCATAATCTTAATCTTATTACGTCCCGGTGAGCTTTAAGAAGGGAATCACGCGCTTCTCCAGTTCCGCGGTCGTAAGTTTCAGAATGGCCGCCAGCGGCAGGGCGTTGGTGACGTCGAACTTGCCGGACACCGTGCGCCGCAATGTTGCCAGATGCGCGCCACAGCCGAGTTTTTCGCCCAGATCATGCGCCAGACTGCGGACATAAGTGCCCTTGGTGCAGGCGACGGAAAATTGGCCGACCGGTTCGTCATACGCCGCGAAGCGAAACGAATAGACGTGAATCAAGCGTGCCTCCCGTTCGACCTCCAAACCTTTACGGGCCAGTTTGTAGAGCGGAATGCCGCCTTTCTTCACAGCGGAAACCATCGGCGGCTTCTGCATCAAGTCGCCGACGAAGCTTGCGGCGGCTTCGTTCAATTCGGCCAGCGTCAGCGGCGGCACAGGGAGGGACGCAGTGAGTTCACCATCGGCGTCGTAACTGTCAGTGGCTTCGCCAAATTTGATCGTGCCCTCGTAAACCTTGTCATCGGACATGAGTTTCTCCGAGAGCTTGGTGCCGCGACCGAGAACAATGAGCAAGAGTCCGGTGGCGTTGGGATCAAGCGTGCCGCAATGGCCAACTTTTTTTATGCCGAACTTGCGGCGGATGGCGTCAACGACATCGTGGGACGTCGGTCCGGAAGGTTTGTCAATGAGGAGCGCGCCATCGAGCGCGGTGAATTCTTGCATGGCAAAATTACTTAGCGGCGTTGATGGCCTTGCGAATGGCGGCGACGACGCGACGCTGGACCGAGAGCGGGCGACCGGGAATGTGTGCGCCTGCGGCGGCGAAGTGTCCCCCGCCGCCGAATTGAGCGCAGATATCACTCACGTTCACCTTGTCGCTCTTGGAACGCAGGCTGATGCGTGTGACTTCCGGTTCAACCTCCTCAAAGACACAGGCAACCACGACGGGTTCAATGGCGCGAACATGATCAATCAAACCCTCCGTATCGTTGCTCTCCGCGCCGGTGCGGGCGAGATCAGCCTTCTTCAGCCAGAAGTAAGCGATCCGGTCGTTGTGGGTGAGTTTGAACTTGCTGTAAACGTGCTTGAGCAGGCGCGCGCGCGACAGGGGATAACTTTGATACACCTCGTTCGTGATCTTCGCGAGGTTGGCGCCGCGGGTGACGAGTTCTGCGCCGACATGGAACGTGCTGGGGCGAGTCGTCGAGTATTGGAAGGAGCCGGTGTCAGTGGAGACGGCGGTGAACAGGCAGTCGGCAATCTGTTTGGTGATGGGCCAGCGCGCAATTTTCAACAATCGGAAAATGAGTTCGCCGGTGGAAGGCTCGCGCGCGGAGATCCAGTTCAGATCACCGTAACGGGTGTTGCTTGCATGGTGGTCAATGTTGATGAGCCGTTTCCGCTGCGCGGCACATTCGCCGGCCTTCCCGAGGCGCTCAAAGCTCGCGCAATCGGTCGCGATGACGAGGTCAAACTGTCCGCCCGCGCGCGGCTTCTCAAAGTTCCGATCCGGGTCGAGGAAACGGTACTTCTGCGGAACGGAATCTTCGTTCCAGCAAACCACCTGCTTGCCCTCCGCGCGCAGGGCCAGCGTCAGGCCAAGTTGAGAACCGATGCAATCGCCGTCGGGGCGGACGTGACCGACGACGCAAATCGTGGCGCTTTCCCGAATGACTTCGAGAATGCGGTCCACAATCT
Organism: Verrucomicrobiota bacterium; assembly: GCA_014860005.1. The sequence continues at coordinate 2,813 of JACZKP010000057.1, read as the reverse complement.
TGGGATAGGATTTCATCAAGTGTTGGCCGGGAATCCTGAAGGAGGCTGAAACCTTCGAGGATTCCCAGGGAACTATTCGTCTTCGTCAGGCTCCGTCGGGTTGACTTTTTCCAGGTCCTCGATGATGGCGAGGACCCGATTGCCCCGCACGACCGAGTCGTCCATGACGAACCGAAGTTTGGGGAAGTATTTCAACACGACCGCGCGGGCGACGAGGCTTTGCACACGGCCGCGGTGTTCCAGCACTTGCGCAAAGCCGCGCTTTTGCTGGTCGGGGGTGCCGAGGATGCTCAGGAACACGGTGGCGGACTTCAAGTCACCCGCCACGATTACGTCGTTGACCGACACAAGACCGACTTCGCTCACGGGAAACTCGCGGCGAAGGGCTTCGCCAATTTCGCGCTTCAGCAGTTCGCGCACGCGTTGAAGTCTGAGAGAAGGCATGGTGGTGCAGCGGGAAAATCAGATGATCCGGCGGGCGACGCTTTGTTGCACCCCGGACGAAAGGTTGTACTGAAGGCACTGGCGCATGGCAACAGGATGGCGGATTACAGTTTGGCCGCCACTTTCTCGATGCTGTAACACTCGACTGCGTCGCCCACTTGAATATCGCTGAAGCCTTCGATGCGGATGCCGCATTCCATGCCGGCGCGCACTTCGTTGACTTCATCCTGAAAGCGCCGCAGTGATTGCGTGACGCCCTCGTAAATGACCTCCCGTCGACGCCGCACGCGGACCTTGCCCTTCACGATGCGACCGGAGGTGACCATTGAACCGGCGACCGGGGTGCCCTTGGATAATTCGAATATCTGGCGCACTTCGGCGACGCCGGTAATCACTTCTCTTGTGTCCGGGTCGAGGAGGCCGGCCATGGCTTCCTTCACCTGGTCAATCAATTCGTAAATGATGGCGTAGAGTTTGATCTGCACGCCTTCGTGCTTGGCATGGTCGGCGACGCCGCTGTCCACCCGGGTGTGGAAACCGAGAATCACGGCGCTGGAGGCCGCAGCCAGGGCTACATCGGATTCGGTAATGGTGCCAACCGCGTGGTGGATGATTTCCAACGTGACTTTCTCGGACTCGATCTTTTTGAGCGCGTCCGCGATGGCTTCCACAGAACCCTGAGTGTCGGCTTTGACGACAATCTTGAGAACTTTGCTTTGCTGGGAATCAAGCGTGGCGAAGAGGTTTTCGAGCGTGATCTTGGAGCGGGCTTCCAGGCTCTGGGCTTTGAATTGTTGGCCGCGCTTTTCGGCGAGTTCCCGCGCGGTGCGTTCGCTTTCGACCACACTGAACTCGATGCCAGCCTCCGGCACGCCGTTGAGTCCCAGGACTTTTACGGCCACCGACGGCGCGGCGTCCTTGAGCCGTTTGCCTTCCTCGTTGATCAGTGCGCGGGCCTTGCCGTAATACTGCCCGCAAATGATCACGTCACTCACACGTAACGTGCCCTTGCGCACCAGCACGGTGGCGATCGGCCCACCGGGCTCCAGCCCGGATTCGATGACGTTGCCTTTGGCGCAACGGTCGGGATTTGCCTTCAACTCCAGCAGGTCGGCCTGAAGAAGGATCATCTCGATGAGTTTATCCACGCCCTGTTTCGTGAGGGCCGAGACGTCGGTGAAAATCGTGTCGCCGCCCCAGTCGTCCGGCACCAGCCCCTTGTCCTGCAACTGTTGCCGGACCCGCATGGGATTGGCGTTGGGATGATCAACTTTGTTGACCGCCACAATGATGGGCACCTTGGCGGCCCGAGCATGGCTCAAGGCTTCGAGGGTTTGCGGCATGACACCGTCATTGGCCGCCACCACCAAAACAACGATGTCCGTCACATTCGCACCGCGAGCGCGCATGGAACTGAACGCGGCATGACCGGGCGTGTCGAGAAACGTGATCTGGGCCAGCTCCTTTTTGCGCTCCGGATGGGGGAAGGAAATGGTGTAGGCGCCGATATGTTGGGTGATGCCGCCGGATTCACCCGCCGCGACGTTGGACTTGCGAATGCCGTCAAGCAGAGTGGTTTTGCCGTGGTCCACGTGGCCCATGATGGTGACGACCGGCGGACGGGGTTTGAGCGTCTCCGGTTTGTCCTCTTCCTCCTGGACGACGGGCGGTTTGGGGGCATGAACAATGCCGCCGCCGCGCTCGCGTTTTTCGACCTCGAAGCGGAATCCATATTTCGCGCAAATTTGTTGAGCGATCTTCTCGTCAATGGCCTGGTTGACGGTGGCAAACACGCCCGACTCCATCAAATCCGCAATGATCTTGAACGGCTTTTGCTTGAGTTGGTCGGCCAATTCGCGCACGACGATTGGCGGTTTGATGGTGATCAGTTGGGCATCCGCCGGCAGCAGCACTCTAGCCGGAGACTTCGGGCCTTCAGCGGCTTTTCCATCTCCAGCGGATCTTTGTGGCGCGGAGGTTCTGGACCCGGGACCGCCCGAAGGGGATGCTCCGCGACCACCACGCGAATCTCCTCGCCGGACAAATTCAGTCCGGATTTGGTCTGCTGGCCGAGGAGGTGGCTTCGCGCCGCCGGGGCGTTCGGTCGTGCGGGCCGCGGGCCTTTGTGGCAATTGGATGAATCCGACTTTGTCGCCGATTTTTGGTTTCGGCGGAGCCGGGGGCGGGAGCGGCGGCGGAGGTGGTGAAGGTGGCGGGGTCGCTACCTCGGTCGGCGGTTCGACCTGGGGAACTTCTGCAACTGGCGCGGGCGCGCCGTCGGTTTTTGCCGGCGGCTCGATTTCGGTCACTGGTTCGGTCGCCGCTGGAATTTCAGGTTCTGTCGGTGGTTCCGGCAGCGGGGGCGGTTC
>JACZKP010000056.1 GCA_014860005.1 Verrucomicrobiota bacterium | reverse complement strand
CCAGTATCCGGTAACAAAAAAACACTCGTGCTTGATCGCCACAGGTTTTGGAAAAAGTGGGCGGGTCACCTTCAACTATCAAGACGGATTTGACCGCCCCAAATACAAATCCCGCCCCTTCACCAGCGCCGCGATCTTGCGGTCGGCCACACTGCGCTTCAGCATCCAGAAACCGCAATCCGGATGCACATAGCGCACGCGGCTTGGTCCCAGCACCTTTTCCGCGCGTTCGATGGCTCTGGCGATTTCCTCAGGCGTTTCGACGTGATTCACCTTGATGTCCACCACGCCCAAGCCGATGCCGATGCGCGCGTCCACTTCCTTGAGCGCCTCAAGATCGGACGGCGGACGATGCGCCAGTTCGAGCACGAGATGATCCGTGTGCAGGCTGTTGAGAAACGAAATCAGCGTCGCCCAAGTGCCTTTCTGAATCGTCTGCCCGCCGTAATTGCCAAAACAGAAATGCACCGCCTTCTCTACTCGCACGGCATCGAGCACGCGATTGATGGCTTCGGCCGCCAGCGGGCCGTCGGCGGGATTGCCCGGAATGTTCGCCTCGTCCACCTGCACGCAGGCGCAGTTCAACTCGCCGACTTGCGCCGCCAGTGCGTCTGCGATGGCGAGCGTGAGTTTTTTGAAATCGCGGTAGTGCTCGTCCAGCAATGTCCGCGCGAGCATGTAAGCACTGGTGAGCGTAAACTTGAACGGCCCGCCCGCCACGCTGGCCGCGCGCGCACAGTCCTCGGGCAGATTCAGCGCGCCCTCGGTGATCGGTCCAGTGACAACGGCGGCGGGCTTCAACCGGAAACGCATTTCACTCTTCGCGCGAAACGCCGCTGTGTCCTGCCGCCCGACCTCTTTCCGAATGCCGCCGAGTTTGTGGACGAAATACTCGATCATGCCGTTTGTGTCGGGATGATTCACATCGAACCGATACAGTTCGCCGTCCGTGGGCAGGTCAATCCCGGCTTGTCGCTGAGTGTTGAATACCACCCGCGTGGCGTCGAGGAGTGCCTGCTCGCTGGGCAGCGCGGCAAGCCAGTCAGGAACGGGATACGAACCGACGGTGGTCGTGAGGATGCGGGGCGCGTTGCTCGCGTTCATGGGGCGAGGATAACAATGGATACAGCGCGAACAAGCACGACAAATGTCCGTCGGTTGGGCGAAATCAGCCCGAAAGAATTCGCGCAATCCATCGGCAAGGAAATGCGCTTGAGCAAAGTGGAATACGCCCCGCGCGCCGAGTCCGGCCCGATCTTCAACTTCTCATAGGCAAGAACACGCTCGAGCGGAAGGATTACATCAGGGGCAAATTCGTCGTGCCGGCGGAGGACTTGAGGCGCGCGTCCAGGTATCTCAGTTCCATCGGTTATCAAAGCGCCTGTTTCGTCGCAAGCCACGGCGATTGTGTGAACGATGAATCTTCACCTTCGGCGGGCCAAACATCCAGTGCCACACTCCGGTCGTCGCGTTTGCCAAGACATGCCCCCAATACGAGGTCCAAACCCGGCCTTTCGGGGACAGCAGCCAGATACCGAGCACGATCAGCAATAGCAGTGGCATGAGCGTAAGCACCAATGCCGCCATCAACACCCAACGTGCGACCCGGAACGCAATCCTCGAAGGCTGCCCTCGCCTGCCACCGCCTCCAAACGGATGTGCCAACACGACCAATGCGCCGGCGAGCAGCGCCAACACGATAAAGAGAGACAATAAGGTTTCCATATTGATTACACGTTGATGCGAGCGTTGTTCGACGCCCGGTGAACCGACAGCACCCGTATGAACCGGCTCTTTTGTTTCCACGCAGTTGGATTGCGATAACCCGGTGACAGCACCACCACGACCTTACCGTTTTGAATCGTATTGAAGCCGTTCCGCAGCAAAAACGCCGTCATCGCCGAGTTGTCCTGTTGAACGCCGTGCAGCTGACACCACGCCGCGTAGCGGGCCTGCATCGGCGCTCCCCAAACGCATGTCCGCCCCAACGTGACCTGACACTTGACATAAACTCCGGCGCTTCCCGCGTAGGTCTTGGCTGACGCGACATCCGTGGCCAGATAAATGCCGTCGCCCAAGGCATTACCGCCGCCCGCCATGAAACCATCACGACAGATGCTTCGCGCATTCGTGACGGACGGCGTGCCGTGGTAGGCGGTGATTCGCCCCCGCATCAACCGCGGTTTCGCCACTCCGTTGAACAGCCGCCGCAAACGTTGGAACGCAGTGCGCCCAACAGAGCCTCCAGGAATCCGGCGACGGCGTGGCGATTGACGTCTGCGATGGCGGGGATGTGGCGGAGCGTTTCGCTGCCGCCACAACCGTGTGAGTTGTCGCCAGAGTTTCATGACTTCCACTTCCGCCATTTGCTATTTCTTGGCCGCCGATTCAGCGTGAGAACCCGTTTGACCGTGACGATGACTTTCTCACGCACTCCGCTCGACCGCCGACGTACTCCGTGTGCGAGGAGTTGATCGGAGCGGATGTGCCCGAAGATGGCGGCCACAGCCAGCAACCGCGCCCGCCAGCAATGGTCGTGAAAATGGTGCGCGATGTCTTCGCGGTGATCGTGTGGCTGTTGATGCTGTCGAACCAAACTTGTTGGTAGCGACTGACCACACCATTGGCAGCGCCGCGGTTGCGCGTTCATTCTGGCAAGAGCGCGTTGAAAGTTCCCATCGCTCATGTAATGCCCGGACAGCAGGCTGCCATTCGGTAGAGGCTTTCCATCGTGGAGATCGTGGCCGGGACGCGCCCGACCACTTCTCACGACTTGGAGCAACGCGCCGTGAGCGACCGGACCGAGATAGCCGCGTACTTTTGGCAACGGCACGGGGAGATACTGGACTGTGGTTTGGCTGAGTCGGTTGTAATCACACATAATTACTTGGATTGAGGGTTAAGGTTTGTGATGGCGGGGATGGCGACAGTGCCGCCATCCCTCGCCGGTTGTTCACGCGGGGCGCACCTCGCGCGCCTGGAATCCGTTCGGCAATTGAATCAGCACCCCGCTGACCCGTTGCCCGAGCTTCAATTCCCGAACACCGCACAAGTGACGTTTGTGCAGGAAAACGCCAGTCAATCCGAGCTTGGTGCAATCGCAAAAACCGTAGCCTCTTGGTCCAATGGGCCGCGTTATGGTCAGTTCGTGCCGCGCCTCCTTCGACGTGAAGATGCTGCCCGTCTGCCGACCGCCGGTCTTGCGCGCTTGATTGTTGGCGAATTCATCGCCCCGCCGACGACGGAGGGTTTCTGCGGTCTGCCAGTTCAGCTTGAGCAAATGGCGGTATTGCTCCGGGTTTACTTGCCTTTGATGAACAAGCACGCGATGACCGGCAACCAATCTTTTATCTATCAATGGTACTTCTGTGCCAGCGGGTGCGCCGTCAGTCGCGCTCTCGACCCGCTGACCGAAGCAGATTTTTACTTCGGCAACCACCGTCTTGTCCTTGCCGAGCAACTCAAGGCTGACTGAACACAGATTGTTGTAAAAGAGGAACAGGGCGAGGTCATGCAGCCACTTTTCCTTTTCCTGCGCCGACGGCCAGATGCCGAGCCCGTAGGTCGTATCCACCAGTTCCAGCGTGTGGATGGCCTTGCGCGCCGATAATTTGACGCGTTCAGGCATGATGAAGTTTGGCATTCGATTTTTCATATAGTTGTTTTGTCTATTCTGTTTTTGTTTTTGGTCTCAGCTTAATTTCGCTGGTCACAACTTCGTGACGCCTCCCATTTAGTGCGTGTTGCTGGAGTTGCTCAATTGATTCAACTTCGGAACGATTCGGAGACCTTTCGGAGGGCTTTCGGAGGCTTTTCAGCAACAAATTGGATGCTGAAGACGGAATAGGCTCAGTGTAATCTCGGCGCGTGAAGGCCAGCAAAGAAACCCATCGCCTCGCTCTGCGGTTCTCAGAAACCGGTCCTATCCAGTTGGACAAAACCTACTTTTGGTTTGGCGAGAATCAGCCACCGATCGAGAAACCATTCGATGGCACGGTGAAGGGCTTGGCTTGGGACAAAAACGCGATGAGCCTTTGCTACTGGCTCATCCGCTACCGGATTTCCAAACACCGCCCTGATAGCGGCTTCTACGAAGTCCCGCATGACGGCAAGACCGGCCTTTTCGATACGTTGCTGAACCTGCTTGATACACCCCGGAACTTCAACGAAGTTTTCGGAAAAGAATCTGGCTCAGGAGGAAACGCCCGTAACGTTTTGAAAATCATTTTCCCTCAAACGCACCCGCGCAGACACCGCAAAGCCACAATTGACCCGGTTAGACTCCCCGCAGATGCAATCATCATCAGACGTGGCACGAAGGACGTGGCTGCCCCCGCCGCGTTAACAAAAATTCTTGAGGAAATTGAAACAGCCTACGCGGCGCAACCGTCTCGCAAAAAAGACAGAGTCAAACCAACCACGGCGCTCACACCAACAACTCCCGGCCCGCAAACGCCCATTGGCGATGCGCCTGCCGCAAGTCAGCCACAGCCGCCCCCCGAGGAAAAGAATCCACACAATCTGCAAGAAGCTCCGGTGCGGTTTTTTGGCCATGAGCAGTTGCGAAAGGAGGTCACGGCAAAATTGGCTCATAAGGGATTGATTGTGCTTCACGAAACAGGTGGCGTGGGAAAAACAACCTTTGCAAAGCAGACCGCGTACGATGGCATTCAAAACGGACGACTTGCCGGCGGTGCGGTGTGGATAGACTGCGAGCCGAATCCCGCGCTGGAACAATGCGTGCGGACGATGGCGGAAGTGCTGTTGGGCAGCCGAATGGAAAGCTCACCGGTGGCCAACTGTGAAAAGCTCCTGAACGATTACTTCGCGCGCCACCACACCCTCATCGTCTTTGACAATTTCGAGACTGTTCTCTCGAACGACGATTGCAACAAGTTTCTGATAAGCCACGCCGCAAAATGCTGCATCCTGGTTACGACGAGAGAAATCCACGATGGCATGAAGCCTTATGTGCAAGCTCTCGGAGAACTTGGTCGTGACGACGCCATTCAGATGTTTCTCTTCGAAGCGGGACTGGAGAATCTGTCTGGCAAGGACAAATCAACAGTGGGGCATCTCTGTGAATCCGTTGGGCATATTCCATTGGCAATCCTGCTGCTCGCTCGCCAAGCACCAAAAACCACCTTGTCGCAACTGGCAGATGAACTTCGGAAGAACACCGACGTGCTGGCAACGGACGATTCTTTCCTCGCCGCTCGTCATCGGAGCATGGCAGCCTGTTTCCAGATTTCGTTCAAACGACTGGATCGCGAAGACCAGGAAACTCTTTTTCGCTTTGCCGTCGCCCCAGCGGGCTTGGGCAAAGCGTTCGCTCGCGATTATTTGGATAAACCAAACTGGCTCGGCTCGGTCAAAAACTGCGTAAACTCCGCGTTGCTGAAATTGGAGGGCGGCCGATACAATTTCCATCCACTGGTGCGATCATTTCTTTACGATCAAATGCCTGACCAGAAAAAAGACTGGGCAGACCATTTTGTTGATTTCTTCTGCACGCGGCTGGACACAGCCGCGAACGAAGGGCGGATACCGAAAATTGCGATAGAGGAGAAAGTGAACTGCCATGAAGCCTTGATCTCGGCGGAAAAATTCCAAAGGGTCGAGCATACCCTTGTTGTTTGGGAACTGCTCGAAGACGCGCGGAATCGTACAGCGCCGTTTAAGCGAGTAACGCCGCTTTGGATGCAGCCGAGCGGCTTCGCAACTCAGGAATGGATCGAAAGAGACCCTCTTTTCCTTGAGTCAGCATTGGTCGATGCAAAGAATAATGAGGATACGAGAAGGACTGAAAGGATTCTGAGACAACAGATGAGCGAAGCGGGCGAAGCACGTAGTCCGTCGGAAGAAAACCGAATCTTGAAGCAGTTGTCGCGAATTATCAGCCGCCCTCGGGCCGAAGGGATGCGCTTCGACTTGAAGGCCAAGACCCATTTCGCAAACCGCGAGTGGGGAGGTGCCGAAGCGGCCCTTGAACAAAGTATCGCCGCGTGGCAATCCGCCGGGCCAGCATTCCACCGCTACCGAGTTGCCGCGATGGTGAACCACCTCGAAACCCTGTTTCGGCAAAACAAGGGCGGAGAAGCAGCATCAAGAGCTAAAATTCTTCGACCCCTCTGGTCCATGGAATGCCGGCTAGTGTCGGATTGGCTCTACAGTGGATTTGAGAGTCACTCAGATCTCCAGTGGTTTCGCGCGGCGACACCAGTGGACGAGATACGTCTTCAGTTCAACGGCGCTTGGCTTCTGAAGCATCACTTGGCGAGTATTCCACAAGATATTGGTCGTGAACTTTTCAGGCTGAAGCAGTGGGCTGAATCAGCGAACTGGCTGGAAGTCGCTTTATCACTTTCTAAAAACGACCCAGTCGCGCAAGTGGTCGGCCTGGATCATGTGCTGCTTAACTTGGCCGAAGCATACACGAATTCCGGGCAGTATGACCGAGCGAAGACGGTGTTCTTTGAGGTTTCTCCCAATGATTCGCGAACCTTTGGGCGGTGGTACAGGGGCTTAGCGAATCTTAAAGCCAAGCAGGCCGAATTTGGTGCGGCAATAGAATTGGCGAAAGAGTCTATGATTGTTTACGAAAAATGGCTCAAGGAGGTTGAAGAGGCGGCGGGGACTGACAGTGAAATAAGCGAGCATCTGGGCGAGCATCTGGATATAGGCGAGTCAGCAAGAATCGAATGCGCCCGAGCAGTTCCAGAACTGAGACGGTTAATCGCCAAATGGAGGCTCAAGGCAGAAGGTGGAAAGAAAAAACCAACTCGCTAACCGGGTGTCTGCGCCATCGCAGTTCATGCGTTCTCTTGCGGCAAACATCGGATGGCCCTGAATGGAGTTTTGCGTTAGCCCGCGCACGTTGTCCGCGTGACGCCAGCCTGCCAGCTTGACGCGCGAACCGGTTTTTAATCGAACGTCGTGGCGCGCACAATTGGCACTGTTGCGTGAGCGGAAAGCAGTTTTTCGCAAAACAACTTTGCGGAGGTCAAGGTCACGCAGGAGTTGCGGAAGGAATTGCAGAACGTGAAGAGAGCTTCGCCGCGCACCTCACCCCCAGCCCCTCTCCACTCCCCGGGAACACCTCATCCGGCTTTGCCACCTTCTCCCCATCCGATGCGGAGAAGGAAATCCGATTGGGGAGGGTGGCCACCGCCAAGGCGATCACGCTGCGCATCCCGCAGTTGAAGGACTGCAAGAATCATTTCGACCAGAAGAAGGAAAAGGGCAAGGGCACGATGGTGTTCATCTGCGAAGGCCAGTCCGCCGCCGGCTCGATCACGAGCTGCCGCGAGTGCTTGCGCACGGCCACCGGAACAATCAGGCCGTGTTCGTGCTCAAGGGCAAGCCGCTCAACGTCGGGGATCTCAAGCGCGACGTGATGTACAAGAACGACGAGATGTACAACCTCATGCAGGCGCTCATCCGGAATTACACGAGCAAGAACACATCGAATTACTCGTTCACATGCACGACTTTCGCGGGCGGAAAACCGTTAAACCACGTGGCTGAGGCGTTGCTATAGGCGCCGATGTTTTCGGAATAGACGAGGTCTTCGATTTCCAGCTCGGGCAGCAACTCCGATTGCGAGATGCAATCCAGCCCGTCGCACGTCTGGCCGAACACCGCCGAGACTTCGGTCTTGCCTTTGCGGAATGACTTCAGGTGGTACTGGCAATGATCGAAGATGATGCCGCTGAACGTGTGATAGACACTGTCGTCAATGTAGTAACACGGTTTGCCCTCACGCACGGCCTTGCCGATGACGCGGGCCACGCTGGTCGCGGCCGTGGCCACCAGAAATCTCCCCGGCTCGGCCAGAATCTGGATGTCCGGCGCGAACAAGCGGTCAATCTCAGCGTTGATGACGCGGGCCAGCTCGCGGAACGGTTTGACGTGTTTGTTGTAGGGGGCAGGAAAGCCGCCGCCGATGTCGAGAATCTTGAGCTCGTGCCGGCGCTCACGGCTTTCTTTCATCACGGCCGCCGCCGTATTCAGGGCCATGACAAAATTCTCGAAGTTGGTGCATTGGCTGCCGACGTGAAAACTCAACCCCTCCACCACGAGGCCCAGCTTGAACGCTTCGAGGATTAGATCCACCGCTTCACCTGGTTGACAACCGAACTTGTTTGAGAGTTCGCATTGCGAGCCGGTGTTGGCCACGCCCAGACGCAACACGACGCCGGCGTGCGGGGCGTATTGTTTGATCTTCTTCAGCTCGGCGGCGTTGTCGTAAGTGACGAGCGGTTTGTATTTGTCGAGCGCGAGCAGCGTTTCCTTGGGCTTGGTCGGGTTGGCGTAGATGATCTTGTCCCAGATGAAATCCTGTTGGGCCTTGGCCGGGAGTTTTTTGATGTTCTCATAGACCATCATGAACTCCGGCATTGAGGCGACGTCGAAACTCGCACCGGCCTTGTAAAGCGTGCGAATGATGGCCGGCTCGGCGTTGGCCTTGACGGCAAAATAGCACTGCACCTTGGGCAGATGCCTGCGGAACTCGGCGTAGTTTTTCCGGATGATGTCGTGGTCAATGATCACGAGCGGCGTGCCGTGTTTCTTCGCGAGGGCTTGAAGCTGGTTGGTTGTCATGTTCCGCGCGGATTGTTGACCGGCGCTGCGGCGACGTCAATCAAAGGGAGTAAAGCGCGGGTGGGAGACCCGAATTCATACTGACTTCAGGGCGCGGCGGTGACGCCGCTTGTAGGATGATTGCGGCATTGATTGCCAAGAGGGACGCGTCTAACGCCGCCAGCCGCCCAGGCGGCTTCAGCGCGCTGCCTTGAGTTCGCGGTAACTGATGAGTTGGATGCCCTGCTTCTGGATGGCCGCTTTCACCTCGGGACTGGTGAAGACCGCGGTCACAGCGGCGCGGTCGGCGGCCACGTCTTCGTAGCCTTTGTGGCCGATGGCCTGCATTTCAGGGACATTCAACCCGGGGTGTTCCACGAACAGGTAGGTGCCGGGTTCGAGCGCTTCAAGATTCTTGATGAACCCGGCAACGCGTTCCTCCGCTGTCCTGGCTTTGCCCCAACCGGGGAACCGTTTCAATGGCTGCGAACCGCTCTCGGTGTCGAGGCGATACTCGCTGGCCAGTTGTTTCACCAGTGCCGCCACGGAGGGATCGAGGCTGGTGAAGCCCATGTGGGCGCTCAGGTGCGAGATGCGGGGCAGGTGGCGAATCGCGGTTTCAATCTGCGCGCGCAACTCGGCTTCCACTTCGGCCAGGTTCCAGGCTGATTCCTTCAATGAGCTTTTCGGCGGCAGATTTGGATTCGGCCAAACCATGGGAAAGAAATACCCATCAGGGTCCACCAGACTTGGCGCGTGCGTGAGCGGCCGCCACTTGAGGTTTTCCCATTCACTGGTGAGGACCAGGTGAATGCCAACGTCCAGGTCGGGGTTCTCTTTGAGCAATCGTACGGCTTCGGGAAACCAGGGGCACGGCACCATGAGTTCCACGGACCGCACGATGCCCTCGCGGTAGGATTGAATGCAGGCCAGGTTCGCGGCGTGCGTTGAGCCGATGTCATCCCCACGCACAAGCAAACGGATGCCGTCCGCGGCGGGCACGCTCAAGGCAACCAGGAGCAAACCTGCAAAGCACGGCGTGCTCCAGCGTAACTTCCAGGAAGGATTCTTCATAAAAAAGGTGTCGTGCAACCGGACCGAGGATCAGTCGGGCCAAATGGATTCCGGCAAACTAAGGATTCGCCATGGGCAGTTTCTTCACCCGCACATTACGATAACGAACGAACTGTTGGGTCAGGTCGCCACCGCCGTGGACTTGCAGGGCAATGCCGCCGGTGTCCGGCAGGCGTTTCTGGGTATCCGTCCACTCCATGATCTTCACGCCGTTGATCCAGGTGATGGTGGGCGGGTTGCCGACAATGCGGGCGCGCAATTCGTTCCACTGGCCGTGACGCCAGAAATGCCGCCACGCCTCCGGCAGCACCGGGAAATTCGTCACGCCCGCCTTGACGCGGATGCGGTCGGGGCTGCCGTCGAAATTGAAGGTGCTCGCGCCAAATCCGCCAAGGCCTTCGCCGTAAATGCCCATCAAATTGCCGCGGCCATGATAATCAATCATGGCCTGATAGGCTTTCCCATCTTCGGTGCTGCGCAGGAACAGGCCGCTGTCCGGACCGAAGTCGTTGTTCATTTCCAGCGCCACCTCGAAATCACCGAACGCTTCGTCCGTAATGATGATGCCGCCGTTGCCGGGAATATCCTGACTGCCCACGATGGCGCCGTCCTGGATGACCCATTTGCCACCCGTCTGGTTCTTGCTCGCACGGCTGTGCCCGGTCTTGGCGCTCACGTGCCAGCCTTGAAGGGATTGGGCGTCGAAGAGCGGAACGAATTCCTCTTCCGCACCCACCGGCGTGCAGGCCAGCAGGGCCAGGGCCGCAATGAGCGCAGTCGAGACGGTGTAAATGGAAGTGCGGATGACATACATCATGTCTGCGTAGTACGCCCAACGCGGCTGCGGCTCAAGTCCAGAAATGATTGTCAACGATGCGAGGCAGAGTGGCTGAGGCAGTTCCCGGACGCAACCCTGGTTGGTTCGCCGGCTCCTGCTACCGTCGTCGCCCGTGCGTTTCGAAGCGCATGGGCCGGCGGACGGGTTTGTCTCCCCATTGCCGGAAGCTTGTCTGAATCAGCGTGAATTAGCGCCGATTAGCGGTTGCCCCGCTGTTTCAGGATGCAAGGACGGGCCTGCGGGCAACGGAGCGCCGATCTCCCGATCCGGCGCGTTTCCGGCGATCTCCGCATTGCATCAATTGGGTGGGGCGAGGCTACTGACGAGCCGGCTCGCGGGGACGCTCGCCCCACCAGCTACTGTGGCGTGTGTCAATGTGAACAGGATACCTTGGACGGTGGCCGAGCACGCGCTGCGCGCCGGCCACCGCCTAAGGATTCTTGTAGAATCCCTATGCCTAAATGAAATTGAACAACTTATGACCGCACTCGGCGAGCGACGAATGGAACGGATTTCCTGAAGATGAATTCTGTCCAGCTTCAAACCGCCGAATCCGCGCACGGCCCTTCATTAAGGTCTGGCGGGTATCCATACTTGTTCAGAATGCGATTCACCATCACGTAAATTTTGACACGTGCGCCTTCGCTTGAGCTTGTCGGCGCCCATGGCTTGCACGTCGGACTCGTTCGGAGAAGGCAAAAATCATCATATCATGTCCTTGTGAATGCTGGGCCAAAATGGGAGAAAGACGTATGCCGGCGCACGAGCAAACAATAAACATCGCCCTCGGCGAGATTCTTCAAACTTTGGGCACGGATTGGAAGGTCCGGGCAGAGGAGGTTGGTGGAACCTTTGAAGATGGTGGGCGCCCAGACGTTTTAATCGAAAAGCCCGGTGGTTGGCCTATTGTAGTCGAGGCGGAAGTCGGAAATTATCGGCAGGCGGAGATCGAAGCCCGATCAAGGCTGGGGAAGCGTCTCAGCACCAGCACAAGCACGGTGGATACGGCCATCGCCTTGGTCTACCCGAAGGCGCTTCGCAATTACCATGGGCAAACGCTTCGTAGCAAGATTCGCGAAGCGAGGCTTGATTACGCTCTATACTCAGTCGAACCCAGTGGGACTACGAAGCGCCTTCCCGCCTCAGAATTTCTAACAGGCGATGTTCGGGAACTTGCGATGCTCCTGCATCGGTCAAGCGTGCCGATGTGGAGGGCAGATGCTCTTACCGATACCCTAGAGCAAGGGATTACTCGTGCTGAAGGGGACTTCTCGTCGTCGCATCCAGTTGGGTCTCCCTGTGGAGTGGGAATTGCAGCGGAGCTTGGACAAAGCGACGACGATGCAGGGCAGACCCGAAAAATGGCAATGGCAGTGATTGTCAACGCACTGGTGTTTCATGCGGCGTTGGCCGAAGCGGACATGTTGGTGTTCGATGAATCGAGCAAAACTGAGCGTGGAACAAAGTCCCCCGGTGAATTCCGCAATCTCGGGAATTTCACGCCGACGCCTCTCATGGATGAATGGGTGAGAATCCTCAAGGTCAACTATTGGCCCATTTTTCATACAGCCAAAGCGATTCTTCATTGTCTTCCTGTTGTCTCGCAAGTTCGAACACTTAACGGCCTTTGGGAAACTGCTGAAAAATTAGTCGCGGGAGGTGTCACCAAGTCTCACGACTTGACGGGCGTTATCTTCCAGAGACTGATTGCCGACCGAAAATTCCTAGCCACGTTCTACACTAGGCCCGCTTGTGCCTCCCTTCTCGCTGGTTTGGCAATGCCGCACGACAAGCCGCTTCGCCGCGGAGACTGGGCGGATGCAAAGGCCCTCATCCAGACTCGTATCGGTGACTTCGCTTGTGGAACTGGGACACTGCTCTCAACCGCTTACCAACGCCTGGGGCTTCTCCACGACGTTCATGGAGGCAAATCAAAGGCTCTTCACCCCGCGATGATGAAAGATGGATTGGTGGGCCTAGCAGCCTGTCGGACTTAGCGCGAAGAGATTTCTGAAAATAGTTTGAACAAAAAGGGGGCGGTACGGATCCAAAGGCCATGTCTGCACGTTTTGTAAATGTGGATCGCCAGACGCCGATGTTTCTGCCCTGCGATCT
>JACZKP010000055.1 GCA_014860005.1 Verrucomicrobiota bacterium | reverse complement strand
CCAGGCGGTAGCAGCAGCGTGCTCATAAACCCACCGGTGAGGAACCGACCCGGCGTGCCGCAGCATCGCCGATCCGCAAACCAGAGTGCTAATCAGATGCGCTAAAACAAGTTTGAAAAGATGTGGGTAATGACAAGCGTTTCAACGCTGGGTTGAGCCGACAAGCGGGACAAGTCCCGGAGGGACGGCAGAAAGCCGGCCCGGCAACGCGATGCCCTTTCGTCCCGCTGGGACTCGCTGGTTTTGGATCGCGCAACCCAGCGTTGAAACGCTGGGCGATTTTCACAATGTCCCTCCGGGACAGGACCGTCCAATTCCCGAAAGGCATGAGCTCTAATCCGGATATTTCACACTTTGTTGTGTGCGGTACGACGGCGCGGCCTCGTAGCTATACAGGTTTCCAACCTGCTGTATCGCCGAATTCCATTCGGCAGACCGGCCGAACGCTGGGAAACACCGGCGCTTGCCAAGGCCCGCGGATTTCCAATCCGCGATACGGCAGGATGGAATCCTGCGCTACAAGCGTTTTCGCTGAGCAAGACTGAGGCATTGCGCCGACGCTGACATTTCGCTGACATTTCGCTTGCGCGGGGATTTGTCCTGTGGTTGCTTATCGCGCGTCTGAAAGAGGCGAACAAACCAAGCATGTAAGCGTCAATTTCAAGTTGTATTGTCACACAAGATGTACCATCCGCATGTTCCTTTCCGGCCGGCCGCCGATCGTTATTCCGCCAGGAAAATGGCCAAGCCGGTCAACTTCGTCTGCCGGGCCCCGGGCGCGAAAGAAGTTTTCATCACCGGCGATTTCAACGACTGGGATCCGGTCGCGCACCCGCTCAAACGTCAGCCGGACGGCGCCTGGCAGATTCATCTGCCGCTGCCCCACGGCCATCACCACTACCGGTTTCTCGTGGATGGCAAACCCGTGCTCGACCCGAAAGCACATGGCATTGCCCGCGACCATCAGGGGGAGAAGGTTTCGCTGGTCGCCGTGAGTTGACGCCGGCCCGCTCCCCGCCTTAACCGCCGTTTGCGGGCTTCGTTTTGCCCAATCGCTGCGCGGCAAAAAAGCTCTGGAGCAACCCACGGCACTCGGCTTCGCGCACACCGGCTGTAATGGTGCAACGGTGGTTCAAGGTTGGAAACTGGAGGAGATTCAACACACTGCCCGCCGCGCCGCCTTTGGCATCGCTCGCACCGAACACCACGCGGGCCAGCCGCACATGGACAATGGCGCCCGCGCACATCGGGCACGGTTCCTTGGTGGCGTAGAGCGTGCAATCCGTGAGCCGCCAATCGCCGACTGCCTGCTCCGCCTGCGTGATGGCGAGCATCTCGGCATGGGCGGTGGCGTCCTTGAGCAGTTCCACCTGATTATGCGCCCGCGCGATGATGCGGCCCTCGCGCACGATCACGGCGCCGACTGGCACCTCTTCCGCCTCGTAGGCACGCGCGGCCTGCCGTAACGCTTCCTGCATGAAGTAATCATCGCTTTGCAGATCAATGATGGGTTCGTCCATGACTTCAGGCTAATAACGCACGGCGGGCGGCGACAGGGAAAAGCTTTCCCGGCTGAGGTGCGCCGCAACTCCGGCGAGCTTCCCTGTCCGTGTTTCGCGCGCCCGGTCCAATTTCACTTTCCGGCGGCGATCGGGGTTCGCTCCGCCCGGGACAAGTTTACCAAGCACGCCTTCGCCGCGTCCGACAGAGTGGCCCGCTCGGCGGCACTCAAGCCCAGCGGATCGAACCGATAGCGATAGTGCAGCCGCAACAATTCACGCAGCGAGGCGCGAAGATCCACCAGGCCCGGCGCGTCCGCCACCCGTTCGAGCCACGCCGACAATGGTTCACCTACGGCCCGGGGCACGCCGCGCGCGGTGAGGCGCTTTTCGAGGACGTAAAACTCCGAATCAAGTCCGGGCCAGATGAAATCAGCATCGGCTTCACGCGGTTTCTCGCGTCGCCGTCGCCGGCTGCTGCGGACAATGATTTGATACAGCAGCAAAGCGAGCACCGGGACCAGCACCCAGACGAGGTATTGCCGCACGCGACTCTGGCCCCAGCGGAATTTGGCGATCTCGAATTTGACCCGTGACCACGTATCGGACAGCCAGCGCCACGGCGAGGGATTCCTGGACTCCTCCTGGATCCATGACGCCGGGGTGGTGTCAAACTCGTGCCAGATTTGCCGGCCTTCATCCCAGACCAGCGTCCAGGCGTGCGCGTCCCGCAGGCGCACCACGTAATTGTTTCCCGAACTTTCATGCACGGCAAAGCCCACGGCGTAGCGCGCCGGGATTTCGAGGCGGCGCAGCAGCAACACCGTGGCCGTGGCGAAGTATTCACAATGGCCACTGCGGGTGGTCAGCAGAAACCGGCTTAACGGCGTATCATTGGTGCTGCGGATGCGGACGGGCCCTTGCCAGGTGCTATAGGTGAATTGGTCGGCAAAGAAGCCACTGAGCGTTTGCAGCACCTGCGCGGGGCTTTGCGCGCGCAGATTCATTTCCTCAATCACCGTATCCAGGGCCGGGATTTCGCGGTCGGGAATGTTCAAGTCCAAGTCCGGCTCCGGAGGCGAATCAATCGTTGCGCCGGGACCGTAGAGGGCGTCAAAGACCGCCAGTCCCGGTCCGCTCGCCAGGACGGCGCCGGTGAGATTCTTCTTGAGTTCGATTACGTTCAATTGCTCCAACCGCCCGCTGCCCATCGGCAACGGCAGCAGTCCTCGCCGTCCGTCCAGGTAGCTGGCAATGCTCACGGCGGCGGTGTTGGTTTTGTCCGGCAACAGCGGCCAGATGAAGCTGTTGGGTGGTGATTCGGGAATGAACGTGAAGTCGTCCAGGGAGCCGCCCGCAAACCAAATGGGAGTCCGGTAGGAACGATAGCTGGCCTGGCGCAGATAAGTTGGCGGCGGGCTGCCATCCTTCGGCTCCAGCCGGATGATGATTGCCCCCGAGGTCTTCAGTTCACCCACGCTCCCCAGCGCGGTCCGGCTTTGCATGGGATCGAAGCCGAAACCGCGTCGCATGAACCGCGCGAACCACTGCGGGTTGATGTGCTCCAGATAACGCTGCAACTGGCCGACACTGCGCTGCCCGGCGAAGCCGAGCGCGATGGCTGCCAGCAACGCAGTCGCCCACACCGCGACCGCAAAGCGCCGCGACCTATGGGCCCAAAGCGCCCACGCGAGCAGCACGCACAAGCCCCAGAAAAAGCTGTTGTCCTCCGCGGAATGGACGCTGGCGGCCAGCAGACACGCGGCGAAATACGGATAGCCCGCGTGGAAGCCAGGCTCCGCCGTGACGGGCTGGCCCAGCAACCGGGCTTTCTTCTGTCGCTGCCGCATGATCAGCGAGATCGTCGTCAGCGGAATCTTGTCGCGCGTGCTGAAGATTTGCGCCGCAATGAACGGGTAAAAAATGATCGGCACCCAGCGCAGGATGGCGGAGGCGGTACGGGTGCTCGAGGCGCCCGCGCTACGCTGCGTGGCGAAGTTAGGATTCTGAAAGAAACTGCCGAAGCTGGCCGGACCGTCATTGGCGGTGAAAGCATAAACCAGGGCGGCCAGAAACATCAGGCTGCAAAACGTCCAGAAGCGGCTGAAGTCTTCGTCCGAAAACTCCCAGCGCGTCCGCGTCAACCGCGCACCTTCCAGGCCGGCGGCCAGGATTCCGCCCAGGATGAGAAACTCCGATTGCCAGCCCCAGAAGAGCAACACCGCACCGAGCAGGAGAGGCGGAGGTTTCATGGGACAAACGGAACATCAATTAACCAACAATCAACGCCCCGCGTGGAATGACTTGCCGGGCGCAGTGCTCCTGGGTGGCGAACGTTCGAGGTTTGATGTTGGATATTGCTCATGTCAGCACGGCCAACTGTTCTTCAATTCGTCCCATTTCCAGCACGTGGAAACGATCCGGCTCGTCACGCATCGGGCCGGGCTCCAGCGCTTTCATTTCACCGGTCGGCGTGACGACCAAGACCAGCACCGGCAGACCCATGACCTTGAGCTTCTTGACCAGTTCCTGCCGCGCCTTATCCCATGCCAGCAACACACAGATGCAGCCGCTCACGGTGCTGGCGTGATTGATCACCAGTTCCTCGAGCGTGGCCAACGGTTGTTCACGGCAGGGACGCACCGATGCCAGAATCTCCAACATCTGATCCGCATGCGCCAGTCCGCGTCCGGCGGTAAAACAATACGCCTGCGCGCCCACGAATAACAGGTCCAGCAACGATTCCTGCGTCAACACCGTGCAGGCAAACGAGGCGGCAACAGATACCGCTTCCTCGAACAGGTCTGTGTGCGGGCGGTCCGTGAATGTGTCCAGCACCAGCGCATGCCGCACGAAAAACTCATCCTCGAATTCCTTCACAATCGGCTTTCCGGTGCGCGCCCAGCTCCGCCAGTGAATATGCCGGATCGGATCCCCGCGCCGGTAATCGCGCAACGCGACAAATTCATCGCTCTGGCCGACGTTGGACGCCAGGGCCACGCCGCCTTGCTGATACTTCATCGCCCCCGGCAGCGCGATGGGCGGGAGGAGATAACGTTTGGGCAAAATCAGCACCGTCTGCGGCGCTGCCACTCTGGCCGTCGCGCGGAACAATCCGAGCGGATCGGTGCGCGCCAAGGTTACGCCGGCAAACCGCAGGATGCCGCGGCGCAACGGAACAATCTCCACGGATACAGCCACGGTCTGCTGCGAGGGAATGGGCGGCACCGCGGTTTCCTTGAGGATCGCCGGTTTGAAAGGATTGGTGCGCCGCCGCCGCACCAGGCTGAACGGGCGCAGATGCTTCTCATCGTCCATTTGCAACGCCTTCCACTCCTGGAACGAGGGTCGCGGATCGGCCAGATTCTCCAGCAGTGTGAGGCCGGCCTGCGTCTTCTTGTTGGGGTTCGTAAGCGCGACGCGGTAGCGCAGCGGCTGCCCGACGGTGCCAAAGCGTGGCAGCGTGCGTTCCGCGGAGAACCGCAGTTTGAACCGCAGACCGCCCACGAAGCCCACGAGCAGAAGCCCCAGGGTCAGCGCAAAGGCCTGATAGGCCACCGAGTTTTCCGTATCAAAACCCATCAGCCCGCTCACCATGAACGCACCCAGCACCGCCAGCCCCGTCCGGGTGAAACGCCGCACGGCCCAAAACCGTCCGCCCGAAAACACGCGGTAAAACAGATAGAGGAAGCGGAAGATGGGGCTCATCGGCGTTGGCTGTGAAATCCCGGGTGAACCATGACCAATGAAGGAATTCGAGTCCGATTGACGCCCCAGCAGAAACTGACTTCTCCCTTCTTCATTCTGCCTTCTTCATTTCAGTTATGCCGGCACTTTGATCTTCTTCACCACGTCCTCCACCACGCCCCGCGCCGTGAGGCCGGAGAAGCGCGCCTGCGGTTCCATGACCAGCCGGTGGGCGATGACTGGCACGGCGAGTTCCTGCACCTGCTCGGGGGTCACGAAGTCCAGTCCGTCAAACAACGCCAGCGCCTGCGCCGCTTTCATCAGGGCGATGGAAGCGCGCGGGCTGGCCCCCAGTTGCACACCGGTGGTCGCCCGGGTGGCGGCGACCAGTTCCACGACGTAACGCTTCAACTCCTCGCTGATGCGCACGTCCTCGGCGGCGTGTTTGAGCGCGAGCACGTCCGCCAACGAGGCGCAGGAGGTCAATTGGTCAAGCGGATGATTGTGCTGCTGCGCGCTGAGAATGGCGACTTCCTCGGCAGGTTGCACGTAGCCGAGGGTAAACTGCATGGCAAACCGGTCCATCTGCGCCTCGGGTAACGGATACGTGCCGCGAAACTCAACCGGATTCTGGGTGGCAATGACGAAGAACAAATTGGCCAGATCGCGCCGCTCGCCGTCCACGCTCACCTGCCCCTCCCCCATCGCCTCCAGCAGGGCCGATTGCGTGCGCGGCGAGGCGCGGTTGATTTCATCAGCGAGGAGGATGTTGGTGAAGACCGGCCCTTCGTGGAAAAAGAAGCGCTGGTCGCGCTGGTTAAAAATGGAAACACCGAGGATGTCCGAGGGCAACAGGTCCGGGGTGAACTGCACCCGCTTGAACTTCGCGTCCAGCGAGCGCGCCAGCGCCTTGGCCAGCGTGGTCTTGCCGGTGCCGGGGAAATCTTCGAGCAACACGTGCCCACCGCTGGCCAGCGCGGCGAGCAGCTTGCGCGTGGCGCCGGATTGTCCCTGCATGACGCGGGCGATGTT
Source organism: Verrucomicrobiota bacterium (assembly GCA_014860005.1). The sequence continues at coordinate 10,150 of JACZKP010000055.1, read as the reverse complement.
GTCGGCGATGCGTTGGTAAATCGCGCGCGCCGCCGGAGGAGTGATGGTCGTCATCGCTTTTGGGAGGTCAAACAATGCCGGATCGGGAAAGTTTCCAATAAAAGTTGCCGGTTGTCAGGCGGGGCCGGGGCCGTTGGGGTCGTCGCATCATGGGAGAATGTTAATTTGCGGGCGCACTTAACGCGACCAAATTTCCGGCCGCTGGCTTGCGGCGTCCGAACCGAATATCCTGAAATGCAAGTTATTGGCGCTCACCGCGCTTCGAGCCACGTGTAAATTACCGCGGGAAATGAACGGGTTCACAAAAGTTCACCGACAAAAATCTTGTTTCGGAAAATTGCTTCGATAGCTTTGCCCGACTATGAAAGTTGAATTCTACGGTCACGTTCGCCAATACAAAAACATTCAGAAAGAAATTGATGCCAACATGCAGGAAGTGCTGTTGAGCGGGAATTATGTGCAGGGTCCGGTGCTGAAACGCTTTGAAGCCGAACTCGCAGCCTACCATGGCACGAAATACGCCGTCGGCCTTGCCAACGGCACGGATGCCATCTGGCTGGCACTGATGGCGCTGGGCATCGGCAAGGGTGATGAAGTGATTACCAACGCCAATACCTTCTTCGCCACAGCGGAAGCAATCTGGATCGCCGATGCGACCGCGGTGTTGGTGGATTGCTGTCCCAAGACGAAATGCATCTGTCCCGAGAAAATCGAAGCCGCCATCACGCCTAAAACCAAGGCAATCATCCCGGTTCACCTTTATGGTCAGTGCGCCGACATGAACGCGATCAAGAAGATCGCCGACAAACACGGCCTCAAGGTCATCGAAGACAACGCGCAAGCCATCGGTGCGAGCGGCCCGGGTTTCCGCATCGGCCATCTCAGCGATGTGGCCACGACCAGCTTCATCATCCAGAAGAATCTCGGCACGTTCGGCGACGGCGGCGCGCTGGTGACGAACGATGCGGCCGTTGACGCCGCGGTACGGCGGTTACGCAATCACGGCTCAACCGCCCGCAACGTCCACAGCTTCGGTTTCAACAGCCGCCTCGACGATCTGCACGCCGGCGTGTTGAGCGCGAAGCTCAAGCACATTGACGAATACAACGACACCCGCCGCAAATGGGCCGCCCGCTACACTGCCGGACTGAAGGACTGCAAAACCTTCGATCTGCCGGTCGAGTTGCCGGGCTACCGCCACGTGTTTCATCTCTACGTCATCGAGACAAAGAAAGTTGAATGGCGCGATCAGTTGGTGGATTTCCTGGTCAAGGAAGGCATTGACGCCAAGACGCATTACAGCATTGCGATCCACAAGCAGGCGGGCTATCCGTGGGGCAAGGACGCCCGCGTGGTGGGTCCGGTGACCAACGCGGAAGCCAACGCGGCTTGCTGCATCAGTCTGCCCATGTTCCCGGAACTGCGCGAAGACGAAGTGGACTACGTTATTGCCAAGGTGAAGGAATGGGACGCCACAATGGCCACCCAGGCGCCGGCGGGCAAAGGCCCGGCCCAGAGCGGTTCCACCTGTGCCTGCTGTAAGTAAGCAAAGCTTCAAACCAACAGGGCGCCCGGGAGATACCCGCGCGCCCTTTTTCACAAAACGCAACCATCAATACGTATTCAACATGAGCCAATACAAAGTCCTCGTCGTCGGCATGGGCAAGCGCGGCATGCACCACGCCACCAGTTTCAACACCAACCCCAAATTCAAAGTCGTCGGCATTTGCGACATTGACGCCAAGCGCCTGGATGACGCCGCCGCCAAGCTTGGCGGGCCGGAGAAAAGCTCCGATGCCGCCGCGCTCGCCAAGGCGGTCAAGCCCGACGTGTTTTGCTTTTGCACCTTGCCAAATCTCCGCACGCCGATGATTCGGGCGGCGCTGGATTCCGGCGCAAAGCTCATCGCGTTCGAGAAACCCGTCGCGCTTACCAGCGCGGAGGTCTTGAACATCCGCGACTTGATCCGCAAGGCGGGTGCGAAAGCCGTCGTCAGTCACCAGCACCGTTACGGCACGCATTACCAGAAGGTTAAGGAGATTGTTGCCAGCGGCGCGCTGGGGCGCGTTCACACCGTTTATGGCACCGCCACGGGCTGGATGACGCACATGCTGTCGCACATGATTGATTACTCGATGTGGTATAACGATTACTCGCCCGGCACGTGGGCGATGGCGCAAGCTGCTGGCCGCGCGAAGTTCAGCGACAACCACCCTTCGCCCGACTACATCGCAGGCTTTGTGCAATTCGCCAACGGCGTGCGCGGCATCTATGAGTGCGGTGCCGGGGCGCCCGACCAACCCGAAGTCGCCAAGTGGTGGGGCAAGAACCGCATCGGCGCGCAGGGCACGGAAGGTTTTGCCGAAGTGCTGACCAACGGCGGCTGGCGCGCGGTCACGAAAAGCGGTGGCGCACAAAGTGGCGACGGCGCGATGAGTTACGACCTCGACATGCCCCCTTATATCCAGGAAATGGCGGACTGGCTGGACGATGACCAGAAGGTTCACCAGTGCAACCTCGAACACGCCTGTCTCGGCGCTGAGGTCATGCTGGCGCTGCAACGTTCCGCCGCAGAAGGTGGCCAAGTCGCACTGCCGCTGACCACCGGAGCCGATGAGCAATCCCTGCTCAAGGGCAAGCTCGCCGACAAACCAGTGCTGGTATCCTGCGAACAGAACAAGAAAGAATTTGGGCTGGCGTAAACACAACCAACTGCATTCCTGCGCAAGGCCGCCGCTTGGCGGCCTTTTTGTTTGCTCCCAACTGCCAAGAAACGCTTTGCGCACTTGGGATCAAAGCCCGTTCTTGTAATGCCTCCGTCTTGCCCGGCTGTAGCGCAGATTTCCAATCTGCTGTATCGCCGAATTCCATTCGGCAGACGGGCATGACGCTCGGAAAACGCCAGCGCGCTCCGAGGCCTGCGGATTGAAAATCCGCGATACGGCAGGTTGGAAACCTGCGCTACGAGCGTTTTCACCGCGCCAGATTGAGGCATTACTTGTTCTTTCATAATCTGCCCGCCAGATGCCAATCCGCGCATCTTCTCACGCCGGAATCCACACCGCTTTGCGGGGTTTCGGCAGAACATGGCTTGACAGCAACGCACTGGGCGGGCAAACGAGTTGGGCGCCATGAAGACACTAGGGCTTTTCGTAATACTGGGTTTGATTTCTCAAGTCGCTTTCGCCGCCGAGTTCCATGTTTCCATCAGTGGCAACGACTCCAATCGTGGCACAAAATCGGCGCCGCTTCGCACCATCCAGCACGCCGCCGACCTTGCGCAACCGGGCGATACCATCACGGTGCATGAGGGAGTTTACCGGGAACGCATCAATCCACCGCGCGGCGGCACATCCGACCGGAGGCGCATCGTGTATCGGGCAGCACCGGGCGCGCGGGTCGAGATCAAAGGCTCGGAGGTCATCAAGGGTTGGACTCAGGTGCAGGAAGATGTCTGGAAGGTGACACTTCCCAATTCGTTTTTCGGTAGCTTCAACCCGTACACCAACCTGATTCGCGGCGACTGGTTCAATCCACGGGGCCGCCAGCATCACACTGGCGCGGTGTATCTGAACGGCGACTGGCTCACTGAGGCGGCAAACTTGGAGGAAGTCCTGATGCCCGCTGGCAAAAGCCCTGCCTGGCTTACGCAGCCGGAGCCGGGATACTTGCTCAACGTGGCCTGGCTGCGTCCAATCCACGGCGCCGGAAGTGCCGCACGGATTCCGGCAGCCAGTTTTGCGGCACAACAGGGCGTGCAGACCGCCGCTTGCTCGGAAGGCGGCGAGTGCATCGGCTGGATCGAGCACGGCGATTGGGTTCGTTATGAGCGGGTGGATTTTGGGACGGGCACGGAGCAGATTGAAATCCGCGCCGCGTCCGCCAGTGCTGGCGGCGTCATTGAACTCCGCTCGGACACGCCGGACGGCGAACTGCTCGGCACGTGTGCCGTCGGTAACACCGGTGACTGGCAATCGTGGTCCTCCTTCAACATCCGGATCAAACCCATCAGCGGAATCAAGACACTGTGTCTGGTGTTCAAGAGTCGAAGAGTGGAGTCGCCGAAGTCTCCGGCTTTGAATCCGCAGTTGTGGTTTGCGCAGGCGAACGACGCGAACACGACCATTTGGGCGCAGTTCAAAGGCGTTAACCCGAACGAGCAACTGGTGGAAATCAACGTGCGCCAGACAGTATTTTATCCCGATCAACCGGGGCGCAATTTCATCACCGTGCGCGGTTTTGTGATGCAGCACGCGGCCACGCCGTGGGCACCGCCGACCGCCGAGCAGATTGGCCTGATCGGCACGCATTGGAGCAAGGGTTGGATCATCGAGCGCAACGTCGTGAGTCACTCGGTTTGCTCGGGCATCGCGCTGGGAAAACACGGCGATGAGCATGACAATACTTCCGCGGACACCGCCGAGGGCTACGTGAAAACCATCGAACGCGCCCACGCCTTTGCCATTCCCTGGCGCAAGGAAAACATCGGACACCACATCATTCGCCACAACACGATCTCGCATTGCGAACAGGCGGGCATCGTCGGCAGCCTCGGGGCGGCGTTCAGCACGGTCGAAGGCAACGTGATTCACGACATCCATGTGCGCCGGCTGTTCACGGGCGCGGAAATGGCGGGCATCAAGTTTCACGCCGCCATTGACACGACGATTCGCGGGAATCACATCCACCGCACCTGCCGGGGACTCTGGCTGGACTGGATGTCGCAGGGCACGCGCGTGACGCGTAATCTGTTTCACGATAACGGCCCGTCGGAGGACTTGTTCATGGAGGTGAATCACGGCCCTTTCATGGTGGACAACAACCTGTTTCTCTCGCCGATCAGTTTGTTCGACATGTCGCAGGGCGGTGCTTACGCCCACAATTTGTTTGGCGGAAGAATCATCTGGCGGCCCGAGTTAAGCCGCGAAACGCCCTGGCATCCGGCGCACTCCACCACGGTCGCCGGGCTGGCCAACCTCAAGGGTGGCGACAATCGTTTTCACAACAACCTGTTCGTTGGTTCCGGGTTGGCCACGTATGACGCGGCTCCTTTTCCGCTGCACACCGGAGGCAATGTGTATTACCAAGGCGCACGGCCTTACGCGCAGGAGGCGAATCCACTCAGCAGGACGGATCACAATCCTGCGCTCCGGCTGATTCATGAAGGTGGACGCATGCATCTCCGATTCACCTCGGTCAAACCGCCACAGCCGCCCGAGACGACACAGGTAACAACAAAGCAATTGGGCGAGGCGAAAATTCCAGGACTGCCTTACGTGAATCCCGACGGTTCGGAACTGAAGATTAATACCGACTATTTCGGCAAGAGACGAAGTGCTTCGCGACCGGTTGCCGGTCCATTTGAAACGACCCGCCACGGCAGCCTCGAACAGGTTGTGTGGTGACTGCGCAAAGTCTTCAAGCGGGAGAAAGCCAGCCATCAGGGTGCAGCCGTGCGCGCCTCCCTGGAAACCCTCCACGAACCTCGTTCATCGCTCTGCTGCCTCAATCTGGTTCACCAACCGCCGCGCCGCGGCCGTGATTAAATCCTCCACGTCCTCCGCCCAGCGTTGCGCGGGCAGGCCATAGACGATCATTGAGGTGTTGCCTTCGTAACCCCAGCGCGGATTGGAGAGCGGCGGAAGATCCTCGCGGAGCACGCGCAATGACGGAATGTAACCCATCACGTCGTTGCAATAGCCAGCCACCCATGTCTCCGCGCCATACTCCTGTTTGAACTTGAGCGCGTAATCCACCACCGGCTCGCCGCCGAGGGTGATGAACCATTGCCGCCCGCCGAAGCGCCAGACCTGGAGCGGAAACGGATACTCGCGGATGAACGGCTGGCCTGCTTTCAATTCACCCAGCAGTCGTGCCGCCCATCGGCGAGTCCAAACGGTTGAATCAATTTTAAGTTTCTCCAATTCTGTCTCCGTCGGCGACGCGCCGAGTTTCAACGGCACCATGGCCATCGTCGTTTCCAGTTTGGGCGAGAGGGTGAGCGGCGGAGCCAGTAGCACGTCCTCGACGGCGGCGGCGAGCATATTGCCGTAACGCTCGGCGAGCGCGAGTTGGCGGCGCGGAAGCGGATTCTGATCGCCGCCGCAGCCCATGAAAAACATTGCCGTCGCATTGGGGTGGCTTTGCTCCAAAGCGGTCTGCGCGAATCCGGCGTAATCGCCGCACCACTGGTCGAAAGCCAGGGTGGTGTTATGACAGGCGTATCCGAACAAAACTGATTTGAGTGCTCCGTCAGGCAGGTAAACGGCGAGCACGGGCACGGCGTGATCCACCGGACCTTTCAACGCGCCCTGCTCGATCAACTTGGGCACGCTGCCTTCCAGGTTGTGCCGACGGTTGACCGCAAACCGGGTTTCGCCCTGCCCTGAAGCCAGCCGCGCGGGCGCCAGGTCAGCCAGTGCTTTGCCCGTTGTCTCCACCATCTTCGACTCCAACGCTGCCGAGTATTGCTCGATGAGCGTTCGTTGCGTGTCGTCCAGCGGATAAATGTCGTACAACGCGCCGCGCAGGACCGGACCGCAATGCGTGTGCGAGGCGCTGAGAACGATCTGCTCCGGCGCCAGGCCGAACTGCTCCTTCAGTGCCGCGCAGGTTCGCTGATAAATGGACTGCGGAATGCCGAGGAGATCACTGGTGAGGATGACGGCCCGATGGCCGCGTGCGTCTTCGAGCGCGAGCACTTTGATCCAAAGCTCCGTGACCTTGCCGTCCGCCGGTTTATCGCGCAAGCCATAGCCGGCGAGCCACAGTCTTTCGGTGGGTGTGATATTGGTTCTGGCCGTACCGGCTTTCCACGTGGCCTCCGCGGCGTTCAGTCGCACAGCGGCGAGTAACAGGCTCAACCCAAGCAGGGCGGTTCGAAGCAGGGAGATGTTCATTGCGGAGGTAACTTTGCCAATTCTGCCGTTGGCGTCCACAACTTCGATTCGGTGTTTGGAGAACCGGCCGACGAACGGGCCAGCAGAAAAATTTGATTGTTCACCGGCGCTGCCCGCGTGACGATGCGCGCACAGCGAAACTCATGCACCACAAATCCACGCAAGAACCACCGCGCCCCGCCCGCAAACGGGAGCCTCAGGGCCTGCTTTCGGCGGCGGAACAACGCTTCGAGTATTTGCGGCAGCAGGCGGGTTTGTTTGTCGCCCCGGCGGTGTTTCTCGTGGTCTGGTTTTTGCCGCTCAACGGCCTCGACGAATCTGCGCACCGGCTGGCCGCCGTGATCAGCGCGGTGATGGTATTGTGGGTCACGGAGGCGATTCCACTGCCGGTCACGGCGTTGCTCGGCCCGGCGGTTTGCGTGGTGGCGGGCGTGGCGCCGGTCAGGGACATCTTCCGGAATTTTGCCGACCCGATTATTTTTCTGTTTCTGGGAAGCTTCCTGTTGGCGGAGGCCATTTTTCATCACGGATTGAACCGGCGCATTGCCTTTCAGATTCTCGGCCTGAAATCAGTGGGCGAGAATCCCACGCGACTCCTGCTGGCATTCGGCGGCATCACAGGCGTGCTCTCAATGTGGATTTCCAACACGACGACGGCGGCCATGATGTTTCCTGTGGGCGTATCCATCTTGAGCGAGATGGCGAGACGGCTGTCCTTGCGCACGGGCCGCGAGGTGAAATACACGGACCTGCGCTTCGGCACCGGGTTGATGTTGATGACGGGCTTTGCCGCCACTGTGGGCGGGTTTGCTACTCCGGTGGGCACGCCGCCAAATCTGATCGGCATTGGGCTGATTCAAAAAAGCCTCGGCGTGGAAATGCACTTCTTCAAATGGATGATGTTGGGCTTGCCTCTGGCCATCCTGCTGTTGGTCTTTCTGGTGTGGTATCTCAACCGCGTTTCGCCGGTGGAAGCCGATCTCCTCGGCGGCAACGCGACCTGGATTGCCGCGGAGAAAGCGCGCTTGGGTCCGCTGTCGCGCGGCGAGAAGAATGTCATCGCCGTGTTCGGCTTGACGGTGACGCTGTGGTTGCTGCCGGGGGTGCTCGCGCTGACCCTCGGGCCGGAGGCGTCCGTGTCGCGTTGGGTCAGCGCCCGCCTGCCGGAACCCATGGTGGCACTATTGGGCGCGGTGTTGCTCTTCGTGTTGCCGGTCAATTTCCAGCGGCGTCAGTTCACTTTGAGTTGGGCGGAAGCGAAGCGGATTGATTGGGGCACGATCCTGTTGTTCGGCGGCGGTCTGGCGATGGGTGATCTGATGTTCACCACCGGATTGGCCACGTGGTTGGGGGAGGGATTGGTTCATGCAACCAAGGCCAGCAGCACCCTGGGGCTGACCGTGTTGTTCGCCGTGCTGGGCAGTCTGGTTTCCCAAGTCACGAGCAACACCGCTTCGGCGACGATGTCCGTGCCGGTGGCGATTGCCGTGGCAGAGGCCGCCGGGGTAAGCGCGCTCGAACCCGCACTGGCGGCCTGTCTGGGCGCGGGTATGGGTTGCCTCCTGCCGGTGTCCACCCCGCCCAATGCAATCGTTTATGGCTCGGGCTGCATCCCATTGATGAAAATGGTCCGGCACGGCTTGGCGCTGAATGTGGTGGGCATCGCGCTCATCGTGGTGCTGACCAACTGGCTCGCGCCGCGGGTTTTCTGAACGACTCCGTACCACACGGCTCGCGCTGGCCCACGTCACAAAACGACAGCAACCGCGCCAACTCCTGCAGGTAGGTCACGCACATGCCCGGGGAGAGATTTCTCCGAAACGACACTTCGCGCGTTGAACCCCTGAATGGTAGCAGCCGACGTGAGTCGGCTCTGACATCTCCCCGAAATCAATTGGAGCGGACTCACATCCGCTGCTACGAAGCTCATGGAAAGCTCGACCTCCAGATTTGGACGCGCATTGGGGCCATGCAGTGCGGCATCGGAGCGCGGACAGCTTTGTCCGCGAGTTTCAAATCCGGGTTCGCGCGGACTCAGCGGTCCGCGCTCCGCGGGCAGGTGCATGGAGACGGAATTGGTGGCGCTCCGGCGTGGTGGGATTTGGAGGACTGGCAGGCATGAAGGGTAACGACAACCCCAGTTTGTTTCTGTCCGTTCGCAGGGCAAGCCGAGACTTTCCTTCAAAGCCTCCAGATTTCCGTGAACGACTTTGGCAAGGTGTGATCAATAGCAGATGAGACGCGGCACTGGGGGAGCGCCGGTTTGCAGCCGGCTTTGAGCGGAACGGGAGTCGCTCAAAACAAGGCTTGCCAGCAACTCGGGGCAGGCGTAAAAGAGCGACATGAGCCGAGCCTCTTAGTTCACCAATGGGCTGTGGGTCCCGGCCAATCACTACTGTTCGGCATGAACTTCATCACTCAGCCATTTCGCCGTATCAGGCAGATGCCAGAGACACTGGCAGCATTGAGTTGCATGTTCATGCTTTTCGGTCTGCTCGGCCTTGTTGCGGCCTTATTACCGATCTCCGATTGGACCTATGAAGGCCGGTCTATTTCATATCAGGAGTTCTGGCGGTCTGGTGGAGGGATTGTTGTGACGGCGACTTGCCTCGCAATGATCCTGTTTGCAGTCGCGTTTTATCGAGCGCAGCGCTGGGTTTGCTACGCCGTCCCCCTGGGTTTTGTCGGCTTGACCATTTACGCCGCTTTGCGTGCCGATGCTTTGTTTCCTTACCAATGGATTGGATCGCTATTCTGGGTGTTCCTCTCATATTGGTATTTCAACCGGAAGCGCAAGGTGGTGGCATATTTTTCTGGATTATCGAGTGCCGAACCAGACGGCCCAGCGAACGGGAGCCAGCCGATTCGCTCAGAGACAAATCGAGCGTCATCGGCGGCTGGCTCCCGTCGCTGCGTTAGATTGCACGCAGAATGACGCCACCTTGCCGCCTCTCGTTGGTGTTCGCTCGCGACGCTCCCATAGTGGTCGTCCTGCGGCGCGGGCCGTCCAGGATGGTCGAGGTGGTCAAGTGGCAAACGGACACAGATCAGTTCGAGCATGGGCAGTGGTTCCACGGACGCATTTACGCCGAGAGGTGTGGGCTCTCACCCAGCGGGTCACTGTTTGTTTATTTCGCGATGAAACATGGCCGTGTCGACACTGAAAGCGGCCACAAGCACACGTTTACGGCGGTGAGCCGGCCGCCTTATCTGACTGCGTTGGCGCTGTGGCCCCAAGGCGACACTTGGGG
>JACZKP010000054.1 GCA_014860005.1 Verrucomicrobiota bacterium | reverse complement strand
CTCGCTGTAAACCGCGCCGCCGCATCCATCGTCTGCGGCCGTTGCGGAGCTCTCGTATGAGGCTTCCAGTCCCCGGGCCTGATTATTCCAGAAAACACAGTTTGTAGCCCTGACCGTGCCGCCCGCAATGTACACCCCGCCACCGTTCGTGCTCATTCCGTTTGCAATCGTCAGGTTCACCAGTGTCAACATCGAGTTGGTGGGGACGTCAAACACACGCACAAGACCGCCGCCACTAATCGTTACCTGACGGCCACTGCCGTCGAGAACCTTGTCACCGACGATGTCAATGGGTCGGCTCAGGCGGATGTCGCCGTCACAGGCGAAGGTCACTGGTTGCGCTCCAGCCATGGCCGCGCGCAATGCCCCTTCGGTGGGACTGGCCACCGGGATGGTGCCCAAGGGAATCACCGTGAGGCTGGCCGGGGGACTGGTCACGGCTCCAGCATCGTTGGCAATGATGACGGTGTAGGATCCCGCATGCGCGAGTTGGGCGCTGTCCAGACGGAGCACGGCGTTGGTTTCACCCGCGAGCAGATGAATTGCGTTGAAGTACCACTGATAAGTTTCGGGGTAACCAATGGTCTCCACGCGGAACTCCACAGTGCCACCTTCTTCGACGGTTTGACTGCGGGGCGGGATGGCAATCGTAAGCGGGACCACAGTGAGGATCGCAGGGGTGCTCGTCACCACTCCGACCGCGTTGCTCAAAACCACGGTGTAATCCCCGGCCTGAGACGGCTGAACGTTGGTCAATTGCAAGAACGGGCCGGTGCCGGTCACCACGACGTTGGTGTGGTTGAAGAACCATTGAAAAGCAGGATGGCCCGAGGCCTCCACGGCGAACTCCATAGTGCGCCCTTTCTCGATTGTCTGACTCTGTGGCGCCGCCAGAATGGCAGGCGGCAGCGGACCGAGGGGGCGACTGAAGATCACGCCTTTATCCGCGATTCCGCCTGACACGGTCGTCCCAAACAACGTGTCACCTGAGAGCACCAAACATCCGCTTCCAGCCCCGTGACCGCCGGTGAAGCTCTCGATTGCGGTGAAGCCAGTCCCGTCGGTCTGCATCTGGAACAGCGTCCCTTTCTCGTAGCACCCTCCTCCGCTGGCAAGCCCGTAGAGCATTGAGCCGGCCATCAGCAAGTGCCGCGGATGGGCACCGTTGGTGCCGTCGAATTGTTTCAGCACGGTAAAATTGCTGCCGTCGGTGTTGAGGTTGAAGACGGTTCCGTAACCAGAGCCCGCCTTGCCGTTCCACGAATAGCCGCCAAAGGTAGTGACGCCGTGGAGCGCGGTTCCGGATGACTGCAATACCATGCCAGGGTAATGTCCGTCGGGACCAGTAAAGAGCTTCAGGACCGAGAAGCCGCTGCCATCCGTGTGGAGCCGGAATACCGAGCCGCCGCCGCTTCCACCGCCGAGTGCCGTCCCATACAAAGTCAAACCGTCCACGACCGGGCTCTGCGGGTGTATTCCACTACCGTACAAGGTCAATTCCCGTAGCACACTGAAACCGCTGCCGTCGGTTTCCAGCTTGAAAAGCGAGCCAAGCTCATCCGCTCCACCCAAAGTCGTCGTCCCGTACAGCGTGGTGCCGGACATTGCCAGTCCGGAGACTCCCGCACGGTTGCTGGCCTCGCCGAGGTGTTTGAGAATGGTAAACCCACTACCGTCCGTGTTGATCTTGAAGACGATGCCGCCCCCTCGCGCGCCGCCTTGGTAGGTAATCCCGAAAAGCGTTGAGCCGGACAGCAACAAGTTCATCGGCGTGGACCCGTTGGTGTAAGCGAACTCCTTGAGCACGGTGAACTCGCTGCCATCGGTGTTGAGCTTGAAGAGGACGCCGGAGTGGAAGCTGCCGCCCCAAGCGGTGCCGTACAGCCTTGTGCCGGACACGACCAACGACAGCGGCTCACGGCCATCGTCACCGTTGAAATGATGGAGGACTTGGTAGTGCTGCGCCGAAATGCTGGTTGTTATGAGGCACAACCACACAAGCAATAAGCCCAATCCAGCGAACGGAAGTTCCTGTGGTCGGTGGCAGTCCGTGATTCTTGTGGTTGTCTTCATGAAACGATCCTTGGTTGCGGGGTTCGATAGCGACAGACGTCGGAATTCAGTGTTACAGCGGAAGTTCGCGGCGAGGTGTGGCCAAAGGTGACAACACTTCCCACCCTCTGGGAAATCCAGAAGCAGAAGCGCATACAGTGGCCTTTCTGTCGTGATGGAATTGGCGACCAATTGGAGGCCAATACTTATTCCCTACGCCTGCGCCATGGCAGGCACAAGCTGGAATTCAAGGCCTGTCACGATTTCAGTCTCGCTGCTTGGCAGAATTAATCGGCACAGATCATGGCATTAAGAACGCCCGATAGAACCGTGCGGGGGCATGGTGTGGCACCTCATCGGTAAAGGGCACAACGCCGGTGATGTTGGTCAGCACCCGAACTGCGGACCAACTGGTAAGGTTCGTCGAGAACTCCACCTGGTAAGCGCCAACCGGGCCGGTGATGGTCATGCTGAACTGGTTGCCGCCCTGGAGCGAAGGCGACCCCAGCAGAATCATCACCGGGCCTCCCGGAGTGACCGTCACCGTGACGGTGGCCATGCTGTAAGCGCCCGCGCCGTCCGTCAGGGTGTAAGTGAACTGGTCGGTGCCGGTGAAGGTGGAGGCGGGCGTGTAGCGAACCGTCCGGTTGAGGTTGGTGATCGCGAGGCCATGAGCCGGCATGCCAAGGCCGGCAATGAGCTTGGGTGCGCTGTTCTCGACGGTATCGTTGGCCAGCACGTCAATGTTTACTGGCAGGCCCTGAGCCGTGGTGGCGAAGTCGGCATACGCGCGCGGATTATTGGCCAGGGAGTTCTGCACGACGTAAGCCACCGGAGGCGACCACGCGCCCGTCATCGCGTAGTCCTGCGCCCGCGCACGCAGCGTAACGGTGTTGGTGAAGCCCGGGCCGAGATCGCGCGCCGCATCCCAACTCACCTGGTGCGTCAGTCCGTCCGGCTGATTGACTGGCCACAAAACGCGGAGCGGTGCCGTTGATGGCCGCGATCGTGCCCTTCGACCAAGCCGTCGTCTCCGGTAGTTGATACGCCAACTCCGGCAGGGAGGGGCTGCCCTCCGCATCCCAAATTCGAAGGTTCACCTGTGCGATGTCCCGCCCCCGGTTCGGTGACGGCAAGATCTGGGTGACAGGCGCGGTTTGCGGAACTTCCGACAACGCGGGCAACTGCTGCTGGGGCAGCCGGGCGGCGGGAGTGAAGCGGGCCTGTTCCTGCCGGGGTGTCGGCAATGGCCACGAGAATGTTCCCTGGGCTTTCGACTGGATGGTGTTGCCGTTGCGGTCGAAGGCAAAACCAAACGCGACGTTAAGCTTCGAAGGCTGAGGACTGAGAGGCGCGTGGGCGAGGCCAGTAAGGCGACCAACGACGTCAAACGTGTTGGTCTGAACGATGCCGTTGGGATAGCCGCGGCGGATCAGCCGTCCCATCGGGTCGTACGCGTAGCTGTTTGTGAACGCCTGTTGTGCGCTGAACTGAAAGACCTGCTCCGTCAACCGGTCCAACGCGTCGTAGCGATTGGTCAACACCTTGCCGTCCGGATACGTGAGCGACGTCAACCGGCCCGCGGCGTCATACTGGTAGCGAACGGTCTTGTTGTAAGCGTCGGTGTGTTGCTGGACGCGATCCAGGGCGTCGTAAGCGAACTGGCTGATGGTCGCCGGGCCGGAGCCGGAGCGGGACAGGACCACCGGGTTGTCATTGTCGTCGTAAAGGAACGAGTTGATCCAAAACCTTCGTCCAGCGCTGACCCAGGGAGTCAATGATGGCAATCGCGTTACCGTTGGCGTCGTAAAGGGTGCGGACGGAATGGCCGAGCGCGTCCACGGTGTTCGTCTCGCGGTTGGCCGCGTCGTAGGAGAACAGAGTGACACGACCGAGGGCGTTTGTGAACGCGGACTGGTTGCCCAGCGGGGTGTAAGCGAACCGGTTGGTGCCGCCGCTCCGGTCCACTTCCACCGTCTTCTGATTCAACGCGTCGTACGTGTAGCGGGCCTGCTGGCCCTTGGGATCGGTCTGCGTAAGCAGGTTGCCGTTGGCGTCGTACGTCCCGGCATAGAACCGGCCCAACGGGTCCAAAGTGCGCACCGTGTTGCCGTTTAGGTCGTGGTCGTAGGTGGTGACTTCTCCCAGCGCGTTGGTGATGGCCAGCGTCCAACCGATCTCGTTGGGGCGAATGTGCCGGGTGAACCCGGCGGCGTCGGTTTCTTTCACGCGGAATCCAGCGGCGTCATACTCGAACCGATTCGTATTCCCGTTGGCGTCTGTCTCCGTTGCCACAAGCCCGCGGGAATCGTAGGCGTAAGTGGCCAGCGTGCCGAGAGCATCGCGCTGCGCCAGCAGGTTGCCCTTGGCGTCGTAGGTGTTGGTGGTGACCCAGCCCAGCGGATCCGTCTGGGTCAGGGGGTTGTTGAAGATCGGATGGTAGGTCGTGCGGCTGACTTCGCCGAGGGCATTGGTCTGGGCGATCATGTTGCCGCGGTCGTCGTAAGCAAACCAGGAAGTGTTGCCCAGCGGATCCGTCGTGGAAATCCGGTTGCCGTGGTCGTCGTAGGTGACGTGCGTCACGTGACCCAGCGGATTCCGCTGGGCGATGACGCGCCCCTTGCGGTCATAGGTTTCGATCCATTTAAAGCCTTCGGGATCGGTGGTGTTGACCTGCCGTTTATTCGGGACGCCATATTCCCGCCGATTCGAGTGCCCCAAGGCATTCACCGTCTCGATCTGCCGGCTGTAATCGTCGTAGCGGACCATGACGTTGGTGTCGTCCTGGCTGAAATGCCGGTAAACCAGCCTCGCCGAATTCGTCCACTCGATGTCCGCATTGCTGACTCGGGCCAGTTCGCCCCGATATTCGCCGTGACGCGTTTGAAAGGGCCCCAAATCAGTGGCCCCGTCCCAGGTTTCCACGCCTCCTTGCCAGGTCAGCAATTTCCACGTGTTGGCTCCGGCCACGGGTTCGACTTTGGAATTGAAGTGTTAAGTGCCGCAGTGCCGTCGTAAGAAGTGCCGTTTTCTGGCCGAATTGTCATCCGAAATCCGGCTGCGTTTAGGATCGCAGTATGGGCGAAGTGCCGTCAGCGCCGTCCTTCCCTTTTCTCAATCCTCTTCGATCGA
>JACZKP010000053.1 GCA_014860005.1 Verrucomicrobiota bacterium | reverse complement strand
CTCGCTGTAAACCGCGCCGCCGCATCCATCGTCTGCGGCCGTTGCGGAGCTCTCGTATGAGGCTTCCAGTCCCCGGGCCTGATTATTCCAGAAAACACAGTTTGTAGCCCTGACCGTGCCGCCCGCAATGTACACCCCGCCGCCGTTCGTGCTCATTCCGTTTGCAATCGTCAGGTTCACAAGTGTCAACATCGAGTTGGTGGGGACTTCAAACACACGCACAAGACCGCCGCCACTAATCGTTACCTGACGGCCGCTGCCATCCAGCACCCTGTTGTTCGTAATCACAATGGTGTTGGTCAAGGTGATCGTGCCATCGCAGGTGAAGGTCACCCGGTAGGGTGCAGCGAGTGCCTCCCGCAGCGATTGCTCGTTACAACTCGTCACCAGCGCCCATTGAGATGGAATGTCATCCTGGAAAGCCGCAAAGATAACACCGCAATTCACCAGAATGAGGTTTCTGCCGACCACGTAGATATCTCTGCCACGACCGGCTCCGCCACTGTTGCCGTTCTCGCCAAGGACACCTACTCCGCCCGCCCCGCCGCTGCCGGGAAAGTTACCTCTGAACGTGCAGTTGGTGAGCGCGAGAGTGCCTGCGCTATAAATGCCGCCACCTGATCCACCGCTTCCTCCATCACCACCGTCAAGGCTGTCATTACCGCCGTGGCCACCGTCACCCGCAACGTTGTCGCTGATCGTGGACCTGATCGCCGCAAAAATGCCGCTGTTCCAGATGCCGCCACCGGCACCACCATGTCCACCTCTCGCTTCCCGGGGCGTATCGCCGCCGCCGCCAGCGACGTTGCCACTGACCATAGAGTTGTCGAGCCAGAGGGTTCCGGCGTTATAGATGCCGCCGCCCTCACCGCCGGCGCCACTGATCGGGCTGAAGGTCCACCCGTCACCACTCGCGCCGCCATTGCCGGCGGAGTTGCCACTGACGACGCAGTTGCTCAAGTACATCGTTCCAGTATTGTAAACGCCTCCTCCTGATCCGCCGTTCCCGCCAGCGCTGACCCCAATAACGTCACTCCCAATGCCATACCCACCATGCCCAGCGGTATTGGAGATCACGCGACAATCGTTCAAGGTCAGCGTGCCCATGGTGTAAATCGCCCCGCCCGGCTGGCCGGGTCCACCGGGGGTTGCATGGCCCTCAACCACGGTGCCAGCGTCGCCATTGGATGCCTTGCCATCGCGCAGAGTCAGCCCGGAAACGGAGGCGACGACATTGGATTGAACCGTGAGGAGCCGACTGGTTTGATTGCCACAGATCGCCAGATTCGCGGCACCAGGGCCGATGATATTCAGGTTCTTGACCAACACCAGTTCGCCACTGGTCAGCGTGATGGTGCCCGTGACACCGAACATCAGTGTATCACCCGCAGCGGCCTCGGTGATCATTTGGCGCAATGAACCGGGGCCGTTGTCGACCGTCGAGGTCACATAATTGGTGGCCGCAACCACAGGCATGGCCAGCGCGGCCGACCAGGCAACAAACCACACGATCACCCGGGCTGCGGACCAGTTGTGCAGTTGATTGCAACCGGTGATTCGAGTTCTTGTTTTCATGGAACAATCCTTTTCTGGGGTGGTGAGTGGGCGCGGAAATTAAAACGCCAGACACCTACCCACTCCTTCCGCGGGAATGCTGGGCGACTGTGGCCAACCATTCTTGCTCTGGTTCGCCTGCGCTGATTGAAATCTTCTGTCTTCACTGCAATTAGATAGCATTCGGCTTTTGTTCAGGGTAACCGGAGGCGGAAGAAGCTTGGTGCGTTGTTCGTTCTTGGGATGCGGCATGAAATGAGCCCGCCGTCGCCGGTCACGTTGTGGTGGAACAACCAGTTCGCCGCGCTCAGATCGTCGCTGTACTCCACGGTGTAGTTTTCTCCGGCATCGCTCTGGAAGGAGAAGGTGAAGTTCGTGCCGACGCAGACGGGGTTAACCAGATGCGGGGCAAGAGACAAGCTGAACACCACGCCCTCGAAAGCATCACCGCCAATACTCGCTGTGCCGTACAGCGTCCTGCCAGAAAGTACCAACGGTCCCGTGGGTCTGCCTCCCTCTGGCCCGCTGAAGTGCTTGAGCACTATAAAGCCGGTGCCGTCCGCATTAACTTGGAACACCGTACCGTTGTCAAAATCGCCCCCCCGCTCGGTGGCGCCGTACAGCGTCGCGCCTGAGACCGTTAGAGGTGTGGCTGGATTCCTCCCGTCACCACCGCTGAAGTGTCTGAGCACCGTGAACCCGCTTCCATCGGTGCCCAGCATGAACAGCGTGCCGCAATCCGAACTCCCCCCGTATGCTGTCGTGCCATACAGCGTCTGGCCGGACAATGTCAGTTCCGCCCGTGCCCAACGACCATCATCGCCAGTGAAATGTTTAAGCACCATGAACCCGCTTCCATCCGTGCCTATCTTGTACACCGTCCCGCAATCAAAGGTACCGCCGTATTGCGTCGTGCCGTATTGCGTCGTGCCCGAGAGGATCAAGCCGGCCCCGGGCGCAATCCCATCGCTGCCCACAAGGTATTTGAGCCGCGTGAAACCACTTGCATTGGTGGTGTTACACTTGAATATCGCGCCATCTTCCGTCGCCCCGTACAGAGTAGTGTCCACCAACACCAAGCCGCCGACCGGGTGCGTTCCCGTCACCATCGAAATATAGTCCCACCAAAAGCCGCTGCCATCCGTGTTAAGCCTGAATAGCGTTCCCCAATCCCGGCTTAGCTCAAAAATGGGGTCAAAGGGATGGTAGCCGCCGGAGTACGTCGTGCCATACAACGTCGTGCCGGACAACACCAGACCACGTGGGGCATGTCCGTCGTTGATTTTGCCATAGGGGGTTGGTTCGAGCCAGACGAACTGCTTGAGCAGCACGTAGTCGCCACCGCTGGCACTCATCCTGAACACGGTGCCGAGATCATTCGTGCCACCGGCGTCCGTTGTTCCGTACAATGTCGAGTCGGACAGCACCAAGCTGCCCGGTCGCCGCCCGTCGCTTCCGCGGCCGAAGCGCTTGATAACCCCGAAGTCAGTGCCGTCGGCATTGATCTTGAACACCGCGCCCCCGCCCCCTCCCGCTCCGTTCGCCGTCGTTCCATACAGCGTGGTTCCGGATAACATCACCCCACCCTCCGGCCAGCGACCCTCACCGGTGTCAGAGAACTCGTACAACTTAGCAAAACCGCTTCCATTAGTGCCCATCTTGAGGACGGTGCCACAGTAGGAAGCACCCCCGCTTCGCTTGGTCCAGTAGAGCGTGGTGCCAGACAGCATCAATCGGTTGTCGCCAGCGATCTTCATGTCCATGAAGCCCGTGCCATCGGTGTTGAGTCGAAACACCCCACGGGCAATCCCGTACAGAGTCCCGCCCGATGCCACCAACCCCGAACTTGGCTGGCCAATGTCCCGATTGGTAAAATGGGTGATCACTCGGAACTCATCTCCGTTAGTGGATAGCATAAAGACCGTACCCATATTGGAACTGCCGCCGGCGGAGGTTGCGCCATACAGCATTCCGTCCGACAACACCAACCCCCCAACGGGATTACGCCCGTCACTGCCGGCAAAACGCTTGAGCACCGTAAAGCCGCTTCCATCCGTGTTGAGGCGAAAGGCCGTGCCGCGACTGGAATCGCCCCCAATACTCGTCATCCCGTAAAGCGTCGTGCCGGCCAAGAGCAACTCTCCCGATGGACTGGACCCGTCATCCAAGAGGAAATGTTTGAGCTCCGTGAAGTCGGAACCGTCGGTGTTCAGCCGGAACACGGTCCCGCAATTCGAAACGCCGCCGAACTGGGTCATACCGTATAATGTTTCGCCTGAAATGGTCAGTCCGCCAGATGGCGTGGCCCCCTTTTCATAGGTTGAATCTACGGTGCCGCGGAAACATTTTAGCACGGCGAAACCCGTTCCATCTGGGTGGATCTTAAAGACTGTGCCGTCGACACGTTCCCCCCCACCGGAGCGCGTGGTGGTGCCGTAGAGCGTGCCATCCTGCCCCTGGACGAGTGGTGCGGCCGGCTGGGCGGCCAAGTTTTCCAGATCACCGAAGCTCCGCACAATCCGGTACGTCTGGGCAATGCCTGTGAAACCCGCCAGGATTACTTGGATCAGACACACCGCCGCGAGCGCGACAGGCAGTGGGCGCAGTTGTTTCCAGCCTATGATTCTTGTAGTTGTCTTCATGAAGCGATCCTTGGTTGTGGGGTTCGATAGCGACAGACTTCGGAATTCAGTGTTACAGCGGAAGTTCGCGGCGAGGTTTGGCCAAAGGCGACAACACTTTCCACCCTCTGGGAAATCCAGAAGCAGAAGCGCATACAGTAGCCTTTCTGTCGTGATTGAATTGGCGACCGATTAGGGGCCAACCGTTCTTCCCTACGCCTGCACCAAGCCAGGCACAAGCTGGAATTCAAGGCCGCGTTACGATTTCAGTTTCGCTGTTCCTTTGATGAAGACGGCATCCTAACGATGCTTGCTTTTACAGAGTCAAATTCCGCTTGGTAGATGCGATCACGGCGAGTACGGAGATATGAATTCATAGCGGCCGGACTCAAGCTCAATCCTTGCGCCCTCGGGGGTAAACCTGATCAGTGGGATTGCCTTGCTGCTCTCAATGATTCTGGTGGCGTCAGTGGTGGGCAGATAGAGCGTGGCTGTGGTGTTTGGCGGCACCAACACGTGAACCGACACATTCCCTGACTCGATCTTCCAGTCGCAAGCAATCCGACCGCGGATGGATTGATATTCGGCCCTGGCCCAAGTCACGCCGCCGCCGGGTTTCGGGGCAATGGTGAAATGCTTCCAGCCGGGCTGCGTTTCGTCGGGATTCAGTCCTGCAATGTTGCGCCACATCCACTCACCCACCGCGCCGAAGGCCCAGTGATTGAATGAATTCATGCCCGCATCCTGAAAGCCGCAGCCTTTGACGTAGCCATCCCAGCGCTCCCAAATCGTCGTGGCGCCGTTGTCAATCATGTAGCGCCACGAGGGAAACGTGCGGTTGGTGAGAAGCTGCCAGGCGAGATCGCTTTCGCCGTGACGCGTCAATTCCAACATGGCGCGATGGGTGGTTTGAATGCCGGTGGAAAGGTGGCTGTGGTAGCGGCGAATGTTTTCGACGAGGAACTGCCCGGCTTTCGGGCGAAGCTCATCGGGCAGCAGGTTGAAACTGAGCGCCAAGGCGTAACCGCCTTGCGTGTCGCCTTCGATGCGGCCATCGGGCTGCACGAACTTCTCGTTGAAGACGGCTTTGATGCGATGGAACAACTCGCGGTAGCGCCGGGCGTCGTCAGTTCGTCCAAGCACCTCGGCCATCTTCGCAATTGTGTCCGTGGAATGTGCAAAGAACGCGGTGGCGAAAACTTCCTTGGGCACCGCGCCGCCTTGGTTGGGCCAGCCGGCCTGTTTGATCCAATCGCCGTTGAGCCAGTCGTTGTAGTCATTGTTGCGGCCTTTGGACCAGATCAGGCCGGGATTGTTCCGGTGGATGTAATCCACCCACCGGCGGGCGGCTTCGAAATGCTCGGCCAGCAGGCGCGTATCGGCGTAGTTTTGATACGCGCGCCACGGAACGATGGTGCCGGCATCGCCCCACGCGGGCACGCCGGAGAAGTGCTTGTTTGGATCGCCGGGATGTGGGGCGAAGTCCGGGAAACGTCCATCGTTCGCCTGGTCGTCCCGAATGTCCTGCGCGAACTTGGTGAAGAACGCGGCGAGATCCATGTTGAAAATGGCCGTCTGAGCAAACGCCTGCATATCGCCCATCCAGCCGAAGCGCTCATCGCGTTGCGGACAATCATTGGGCGAACTCATCAGATTGCCGCGCTGCGTCCAGAGGATGTTCTTCATCAGTTGATTCAACGCAGGATCAGAGCACTCCAAACGGCCGATGACTGGAGACGTGGAGTGGAACACTCGACCCAGGATGGCGTCGTGGGCCGGCGGCTTAGCGAGGCCGGTTAACTCGACGTATCGGAAGCCGTGATAAGTAAAACGCGGCTCGAAAACGAACTCGCCATCAGCGCGCGGGGTGTAGCGATCCACCTGCGGCGCGCCGCGGAGGTTTGCCGTGTAAAGCGTGCCGTCGTCGTTGAGCATCTCGGCATGACGAATCACCACGGTTTGGCCGGCCAGTCCGCAGGCCTTCACGCGACACCAACCCACCATGTTTTGACCGAAATCGAAGACATACACACCGGGCTTGGGTTCGGTGAGTTGGCGGGGCGAAAGTTCCTTCACCACCTGGATTGGTTCGTTGCGCTGCCAGATGAGTTGTCGTGAATCGAGGTCAAAAGCCTTCACGGCACTCCACCGATGGTCATCGAACCCGGCTTCGTCCCAACCTGGCAATTCCTTGCGTGCGTCATGGATTTCCCCATCGTAAATCCCGCTGGCAATAATCGGGCCGTTGATGGTGCTGCGCCAGGAATCATCGGTGACCACCGTGTGCTTCGAGCCGTCAGCCAGTTCGAGCTCAAGTTGCAGCAGAAATCGCGGGTAGTTGCCATACGCAAAGCGCGGCATGGCCATCAGCCGGCCGGCATACCAGCCTTCGCCCAACATCGCGGCTAGAACGTTTTCTCCCGGCTTCAGGAATGACGCAACATCGTGGGTCTGGTAATGCACTCGCTTGCGATAACTGGTCCACTCCGGCGCCAGCAATTCGTCTCCGACGCGCCGACCATTGATGCGCAGTTCATAGAGTCCGAGTGCGGATGCATAAACTGTCGCGCGGCGGAATGCTGTGGCCAGTGTGAACGACTTGCGAACCATGGTGCCAGGCAAGGCCGCGGAAGCCGTGCCCGGTTTGACCGTGACCGTGACCCCGTCGGTCAGATTTGTCATCGCCCACGCACCCGTCTCAATTGAATCAAGTGCGGTGACTTGCGCGCCGGCTGCCAGATTGTGTTCTCCACTCAAGACCTGCAACTCCGCGAGTGCCAGCGCGAAGTTCGTGCTGTCGCGCCGATTCAATTGCGTTGCCGTCAGACGCACGAACCGGGCAGTGACGGCGGAAAAATGATAGCTGGGCGCGTTGGTGCCGGGATGCGGTTGATCGCCTTGGGTGCGATCCACTACGAGGTGGGAATCGGAAAAGTCAGCTTGATTGGCAACCTCGATGCTAAACCTTAAGGGAAACAGGAATCCCGGCGTGTCCGGCTGCCAGTCGTAGGGCCGGGCCGGGAACAACCGCACCGCGTCGAAACTCAGCGACTCCCCCAGATCAATCACCACCCACTTGAGTACATTGGCCTCATTGGCAAGCTGACTGTGATAGCCGTTGAGCGGACCACGCGGAGTGACGTTGGTCATCGAAGACGGATCAGCGATCCATTTGGCCTGCCAGTCAGATGGGTCGAGCAGGCCCATAGTCCAGACCGCTGGCGAACTCCACGCCGTGGGCTGGCCATCCTTGTCCCACACGCGAACCTTCCACCAGGCTCGCATCCGCGACTGCAGCGGTTTCCCGGCGTAGGCCACGTGGAGGGTGGCGTCGGACACCACTTTGCCGCTGTCCCACAAGTCACCTGCGTCCCGGTCCAGAGTCTCAAGCGACGACGCCACGAGAATGTAGTATGCGGTTTGTTTTTGACCGTGCTGGTCGGAAGCCAGCGTCCAACTCAGCCGCGGCTCAACTACATCCATGCCGGCGGGATTGACGCGATACTCACAACGCAGATTCTCGACCAGCAATCCGCCAGACGATCCGACCGTGGCGGGAGCAGCGTTGAGGCGCGGATTGGGATACAGGCAGACCGCCAGCGCACAAACCATCAACTGCCAACAGAAAACACGCCGAGTGGACAGGGCGGAGTCTGAGAGGGTTGTCATGGATGCAAATCAGTCAGGCATTCCCCCAGCCATGTGAGCAGGGCGTCTGGACCATTCAGCCGAGTTGTCCAGCTACACCTTGAGGCTACTTGGTTCACGCCCGTGAACATGAGGACAATCTGGTCCGAAGCCGGTGCGCCGTCAACCGCAGACCTCACGGCGGCGGCAAACTCTGGCAGCGACACGCGCTGCGCGCCACCGCTGGATTTTCATCCCGCCCATTCCGCACGAAGCAACTTGGCTTGCCCCAACAATGTCTGCGTTGCCTGCTTCTGCTTGTCCGGCGGGTAGCCGTATTTGAGGAAAATTCGGCGGACCAGGACGCGGATTTGGGCCTGAGCCGATTCGGGGAGCGTCCAGTCAATCGTCACGCTCTTGCGGAAGTGTGCAACCAACTCGCGGGCGATGTCTTTCAATGTTGGTTCAGGCGCTCCTCCGGCTTCAAATCAATCTTCGCCAACCGCGCCTCGTAATGAATCGGCACGGTGGCCTTGTCTTCCTTCGATTGCAGGATGTCGTAAACGCCTATGACCACGGCGCGCGAAGCGCGAATGGTAATGCTGGGAAACAAACTGGTGGCGGGCTTGGGACTGCAATTCGCGCGAGCGAACGTCTGATCAAAGGGCGTCCAACTCGCAGGTGCTGGGAACACCACCCAAATCGCCGAGCCCCGCCTGCGTGTTCTTGACGCCGTATTCAATCGGCGTACCGGTGCAGCCGATGAATGACGCCTTGGGCATGCACCACGTGAACCTCAGACTGTTGAAGAACATCTGCCCAAAGCCCAGTTGGTTTTTCTCGTACGATTGGGCGGGCTCGATCCAGGGACGGACTTGCTGCAACAAACGTTGGGCGGGGCGCGTGTTGAGCGGCAACATTCCCAGCAATGTTTCGTGATCGCTCGGCGCGTAAGCGAACTGGCGCGGACAGCCGCTGGCCTGCCAACAGATCGAACACAGGTCCTCCGGTGGCGTGGCGTCAACCCAATGCCCGTCTTCCGTGGCGGTGGCGCAGTCGGACGAAAGCTCGCCACGCGCGTTGCTCGGGCAACAGTTGGGTCAGCAGGTTGAAGGACTGCACCGGCGTCAACAGTGCCAGCAGATGCGTGCGCCAGAGTTGGGCGGGACTAAACTGCCAGCGCGGACCGCGCAGCGACCGCACGTTGCAGTGGTCGTTGATGAAATCGTCGGGAACGTAAGGATCGAGCAGGTCGAGCAACTGGTTGGAGCCGGTCACGGGTAGGCGTTTCATGGAGCCAAAGGCTGCCGGTTTTGAAACGCTGCGTCCGGCTTTTGTCTAAACTCACAATTTGTAACACCCTCTATAACCACCGAAGAATGGTAAAGGAGTGAGGCTATGATCAGCTTCAGAAGAACAACCCTCCCAATAAGCCGACCGGAAATTATTGTGCGGGTGCGAGTCTGAGGCCGAGGGCGGCGGCGGTCGAGTTCTTTGCGCCTCATTTATTCTGCCTCGATGCGCTCTTGCAACCGAGGCTTCTGGCAGGACGGCTACGAAGATGGTTAAAGCGGGACATAGTGGTCCGGCACTCTGCACCCCGGCCACGAAGACGTCCCTGCTACCGTTGTTCCGCTATGTTGGCCGCCAGGCCCGCGAGCAGCAACTCGATGAAGGGCACATCCGCCGGCACGGTGACTTTGGGATTGGGCGCGTCTCCGCGGACCAATCGCACGGGCTGGCCGATCAATTCGCACGCCGCCGCGTCGTCCGTCACCGTGAGTCCGCGCCGGCGCACGGCTTCCAACGCGCGGCGGATGACCTCCACGCGAAAGGTCTGTGGCGTTTGCACCGACCACAACCGCGCGCGATCCACCGTGCGCAAAATCGTCTGACCGTCCGCAGATTCCTTGATGGTGTCGCTCACGGGCTGCGCGGCGACGGCGGCACCGGTTTCGGCCGCAGCCTGAACGGTTGCCTGGATCAACGCCTCGCTTGTGCAAGGCCGCGCAGCATCCTGAATGGCGACAATTTCCGCAGTTGACGAAAGCGCAGTGAGCCCGTTCCAGACCGAGTCCTGGCGCTCGACGCCGCCCGCGACAAAGCAATGCGGCTTGCGAAAGTTGAAGCGCACTGCCAGTTCCTGAAAAGCCGTCTGCCTGCCCTCGCGCACGACGAGAACGATTTCATCAATGCACGCCGCTTCCTCGTACCGTTGCCAGGTGTGGACGACGACGGGCCGTCCCGCGACTTCGAGAAAAAGTTTGTCCACGCCCGCCCCCATGCGAGTGCCCTTGCCGGCGGCGACGATAATGGCGCTGTTCATCGGCGGCAGACTACGGACAGTTGGCAAAAGTCAAAAGTGCAAAACACCGCCTATCGTCTGCGCGACTTCGGTGGAACGATGCCGTTGGATTAGGGAGCGCAGGTCGCCGGCCTGCGGTGTTTGGCGGCCCGCCAAACACCTCGTGTCACCATTGCCTCGCGCACTGGTTGGTGATTGAGAGGTTTGGGCGACGACGTTGTTAGCAGGCGTCGAAAGGGAAGTTTGCGCGACGAAGTTTTCGGCGGGCCGCCGAAAACGGCACGCGGGCCGCGTGCGCTCCCCGGACCCATGGCGTCCTTCCGACTTGGACGCACTTAAACATTTGCTTCCCTCCCCTGCCCGCTTCTGGCTTCATGGCCGGCAAATTATGAATCCACCCGTCCATTTGATCGTCAGGTTGAGCCGATGAACCGTAAATCCATGCATTCTGCAAAACTCAAGCCCTGGGCCTGCGCGGCAAAAATCTCACTCCTGTTGTCCCTCGGCGCATCCGGTCTCACCGCCGCCGCCGGCCTTCCCGCGATCGAACTGAAAGACGCCTATCCGTTGCTGACCTTCGAGCGCCCGCTGTGGTTGGAGGATGCGCCAGATGACTCGAACCGCCGAATCGTCATTGAGCAGGCGGGCCGCATCTGGTTGCTGCCGCAGGACCGGAACGGTGTGGAGAAAAAGTTGTTCCTCGACATCTCCCATCGTAAACCGTTCGCGCAAAACGAGGAGGGCTTGCTGGCGTTTGCGTTTCATCCGCAGTTCAAGACCAACGGCAAGTTCTACATCTACTACACGCAACAAAGTCCGAAACGCAATGTGCTCAGCGAAGTGCAGGTTTCCAAATCCGACCCCAACCGGGCTGATCTGACCACGGAACGCATTCTCATGGAGATCGAGCAACCGTACTGGAATCACGACGGGAGCACGGTGATCTTTGGGCCGGACGGTTATCTCTACTTCAGCACCGGCGACGGCGGCAGCGGTGGCGACCCGCACAACGTCGGGCAGAGCGGTCATCATCTGCTGGGCAAGATTCTGCGCATTGACGTCAACTCGCGCACAGGCCGGCTGGCGTATGGAATTCCCAAGGACAATCCCTTCGTCGGCAAGGACAAGGACGGCACGCTCAAAGAAGACCCGTTTGACACCCGACCCGAAGGTGTGCGCCCGGAAATCTGGGCCTACGGCCTGCGCAACGTGTGGCGGATGAGTTTCGACCGCGAAACCGGCGAACTGTGGGCCGCCGACGTGGGCCAGGACAAATGGGAAGAGGTGAACATCATCGTCAAGGGCGGCAATTACGGCTGGAGCGCACGCGAAGGCTTCCATCCGTTCAAGGAACAACGCGTGCGCGGCAAATTGATTGATCCGATTCTGGAGTACGCGCACAAACCCGAGTTCGCCCCGGAAAGCAAATTCGCGGATCACGGCGTGGGCCTGAGCATCACCGGCGGTTACGTGTATCGCGGCCAGAAATTCCCCGCGCTTCGTGGCGTGTATGTCTATGCCGATTTCCAATACGGCACGATCTTTGGCCTGCGCTACGAGCACGGCCAGGTCACCACTTACGGTGAATTGTCCAAGCCCAACCCCACGCGGCTGGTGGCCAGCTTTGGCGAGGATCGAGACGGAGAACTCTACGTGCTGGCGTTTGACGGGAAGATTTACGAGATCGTCGCGCCGGCAAAATAACCCCTTGCGGCTCGATGTATTCCCGCCGCCGATTCCTTCAGACCAGCACCACTCTGGCGGCCGGTGTAGTGGCGACCTGGAACGGTTCTGCGCAGTCGCAACCCAAATTCGCCTTTGAGCCGGAACGCGCGCTGATTCCCGCTCCGCGTGATCCGTCCGCCTGGCCGGCGTTCCGAAAACAACTCGCCGAATGGCGCGAACAGAAGCGGCAGTCGTTGAATTACTCCAACGCGCTCTATCACCGTCCGGACTTTGCCTGGGTGCAGCGCTGCTTCTCGTGCTGCTTCCTGATGATGTGCGATCAAACGTTCTACGATCCGAAACGCGACGCTTACACCGTCAAGGCCTTTCTCGATCACGGTGAGCGGGAGTTTGGCGGTTACGATGGCGTCGTGTTGTGGCACGCCTATCCCCGAATCGGTTTTGATCAGCGCAACCAGTTCGATTTCTACCGCGACATGCCGGGCGGCCTCCGTGGCCTGCGTAGAATCGTGCGTGCGCTCCAGCGGCGCGACGTGAAGGTGTTCATTAATTACAACCCGTGGGACACTGGCACACGCCGCGAGGGCAAGGACGACCTCGACGCGCTCGTCGAAATTGTCCAAGCCATCGAGGCCGATGGCATTTTCCTGGATACGATGGACAAGGCGGCAACCGAATTTCGCGCCAAGCTTGACGCGGCGCGTCCCGGCGTGGCCCTGGAAAGCGAACTGGCGCTGCCGCTGGAGCGCATTCACGATCATCACCTGAGCTGGGCGCAATGGTTCGCGGACAGCGAAGCGCCGGGCGTCTTGCGCAACAAATGGTTCGAGCGCGGTCATCAACAACACCAGATCAAGCGTTGGGATCGCGACCACACTGGCGAACTCCACACGGCTTGGATGAATGGCAGCGGCATGATGGTCTGGGAAAACGTCTTCGGCTCGTGGGTGGGCTGGAACGCGCGCGACCGATCCCTCTTGCGCGCCATGCTGCCCATCCAACGCCGCTTTGCGCAACTGTTCGCCAACGAAGGTTGGACTCCGCTGGTGCCCACCCTGCAACCGGATGTCTATGCCAGTCAATGGAGCGGCGAAGGCCTGCGCCTGTGGACCTTGGTCAATCGCTCGACGCGGACCGTCCGTGGCCCGTTGTTGAACGTCATGGCAAGCGGCGATCAGTTTTTTGATTTGATCGCTGGAAACGAAGCGACTGCCAAGCAGACAACCGACGGCGCGGAACTGCACGGGTACATTCCGCCACGCGGGATCGGTTGTTTCCTGGCCATGCGTCCTAATCAGGCAACGCGTCGCAGCCTTCGCAGTTTTCTGGCGAAACAACGTGCCTTGGCCGATCGCGCTGACTGGCACACCGAATTTCCCACGCGGCAGGCGCATGGAATAGCCACACCGTCCATCGCAAAGCAGCCACACACGCCTCAAGGCATGGTCGAAATCCAGGCGGCTCGTTATACCCAATCGGTGGAATTCCGCGTTCGCGAGTGCGGCTTTTATGAATCATCCCCGGAACGCGGTCCGGTCGGCGGGGACCTGCACAGAAGTCGTGTTTTCACGCGACAAGTTTCCCTGCCCCGCTATGCGATGGACCTGACGCCCGTTACGAACGCGCAATACGCCGCCTTCCTCAAAGCGAGTCGTTACCGCCCGCGCCATGCCGAGAACTTCCTGCGGCATTGGGTCAATGGTGCGCCGCCGCCGGGGAAGGAAGATCATCCGGTGGTTTGTGTGGACCTCGACGATGCCCGCGCGTACGCGCGCTGGGCCGGCAAACGGTTGCCCACCGAAGAAGAATGGCAATACGCCGCCGAAGGACCGGACCCTAGCCTATTTCCTTGGGGCGACGAAATGCGCGCCAATGTGTGCAATGATGGAACGCACGGCGGCACCACGGGCGTGATGGATTTTCCAGCCGGCCGGTCAGCGTTCGGGTGTTACGACCTCTGCGGCAATGTCTGGCACTGGACGGAAAGCGAGCGATCCGACGGCCGGACGCGATTCTGTATTCTCAAGGGCGGGAGTTGGTTCAAGGCGGAAGGATCGGCGTGGTATGCCGACGGCGGCCCGCAAGCCTGCCGCTTCGCCGCCAAGTTTCTGCTAATGTGGCCCGGGCTGGATCGGTGCTCCACCATTGGCTTCCGCTGCGTGGCGGCCCACCGACACGTTACCCCTACCTTTTCAGAAGACACTTCTGGCAACCATTCTGATTCATAGCCCAGTGCGCATGAGTTCTTCTCCCGTTACCCAGGTTAAAATCGCCCGACCACAAGCCTTCTTGCACATTCAAAAGTCTTCCGCATTGAGCTCAGCATTGGCGGAGGACTGCATGGCAAATGGCCGGTCTGGTTCAATGCAGTGAAGAATGCTATTGACTGGAGAGCCTGACCTGCTAGTTTTTCAACAAACGGTATTCATGAGGACCCACGGTTGTGAACTAAACAAAAAGCCAATAATATGACTATCATCCCTCGCAAGCAGATTCGGACTCTGACAGCCCTTACGCTGGCACTGGCACTTAACGCGTCGGCAGTCGTAGTATATGACAACTCAATCACCGATCTGGAGACAAGGGTCGCCATCGGCTCGGGATTGACGATCGGTGACGAGATCACGCTCACGCCTGGCCCGGAGCGTTACCTGACAGATTTCTCCTTCGAGTATTATCTGTTGAACAACGGCAGCGGTATTGGGTCGCCGGTCGGCGCACCTTTGGTGACGGTTAGTTTCTATCTCAACGATGGTCCCTTATTCAACGGCTATGCGACTCCAAGCACAGCGCTCTGGACCAGCACCCCGTTCGCGCTGACATTGCTCACGGAGCGTCAAACGCTAAATTACAACGCCAGCGATTTTGGCGGCGAGCCGATCTTCGTTCCGGTGGATAGTTTCACTTGGGCGGTTTCGATATCCGGCTTGGGTGCGGGTGATGAGTTCGGCTTGGATGTTTACGGGCCGGTTGCGGTGGGCTCCAGCTTCCCGGATTATTGGCAGAACAGCGGCGGTTCCTGGGCTTTGTTGGCCTCCGAACTGCCCATAAATTTTGCCGCCAAGTTTGAAGCCGTCGTACCCGAACCTTCCACGGCGGTGTTTGCCATTTTGGGTGGTTTGGGGCTGTTTGTTGCCAGCCGTCGCTGGCGGAAGTCCTGATTTATTTCCTGTCTCTGTAGTTGCGCACTGGTTCAAAGCCGGTGCGCTCTTCTTTTTGCAGAATTGTGGTTCTTCGCTGTTTTCGGTGGAATAGCCGGGTAGTCTCGCGGGCATGACACCTGAGAAACTGTTTCATGAGTTGCTGGGATTGGGATTGAACTGGGAAGTGGTCGAGAGCCGGTTTGACCAGAAAAGCGGCACGGTTTT
>JACZKP010000052.1 GCA_014860005.1 Verrucomicrobiota bacterium | reverse complement strand
AACGCCGGGTAGGCGCTGTAACCGTCGCACTGGAGCTTGCCGGCAAACGCTTCTCCCAACAGCGAGTCCAAACACTGGGCCGCCCGGCTGGCGTGCCATTCATACACCACGCATTGGCGGGGAACCAAACCCGTCCACAAGTAACCCAGCCCGCAGCGGCCTTCCAGCCGTGGATCCTGATAACGCACCGGCGTCTCGTCCACCTGTGCGTAAGGGCTGCCTTGGAGTTGCGCCTTGAGGCAATCGGTGATGCCCGAGAGCAACCGCACGCTTTGGGCGGTCCATTGCACCATCTGCTGCCGGGCGATGAACACGCTGTGCCGCTGGAGGAAAATCTGTTCCTGTCGGTAGAAGGGCAAGTGGTCGCAGTATTTGCTGACCAGCAACTGCGCCAGCAATCCGGGTGCGGCCAGACTGTGTTCGGCCACTTGTGCGGGCGCAGGGGCCACCACCGGCGGCAGCGCTCGCTGATCCACGCGCACGTACTTGGGCCGCACCGTTTCCTGCCAGAAGAACTTGCCGGGCTGATAATCCAGCCGCCGGCTCACTTCCGCCCCGATGCGCTTGTAGTGCTCCGGTTCGGCGGCCACCAACTCCGGTTCGATGACTTCCCGCACCACTTCCAGGTTCTCCGGCGTGCGGATGCGGCGCGTGCCCGTGCGCGAACGGGGTGAAAGAACTCGCGCGGGCGGCTCGTCTTCTGCCTCGTCGAGTTCGACGCTGCCTGCGGCCAGCCCGGACAGGAGCAGTTCCAGTTGCGCGGCATCCAACTGCTCGCTCTTCTTGCCAAAAAACCGGCGGGCCAGCGCGTCGAGCTTCTGGCGCAGGATCGTGTTCTCGCGGCGCAATTGCTCGTTGGCTTGTTGCGTCTGTTGGAGGGCTTGCTGCAACGACGCGAGCTGCGTTTGCAGCGCGTCGATTTGATTTTGCAGCGGGCCGTTGTTCATGCGATTGCAAACTCAGACGCGGACGCGCGAACGACGTTCAAAGTTTGTTCGAGAACTTTTGTGCCGTGGTTTTCTCTACGCGGCGGCCTCGTACCAGGCGCGTCGTCCGCCCGCTTTCAACTCCACGCCATCGAGCAGCAACTGCAGCGCCTGGGGCGCCAGACGGATTTTTCCGTTCGACTCACTGGCGCTTTGCGGCCAGGCAAACGTGCCCTTTTCCAATCGCTTGGCCAGCACGCACACGCCGGTGCCGTCGAAGTAGAGAATCTTGATCCGATTGCGCCGCCGGTTGCCGAAGACGAACAGCGCCCCACTTTTGGGGTCTTCGCCCAGGCGCTCTTGCGCGGCGGCCCACAGGCCGTTGAAGTTGGCGCGCAGGTCGCAGGCCGCGGTGGCGACAAACACTTTGAGGTGAGCGTGAAAACTCAGCATGAGGTCGTGGGGTTGAGGGCTCGGAGCAGCCGCACCGCCAATTCAATCTGAGCGGCGGATCTGACTCGCATCCGCGCGCGCCCGTCCAGTTCAATCACCAGTTCGGCTGGGACTGGCGCGCAGGTGGCTAGTTCGACCTGCACGAAACTGGGTGACGGTTTGGCTTTGGCGCGGCGATGGCGCCAGCCGCAGAAGGTGGTGTAGGTCAGACCGTGTTGGCGGGCAAAGGCGGCGGCGGACAAACCGCTCCGATCAAACGCAACCAGAAGTTTTGCGCGCCGCGCGGCACGGGTGCGCGCGCCTCGGCGACGTGAACAAGGCTTGGATGATTTCATTGCCCCCGTTTTTACCACGCCGAGTTGGCGTGCAACAGGGGGTCGTAAAAACACCGCTTACGCCATGGTGTTGCCGCCACTAGTTTGATTCGCATTGACCGTGACTGTGCCGCCATAACTGGTCGCCGCACCTGGCGAAAACGTAACCGTCACATTTTGCGAGCCGCCTGCCGCAATCGTGCCTGACGACCAGTTGCCGCTGAATCCGCTCGGATAGCTGATGCTGCTGACGGTCATCGTCGAGTTGCCTGTATTGGCAATCGTCAGCGTGCGCTGCGCGGATGATCCAACCACAACACTCCCGAACGCCAAGTCGCCGCTCAGGGAGATGATGCATGTTGGCGTGATTGTTCCTGTTCCCGATGCCCCGATGGTGTTGCCACCACTGGTCTGATTTCCGTTCACCGTGACTGTGCCGCCGTAACTGGTCGCGGCGCTTGGCGAGAACGTAACCGTCACGTTCTGCGAACCGCCTGCCGCAATCGTGCCTGACGACCAGTTGCCGCTGAATCCGCTCGGATAGCTGATGCTGCTGACGGTCATCGTCGAGTTGCCGTTGTTGGCAATCGTCAGCGTGCTCTGGGCGGATGATCCCACGGTCACGTTGCCAAAGGCCAGATTGCCGCTCAACGAAATGATGCGGGTCGGGGCGGCTGTTCCTGTTCCCGACGCCGCAATGGTGTTCACGCCACTGGTCTGATTTGCGTTAACCGTGACTGTGCCGCCATAACTGGTCGCGGCGCTGGGAGAAAACGTAACCGTCACGTTCTGCGAACCACCCGCCGTGATCGTGCCTGACCACGCTCCGCTGAAACCGCTCGGATAGCTGATGCTGTTGACCGTCATCGTCGAGTTGCCGTTATTGGCAATCGTCAGCGTCCTCTGCGCGGATGACCCCACCGTCACGTCGCCAAAGGCCAAGCTGCCGCTCAAGGAGATAATGCGCGTGGGTGATGCAGTCCCCGTTCCGGAAACGGCCCGGGTGCTGGTCCCGCTGGTCTTGTCCGAGTTGACCGTCAAGTTGCCGCCGTAGCTGGTCGCGGCGCTTGGCGAAAACGTAACCGTCACGTTCTGCGAGTTGCCTACCGCAATCGTCCCCGACCAACTGCCGCTGAATCCGCTTGGATAGCTGATGCTGCTAACGGTCAAGGTTGAGTTGCCGTTGTTGGCAATGGTCAACGTCCGTTGAGAGGATGAACCGACAGCCACATTGCCGAAGGTCAAATCGCCGCTCAAAGAAATGATTTTCGTCGGGGTGAGGCCTCCCGTTCCTGATGCTACGATGGTGTTGGCGCCACTGGTTTTATCGGAGTTGACCGTCACCGTGCCACCATAAGGGCCGATTCCTCCGTTTGGCGAAAATGTAACAGTAACATTCTGCGAATTGCCTGCCGCAATCGTGCCCGACCAACTTCCGCTGAATCCACTTGGATAACTGATGCTGCTGACGGTCAACGTCGAATTGCCGGTGTTGGCTATCGTCAGTGTTCTTTGTGCGGATGATCCGGCCTCCACAACGCCAAAACCCAAGTTGCCGCTCAACAAGATGATGCGGGTTTGTGTTGCTATCTTTCTCAACCAGTCTTCTGCCGACCAACGGTCGACGGAATCGCCTGCGTAACGGATTCGCCAGCGCATATAGCCATCACACTCCACCGGCCCGCTTTGAATTATCCCAGTGCTGCCATCAGGCTTGTTGACATAAGTGCCGCTACAGGTGCTTGTCCATGCTTTCAAACCCGTGCCTCCTGTGTTGAACACCTCCACAGTATCGCCGCTTGAGAACTTCGGGCCTTCGCAGGTCGTCGACGGACTGCCGCTGCCTTGGTTGACCCACCAACTGGTCGGCCCACTGCACGCACCGGAGAATGGATCGAACCCCACGTTGTTCACTCGCGGCTCGAAATGCAAGTGCAGGCCGGACGAACTGCCCGACGTGCCCACACCGCCGATTTGCTCGCCGCATGCGATGGCCGAGCCGACGGCCTTCGTCGTCACCGATCCGAGGGTCATGTGACCATACCAGGTAACAGAGCCGCCCGCGTGCCCGAGGCGAACGCGATTGCCGAAACCACCACCGTCCATGCTGCCGGGAACTCCGTCGCCGAAGGCGTCAATCTTGTCTTCCAGCGTGCCGACCGCAGCCGCAAAAATCGCGCGCCCACGAGGGCCGCCGGAAAAATCCGTGCCGCGATGACCGTTGTAAGTCTCCGTCCCGCATTTCCAATCCTGGATGCCAGAACTGGTATTATGGTCGTAGTAGTAATGCACTGCCGTGTCCGACGAAAGCGGCAATCGAAAAAGGACGGCGTGCGCGGAAAACGACGTAAACAATAGCGCTGCGAAAGTTAAATTCGACAAAAGTGCTTTCATGGCAACCTCCCCACGGCAGCCTCGCTGTGTTCGCCCAACTGACGTTCGTATGCGAAAGCTTTGCTGTCTTCCAGCCACTGCGGGTTTAGCCCCTCGGCCAGCTTCAACGCGCGAAGAAACTTTCCATCAGCTTCAAATTCTAGCCCCCAAATCTGCCGGGTATCGCCGCTTTTGAAATCATAAACGAACCAGCACCCGTCTGCCGACCAAATCGTCTGCTGATACGGCGTAGGAACAAAGGTCTCGTCCAGTTGCTTCAACCCAACATTCGTTACTTGCTCTGGTTCCCCGCCCTCAGCGGAACTTTTCCAGAACGAAGCCAGCCCACTGCGCCCGCCGCTCACGAATAAAAATCCACTTGCCGCCCGGATGAAATTCCGACCGCACGTCGTCGAACAAGCCATCCGTAATTCTAGTGCGCGTTCAAGATGAGACTAACAATCCAAGGCCAAGCGCAGATGCTCCGCACGCGATCTCGATCTGAAGCCAGCCTGGGCAAACCCGCCTCCAAGGTTCGGACCACGCCAGCCATGTCCGAAAACACTCG
>JACZKP010000051.1 GCA_014860005.1 Verrucomicrobiota bacterium | reverse complement strand
GCCCCGCGCCCCATCGCGCATTCCAACCTCACATGCCAAACACAACTGATTGGAAATCCGCGATACGGCAGGATGGAATCCTGCGCTACGAGCGTTCTCGCCGGGCAAGACAGAGGCATTACTTTCCCGGCCCGGCTCGATCCTTTAGCCGATTCGCACGTCAAGGGACAAGGCTTCGCCTGGCTCGGAGCCTCCGATCCCTTTCCGCGGACGGCAACCCGCCGTTCGCCCCAGACCTTCCACTGCGCAGTTGCAGCCCGCAGGCCGGCTTGCATACACTCACGCAGCATGAAACTCGAAACACTTTGTTTGCACGGCGGCACGCAGCCGGATCCGGTCACTTTGTCCCGCGCGGTGCCGATTTATCGCACCAGTTCCTACGTGTTCAAGAATACCGAACACGCCGCGAACCTCTTTGCGTTGCGCGAACTGGGCAACATCTACACACGCCTGATGAACCCCACGACCGACGTGCTGGAAAAACGCGTGGCGTTGCTTGAAGGCGCGCCGGAAATGGGCGGACTGGGCGTCGCCTCCGGCACCAGCGGCGTTTTCTATTCCGTCATCAACGTGGCGCAGGCGGGCGACAACATCGTCTCCGCGCGCAATCTTTACGGCGGCACCTACACGCAGTTCAATGACATCCTGCCCGCGCTCGGCATCACCGTGAAGTTGGTGGACTCGACCGACCCGCAGAACTTCGCCAAAGCCATTGATGCGAAAACGCGCGCGTTGTTCTGCGAAACCGTGTCGAACCCGGCACTGGAGATAGCCGACCTGGAAGCCATCGCGAAGATCGCGCACGCCAACGGCCTTCCGCTCATTGTGGATTCCACCTTTAGCACGCCGTATCTCACGCAGCCGCTTGCGCACGGCGCGGACATCGTGGTGCATTCGCTGACCAAGTGGCTTGGCGGCCACGGCACCGGCATCGGCGGGGTGGTGGTGGACAGTGGCCGATTCAACTGGGCGGAGGGCAAACATTCCCTCTACACGACGCCGGACAACAGTTATCACGGCTTGCGTTGGGGGATTGATCTGCCCGAGCCGCTGCGCCCGCTGGCGTTCATCCTGCGCATGAGGACTGTGCCGTTGCGCAATCTCGGCGCGTGCATCGCACCGGACAATTCGTGGATGTTTCTTCAAGGCATCGAAACGTTGCCGCTGCGGGTCGAACGACATTGCCAGAACGGCCTTGCCGTGGCGCAATGGCTCAAGCAACAACCGCAAGTCACCTGGGTGCGATTCCCCGGTCTGCCGGACGATCCGGAGTTTGCGCGCAATCAAAAGTATCTGCGCGGCAAAGGCGGTTCGATGGTCGTGTTCGGCATCAAGGGCGGTCTCGAAGCCGGACGCAAGTTCATTGATTCGCTCAAGCTGCTTTCGCATCTCGCGAACGTGGGCGATGCAAAGTCGCTGGCCATTCATCCGGCCTCCACGACGCACTCGCAATTGAACGAGGAACAACAACGCGCGGCCGGCATTACGCCCGACCTCGTGCGATTGAGCATCGGCCTTGAGCATATTGACGACATTTTGGCGGACCTCGCGCAGGCGTTGAAGGCTTCCGCGTGAGTTGAGGCCTGAAGGGGAATAACCAGGAAGCTCAACAGGGAAGCCATGAGCCGGACAATTCGCAAAGTTCAAACCAAATTCTTCGAGTTCAAGAGCCGCAAGCAACCGCTGCGACTGCGCGTCGGCGGCGAACTGGAACGGTTCACGCTCGGTTACGAAATCTACGGCCGGATGAATTCCGACAAGTCGAACGTCATCCTGCTCTTCCACGCCATGACGGGCAACCAGCACGCTGCCGGCTTGAATCCGGAGGTACCCGGTCTGGACGGACGTTGGACGGAGGAAGTGCATCAGGGTTGGTGGGACGGGTTCATCGGGCCGGGCAAGGCGCTGGACACGCGTTTGTTTTGCGTGATCTGCGTAAATTACCTCGGCGGCTGTTATGGATCCACCGGGCCGGCCTCCCTCAATCCCACGACGCGCAAACCCTGGGGGCCGGCGTTTCCGGTGCTGCGCATGAGCGACATCGTGGATTCTCAGATGCGCCTGCTCGATGAATTGGGCGTCCGGCAGTTGCACGCCGCTGTGGGCGCGTCCACCGGCGGCTTCCTGTGTCAATTGCTGGCCACGCGTTATCCCGATCGCGTGCGCATCGTCGTTCCGATCGGCACGGGCGTCGAAACGACGATGCAGCAACGCATTATGAATTTCGAACAGGTGACGGCCATCGAGGGCGATCCGCATTTCAGAGGCGGTGATTATTATCGCGGCCCGAAACCCGACACGGGCCTCGCGCTGGCGCGGCGCATTGCGCACAAGACATTTGTCTCCCTGGAAATGTTGCGCGAACGCGCGCGCGAAGAGGTGGTCAGCCAGAAACCGCCGCACGGTTGGTACGAAATGAACCATCCGGTCGAGTCCTACATGCTCCATCAGGGCGACAAGTTCGTGAAGCGGTTCGACGCGAACACCTACCTGCGCATTCTCGACGCGTGGCAATGGTTTGACCTGGTGGCGGAGGGCGGAGCGGCGGACCTGCACGATTTGTTCGAGCGCTGCCGCGGACAGGAGTGGCTTGTGTTCAGCATGGATGCGGATCTCTCGTTTCCGCCGGTGGAACAATCAAAGCTGGTTCACGCGCTCAAGCGGACGCACATATCCGTGATGTGGATTACCGTCCACTCAGACAAAGGTCACGATTCATTCTTGCTCGAACCGAAGCTCTTCACGCCGCACCTGCAACAGGCGCTGGGGCGGTGAGCCGGACCAGCCCCAATGCCTTTCGGGAATTCAGACCGACGTTTGTCCCGGAGGGACATCCGGCCATAGCCCAGCGTTTCAACGCTGGGTTGAGCCGCCAAGCGGGACAAGTCCCGAAGGGACGGCAGCAAACCGGCTCGGAAACGCGATGCGCTTTCGTCCCGCTGGGACTCGCTGGATTTGGATCGCGCAACCCAGCGTTGAAACGCTGGGCGATTTTCACAATGTCCTTCCGGGACAGCACCGTCCAATTCCCGAAAGGCATTAGCCCATGCCGTGATTGGCATCCGCGCGAAGCGGGAAGTCCGAGAATGACTGAAGCAAGGGTATGTCATTCGCAGCGTCACACCAGGGAGTGATGGCATCCCTTGCTTTTCTGGCGCTCGACGTTAGCCTCGCCTGCGTGAGCACTTCCGCACACGCTGAGTTGCCAGAGACAACCTCCACCGGGATGGAGCCACGAGCCTGGCCCGCTTTTGTTACGACGCAATGGTCGGTCGTCTTGACGGCCGGACGCAGTGACACCACGCGTGCGCAGGATGCGCTGGCCAGGTTGTGCCAGACTTATTGGCATCCGCTCTATGCTTACATTCGACGGCGCGGACGATCGCCCGAGGACGCGGAAGATTTGACGCAAGGATTCTTCGCGCATCTGCTGGAGCACAAGGCGGTGGCCACAGTCAGTCCCGACAAAGGCCGTTTCCGATCCTTTCTGCTGGCGAGCCTGAATCATTTTCTCTCGGATGAATGGGACAAGGCCCGGGCTCAGAGGCGCGGCGCGGGCAAAGTCATTTCCCTCGACACGGAAAGCGCCGAGACGTGGCTCCGCCAGCAACCGGCAGAAACGCTCACCCCGGAGCGAGCCTTTGAACTGCGCTGGGCGATCACCTTGCTGGAACAGGTCTATCGCAAGCTGGAAGCGGAGCATCGGCAGCAAGGCAAGGCCGAATTGTTCGACACGCTGCGAACCACGCTCGCCGGTCCGGGTAACTCGGCGCCGTATGCGGAACTGGGATTGAGACTCGGCTTGAACGAAGGTGCGGTGAAAGTGGCGGTGCATCGGTTGCGGCAGCGTTACCGGGCGATTTTGCGCGACAGCATTGCCGAAACGGTCGCGAGCGATGCTGAGGTCGAGGAGGAATTGCGGTATTTAATGCGCGTACTGGCCGGGACGTGAGCGGAAGAACCCGCGGCGAACTGGATGAACCGGGAAGCCCCTGCTTGCGGTGGTCGTGATGTCCTGACTCGCCTTCGTTCCTGACCTCCGACTACCATTCCGTCGAAATGTCGCACCAGCCGGACAACATCTTTGCTGGAACGCAGGTTGTCGCACTCATGGAAGTGCGTGGGCCGGGCGACTCGCTCGTGCATCCGCGTGGCGCAGTGGGGGTGGTGACGCGCACGCCGGCGGTGAGCGGAGAAAAATACCTGGTCCGTTTCCCCGATGGCTTCGAGGCCTCATTCGAATCTGCCCAACTTGAAGTCTTGAAGCATTTCAAGGATCGCCTTGGAGCGCCGGTCTCCGACCCGGCACGATCAGGAACGAAAAACCGCGCCGGCTCGGAGAGCGGCGCTCCGTTCGATCTCGAATCCGTCATCATCTACCGCTGCGTCGTCGGCTCGCGCGCGTATGGGCTGGACCACGACGAATCCGACACCGACCGGCGCGGCATTTACCTCGCGCCCGCCGATCTGCAATGGTCGCTCTTCGGCGCACCCGAACAATTCGAGGACAACGCCACGCAAAGCTGCTACTGGGAATTGCAGAAATTCCTCACCATGGCCCTCAAGGCCAACCCGAACATCCTCGAATGCCTCTACTCACCGATGGTTGAGAAGGTCACGCCGCTCGGGGAAGAATTATTGGCCCTGCGCAAGCAGTTCTTGTCGCAAATGATTTTTCAAACCTTCAACGGTTACGCCATGTCGCAGTTCAAGAAGATCGAGCAGGACATCCGCAATTCCGGGGAGATCAAATGGAAACACGCGATGCACCTGCTGCGCCTGCTGCTTACCGGCGCGGCCACGTTGCGCACCGCCCGCGTGCCCGTGCGCGTCGAGACGCACCGCGACCGCCTGCTCGCCGTCAAACGCGGCGAACTGCCGTGGGCCGAAGTGGACGCTTGGCGCAAGGAACTGCACCGCGACTTCGAGCGCGCCTTGGCCGAAACCAAACTGCCTGAACGCCCCGATTATGAAGTAGCAAATCGCTTCCTCATCAAAGCGCGGCGCTCCCAAGTAGGTTAATGCCGCTTCCCTGTAGCACTTCCGTTTGCGTGACAGCCGTCCAAGCCGTGTCGCATTCGGACTCGGCAGTTGACCACCCGCCTGGCTTTCGCCAGCCTGCTCACATCCGAAGAATGAATCTAGCGACGGACAAAGCAAAACCCGCGCCTCGACAGTCTATCGCCGTCGTGGAAGCGCCGGTTGACGATTTGGAACGAAGACGTGGATTGGGGCAGTTCTTCACTTCGCCCGAAGTCGCCGGGTTCATGTGGGATTTGCTGGAAGTCATCCACGGCAAACGATTCTCCGTCAATACGCGGCTAATTGATCCCGCGTGTGGCGAGGGCGTTTTTCTGCGCGTCGCTCACGAACGCGGCGGACTGCCCGCGAAAAATCTTTTCGGCGCAGACATAGACGCAACCCTGGCTGCCGGCTGGCAGCGCGACCCCTTGTTGCGTAGCGCGCATATTCATCTCGTCAATGGTCTTCTCGACGAGCCGGCAAGCGGCATCGAAGAAGGAGCTTTCAGCATCGCGGCAGGTAATCCCCCATTCAGTGGAACGGGCTTGCGGAATTTGCTGCGCTTGCTTGACGAATCTGAATCACCACGCCACGAAGAGCAGGACTTCTTTGAAGCGGCTAGCCTGAAGGAAGAATCACCGTCACCGCGCCAGCCATTGTCGCGTCAGGAACGCGTGGAGTTGGACCGCCTGGTGCGAACCCTTAGCCAGTATTCTTGCTGGCGGCTGGAGACGGAACCAGAACCGGATGAAGAAGTCGAAACGGCATCTGCGGGCGCACCCACGGAACTTTTCGCGGCGGGCGCACTCTTTGACAAGCGCCGGCCCACCGCCAGCGATTACGTGCGGGCCGCCAAACTCATCGCCCACTGGCCACCAAATCGTCCACTGGACCCCTCACAGCCGGATGTGCGTGATGCGATCCGCCGGCTCGCCAGCACGGCCATCGAAGTCATGTTCACCGAGCGGTTCGTGCGGCTGGCCAAACCCGGCGGGCTGATTGCCGTGATCGTGCCGGAGAGCATTGTGGCGAGTGACCGGCTGGGACCGTTCCGCCGCTGGTTGCTTGGGCGAATGGACCTGCTGGCCACCGTCGGCCTTCCACAAAAGGTTTTCACAGATGTGGGCGCGAATGCGCGGACCACGATCCTCTTTGCCCGACGCTTGGTCCACGACCGGCCTGATGGTTGGTTCTCTCCGGCGACGCTCGACCAGTTACCAGAAGACGACACGCCGATTTTTCTCACTGCTCCGCTGCTGGACTCACCGAACTGGAGCCTGGAGAATTACCTGAACTCCGTGCTGGCAAGCGCGCGGCGACAACGGGCGGAGTTTTGGCCCAACCCCCAATAACATGCGCGAACTTCCCGATGCCCCCACGCTGGAGGTCAGGATTGCCCGGCCTGAGTTGCTGCGCCATGATCGCTGGACGGCCGGTTACTTTGAGGAGCGTTTCCGCAAAAACGAAAAGAAACTCAAGAAACTCGGAAGCGTTCCGCTGGGCAACTTTATCCCGCAGGAATTGCCGGATGGCTCGAAGGGGATCACCTATGGACAAGTCGGCGCTCGCAAACTCAGCCCGCGCGGATCCGTGCGCTACTTGCAGGTCATTAACATCCGGGACACCGGAATTGATTTCTCAATAAAGCCAGATCGGATCGCCGAGGGAAGCCACAATGATTCGGAACGGAGTCGGGTCGCCGAGCTGGATATTCTTTTTACGAACAACGCTTTTCGTGGAACGGAGACGTTGATCGGGCGGTGCGTCGCATTAACACGAGACTACGGGAAGGTTAACATCAGTCAGCACATTGACCGAATCCGAGTTGACGGGATTGATCCATTCTACGTTTGCTGTTTTTTGAAATCGCGGTTCGGGGCATTGCAGGTGCAGAGAGTAATGCACGGCGTGGACGCGATGACCATCAGCTTCGGCCAAATCAAGAAAATTGAAATCCCAGAATTGCCTGTGAATCTGCAACTCGATGTTCATCGCCAGTACCTGGCAATGGCGAAGCAACACGACCGGGCGATGGCAATCAAAGAGCGATTGCTGGATGAAAGCGGCATTGCATCTGGGCAGTACGGCGAAGCTATCAACAAACTCGCTGACCAGAACGCGAGTTACAAACGGGCGATGGCGGAAGCGCAGGAGCGATTGAGACATTTAATTGCCGAGCTTGAGGCTGTCCTTGAAGGCGAGCAGAAAAAAATCGGGCCCTTCCCCGGCTGAAGACCGGCGAGCCACCGTATGAGAACGAATGGCCGGATCAAGGAACTCCTCAGCTTACCTTGCTACAACGACTCGGAATATTGTCTGAAAGTTGTCTGGCCGCTGCTCGAATACCTTGGCGTCCCGCTTTCCGCCTGTCGGTCGCAATTCCCAATCGAGAATCCATTCGGGAAAGGAAATCTGCGTCTGGACTTTCTCGTTCATCACGGTGACGTGCCGCTGGTGACCATTGAAGGCGAACCGATGGCGCGGCAGTTCGACCAGGGCTTCAAGCAGGCCAAGAATTACAGCCGAAATTTCAAGCCGCGCCAGCGTGATTGCCCCATGCAGGAGCGGACGGTGCCGTTCCTCATCACCGCTGCGGGCAGCCGGGCGGAGATGTGCCGCGCCGTCGTTCGCGGACTCAACGTTGAATACGAGCCGATCCGGCAGAAGGGGCTCCCAGCTTTTCTCGAATGGAACGAGTTGCTGGCCGAGGCGGGCCAACTGCAACCGGCGGCTGCCGTTTCCCCGCAACAGCAAGTGCTCGTCGCGGACCTCGCTAATCAGTTCTTCACTGACCTTTTCGGTTCGATTGACCAGGTGGCTGCATTGCGGAACAAAGACGATCAGAAAATCATCCTGTTCAACCGCATCATTGACCATGCCCGGCATGATGGTGAAGCGGGCCTCCGGGCGGCGTGCCGGCAACTTGGGCTGGGAACGCAGGCCGCCCGGCGAGTGTTGAAAACGGTTGCGTGGTATCGGCGCAAGATCGAGTCACACGAATTCACAGGCGCGGCGGTGGCGCGGGGCTACCGAACGTTCCTGCTGCAACCCGGCGGTCGCGGTGCGTATCGCTATTTCACCGGCGAGTCGCAGTCGCGAGCTTATCGCGTCAAGGGCGTCGTGCGCTATCGGAATGTGGCGCGCTACTTCACCCCGACGGAAATCGCTCAACAAATGGTGAGGCTTGCGCGCCCTCGCGCCCATGAGCGGGTGATTGACATGACGTGCGGGACGGGTGTCTTTCTCGCCGAGAGCGTGAACCACGTTGCACAGG
The DNA here is from genome assembly GCA_014860005.1 of Verrucomicrobiota bacterium. Next base: position 35,646 of record JACZKP010000051.1, on the reverse strand, counting down.
CGGACGGCGACCGACGGGCGCAGGAATTCCTGACTCGACGATTGGTGGGAATTGATGACGACGCGTTCTGCGTCTCGTGCGCCCGCGAGTTGCTGACGTTCTTGTATCCGCAGCACGCCAAAAGTCTCCAGGTGTTTCTGCACAACGCGTTGTATGAACGCGCCCCGAAGACCAGCGAGATCAACGAAGACCCAAGAGCCGAACCGCACTTGCGTCCGGGACGTTACGACCTGGTCATCGGCAATCCGCCCGGCAATGACGAGTATTCGGGAACGAACCGAAAGGAAATCGCGCGGCAATGGGAGGAGCGGTTCGGTCACACGGAAGGCGGCTTGATGGATCACCATTGCTTCATCCGCCGGGCCATTGAACTGGCGAAACCGGATGGAGGCCGCATTTGCCTGCTCGTGCCGGAGGGTCTGTTGACCCGCGACAATCGCGGGATGCCCGCTTTGCGTCTGGCACTGGCTCACGCGTGCGAGCTTCGCCTGATCATCACGCTGCCGCGCGCGTTTAAAGATAACAACGCCCGCATGGCCATTGTTTATTTGGTCCGAAGTTCACGCCCCGCCGCGAATCGCAAAACCGTGCTCGCGGAAGTGCGGGAGAAATGGTGGGACGAAGAGGGGGTGGTGCGGACGACCGACTTGTTTGGTGAACTTGAAACCGTCGTTGCAAATAACTTGGATGTTCAGGGTTAGTGGCAGAATTCGTCATGACCATTGACCCACGCCTTCACCGCATCGTCGCGGCGCAACCGTACCCGCTGTTGTTCGCCACCATAAGTGGCGCGCACCTTTACGGGTTGAGGCTTCCCAAGCCCGCCACGAGATGGATTCCCTAAGTCACGATGTGCGCTTCGCGCATCGTGGTCCGTCACCGGACTCGGACTTCGACCTGCGCGGCGCGCATGTGTTGCCGCTGGAAAAGGTCGTCGGGTTGGACGTCCGCGATGAAACGGTGGAACAGTCAATGATTGTGCCGCCTGATCCTCCGCGCAAAGAAATGATTTCTCCCGACAACCCTCACCCGGCTTCGTCACCCTCTCCCGATCCCGCGGGCGAGGGACAATGCGCAGAGGGCCGTGCTCTCGAGATGGACATTGTGAGCCATGACGTGCGGAAGTTCTTCGGTCTGCTGCTCAAGAAGAACGGTTACGTGCTGGAACAGCTTTTCTCGCCCCTCATCGTCCACACCACGCCGGAGCATGAGGAGTTGAAGGAAATCTGCCGCACCAGACGATTCGACACCTCACCCCCAGCCCCTCTCCCCGGTCGAGGCGGAGAGGGTGGCCAGACGGGCGTCATCACGAAGCACCACTCGCATCATTACTTCGGCTTTGCGGAGACGCAGTGGAAGTTGTTTCTGAAAGAATCGCCGCGCCGGGTAAAGCCGTTGCTTTATGTCTATCGCGTGCTACTCACCGGCATTCACCTGATGCGGGCTGGTGAAATCGAAGCGAATCTCGTGACGCTAAATGAGCAGTTCAAGCTGCCCTACATCCCTGACCTGGTTGCACGAAAACTCGCCGGCCCGGAAAAATCCAAATTGGAAGATGCAGATATCGCCTTCCACGAATCAGAATACCAGCGGCTGCGCGGAGAACTGCAGGCCGCGCATGAAGCGAGTCAGTTGCCGGAATCGCCAAGTGATGAAACGCGCGCGGAAGTGAATGATTTGTTGGTTCGAATCCGATTGGACGGTCATCGTTGAGCAGCTTGCCGTACGGCGCGTTGTCCGGCTCTGGTCCCGCCAGGGTCAGGGCGTTCTACTTTCAGCGATTGCGTCTACCGCCCTTTTCATGGTTTCCCGCCTTCCTCCCGTGTAACCTCTCCCCGGGAAATCCTTTGTAAAGGGTGTGGGGACCAGTATGGCGACAGAACACAAATGTCCGCATTGCGGAAAGCCCGTGCCGGCGACGGCGCTTCAGGGGATCTGCCCGGAGTGCATGCTTCAGGCCGGGCTGGCTGAGACCGGCGAAGTCGGGCCGGATGGCACCGTCACAGCCAAGCCGGCGCGTCCCGTGCCTCAGGTTGAAGAAATCGCGCCGCACTTTCCCCAACTGGAAATCCTCGAATGTCTTGGGCGCGGCGGCATGGGCGTGGTTTACAAAGCCCGCCAGCCGAAACTGGATCGTTTCGTGGCGCTGAAAATTCTCACGCGCAGCCGGGACAGCGGCATCTCGGACACGGAGTTTGCCGCGCGCTTTCAGCAGGAAGCCCGTGCGTTGGCGCGGCTCAATCACCCGGATATTGTGGCGGTTTATGATTTTGGTGAAGTGATCCCGGCTTCCGGCAAGGCTGATCCGGCAACCGGGACGGTCGCCGGGACGTTGGCAGGCGAGACGCCTGCCCCACTGCATTACCTGTTGATGGAATACGTGGACGGGCTGACGCTGCGGCAGTTGTTGCAAACCAGGAAATTGTTACCTGAGGAAGCGCTTTCCATCGTGCCCAAGATTTGTGAGGCGCTCCAATTCGCCCACGAACGCGGCATTGTTCACCGCGATATCAAGCCGGAGAACATCCTGCTCGACAAGCAAGGTCGCGTGAAAATTGCGGACTTCGGCATCGCGAAGATTCTTGGGGCCGATGCGGCGGGCGGCAATCTCACTGGTGCGAAGGACCGGCTCGGCACGCCGCATTACATGGCGCCGGAGCAGGTGGAGACGCCGCAGAAGGTGGATCATCGGGCGGACATTTATTCGCTGGGTGTGGTGTTCTACGAAATGCTCACGGGCGAACTGCCCCTCGGCAAATTCCAGTCGCCCTCGAAAAAGGTGCAAGTGGACGTGCGGTTGGACGAAGTGGTGTTGCACGCGTTGGAGAAAGAGCCGGCGCGTCGCTACCAGCACGCGAGCGAGGTGAAGACGGACGTGGAAACGATTGCCACCACTTCGGCGGCGGAGCATGCCGACTGGGAAGCGCGCGCTCCCGGTTGGCGGATTCGGTGCGTTAAATGCGGATTTACCGAACACTATGGCAAGTACGGCATTCGGCTATGGGCGGTGGGAACCAAGTACACCATTGGCCGATGCGCGCGTTGCGGGAAGTTCCGGATTCACGCCATCGAAAAAGGGGAAGTCAGACGCAGAGCAGACAACGCCCCTTCCGCCAAACCCGAGGCGGATCAGAGCCTCCTAACGCCGGCGACTACTCCGCGCTGGGTCACCGCCGCGCGCTGGACAGCTCGCATTTTCGGCACGCTGCTGCTGGCTTTCTACGCTTTCTTCATTCTGGCAGAGGGACTGCCGCCCATCGCCGCGCAACCGGAAGGCGTGCAACTGAATTTCGTCGCGCTTGGCCTGATGCTGGCCGGGTTCGTAGTCGGCTGGAAGCGCGAAGGCACGGCGGCGCTGCTCATCGCGTGCGGTTGGACGCTGTGGCAGATCTCGGAAGGCCGGATCAAATGGAATCTATTTCAGACGCCGTTGCCGGTGGCGATGCTTTACGGCTTCTGCTGGTGGGCAACGCGGGGGCGAAGAACGAGCGTGGTGGTGAGCACAGTCGTCGCGCTGGCGGTTGCGCTCGTGCTGGGGCAACTGTTCGTGCCGACGAGCGTCTTCATCCGGGGTGCGGTCGTGGATGCGCAAACCGGCCAACCCGTGCCCAATGTGGAATTGAGGTTGTTGCCCCGCACGCTGCGGGCTTTGGAAAAGGGCGATCTGCCCAACGCGCGCGCCGATCAGAACGGGCACTTCACGCTTTACGTGGGTTGGTATGCGGCGACAAAAGAGGTGGCCCTTTCGGCATCCGGTTACGACACGCTGACCACCAATCTCGGACTGCGCGGACTCGGCGAGAGAAATGTGAGCCGGGACTTTCAGCTTCTGTCGTTGGCCGGCGGAATGGTTGAACCTAAAGTGCCGCCCGTCGTAATCAATACGGTTCCCGAGTCCGGCACGGCAAACGTTGATCCCGCAATCACTGTACTCCAAGTGACGTTCAGCAAGCCGATGCGCGACGGCAGTTGGTCGTGGACGATCTGGGGCGAGGAAAACTTTCCGGAAACGACCGGATCCGCGCGCTATCTCGCGGACGGACGGACGTGCGTGCTGCCCGTAAAACTAAAGCCGGGCAAACTCTACGCCATCTGGCTTAACTCCGAGCATCACCACGATTTCAAAGACCGCGAGGGACAATCCGCCGTGCCTTATCTGCTCATCTTTGAAACGAGGAAATAAATTATGAAAACAAAAATCATTCTATGTCTGACTGCGATGCTTTGCGGTGCCATTCCAGGTCGCGCCGCCGAGGTTTCCCTTGAATCCGCACCACCCGTTGTGGTGAAAACCGAACCGGTCGCCGGCACCGCCAACGTTGATCCGCGCACATCTGAAATCGTGGTCCAATTCAGCAAGCCCATGCAGGACGGGAGTTGGTCCTGGTCCACCTGGGGCGAGGAGAACTTTCCTGAGATGGTGGGGCAACCGAAGTATGCTGCGGACGGACGCACTTGTGTCCTGAAGGTGAAACTCCAACCCGGCAAGTTTTACGCGACGTGGCTCAACAGCGATAAGTTCAAAAACTTCACAGACACTGCCGGTCGCCCCGCCGTGCCGTACCTGCTTACGTTCACCACGGCCAGCGACGGTGTGCAGGCAACGCGAGCGCCAGCCGCCATCATTGCCGAAGTCGTTGCGACGATCTCTCAATGCGCGGAAGGCGATCCGCGGGTGGAAGCAGCGTTGAAATCCTTGCGTCCGCTGGACCAAGCGCAGGTCGTCGCGGCGCTGATTCCGCATCTGGACGCGGTCAAGGACACCGAACGTCGCTCCGCGATTTACATTCTGTGGAAGGGCGAGTTCGAGAACATTACACCCGCTGCTGCGTCGCTCCAAAAACTGCTGATGCACTCGGAAGACCTCACGCGCGGGATGGCCGCGTTGGCGCTGGGAGGAAACCAAGTGCGCGAGAGCTTCAACGCGCTCGCCAAGATGACGAAAGAGGATTCAAGCGGTTACGCGCGCCGTTGCGCGGCCTACGCGCTCGGGTTGTTGGGCGATGCGCGGGCGGAGCCGATTCTCAAGGAAGCGTTGGAGGACGAAAGCCCGCTCGTACGGCACAATGCCCAGGCGGCGCTGGACATGCTCAAGACCGCAAAACCAGCCCCGCCTTCCGCCAAAGCATCGGGCGAAGCGGACGCGAGCGCCGCCGCCTCAGCAGAATTCATGTCCCTGCTCAACGACGACCAGCGCGCCGTGCTCGCATGGACGGACCGGCAGTTTCGCAGTTTCTTCGATGCGCGCACGTTCGCCGGCTGGTCTGACGAAGAGCGGGCCGCTCTCGAAAGAAAGTTGATTGACGCGCTCAACGGCCCGCGCTCGACGGAGTATTATCAGGCCATCAACACGCTGGCGGCAATGCGTTCCGCGAAGGCGCTGCCCCGCTTGCGCGAGATCGCCTCCGAGCGCGTGGACCGGAACAATCGCGATCGTTGGATGGCCATCCGCGCGTTGGGCATCATCGGTGATAAGGAATCCGTGCCGGATTTGATCCATTTGGTCTATCACGGCAATGTCAACACACGCTGGTGGGCGCAGATTTCGCTCGTGCGAATCACCCGACAAAACTTTGGCAAGGACTGGACCGCGTGGGGTAAGTGGTGGAACGACCAGAAAGGCGAGCCGCCCTACAAACCCGAAATCATTCGTTGGTGGAACGGACAGGCTGAGCCGGAGAAACTGGCCGGGAGTCTGGACGAAAGTGACCAGAAATTTCTTGAGAGCTTGAGGGGTAAATCCGCCGCTACACCGGCGCCGGGTTCTTCACCCGACCTGGCCGCCCGACTCCGCGCCGCCACGCCAGTCATGGAAGGCATTCGCGAAGCGTGGTCGGCGGCGGTGGCAGCGCTTCAGAGTGAAGACGCCCGGAACGCGCTGGCTTCTTTGCAAACTCTCGCGCCACGAATTCAGGAATTTCGCGACGCCATGAAGGGCACGCCGTTCGAGGCGGGCACTGCGGAGTCACTGAAGACGCTCGGACCATTGATTGACGCGCTGGAGAACGGCAACCTGGAAGCAGCGCGCACCGCCTTGCAGCCGATGCTGGCGCTGGGCAAAAAGATGGAAGCACAGGTCAAAGCCATTACGGATGAATCGCCTTCCCCCCGTCCCGAATCGGCGCCCGCAAGTGCGCCACAAATCCAACCGGAAAGAGAAAACTAAAATGAAAAGTAAACTGATCAGTGGAATCGCGATGGCGGCTACGATGCTGGCAGTCGCCGCATTGGCCCAGGCTGCAAAGGAGTATTCGGTGAAAGCCATGCCGCCGTCGGTGGTGAAGACCGTGCCACCGGCCGGAGCGACGGACGTGGACCCGGCGTTGAAGGAACTCAAGTTCACCTTCAGCAAGGACATGCTGGACGGCAATTGGTCGGTCTGCCAGGTTTCGAAAGAGAATTTCCCCGAGTCCGGCGGCAAGATTCACTATCAACCTGACAAGCGGACGTGCGTCATGCCGGTGAAACTTCAGCCGGGCAGGACCTACGTGCTCTGGCTCAACCTCGGGAAATTCCAGAGCTTCCGCGACACGGAGGGCCATTCGTCAGTGCCGTACTTGCTGGTGTTTCAAACGAGGAGTCAATAGTCGTTCGGGGTTCTGAATCCGCGAGCCGGCACCGAGAGCCCCTCATTTCGGTGCGGCCCACCACGGTTGCGGCGCTGCCTGCGCCGACAGGGCTGCGCGTTGACAGGGCGCTCCGTGCGCCCCATTCTGCGCCGAGAGATGTTACGAATGCAGGGCCACCATTTTTGCCCGCCGCCCGGTTGTGAGACGCCGCCGCGGGAGCGTTGGTGCTTCAAGAGCCTTGCTTTATCCATAGTAAACCGATGAATGATTTGTTTGGCTGCACCCGCACCGTGGTCCAGGGCCGTTATGCCTTGCTGACGCCCGACAGTTTCGTGGCGAGCAATCTGCCGGGTTGGAAGAGCGCTGTGTGCGTCGTGAACATCTCGCCCGCGTTGGGCGCGCGCTTCACGCAATTGCTGGTCACACTCGACCAAAACGGCGTTGGCGAAGGCAACACCGGGCCGAATGAATACTTCCTTTACGTGATTGAAGGCGCGGGGAGTATTGTGCTGGGCGAACGTCGGCACCGGCTCGAAGCCGGCAGCTATGTCTTTCTTCCGCCGGACACGGACATCCAGGTGAAAAGCGGGGGCGACAACCTGCGATTGTTGATTTTTCAGAAACGCTATGAGTCGTTGGCCGGCGCCGCGAAACTGGAATCCATCATTGCCCACGAACGCGACGTAAAAGGCCGCCCGTTTCATGGCGACGAAGCCGTCCGGTTGCAGGCGTTGCTGCCCAATGAACCCGCGTACGATCTGGCAGTGAATATCCTCACGTTTCCACCCGGGGCCGCGCACGCGTTCGTCTCGGCGCAACTCATGGAACGTGGGGCCATGCTGCTGAAGGGACAGGGGATATGCCGGCTGGGGGCGGACTGGCATCCGGTGCGGACGGGCGACGTGATCTGGACCGCACCGTATTGTCCGCAATGGTTCGTGGCCATGGGCAAGACGCCGGCCAGTTGCATTTACTTCGAGGATGTGAACCGTGACCCGATGTGAGTGGAGAATTAAAGCCATCCACCGGGTCTGGTTGTCACGGAACTCCGTGGCTTGCTCCTGACAACCACTCGCCGAAATTGGCCTTGTTTCCGGATGGTAAAAGGCGTTGATTCCAATAACCCCGCCAGTATTATTCCGCTCGAACGTGAAGCCAATGCCCGCGCCCAAGCCCAAAAACGATCAGCAACGCCTCAAAGTCCTGTGGCAGTATGACGTGCTCGATACGGTGCCGGAGGAAGTGTTTGATGATCTCACCGATCTGGCCGCGCATATTTGCGAAGCGCCGATTGCGTTAATTTCGCTCATTGATGAAGACCGCCAATGGTTCAAATCCAGGATTGGGGTGACGCTCCAGGAAACCTCGCGGGACATTTCTTTCTGCGCACACGCAATTTCGAGCGACGGCTTGTTCATCGTGCCGGACGCGACGAAGGACAAGCGCTTCAGAAAGAACCCGCTGGTTACCGGCGAACCCAAGATTCGCTTTTACGCCGGCGCGCCGCTGGTGACGCCGGATGGTCATGCGTTGGGCACGCTCTGCGTTTTGGACAAAGCGCCCCGCACCTTGAATGCCGACCAGCAACACGCGTTGCGGGTGCTCGCCCATCACGTCATGACGCAACTGGAACTGCGCCGGCACGCGCGCGAACTGGCCAGCGCCCGCGAAGATACGCACCAAACGAAAGCGGATCTGCAGCGCGCCCACGCCGAAATCGCACGACTACGACGTGAAGTTGACCGATTTGCCGCCCGGCCATTAAAGCGTTCGCCACGTCGTCGAGGTCCCGCGGCTTGAGGTCCGCCTGAGCGGTTAATGGGTTGCGAACTCCCGGGTGCTTACCCGCTCTGGATTGCGAAACGGCGATAAGAGAAGGCCGAGGCACATTTTTTCTTCCCTTTGACGATTTCCGCGGCAACGATGCCGGCGAATTTGCCAACTCTTGAACGACTGCGCATGAAGGAACCAAAGAACTCAACGCTCGGCCAGCGTTTCCTCGACAAGCTCGAATACGTCGGCAACAAATTGCCCGATCCCGCGATGATCTTCGTCCTCGCGCTGGCGTTGACCTGGGTGGCGTCGGCATTCCTGGCGCGGGTGGAATTCACGGAGGTGGATCCGCGTTCCGTGGTGATGGATGCCGCCGGGCAGATCACTTCATCGGCGCCCATCCGGGTGAAGAACATGCTCAGCGCGGAGAATCTGACCGTGTTCCTCACGAAGATGGTCAAGACCTTCACGGATTTTCCACCGCTGGGCATTGTGCTGGTGGCGATGCTAGGCGTGGCGGTGTCCGAAAGCACGGGCTTCATCAACGCCGGGATCAAGTATCTCCTGCGCCTCACACCGCGCAAATTGCTGACGCCCGCCCTGGTGCTTGTGGCCATCATCAGCCACTCGGCGGGCGACACGGGCTATGTGCTGGTGATCCCCTTGGGCGGAATGATTTTTGCCGCGGCCGGGCGGCACCCGGTTGCGGGCATTGCCGCGGCGTTCGCGGGCGTGTCGGGCGGCTTCAGCGCCGCGTTTTTGCCCTCCAGCCTCGACCCCCTGTTACAAGGATTCACGCAATCCGCCGCGCAGATCATTGATCCCAGCCGCACGGTGAACCCTTTGTGCAACTGGTATTTCATGAGCGCCTCCGCGCTGCTCATCATTGGCGCGGCCTGGTTTCTAACCGATCGCGTTATTGAGCCGCGACTCAAGCATCTCCCCGTGGATGGCACGGGCAAGGAGGGGCATGATTTGCACGACTTGACCGATGCAGAACGCCGCGGATTCTGGGCCGGGATCAGTACGTTTGGTCTGCTGATTCTACTGCTGGTTCTTGCGGCGGCGCCCGACACCTCGCCGTTACGAGCCAAGGATGGCGGCCTGACCTCACACGGCGCGCCGCTGATGGAAGCGATTGTGCCGTTGATCGCCATTTTCTTTCTGGTACCCGGGATTGTGCATGGTTACGTCGCGGGCACGGTCAAGTCGCATCGCGACATCGTGCAGGGCATGAGCAAGGGGATGGGCGGCATGGGATACTACCTCGTGATGGCATTCTTCGCGGCGCAATTCACATACGTCTTCCGCGAGTCCAACGTGGGCGCGCTCGTGGCCATCAAAGGCGCGAACCTTCTGCAAGCGCTGCAAATGCCGGGCCCGGTCACCATCGTGGGCATCATTCTGCTTACGATGATGGTGAACATGCTCATTGGGTCGGCTTCGGCCAAGTGGGCGTTGTTGGGGCCAATCTTCGTGCCGATGCTGATGCAACTGGGCTTCTCGCCCGAACTGACTCAGGCCTCCTATCGCATCGGCGATTCCAGCACGAACATCGTCACACCGCTGCTGCCGTATTTCCCGCTCATCGTGGTTTACTGCCAGCGCCACGCCAAAACCACCGGCATGGGCACGCTGATTTCCACGATGCTACCATACTCGATTCTGTTCGTGATTACGTGGACCTGCCTGCTCATGTTGTGGTGGGGACTCGGATTGCCTTTGGGTCTCCAGTCAAGTTACACGCCGTGAAGAAACTCGGATCGCGGACAGCTTTGTCCGCGTGAATTCGGTGCGGCAAACTCGCGGACATTGCTGTCCGCGCTCCGAGAATTGCTCAGTGCTCGTGCTTGTGCGCCGTGGAATTTCCGCCGGACTCCATGTAGGCAAGGAGATCAAAGATTTCCTCCTTGGAGAGCGTGTCGAGCAAACCCAGCGGCATCAGGGAGGAACTCTGCGGATGCTGCGCCTGAATCTCTGCCTTGGGTAACGTCTGGATCAGTGCGTCAGAGGGGCCGGTTTGCACCGTCAACTTGTCCGCTTCCTCCGAAACGATCATGCCGAACACCGGCTCGCCGTTTTTCAACTCGAACTCGAAGTTGCGATAGCGATTACTGATGACCAGCGAAGGTTCGAGAATCTGGCGCACAACTTCCGCACGATCATTGTTGAACCGCGCGAGCACATCGCTCAGGCCGGGTCCGTACTCGATACCCTCCGTACCGAGTTTGTGGCAGGCCGCGCAGGCGAGTTTAGTGAACAGTTCTCTCCCGCGCGCGAAGTTGCGTCCTGAATCCATTTGGGCAAGGTCCGGCGCGAGATCCTCAGTTTTCCATTCCGTCACCGTGGGTGGCGGCGCGGCGGCGCGGGCGGCTAGATAGGCCTCCACGTCCTCCACCACGGCCATGTTTCCGAACATGCGCCGCCAGTGACCGGGAAACGTGCAGACGTACGGGTAATCGCCCGGCGTCTCCGGTGCCTGGAAAGCCACTCGCACCGTCTGGCCGGGATCGGCCATGGTGGTGGCGTGCAGGACACTGGGCGAGTCCGGCACATATAATCGGCTTTGCGCATCCGGCGTGGGGGGCATTTTCTCCGCGGCCATGCCGATTTCCTCCAACGCACCCGGCGTGGTGATGACCAGATTGTGCGGCATCGCGTCGTCATTTTGCAGGATGATTTCCACCGGCTTGCCGGCTTCCACCACGATGAGCGTCTGGTCGTACAGCATTTGCTCCGGGACGGTGCGAATGAGAATCACACTGGTACCGAGTCCGCGCAGCGTCTTGTTAATGGCCGCGGCTTGCCCGGCAGGTAAGAGCGAAGCAAGGTCTGTGGCGAACTGAACCGCGTTGATGAAATTCGCCTCGGAACGCTCGGTGGCAGGGGTGTCCTCCAAATCCTTGATGAGATGGCCGAGTAATGGCCCGACATCTTCCTTCGGCCAATGCTTCTTGGGGATTCGCTGCAGACTCGCGAGGGCGGCAGATGTTTCAACGTCGGCTTGCACGAGCAAAGCCAGCGTTTTGAACACCTCGGATTCACGTCCCGGCACGGCGGCGATCGCACTGATGGCGGCCCGGCGGACTTCAACCGGATCCGTTAGGTGCAGCAACGGCTCGACTTTCGAGTAAAGCCCGGCGCGCAAGCTGGCGTCGCGAACCAAAGGAATTCCAAAAAGCAAGTCAGCGAACTGCTCCGGCTTCGGCTGCGCCTGATCCCAAGCCCGCCCGAATGAAGCGTCCGCCGTGACGAGGCCGGCCCAGCCGAGTTGCCGCGTCAACGCCAGTTGTGATTCGGTGGCGAGTGTCACCAGTGCGGACCTTTTGGCCGTCAGATCCTCCGGCTTGCTTTGAAGCAGAATCGGCGACAGATCTTGGAGCACCGGTTCGGACGCCTCGCCCTTTCGATCCAGTTCAGTCAGGCCGGCGAGCAATTCGGTAAGACGGTCGGTATTGCGAAGCTTCGCCAGACCGTCCAGCGCCTCCACGCGATATTTCCGCTCCAATCCCTTGCGTTGAAGTTGTGCCACATAGACGAACTCACCGCGCGGCGCGGCGATCAACTCCTGATTTGACAAACGGCCCAGCACGTAGGCGGCCGCAGTGGGGCTTTTGGGAAGAAAGAAAGTCTTCCCGGTCGGCTCTTCGGCGGCGCGCGAGGTCGTCGAAGCCGTCGTCATCAACAAAGTGAGCGCAAGGGCGCGGATCAAATTCATGGCAATGCTCGTCAAGGCTAGGGTTTGGGTGGTTGGCGGTCAATCCGGCGAATGCGGTGAATGCGAACCGCGGACATCACAATGACCTCACCTAACAACCCAATCTTCCTTTTCCAAAGCAAAGCAACCTCCGTCGCTTGCCTCCGCCATGAAGCCGGAGCGCCGATCTCTGATCCGGCGCGTTTCGACGGTCCGACGAGCCGGGTCGGAGACTGGCGCTCCTTTGCCACCACTGATTCAGGGTTCAATTCGCGGATCAATACAGGGAATCCTCCCACCGCCTCTCCATCCGAGGCGAGGTGGAATTGTCCGCCGAGTCACGGACTGCGGTTACAATTGGCTTGTGCCACCCGGTTTGAACATTGGACCATCAGCCGCCGACACTGACATGAATATCCGCGAAGACATCCGGCAACTGAAGACTGACGCCAGCGGGCTGCGAAAGTTCGGCCTGATGGTCGGGGGGGTGTTCACCTTGCTGGGGTTGCTGTTTCTGTGGTGGCACAAACCCTATTATCCGTATCTTCTCTGGCCTGGCGTTGCTTTGATTTTGTTCGGCGCGGTCTGGCCCCGTGCTTTGAAGTGGGTTTACCTCGTCTGGATGAGTCTGGCCTTCGTGTTGGGTTTCGTAATGGCCCACCTGATTCTTACATTGTTGTTCTTTCTGGTCATTACGCCCGTGGGGTTGGTGGCGCGCCTGACCGGCAGGGATTTCCTCAGTTTGAAATTGGATCGTGCGGCGAAGAGTTACTGGCTGCTGCGGGAGCGGCGGGTGAAACCGCCGGCGGATTACGAAAAGCAGTATTGACGTTCGACGGACGGTTGCAGGCTGAGTATGAAGCCGGCTTGGCGCGGAACCGCCCGTTTGCGAGAGAGATCAGAAAAAGCAGAATTCATTCTATTCTGACGGACAGATTTTCAGATTGGCGAAACCTTGCCCGATGCCAGGGCGCCGAGGTCCGGCTCGATGCGTTCAGGCTCGGCGGCCGCGAGGCTGGTCATGATGAGGAGCAATGAAAGAGAAACACGAAGGTTCATCGCTCAGTTCCCTCTGGTTTTTTGTTGAAGCGCCCGATCGCCCGGAAACTTCCGCGCGCCGAGCTGCCACGTAGCGGCGGCATAATCGGGCTTGCCCATTTTCTGATACTGATCGCCCAGCAGGACATACGTCTGCGCGAACTGCGGCTCCGGCGACATCCGATCCTGCTGGTCTATGAGGCCGGAGAATCGTTGAATGACCTCATCGCCTTTGTTCAGTTCCAGCGGCCAATGCGACATGGCGGCGGCTTTGAAGAATTGCGCCTCCCAATTCGCAGGATCGAGCTTCAGCGCCTGGTCAAGACTCTGGTCCGCCTGCATTCCCAGAATGCCCATCTCGTTAATCGCTGCCCCGTTTTGAGCAAGGACACCGCACTTCTGAAGTTGTGCCTGGCCCAGTGCCGCAGGATACTCCGCGGAGGCCGGGTTCTCAGCCGCGCCTCGTTTCAGCGCCTCAATGGCCTGGTCCAGTTGACCGGCCTTCCGCAATTCTCTCCACGCGTCCTGCTTCTGATGGAAGCTGGCTTTCGGCGAAACCAGGGTGGCTATCGCCAGAGTAAATGGAGTGGGCGCTGGCTCCGGCTCGGGCTGAGACTCAGGCTTGGCGGCGTCTGAAACTGGAGCCGGCTTCGCAACCTGAGCCGGTGCATCCGCAGTCGGAACACCGATTCGCCCCGGTTCTTCCATCGCGACAGGCGCGCTTTCAAGCGAAGCGCTCATTTCGCTCGGGGCCGGCTCAATGATGAGTGCCTGCGGCGGGACTTGCCGGTGGTTCAAGTAAACGATGGCTCCGGCGACGAGGGCGACGCCGCCTACTAGTACGATGAAGAATGACGGTTTCATGATCTCTTGGTGATTTCGACTACGGCAAAGTTCAGGTGTTCTCCGGTTGCGGTGACCGGCTGCGAGTCACCCGCCACAGGATAAAGAATGGAACGATCCAAAACAGATTCAGCCAATACCAGTGACGGATGATGAACTCGGCACAACGGAAAAATGGGTTGGGGAAAACGAACTGCCTGGCGGCTTCGTTATTTGCCTGTGCCGCGTGGACGAACTGGCCAAGGGCGAAATCATGGGCCAGCGCAAACATGCCCACCGCCGCGCTCCATCCAATGGCAAAGCAGCCGTTGAATGCCTGCCAACCGATGATAAGTCCGCCAAACAGCGGCCAGACACCCGCTGCGATCCCGCCCAGCGCGACACCGCCAACGGCCAGGCCGCCGAGCGAGAGCAGGCCGAACGAAAAGCCGCCAATGCTGATCGGTGCAATCGTTGCTGTGCCAAATGCAAACAGCCCTCCCATCGCCGTATGGCCCACTGCAATCCACGCTTTCACCGGCTTTCTTAAAATGGCAAACCGATCGCCAATCCTGATATGCACGAGCGGCAGCCCGAACAATGCCGTCTTGCTGCGGAACTCCCATGCCGGTTCCGGGAGAACGCCGGCGTATTCCTCCGTCAGCAGACGAGCATAGTATTGGCGGCTCTTTCGTGATGAAACGATGGTGAGAACAGCCATCGTGGGGACGAAAATCAGAACCAGGCAAGTGGCAAGAAGGCCGGACAAAAATGAACGATCCGGTTGGTTCCGAGTCAGCCACAAGACCCCCGCAGCGACCGGGATGAAAAACGCCAGAGTGATAGTGGCGGCTTTGCCCCAAAAAGCCTTCACGGCGGCGCGTTCTTCATCTGACTGCGCTCCAGCCAGAGTGACGCGATACGCGATGTAATTGGGGATAACGGCAATCAGCGGGCCGAGCATCCAGCCAGGAAGCCCCATCGTTCCGGTGCCTTTCGCAGTCGCGCTGCCCGTGGCAGCGGTTGCGCCAACGGTTGCGGCGCTGGCAGAAAGCGCCAGCGCTGGCAAAGAGGCAAGCACGGCCACCGTGAACGCCTTGCCCGGATTACTCCGTGCCAGCGCGCCTTCGACAAACGCAAGGACCTGCTCCTGCAAGAGTTTTCGCCCGCGCGCGAGACGTTGTCTCACGGCGTCTTCGGTCAGTTCCAGATGTTCAGCGACGGTTTCAACGGATTGATGCTCGCGATAGAATAGAATCAACGGCTCGCGGTAAGTCGCCGGCATGCGCTCCAGCGAGCGCCACAGAATCGCCGCCTCCTCGTTGCTGATGGCATGGTCGTACGGCAGCGGCCCGGGTGCAGGCGATTCCTGAATCGCCTCCAGCGTTTCGGCGTCGCGGAGCGCCTCCCGGTTTTCGCGACGGAGGGCGTTGTTGATCCGGTTTCGCGCGATGCCGCACAGCCAGGCGCGCAGGCTGTGCTGTTCACGCAAATGGCCAAGACGCTTCCACGCGGTGATGAAGGTTTCTTGGGCGAGGTCTTCACTCTGACCGAGGCTGCCGGTGGCGCTGTAAGCCAGCGAACAAATCAGCGCCTGATAACGCGCAACGATCTGCCCGAAGGCTTCACGGTCGCCCGACAAGCTCTGCTGAACCAGATCGCTATCACTGGATGGGACCATTGTCTCTGCTGCAATCATGTCATCGTTTAAGTGGTCGAGACACCGGAAAGTGTGACAAGAAATCTTCGGCCCCTCGTAATGCCTTCAACCATGCCCGTCCAAAACGCACCTTACGCAGGGCAGTTACTCCACCACGACCGTGTGTCCATAGTTGCCGTGAATGACGCACGATGTGCCTTGTTCGGTATGGCGGAATTGCACAATGATTTTGATTTCCCGCACCCTGCCGTCCTTGCACCGGACACGGCTCGGCACCAGCGCAAGCGGGCCCAGTCGCGATTGGCCTTCCTTCTCAATCGCTCCGATTTGCAGCAACTCCACCGCTTCATCCTCAGCCATCACGTCGCGAAGCAGCCGGTCCGGCCACCTTTCGGTGAGCGGACAAAGCTGGCGAATGCGCGCGAGGTCGTCTTTCAACACGGCGGCCCAGAATTGCTCGAGCAGTTTCCGGCACGCTTCTTCGCGGGTCAGTCCTTCGGCGGAAATGCCGCTTTTTGGATTGCTCAACATCGGCAGGTTCGCGTCTGGAATCGTCAATGGCTTCTCGACAAACGCCACGCCGGCGGGCGGCTCGAATTGGAATGCGCTGTCGGGCAGATCCTCGAAATAAACGATCTTGTCGAACGAGAAATCCGGCGCGCCCCGACGGTCGAGATTGCGCCAGTGCGTCATGCTGACGGGCAGTTTCGTTTTCGCGTCGAACTCGATGAGAAACGACTGCGGCCCGGTGGCGCTTTCGAGGCTGGCGGTGACGAGCATCCGCTTCTGCCCCGTGGCCGGATCAGCGCCCTCGACGGCTTTGTAGTTGGGCAGCTTCGACAATGTGGTCAGGAACTTCGGTCCCAGCCAGGGGTTCAGCCCCATCGTGATGGCAGGCTCAACCAGGACCGTGTTGCGGGTGTGATCGTAAACGTAAGTTTTATTGTCCTTCACCCACGCGGTGAAACTGGCCGATCGCGCGAGACATTCGGCGGAGCGCGCTCCGGTGGCGTCGGCCCGGGCCCAGACTTCGGCGGGAGCGGCAGCGCCGCCGGCAGTGGTGGCGCCCGTCATGCGGACGGCTTTGTATTTCTCAAGCGCCTCTATCGCCTGTTCAATGGCCCAGGCGGAAGTTGTGGATTGGTTCAGCAGGAGCGCGGCCAGGACTGCAAGTCCCAACGCGCCGCCAAATGTGTATCGAATGGTTTTGTGTTTCATAATCATGCCAAGTAGTGCCCAAAGGCTCAGTTCGTTGGAATGAGAAGCAACCGGGGCGGTTCGGTCCGCCTGACGGATTGCGCCGTGAACGCGCTCATCCAGTTCTGCGCTGGGCGGCACGCGCAATCGCCGGATCAACTGGCTGATGTCATCGGTTCGTTGCATGTGTTTGTTTTCCGGTTCAGGAGCGATCTCAGTTTTTCCAGCCCGTAACGGTGGCGGCCCTGCACGGTGTTGATTGAAACCCCCTGCATATCGGCGATTTCGCAAAACGTCAGGCCGCCGCGCAAGTGCAGTAGCACGGCCTCGCGTTGCTCGTAAGGCAATTCCGCCATTGCCCGGGCGACGTGTTGAAGCTCTTCTTCGAACACCGTCGCCCAATCCGGCCGTTCCCTGTCAGGCGCGATTGCTTCAAAGGATTCACCACCTTCGACGACCCGCCTGCGGCTCACTTTGTTCCAGTTCCGAGCGCGGTTTGCCACGCACGTTGCGAGAAAACCTTTCAAGCTGCCGGTGAGCCGGAACTTGCCGGAGGATTTGAGGAAACCGACGAACACGTCGTGTACCACGTCCTCGGCTTCCGCTTTGTCCGCCAGCAGCGCGGTGGCGAGCGTGACGAGATCCAACTTGTATCGCTCGTAAATCTCGCGCAGCGCCTCCGTGCGGCCACGGTTGAACTGCCAGACCAATAGGCGTTCTTCGAGCATGCAGCCTTTCCGTTTCAACCCGCACCCATTGCCTTCATTCCACTCATACAACAATCCGTCGGGGCGTTTTAGTATTGAAAATCAGTTCGCGAGTTTGATGGCGGCAAGTTTCATCAAGGCGGCGACGTCCCTCGATGATCTCACTTGCAGCCGGACGCCGGTCCCTTCCGGCCACTTTACGGCTTCGTCCATCGCTTTGGCGACGCGCTGCGGAAATTTGGTTTGACGTGCGGCTCTCATCGCCTTCTCGCCAAGAATGAAGAGCACGGTGAAGCAGTTCTCGCACGGTGCGAGCCAGACGACCGTTCGCTCCTTTCTTTTGACTCGCAACGACCAGCCCCATTTGGGCGAATGACATTTCCACTCGTGCCCGTTGACTCCGTGGTCCTGAGATAACTCACTCAGGAACTGATCCCAAACCGCTTTGGCCGGGTCGAGCGCGGCGGCGAGTTCCGAATCAGTCGGTTGTTTCGGTTTGTTGATAAATGCATTTGCGGACATGGCAACGACACGGCGTTCATTTGGTTTGAGTCAGGCAATCGCGGCGCTCGTATGGCAGGACAAACCACCGGTAATCTTCCGGCGGAACGGGCGCTCCGATTCGTTGCTCCACCCATTCCCGCGTCACGGTTCGCGACGCGAATCGTTCGCACCCGCAATCGGGGCATTGCGCGCACGTACTCAAGCCGCGCGCGATGACACATGGACGGATTGGGCACGATGAGTCAATGCGGCGGGCCTCCGGTCGTTCGTCCAGACAGCCGTCGCAGCAAATCTGTTCCGGCGGAATGCGAAAGCCGTAGTATTTGAACCAGCCGTCGCTGGTGCGCTGTTGGTCTTCCGGGCCGTGGATATTTTCCCGGTACGCCGGACAAAGGTCGCAGCGATAGCCGCAGCGTGCGATGATGGGATTCACGTTATGGCTTGGTTGACGGGTTAATCAGCGTGGTTTCCTGTCGCTCATCAATACGCTCGCTTCGTGTAAAGCCGCCTCCAAATCGGCATCCCGTCCCTCCACCACATCCCTCCAGGTCCATTCAATGAGACGGTCGGGAATCGTTCCCCTGCCTTCGATCAATTTTCCCTTCGGGCTGAATACCTTCATCACCGTCAGAGTTACCGTGGCGCCGGACCAAGGAAGTGTAACCAACGGACGCGGCGCGCCGGTGCCTCCGCCCGAGGGGCGACCGATGAAGCGAACCCGTTCGCCCGGCAGGAGATCGCGAAGACAGGCCAGCAGATTGTCGGTGGTGCTGAAGCATCTTTGATCCTGAAGAATAATGATGAAACCCGGAAATGGCGTGACGGACAAAGGCCGCGAAGGCCCCCAATCGGACGGAAGCGACCAACCGTTGGTCGGATTGTGTTCAAATCCCCGGAGAGCGCGCAGTTGTGGTGAGAAGCGCGTTTGCAGTTTGAAGTAGGTGAACGTCCCCGGAACCAGATGCAGCGCGACATGAGCACCGAGCAAATCGGTTCCTCCGCCATTGCCTCGCAAGTCCAGGATGAGGCAACGCGCGCTCGCAGCATTGGAGAATGCTTCTGATATTCTTGCCTTCGCCGCCTCCACTGCTGCAATGGCGTGGCCGCTGGGATCGAGCGGTCCTTGATCTTTGAGGTGCGGCGCGCCCGACTCCGCCCGAAACGAAGTCAACCGAACATAGACGACCTCGTTGGTCAGCCAGCGAAACTCGATGAAAGGCTCACTCGGCCGGGCCGCACTGTAATGCACGTTCGTCTCGGTAATTTGCCCGCCGGGTCGCTTGACTGTGATTCGCACGCGCGAGTCGGCGCCGCCGGTTTCCAGCGAGCGGATGGCCGAGATGCGGCGCATCCCTGGAGTGGACGCGTAAACGCGCCGTGAAGCCGCGCGGATTTGTTCCTCCAGGTCCAGACCGTCCCAGCGCAGAACCAGGTCTTTTCCAAAGACAACGCCGTCCCTGGTGTCCACGAGTCGCTGAGGCAATGGTCGGCGAATCTCTTTTCCATCCAGCTCGGGATGACTCAATGATGCATGACCATCCTTCAGCCCGGCCACGATTTCCCGGAAAACGCCCAGAGCCTCCTGTCGAGTCTGACTGGTCGCGATGGAGGCGTTTCCCTGTTCCAACAGCAGTTGAAGGTTCACGCCGAAGTGTTCCCGCTTGTCATCGGTGTAAGCCCAGGCGGTGCGCGCCGTTTCGACTAGCAGGTTCAAGTCATTCGTCGCCTGTGCCCGCTGTGCATCATCCATGAGTTCTGACGAAACTGCGCTGGAATGAGCCATCATGAGAAGTGCCGCGAGCGTCACGGCTCGACGGTGTGCAAACCACGGACAACGCGTGGACCATCCCACCGAAAGCATCGCCGGTTGCCGCCGGGCGTGGCGCCCGTGATCACGGATATGTTTTGAATCGCTCATAGCCGTCCAACCCGCTTGAATCTTAACCGAAGGTCCCGTCCGCCCGCTTGTGCAAAATCACCGTGTTGCCGTCGGGGTCGAGGATTTCCACGGCGCAGCAGACCTTGTAGTCAACCGGCTCGCCGATAACACGCACACCTTTGGCTTTCAACTCGGCAAAAGCTGCAAATACATCGTCCACGGCAAGCGCAACGCGGCCACCAGCAATGACGGCCGGCAGGTTCATGCCCCCGTGCAAAGACAGCGTGACGTTGCCGCAGTTGAATTCCGCCCATTGGTATTCCTCGCAGTACGTCTCCTGCGGCAGACCGAGTGTATCGCGGTAAAACTTTGCCGCGTTGGCCAGGTCGGAAACCTGATACATTACAAAATCTGTGCCCCGAATTCTCATACGGCTCCGTCTGCGTTGAACGGCTTCTGCGACTATCATTCCCGCGCCGGTTTCCGAGTAAAGACATTACGAGAAAAAAACCACGCCCTGTTTTGGCACAGACGGAACATCATCGGCACGACGATCAGCGGCTCGACCGGCGAGGGACATTCTTTGTGTGGAGGAAACTTCCTGCTCGTTCAACAAATTGGAATCCAGACGCTGACGAATCTTTTACAAATCCTTTTACCCACGTCTGACATGCGCCCCGTTGGAATTCGTTATTGTCGCACCATGAAAATTTTGGGGAAACTCCCGGTTTGGGTCGCAATCGCAGCTCTCGCTTCGCAGGCAACCGCCGAAACAGCCGTGCCGCTGACGACGCTCGCCAGGTTGCCCGTAAAGGAAATCACCGTGTTCAAAGACGATGACGGCTCCAAGAAGGATGTAACCGGAATTGCTGTATTTGAACCCGGCACCGGTGAAAACTCCAGCGGGAGATCTTTGAACGTCTGAATCGTTTTCTCGACAGGGCATACATTCAGGCGTCGCTCGGTCATGAAATCAGGCAGCGTCGTGTGATCAACTATCCCGGAACGATGGTTCAGAAGCATCTCCAGCGTGATCTCAGGAGCGCGGGGATAATCCGGCATGTACCTGCTCAAAGGCGATGGCACCGAGAGCGTCCCGCGTTGCTCAAGCTGGAGGGCCGCTGTCGCCGTGAACGCTCTGACAGCCTGTTTGAAAACTCAAACAACTTTGAGGTCTAGCTTCAATTCGCCTCGATCGGCTTCGTCGGCAACGGCGCTTGTCGCAGACGTTCCAGCGCGGCGGCAAGCAGATCATCGCGATTCCCCTCAAATGCGCCCGGTTGCGGTTCGAACTTGATCTGCGGCTGATATCCGCGCTCGTCCAGCGGCGTGGTGCCGTCCGGCAAATAGGTTATCCACACCGGCACGCTGACGGTCATGTCGAGCGGGAGCTTGATCTGCATTGGATTGCCGCTGGAACCGGCCGTGGGAGCGCCCATCGTCGTCACGTTCGTTGCGCCGGCCATCATGGCGACGAACGATTCGCTGCTGCTGATACACCGCTCGCCGATGAGCAGCAACACTGGGCGGTCGTAGCGCCAGGGGCCTCGTGGTTTGACCGTGCGCCAAAGCTTCTCGGAAAAGTCCGTGTGCGCGGGGCCGTTGCGCAGTTGGTGGGCGGCGTACGCAAACTCTTTTGCCAGGAACCGGCCGGCGAATTCTCCGGCAAGGTCTTCGTAGCCGCCGAGGTTCATGCGCACATCCACGATCAGCGCCCGCGTGTCGCGCATGACTTCCAACGCCTCATCACATTGTTCGGAAATCTTTTTGCCGGGAAGCCAGTTGCGGGTTTCAATGAAGCCGATCCGGTCTGGCGTCACCGCCCATTGCACCGGAAACTCGCCACGCAATTGGCCCAGCAGGGCGCGGTGCGCCGAAGGATTGGAATTGATGGCGGGAAGGCGGTCGAAAACCGGCACTTTGGTGTCGCCGACTCTGAGCGAGACATGCAGGTCACGCAACGGCTTCAACATCTCCGCGCAGATGTTCGCGAACTCCGAGGTGGATTTGCTGGCCAGCGCTCGCGGGCGAAACTGTTCGCGGGACTTGTTCCAATCCACCTCCGGTCGCAACCCAAACATGGCGTAATTGCGGTCGAACACCTGCCAGAGCTGGTCAAACGCATCGGCTGCCAGTTCAGGTGTAAAGACCGGCGGTGGCCTGCTGCGACGCACACTGAAAGACTGGGACCATTCGTTAACGAGCATGTAGGGTTCGCCCGGTTCGGGAATGAGCACGCGAGTCCCCACACGGTAGCTTTTCGTTATCTTGGCGTCAGCGATGGAACGGATTTCAGCCGCCAGATTTGTCGAGACATCAGTGGCAGCAGAGACTGTTTCCGGCGGGAACAGGTCGTTGATGTCGGAGGGATGAAACCGCAGCCAGACGCGGGTAACCGATTCGCGGTTGGTTACTCCCCAGAACACCATTCCACTCTCCCGTGGAATCACCACCGCCCACACCGCGCCGTCCGCACAATGACCCACGCCCAAGTCGGCGGGACCAGTGTCGAGCTTGATGCTCTTACCCCAAGCCAATTGAAGCCGCGACAGGTGGAACAGGTCTGCCTCGGTGAATTCCCACTCGCGAGCGCGGTCTGCCGACAGGTCGCCCGCGGTCAACGAAGTGGGATAGCGCTCCAGCAGATCAATAGCTCCCGACCGCTGTGGCAAAGCGGCAAGCAGGCACGCTGACAAGAGCAGACTCAAGGATTGGATTTTCATAGGTAATGGTTCGCTATTCTTCATGTGTTCAACGGAGATTTCTCGGCCCGTGCCAAAAGCCCGGAATCATCGCAGCTCTTCCTGGAATCCAAACCGATATTGCTTCCGGTACTTCTCGCGCACCGCAACGAGACCGCCGCGGCCATGCGGGTCGTACACAACCGACCACACCGTGGTGTCGCGGACGCGCCGGAGCAGGGCCATCGCTTCGATATCCGTTTGCGGCGGCCGGGAACCGTGCAATCCCTCGCTGAGCTTCTGGTATCGTGCGAACGAAGTTTTGGTTTCGGCGCTCTGCGGTCCGCCGTCGAGGAAATGGTTCGTCCGCGCTTCGGGCTTGTTCCGGCCCCGTGTGAATCGCGGCGCGCCGTCCGGATAATCGATCACCAGCCAGTTGCCCGCCGCGTCGGCTGCAAGGAAATGATGGGATATCGTGTCCAGGTTCTTGTCGTAGAGACTCATTGTTTCAGCCAGCTTTTCGACTTCTTCGACATTTTGACAGGTGTCGAGCGCGCGCCGGATGAACAGGAGCACGAACGTTGGTCTGCGGGCGTCGGACTGTTTGACCTTCCGAAGCGGCGCGGCGGCGATGGCGAGGGTCAATCCCTTTTCGTTGATGCCATCTGCCGCGTAGAACGGGAGCGAGTACAGGAACTTGTTCTTCAGGTCTTCCGAAGGCGCAGATCCGGCAGCGAGCAGGTTGCGCAAATGCTCGGTGACCTCTTCCGGGCAGAATGCAAACGAGGCGTATTTCCCGGGCGGCAGGGATTTGACGAGAATCGGATTCCTATCGGGCCGGTCAAAGTTGCGCCCGAACAACAGATGCCCGGACGGTCTGGGCGTCACAAACAAACTGCAATTGCGGCGTCCAACGAGTTCGGCCGCCTTCTCGCCGAGATACTCGTCCAGCCACTCAAGCCGCGCCTCGTAATCGCCGTAACTGGTCACCGTGTAGAGATCACCGACCTTGCGGATGCTGCGCAGGGTTTGTTCGTCCGCATTCCCGCCGGAAGCGGGCGGCTCGAATGACAGCTCTACGATCTCAGGGCTTGAGCCTCGCAATCCGAAGAGCAGCCCGCCAGCCAGCGCAGCGGCCCCAAGAGCGATCCAGCAGGCGACGTATCTTCGCCCGGCTCGTGAAGCAGAAAGAGGGGCGGTCATTGTGATTGTCCTGTCACAAGGGAATACCGGTCGTACTCGTCGATCATCATCAGGCTAAAGCGCCGCCGCAACGCCCTGCCGACACCGTAATAGATCAGCCGCGCGTCACTTCGTTTACCACCGCTCCATCCGGTCCAATCAACCGCACCTGCATCGGCATCTGGCCGACGGCATGGGTGGAGCAACTCAGACAGGGATCGTAGCAACGGATGCCGTGCTCGATGCGGTTGAGCATGGGTTCGGGAATGTCATTGCCGCGCACGTAATGCCGCGCGATCTGCGCCACGGTCTGGTTCATGGCCAGGTTGTTCTGGCCGGTGGCCACAATCAGATTCACCTTCTTGAGCAGGCCGTTGCGGTCCACGGTGTAGTCATGGAACAACGTGCCGCGCGGCGCTTCACTCACGCCCACGCCGCGCAGGCTGTTGATGCCGGCATCGGCGCGCAGGTAATCGCTGAACATATCCGGATCATCCAGGTAGCGTTCGATGTATTCGAGCGACGCCAGGATTTCGATGAGCCGCGCGTAATGGTAAAGGAACGAGGAGGAAACGGCGCCCCGGCCCATTTTCTTGAAGAGCTTCAGTTCGGCATCCGCCTTGGGCACGCCCAT
Organism: Verrucomicrobiota bacterium; assembly: GCA_014860005.1. Next base: position 11,303 of record JACZKP010000051.1, on the reverse strand, counting down.
TTGTTCGGCGACATTCAGCCGGGCCAATGGACCAACGCGATACATGCCGTCGGGCATGCCGAGCGGGCTGTAGTAGGGCGATTTCAAGTAGGACGAGCTTTGCACCGATTCGCCGATATACTCGAAATACTTCTGCGGGTCCAACTGGTCGGCAATAATGCTGCCGCTGCTATCCACAAAGCGAAGGTTGCCGCCGTGATGTTCCCACGTGCCGTCTTCGGTCACGAGGCCCATGAACAACGAGGAGAAATTGCCAAAAATCTGAACCTCGCGTTTGTGTGTCTCCAACGTCTTCTTGAACAGATCGAACGCAACCTGGGTCGTGGCGAACGCTTCGGGCAGCCACGCGCGAATCTTGTCGCGGCCAGCTTCCGTGAGGGCGCTGCGCACGCCGCCGGGCACTGCCCAGGCAGGATGAATCTTTTTGCCACCCAGAATCTCAATGATTTCCTGGCCGAACTGCCGCAGGCGGATGCCCGCGCGAGCCAGGTCGGCGTTCGCGGCGATCAGGCCAAACACATTGCGCTGCGGCTGGGGTGTGTCCCAGCCCAGCAGAAAGTCCGGCGCGCTCAAATGGAAGAAACTCAACGCGTGGCTCTGCACGAGCTGACCGAGATTCATCAGGCGGCGAAGTTTGTCCGCGGCGGGTGGGATGTTGACGGCCATGATGGCGTCGCCGGCCTTGGCCGAGGCGAGCAGATGGCTGACTGGACAGATACCACAAATGCGCGGCGTGATACCGGGCATTTCGTGGTAGGGTCGGCCCTCACAGAATTTCTCGAAGCCGCGGAACTCGACCACATGGAACTCGGCGTCGGACACGTTGCCGGCGTCGTCCATGAAAATGCTGATCTTGGCGTGGCCCTCAATGCGGGTCACCGGATCAATAACTATTCGCTTTGACATAATAAGACGTATGGGACCGATGGGTCCTAGCCAAATTTCAATTGCGCCCCTTCCAGTTTCGGCTCGACGCCTTCCAGCATCTGGCCAACCAGCGCCTTGATGCGATCTGCCGGCGGCGGGCAACCCGGCAGGAAATACTCCACATGCACGACTTCATGCACGGGCAACACCTTCTTGAGCAGCAGCGGCACGATACCGTCTTCCTTGGGCAGACAGGGATTGTGCTGGGCGTTGTCAATGTAGGCGACCTGCAGCACGCTTTCCGCGTTACCCAAGCCGAGTTGGTTGCGGATGGCGGGCACATTGGCGGTCACCGCACAATCGCCGAATGACACCAGCACTTTTGTTCGCTGACGGATTTTGTGGAGCAGTTCCAGGTTGTCCTCGTTGCAGATTGCACCCTCGATCAGGCAGACATCCACGTTCTCCGGATACTCCTTCATGTCCACCACCGGGCTGTAAACCAAGTCCACCTTCCCGGCGAGGTCAATGAGGAACTCGTCCAGGTCGAGGAACGACATGTGGCAGCCGGCGCAACCGCCGAACCAGACTGTGGCCAAACGCACTTTCATAACTTCATTCATCCGCTGCGATCCATTGTTTCTTCTCCCGGGCCGTTACGATGAACTCCAGCTTGGTGCGGTCGCGTTCCATCTCGGCCGCGGTGGAGCCTTTGTGGAACAGCGCGCCCGTCGGACACGCCTGCACGCATTTGCCGCATTGGGTGCAGGAATAAGATTCACCCCACGGCATGTTGAGGTCGGTGATGATGTGCGCCCGCCCACCGCGTCCCGCGACGTTTTTCGTGCCCGCGGCTTCGATGTGCCAGCACACACGCACGCAGCGCGTACACAGGATGCAGCGGTTGTGGTCCATGCCAAACAACCGGTGCGTGTTGTCCACGCCCCACTTTGGGAAGTTGTATTCGTATCGGACGTGGTCCATGCCCTGACTGTAGGCGAGGGTTTGCAACTCACAGTGACCGTTGGCGACGCACACGGCGCAGACGTGATTGCGCTCGGCAAACAACAACTCCAGCGTCATGCGGCGATATTTCCGCAGCCGTTCGCTGTCGGTCTTGATCACCATGCCCTCGGCGACTTTGGTGGTGCAGGCGGGAAGAAGCTTCGGCACGCCGGTGACTTCCACGAGACAAAGGCGGCACGCGCCCACGTCATACACCCCGTCGAGGTGGCACAACGTCGGGATTTTCGCGCCCGCTTCTTCCGCCGCCTGCAAAATCGTCGCGCCTTCCTCGGCGCTGATGGGCTTGCCGTCAATGGTTAGAGTTTTTGCGGCCATAGAATTCAGATGGGACGGAATGGAACTAATAGGACGAATGGCCGGACCAGGCTGGCTTGGCCATTCGTCACCTTGTTCTCATTGGTTGCGTTCATTCTCAAGTTGGGAGTGTTTGCTTCTTCGCTTCTCCATTTCCTTTCGGCCCGTGCGCGTCCGGCTGCAGCAACTCTTCATATTCATGGCGGAAGAATCGGAGCGTGCTCAACGTGGGATTGGGCGCGGTTTGCCCCAGGCCGCAAAGGCTGGTGTTTTTCACCAGATCGCACAGCTCCTCGAGTTTCACCACGTCGCGCTGCGTGGCCCGGCGGTCCAGGATTTTCTCCAGCAGGTTGTGCATCTGCACGGTGCCCGCGCGACAGGGAATGCACTTGCCGCAGGATTCGTCCATGCAGAACTCCATGAAGAACCGCGCCACGTCCACCATCTTCGTGCTGTCGTCCATGACGATCATGCCGCCCGAACCCATGATGGACCCAAGCTTGCCGAGCGATTCGTAATCCACCGGTGTGTCCAGGTGTTGGGCCGGGATGCAGCCGCCGGAAGGACCGCCCGTCTGCACCGCCTTGATCTTTGCGCCGCCGGGTGCGCCGCCGCCCATTTCCTCGACGATCTTCCGTAACGGCGTGCCCATCGGGACTTCGATAAGGCCGGTGTTCTTGATTTTGCCGGCCAGCGCGAAAACTTTGGTGCCTTTGCTTTTCTCCGTGCCGATGGCGGCAAACCACTCGGCGCCGTTGCGATAAATCGGGGCAATATTCGCAAAGGTTTCGACATTGTTGATCAGCGTGGGACAACCAAAGAGGCCGCTCTCCGCTGGGAAGGGCGGACGCGGACGCGGCGTGCCCCGTTTGCCTTCGACGGATGCCATCAGGGCGGTTTCCTCCCCGCACACGAACGCCCCCGCACCGATGCGGATGTCCACGGTGAAATTGAATGGCGATTCAAAAATGCCGCTGCCGAGCACGCCCAGTTGCTTGGCCTGCTTGATGGCGGTCTGCAAGCGCGCGATGGCGAGCGGATATTCCGCGCGCACGTAAATGAAGCCCTGGTCCGCCCCCACGGCATAGGCCGCGATGGCCATGCCTTCGAGCACGCTGTGCGGATCGCTCTCCAACACGCTGCGGTCCATGAACGCGCCGGGATCGCCTTCGTCGGCATTGCAGATCACGTATTTCTTTGCCCCCGGCGACTTCGCGACCGTGCCCCACTTCAGGCCGGTGGGAAAACCTGCGCCGCCACGGCCGCGCAATCCGCTGGTGACCATCGCATCCACGACATCCTTGGGCGTCATCTCGTGCAACACTTCGTGCAACGCCTGATAACCATCGAGTGCAATGTAGCTCTCGATGCGATCCGGGTCCACGATGCCGCTGTTGGCCAGCACGATGGATAATTGCTGCTTGAAGAAAGCGGCGTCCGGGTCGGTTTGCGCCGCGCTGGCCTTGCCGCCTTTGAGCGCCGCCACAATGGAGGGCGCATTCTCCGGCGTGACCTTGATGTAGAGCGCCTTCTGCGGGTCGGCCTGCACCAACGGGCCTTCGCAGCACAATTTCATGCAACCCACGCCGCGCACCTCCACCTGGTCATCCAGGCCGGCTTCCGTAACCGCAGTTTGAAGTTGTTCCTTGACGCCCTTGGCATCGGAGGACATGCAACCGGCCGCCATGCAACAGCGCAGTGTGATTTTTTTGCGGGCGGCCAGTTCCTGGTCTTTGATTTGGATCAGATCGTTGAGAATCATTTTCCCGTCCACTTTTTGATTTGTTCCACCGCCGATTCAGGCGTGGCGCGCGGCGTCACCGTCCCGTCATAAACCACCGCGGGCGCGATGCCGCACGCGCCGATGCACCGCGCGGTGAGCAGCGAAACCCGATTGTCCGGCGTCGTTTCCCCCGGCTTGATCTTCGCGTGTTCCTGCACCGCGGCGATGACGGCGGCGGCGCCTTTCACATAGCACGCCGTGCCCATGCAGACGACGCAGGTGTGTTCACCCTGGGGTTTGAGATTGAAGAAATGGTAGAACGTGGCGACGCCATAAACCCGGCTGGGCGGGAGTTTCAGCTTGTAGGAAACGAAGAGCAGCAGGTCGTCCTCCAGATAACCAAACAGTTCCTGCGCCTTGTGCAGCACCTCGATCAAGGCATCGTGCCGGAACTGGTGCTTCTTCATGTGGACTTCCAGAATCTTGAAGCGCTTGTCGCCGCTGGCATGTTCCAGCATTGCCGGCAATCGGTTGCGTTTGGAATGTAGAGGCGTCGCAATCATATCAGGTCTCCGCCAGTCGTTGCTCGCGGCCCGCAAAACAATTTTTCAGCCGCGTGAATTACGCTAACGCCTTCCCATGCAATTACTCCGCGAAAATTGTCAATTGATGAACGCTTTTTGCATCCCCGCGTGGAACGCGCTGGCTATGCACCATCCGGTGACGAACAATTCTTGATTAGCAGGCAGTTGGGTGGCGTGCGGAAATCCCGCTGCCCGCCATTGAACCGCGGGATTGCGATTGCGATCCGCGGCGCGGGGTAAACCCGCCGGAAGTACAGTACGGCAAGTTCAGGAAGCGATTGCGTTACTGAGTAAGCTGTCGCGCTGCGGCGATTATTCCGTGGTGGGGATGGGCTCGGGTGGCGACTTCCAGCGATCCCAATCCGAGAGAAATAACTGCTCCGGAAGAAAGCCGCTGGGCGCCTTGCGTAGCGGGAAACCGGCCGGGATTTCACGGCGAACCATGCTCGAGAGGATGAAACTGCCCCAGCTATGTTCGCCGGGACGCACCCATTGCGAGAGAAACCGGTTGTCCATGGTTTGCGGCGTGAGGTAAAGCGCGCGGATCGGTTTAAGATAATCATTCACGGCAAAGAACTCCGACTGCGCGTTATGCGTCAGCCAGATGCACTGGCGCTGGCCATACCACGCCACCGCCCAGGGAATGTCGCTCATCATCAACTCCTGCTCGCGCATCCAGGAGCCCACTTGCTGGATGCGCGGGGGAAAGTAGGGCGGATACACCACCGGCGAGGTCTTTGGCGGCAGAAACGTGAACAGCATCGGCAGGCACACAATGAAGCCAAACAGGCCCACCGCCCCGGAACGCAGGCTGAGGGGCGTGAAACTGATCTGATCGAGCAACGAGAAGAACAAACTCACGCCATAGACCAGGACCAGCGGCACCAGCAACACGAGCAGATTCTCGGAGTTGATCTCCGGTGAATCCACCGAGAGCTGCGTGCGACCCAGCGCCTGCACGACCACGAACAAGCCCAGCGCGCTCACGAGAAAATAGCGCAGGCGGCGGATGGCCGGATTGCGAAAGCCCAGCAGCAATCCCACCAGGAAGAAAGCCGTGACCCACGTCCCGCCCATTGTCGGCAGGTCGTTCCGGAGGATGTCGCGGAAGTTGCCGAGCAGTTTGTGAATGAAAGGACGCAGAAACACCACGCTGAAGTCGGGTTCCAAGGACCGTGCCAGCCGATTCTCCGGGAACAGGAACGTGCCCTCCAGAATGGCGTAGGTCGCGGTGCCGAAAGGCAGGCCGCTCACCGCCCAGTTGCGATAAACCCACGGCACCAGCATGAGCAACATTATGAGCAACGGGATCAGACACAACGCTCCCCTTCGCGCCCCCCCGAACAGCAGGATGAACACCGACACCGGGAGGATGATCCAGCCGAACGAATACCGCGTCAGCGTGCCCAACCCCACCAGCACGCCCACGGCACCGGCCAGCAGGAATAATCGGGCGGCGCCATGCTTGGGTTCGCGGGCATCTTCTTCCAGCGCCACCAGGAACCAAACCATGCCCATAAAAATCAGCAGCAGTAACATGGTGGAGAGACCAGACATGCTGAAGCGCCAAAGCAGTTCGCAACCCAACAACAATCCGGCGGACAGCCACGCCACCCCAGGATCGAACAACCGCCGCGCGACCAGAAACGTCATCACAATCACGCCCAGGAACAGCAATTGGTTGAACAACGCGATGAGGAAATCCGGCTGGTAGCGTGCGAAGCGGCCTTCCGAATTCCACAACTGCGAGCTTGAATCATGGGTGTAGCGGAACGGCAGCACTTTCATCAACCCCGCCAGCACCACCGGATAGCCCGGCGCGTTGGCCAGGTCGGGATGCATTTCCTTGAGCCGCGCATGATCCGGGCTTTGCCCCGGCGTCACCGGCAACTGCCGGGCTTCGTTGCGTTCCTTGACGAGATGCACGCTGATCGGGCGGATGTAGAGCGTAGAGTACCCTTTGCCTTCGGAAAGGTTGCGCGCCACCTGCGCGGAATCCATCGCTTCCTGCGTGCTGAAGTTGCGAAAGGATCGCGAGTTGTAACCCACCGCCAGCAGCAGAATGCCCAGACACACGGCGGTGATCCGTAAATAGCGAAACCACGGACCAACTTCCAGTCGGTGGATCATGTCCTGCAAATACGGCATAAATCAGAATCCTTCCAAATGATACGTGTGCAATTTGCGGTGAAAGGTGCGCCGGCTCATGCCGATGCGCTTTGCCGCCAGGGTGCGGTTGCCCTTGGTTTCTTTCAACGCCCGAATAATCAATTGTTTCTCCGCTTCCTTGACCGTCAAGTCATTCCTCACCAGCAGACGGGCCGGGTCGGCTTCTGCCGACGTGCTTCCAGCTTGACGCACCCATGCTGGAAGGTCGCGCGCCGAAATTTTCTGTCCGCGGCACAACACCACCGCGCTCTCCACTGCGGTGCGCAACTCGCGCACGTTGCCCGGCCACGGGTAGGTCGTCAACAATTCCATCGCGTCGGGCGTGAAATCCGTGACGGCCTTCTGGTTCTCCCGCGTGAACTCCCGCAGAAAACTTTGCGCCAGCAACGGAATATCCCCCATCCGTTCCCGCAGGGGCGGCAGATGGATTTCCACCACCCGCAACCGGAAGAACAAATCTTCGCGGAACGTGCCGGCCTTGACCAGTTCTTCGAGGTTTTTGTTGGTGGCGGTGATCAATCGCACATCCGCCGTGAGCGTCTTGCCTGAGCCTACCCGCTCGAAGGTGCGTTCGCCCAGAAAGCGCAGCAACTTGATCTGGATCGTGGCATCAATCTCGCCAATCTCATCGAGAAACAACGTCCCGCCCTGCGCCTGCTCGAAGCGGCCGATGCGACGTTCGTGCGCGCCGGTGAACGCGCCTTTCTCGTGACCGAACAATTCGCTCTCCAGCAGGGTCGCGGCGAGCGCGGCGCAATGTACCGTTACCAGCGGTGCTCGCGCACGCGGACTGAGCTGGTGAATGGCTTTGGTGACAAGCTCCTTGCCCGTGCCGCTCTCGCCCAGCAACAACACGGTCGCCGGCGTGGGCGCAACCTGTTTGACCACCTCGAACACCTCGTGCATCGCCGCCGATTCGCCCACGATTTTTTCCAGGCCGAACTTTGTGTCGAGCTGCTGGCGCAAGGTGACATTCTCGACTTCAAGATTCTGGCGGCGCAACGAGCGCGCGATGCGCATTTCCAGTTCGTCAATCTGCATCCGCCCTTTGGCGATGTAATCATCCGCCCCGCGTTTCATGGCTTCCACCGCCACTTCCTCCGATCCGTAGGCCGTCATCAGAATGCAGACCGGCGGGCGCGACAACGACTTGGCGCGCGTGATCAGTTTCATGCCGTCCTCCTGCGGCAGGCGGAAATCCGTGAGCAACACGTCGAAATGCTCGCGCTCCAGCAGTTCCATCGCCGCTTTGGCGTCTTCGGCCAGGTAAACGTCGTAACGATCCTCCAGCGCCGCGCGCAAACCTTCACGCTGGGTTTTCTCGTCATCCACTATGAGCAGGGTTGGATTCATTACAAATTCAGTCGTGCGACGGAGCTTCCAGCAATCGCGGCTTGCGTTCGTGCAACGGCAGCCAGATGCGGAACGTGGTGCCGCGACCCACGTGGCTTTCCAGTTCGATGCGGCCGCCATGCGCCCGCACGATGCGTTGCACAATCATCAGCCCCAAGCCCGTGCCTTTCTTCTTGGTCGTATAGAATGGTTCAAAAATCCGGTTGATTTGTTCCTGGGGAATTCCGCCGCCCGTGTCCGTGACGCTTACCCAGACCCCGTCGGCGCCCTCGCCCGTCTGAAGCGTGAGCGTGCCGCCCTTGGTCATGGCCTGCATGGCATTTTTGACTAGATTCACCAGCACCTGTTGGATTTGCGTCGGGTCAATCGGCGAGGCGGCCAACTGGCGGGCGAGCTTGGTTCGGACCGTGAGCGCGCGATTATCCAGTTCCGGCTGCACCAGGGTCAGCGTCTTGTGAATTACCTCATTGAGCGAACCCAGTTGCAGTTGCGGCGGCACGGGCCGGATCGCCTGGAGAAACTGCGTGACGATGTAATCCAGCCGGTCAATTTCGCCCTTGGCCACCGAAAGATACTGCTCCAGCTTGCGCCCAATCACCGCCGGTTCGCCCTCCGTTGCCATAGCCGTTAACCGGGGCCGTCCGCTGTGCCGGCCCGTCACTGGGCTGGCCGTGGCGTTCCTGAGCTTCTTCAATTCCCGCTCCATGAGTTGAAGGTGAATGTGCAAGGCGTTGAGCGGATTGCCAATTTCATGGGCGACGCTGGCCGCCAGCAACGTCAACGCTTGCACGCGTTCGCTCTCAATGGCTTCAAAAGTCTTCTGCCGCGCCTCCGTGGCATCGTGCAAAATCAGCGCCACGCCGGAACTGCCGTTAGCTTCACCGTCCAGCGGCGCGGCATACAGCCGCAGGAAGCGGGGGCGCGGATACTGCACCTCGAATTCGTGCCGCGTGACATGCTGTCCGCCGCCGGCATCGGCCCGGGCGAGTTGTTGCCAGTCCAGTTCGGGCAAAATGTCATGAATCGGCTGCCCCTCGGCGCCGGGTTGCACCCCGAGCAGCCGCGTTACGGCCTGATTGAAATAAATGACCTCGCCCCCTTCATCCACCACCAACACGCCGTCTTCAATGGTGTTGAACAGCGTTTCCAGAAAGCTGCGTTCGCGCGCCAGCCGCTGGACCACGGTTTGCAGACCTTCGGCGTCGAGCCGGCCGATGCGGCCGAGCACCTTGTCGAGAAAGCTGGATTTGGGAGAGGCCAAGGGTGCGAAGTCAGTTGCTCAAAACCACTTTTTCTTGCGGAAGTACAGGTACGCGCCGGCCGTGGCGGCAACCGTAACGACCATTACCACGGCGTACGCGAATGGCCATTTGAGTTCGGGCATGTTCTCAAAATTCATTCCGTACCACGTGCCGAACAGCATCATCGGCGTGGTGATGATGGTGAACAATGTGAGCAGTTTGATCACTTCGCCCGTCTGGTTGGACGACATGTTCAAATAGACCTGCAAGATGCCCGTGAGCGAGTCGGTGTAACCCTGCGTCAACTCGGAGATGTGGAACAGCGAGTCATAGACATCGCGGTAATACGGCACCAGGTGCGCCCGGATGAGTTTGAATTCCCCGCGGGCAAACCGCGCCAGCACCTCCCGTTGCGGCCCGATGATCTGCCGCAGATGCACCACCTCCTTCTTCACCTGCAATATCTTGTTCAGCGTCGCCTTTGACGGGTCTTGCAATGCTTCCTGCTCCACTTCCGCGATCTCCAGCGACAACTCCTCCAGCGCCGGCTTGTAGTTGTCCACGATGAAATCGAGCAGGTTGTAGGCGACCCGGTCGGGTGCGCGGCCGATGTGCATCGTGCCTTTGATGGCGCGCTCCTCGGTGAGCGTCACACTGCGCAACGTCCCTTCGTGATAGGTGACGAGGAAGTTCTTGCCGAGGAAGAAATTCAACTCGCTGGTGGCAAACACCCCGTCCTTGCGGCTGTAATCCACCGCGTGAATCACCATGAAGAGATAAGGCACGAAATTGTCCCCTTCCTTGGGCGAATACTCCTCCACCTTGGGCGACGGACTCGCCATCACGCAATCCTCGATGGACAGCGGATGGAAGTGAAACAATCCCTCCAGCACGAACTTGGTTTCCTCCGGCGTGGGACTTTCCAGGTCAATCCAGAGGAACAAATTCGTGTCGCTCAACAGCGTGGGCATCAGGAACATTTCAATGTCCCGGCTGTGCAAACGCCCCTGCGTGGTAAACGCCAGCGAGCGGATCATGAGCTTCGAGTTGGGATTAAGCGGCGCATCGTGTCAACCTGACCCGGATGTTAGGCAGGCCGCCAAGCGATGCAAGGCTTGTCTGCGCGAAGTGGCACAGACTCCGAACCGGTGGAATTTGTACAGCTCACTCCCGTCGCGCCTGACTGAACGAATCCCTCACCTTGAGGCGCATCGAAATCAAGCCGACAACAAGACAGGATCGGATCTGTCACTTCAAAGCGGTGATCGGCAGCAACCCGAAGGAAGACGAAGAAAAATCGGGACGGACGACTTATTATCTGTTGACCTCCCGCCCTGCCGAGCCCGTTTTGAATTCAGACGTTTACCACGCGGTAGTTTAGCGGCAGGTCTGCTCACAAAGGTCATTTAGATATGCTTTGTCTTCCACTCCCAACGGTGTGCGTCCAACGATGACGAGACGGTCTGGACGACGGCTGGTGCGTGCCGGGTAATATGCGTATTCGAGTAATTGTCCGAGTGCCTGCGATGTTTCAGCAGGATGAAATCCAGGCTTGCCGGTGCTGAAAGGCCGCAGTCTGCCGACGCTCCCATCTATTCTGGCGATATGAGCTAGGCATCATGGAGATTGCAGCCGATGTGGGAGAGTGGCAGCACCTCGCCGGAGCTATGCTGATGCTTGGTGACGATCGACCACTTTAGCGTGTGGTCACCGCACGGTTCGATTTGCCCCTCAGGGCGCTGCTCGTTTAAGGCGGTTTTGAGCTTGGCTGTGATTCCCTTGATATCCTTCTTTCTGACATAGCTGATCATTAAGCCTTGGGTTTCGTTCCCAGTGGTGTAACGACCAAGCAGTTGGCTGATGCCTTTGATATGATAGCTGGGCGACGAATAGATTTTGGCCTCGCCTAGCAGCCTGTCGGACTTACCGCGAAGAGATTTCTGAAAATAGTTTGAACAAAAAGGGGGCGGTACGGATCCAAAGGCCATGTCTGCACGTTTTGTAAATGTGGATCGCCAGACGCCGATGTTTCTGCCCTGCGATCTG
>JACZKP010000004.1 GCA_014860005.1 Verrucomicrobiota bacterium | reverse complement strand
ACTCGCCGTAGTAAACCTGCTCCCATGGACCGAGATCGAGCCGGCCTTTGGTAATGGCAACCACGACTTCCCGGCCCATGATCTGGCGCTTCAGGTGCGCGTCGGCATTGTCCTCGCCGGTGCGGTTGTGGTGATACTGGGAGGTGGGTGCGTGGGGCGCGAGTTTCTCCAGCCAGACCTCATAATCGTGCAGCAAGCCAGCCTCGGCATCGTTGATATAAACACTGGCCGTGATGTGCATGGCGTTCACCAGACACAATCCCTCCTGCACGCTGCTTCGCTGTACGAGGTCTTCCACCGTGGAAGTGATATTCAAGAAGCCGCGACGGCCTGGCACTTCAAACCACAGGTGTTCAGTCAGACTTTTCATCCGGTTGGTATGCCACATAAGGCCGAACGCAGGCAACGCCGGATCAAGCGCCATTTCTGGCCGGTACCTGCCCGCTTCCGACGCCGCTCATTGCGGCAAACTCATTCACCCAATCGAATCCGACGGCATTTTAAACAGTCACCTTTGGCGGAGCGTGAACGGGTAATGAATGAGATCTGCTGAATGGCCAGTCCTATCGCCGCTGCGGCGCGCGGGTCAGTTGTTTGATGTATTCCACCTCGGCGGCGTCGTAGGGGGTGCCGTCACGACGGAGAATGTCATGGAACCATGGGTCCGGCTCGCCGGTGTATTGTTTGGTCCACGAATCCCACGGATAAATGGTTTGCGTCTTGCCGTCCACAAATCCCCAGCAGTACGCGCCCACCTTGTGTTCCTTGAAGTAACCGAGCACGGGATCAAAGCGGCTGCCGAGGGGCCGGGCCATGAATTCCGTGCAGAGCAGGGGACGATTGTAGCGCTTGAGATGCTCCACGCATTTCTTCGCCTCTTCAATCGGACCATAGCAGTGGAATGAAATGACATCTGATTTCTCGAGTTGAACGCGTTCCGTCGGCGAAAGCTTGTCCGGATCGGGCCAGTTGCCAATCCACACGCCGGAGGTGAGCGGCTGCGTGGGATTCACTTCGCGCGCCCAGAGGAAGGACTTTTGCAGAAGCAGCAGGGCCATCTCCGCCTTGTTCTTCAATTCCACGTCCCGGTATTGGGGCACGGGATTGTCGGGTTCGTTGTAAAGATCCCAGACCTGCACGCGGCGATCCGTGCGGAAGCGGCCAATCACATCCTGCACATACTCCTTCAGCTCATCCTGGCGGGCGGGGTTCTTGAGGATTTCCTGCGCGGGACTTTGCACCCAGCCGGAATTGTGGCGATGCGGATACGGCTCGCGCTGCTTGCCCGGTCGGGCGAACGGATCCCAAACTCCGTCAAACAGCACGAACATGACACCGATGCCATGCCGGTCTGCGATACCCAAAAACTGATCCATGCGTTTGAGAAAGCCGTGCCGGTCCTGCTGCCAGGCGAGATCGTGCAAGTAAACTCGCACACTGTTGAAGCCCAGTCCGCCCGCCCAGCCGAGTTCGCGATCAATCGTGACGGGATCCCAGGTCTCGGCCTGCCACATTTCGAGCTGGTTGATGGCGGTGCTGGGGCTGAAGTTGCAGCCAACCAGCCAGGGCTGGCCGGCGTACCAGGCGTTGGCCTGTTCGGGGGTCCAGCGGTCGCGGCTGGGGGCGTTGTTGCGCGGCGTGGTGGTGCAACTGGTGAGCAGAACGAGCAAGGCGAGGAGTGGAACTTGTTTCATGGTTGAGGTTGTGGTCAGGGCAAAGCCGCCAATGTTCATTCGATCACGGACGGTCTGCGTTGAACTGTTGTGCGCATCGGCACGTCATGTATAACCGCACCGCACCTGCCAGTTCAATCCCTGTTCAGAAAAATTCGCCCGCCGTCAACTTCAGGATTCGGCGGCGGGTCAGGCAGATCAGAATGATGGGTTCACCATGATTCCGAGCGGTTAGTCAGGAGACCGCTTCCCGGTTGGGTAACATCCGTGTCCATTTCGCGCCCTAACTGCCGCTTTGGCGCGGTTGGGAGTGGCTGAATCACTGCGCAAAGAATTTCTGAATCTCTTTCACCACTTCTACAAAGCGGTCCACCTCATCCTTGGTGTTATAGAAGTAAAAACTCGCGCGGGCGGTGGATTCGACGCCGAGTTTGTGCATCAACGGTTGCGTGCAGTGATGCCCGCCGCGCAACGCCACGCCGCCTTGATCCGCCAGCGTGACGACGTCGTGCGCGTGAACGTCCTTGAGCATAAAACTCACAAGTCCAGCGCGGCCAGTTTTCGGACCGAAGAGACGGATGTCTTTCAACGCGGCAAGCTGATCGTAGGCGTAATTGGCGAGTGCCTGGTCATGTTGCCAGATGTTCTCGCGGCCGATGGCGTCGAGGTAATCCATCGCGGCGTGTAAACCGATTGGGCCCGAAATGTCCGGCGTGCCGGCCTCGAAACGGTGCGGCGCGGGTTTGAATTCCGTTTTGTCGTAGCCGACGGTGAGAATCATTTCGCCGCCGCCCTGATACGGCGGGAGTTTGTCCAGGATTTCCTGTCGCCCGTAAAGCACGCCGATGCCGGTCGGGCCGCAAATCTTGTGGCCGCTGAACGCGAAGAAATCGCAGCCAATGGCTTGCACATTCACGGGTTTATGCCCGGCACTTTGCGCGCCGTCCACGAGCGTGACGATGCCGAGCTTGCGCGCGCGGGCGCACAGGTCAGCAACGGGATTCACCACGCCCATCGAGTTCGAGATGTGAACGAGCGAGAGCAACTTCACTTGCGACGTGAACAGCGCGTCGAGCTTGGAGAGATCAAGTGTGCCTTCGTCGCCCGTGACGGGAATGTACGCGACCTTCGCGCCGGTACGTTGGGCGAGCAATTGCCACGGGACGATGTTGCTGTGATGCTCCGCTTCAGTGAGCAGGATGACGTCGCCGGGTTTGAGATGCTTCGTGCCCCACGTGCTGGCGACAAGGTTGATGGCTTCGGTCGTGCCGCGCGTCCAGACGATTTCGTCGGCGCTACGGGCGTTGATGAACGTGGCGACGCGGGCGCGGGCGGCTTCAAACGCCGTGGTGGCGCGCATGCTCAATTCATGGATGCCGCGATGGACGTTGGCGTTGTCACGTTCGTAATAATTGACGAGTGCCTGAATTACCGCGCGCGGTTTTTGCGACGTGGCGGCGTTGTCGAAATAAATCAGCGGCTTGCCGTGGACTTGTTGGTCCAGAATGGGGAAGTCGGCGCGAAGCGTTGACCAATTAACTGTTGGGTTAGCACTCATTAAGTCTTTTCGTTAAGCCACAAAGAAGCGATCAAACCCGCGCGACTGCAACCCGTCTTTTAACACCCCGTCTTCCGTCCAAAGGTGGCCTGCGAGATGGAGTGTCAGTGCGACGTAGGGAGTATCTTTGGCATCCACCTCTTTACACAACCGGTATGCCTCGATCCAAGTTCCGACGGGGATATCGGCTTCGTGGACAAAAGTCAGTTGGTTGAGCAAGGTGTGCAGTCCGGAAAGGAGTTCCGCTTCCGCCAGACCGCTGGATCGCATGAGTCGGTCCTTGTGTTTGAACAGCTCGACGAATAAGAAGCTGGGTGTGAATAACTGCGGATAGCCACCGGGGCCAAACCGCTCCCGCAAATCCCCCCGGCCCGTAATCAAACATTTGAACGCGATGTTCGCGTCAACGATGACGCACTCGGCGTTCATTGCTCATTGGCCGGGATAAAACGGTCCTTGTTTGCCGCCCACCACCCCGCTTTGATTTCGTCGGCAATCCGGTCGGCTTCAGTTTCCGTCAGACGGCTGCGTTGCACGGTTTCCTCCAAGCGCAACCAATCAAGGAGCGCATTGAGCCGCTTTGGTGGCACGGCATCATTGGGAATCGTTACCCGCAACTCGGTGGTGGTTTTTTCAACCGTAATCATCGGGCTAAACTAGTGCAGCGCCAGCGGAAGAGCAAGCCGTGCGAGAATTGACCGCGCGCGGTTTCTGCGACGTGGCGGCGTTGTCAAAATAGATCAACGGCCTGCCGTGGACTTGTTGGTCGAGAATGGGGAAATCTTTGCGCAATGCGGCCCAGTCGGAATGATCTGCCTCCTTCATTGAAATCACTCGTCCGTTGGTGGAAGTTGACAGCTAAGGATTGGTGACAGTCCGCTCGCTTGAATCTCAGTCGGGAACTTCATATTTTAGCTTCTTTAGTCTCGCTGGTCGTTTAGTTAGCGCAGGGATGGACAAATCTCCGAAGGGTGAGAGCAAAGCACTGCGCTCGTCCAGGTAGTGAAAGAAAAAGACCAGGCGGACGTCGCCGCGAAGCAGTCCCGGTTCTCGCCTGATGCGATCTGCTGTGGCCATGACTGCGGTGCCATCTCGATTCAGCAGAACCTCCATCCATGGAACCTGCCAAAATGAAACACTTCGGTCCTCTATCGCTTGGGTAAAGTCACCAACATCGAAACCTTCGCTGGCACCAGAAATCACCACCTCAACAAGGTGGCATGGTTTTTCGGCCTTCACGAGGTATACTCCCAAAATTTCTGCCCGCCCTGCTCTCCGGGGAACTTTGTAAGCTTGTCTTCCCTTCTGAGCATCCTTGCTTCCAAAATGCATGCCCGTTCCAAAATAACGCTCGGCAAAAAGCCTCTCAAGGTCCGCAGACTCGTTAGCACTAGCTTCAGCCGCAGTCTTTTCCACTTGTGAACCTCTTGTTGGTTTCATCGGGATGCAACTAACTATGATTAGCGAGATAAACCACATCGCGAATGCGATCTTAACCCTGGTTACCCGCGCGGTGCTGGATGATCGGCTTCGCATTATCTGTGTCCATCCATGGTCGAAATCACATCAGCCCAAGCTGGAGTTTCGCCGCCTCGGTCATCATGCCTTGATTCCATGGCGGATCCCAGACGAGTTCCACGTTGGCTTCATCAATGGGTTCGAGCGAGATGAGTTTGTTCTGCACATCCTGCGCGAGCACCGGGCCCATGCCGCAACCGGGCGCAGTGAGAGTCATCTTCACGTCCGCCTTGAAGTTGTTCGCGCCGATGGGCGTCAGGTGACAGTCGTAGATCAGCCCGAGGTCCACGATGTTCACGGGGATCTCCGGGTCGTAACACGTCTTGAGCGATTCCCAAACTTGCTTCTCCAGTTGTTCCTGCGTCACCGGGCCGCTGGTGGCCGTGACGGCAGGTCTGGTTGGCGCCTCGAGCCCAAGGGCATCCGCATCCTTGGACTCGATGCGGAACATGTTGCCGTTGACGATAACAGTGTAGGTGCCGCCCAGCGATTGGGTGATCTGAGCGGTCTCGCCCTTCATTAGCGTGACCTTTGTGCCGACCGGCACCACGGACGCTTCCACGTCGCGGGTCAGAGTTGTTGGTTCATTATTGTTCATCGGGGATAGAATAACTGAAATACGGCTCAATGTCTTTTGGGAAAATTGTCAGAGCGATGAACTGATTCAGCCGGACAGCCACGGACGGGCGCAGTCCATTTAGAGTTCGAACGCCCAACGAATGGCATTCTTGATTTTTGAAACTGTCGCCGGGTCAAATTGGCCCCGCCGGTCAGTTAACTCATGAAAACCCGCCGCAGCGATGCCTTGAACATTCGCCACACCCTGTTTCTTCAGCCAAGCAACGCGAGGCATCGGCACCTCGTAACGGCTGCCGCGGTTCTCGGTCGTCAGTGGAACACAGAGCGCCAGGGCGCGCGGCGCTTCCGAGTCTTCGCGTGACATCACCACCACCGGCCTCACTTTGCCTTCATAGCCCAAATCCAACAGGTAAACCTCACCAACCTTGGGAGTCATCAAGTTCCCTCCAGATCCGGTTGCGACGCTCCAAGTCCAACAACTGGTCTGCCGGTGGAGGCATTCGATTCGTGGGCGCCGATTCGATTGTTACCTGGACGTGTGATTTTTCAGGCAAAGGCAACGGCGTTGGGAGCAGGAGTTTGCCGTCCTCGTAAATGGCTTCCACGGTTGTCGTCATGGTCTGACGTTAGCGGTGGTCAGTAGAAAAGGCAAGGAGCGCAACTCCACCCGCAACTCAAATCTCCTCCGACTCCGTCGTCACCGAGCCGCCTTCGCCCTTGAGCGCGGCCATGACGGCGTGCCAGGCGAGGATGGCGCATTTCACGCGCGCGGGATATTTGTGGACGCCGGCGAACACCGCCAGCTTGCCCACGTCACCATCGAACCTGCCGGTTGTGATCATGTCGTGGACCTGGCTGAACATTTTCTCCACGTCGGCTTTGGTTTTGCCTTTGGCGAATTCCGTGAGCAACGACGCCGATGCCTTCGAGATGCAGCAGCCCGAGCCGGTGAAGCTGATGTCTGTAATCGTGTCACCGTCCAGCCGCGCATGAATCGCGTAGTTGTCGCCGCAGAGCGGGTTGTGACCCTGCGCCGAGCAGGTGGCCTGCGGCAGTTCGTGGAAATTCCGCGGCTTCTTGCAGTGGTCAAGAATGACCTGCTGATAAAGGTCGTTCAGGTCGTCAAACATGAGGAGGAAAACTCCAAATACCCAAACACCCAAGCATCCAAAGCCGATGCGCTGAACGAATGCGGAATTGGGTATTTGGGTGTTTGGGTGTTTGCGTGGTTCATTTTCTCTCGGCCAGATGCGGGTTCGCTTCCAGCCTGTCCCACACCAGCTTGTCGAGTTCCTCGCGCGCCGGCTCGTACTGGATGCGCTCGGTGATCTCGCCGGCAAAGGCATGGATCAACATGCGCCGCGCGGTTTCCGGACCGAGGCCGCGGGTGCGCAGATAAAAAATGGATTCCTCATTGAGTTGGCCGATGGTCGCGCCGTGAGTGCATTTTACGTCGTCGGCGTAAATCTCCAGTTGCGGCTTGGTATTGGCCGTGGCGTCGTCTGAGAGCAGCAGATTCTTGTTCGTCTGTTTCGCGTCGGTTTTCTGCGCGACCGGTTGCACCAGAATGCGCCCGTGGAAGACGCCCTTGGATTTGTCGTCCAGAATGCCGTTGAAGTACTCGTGGCTGGCGCAATGCGGCTGGGCGTGCTCCACGACCATGTGGTGATCGGCCAGTTGCTCGCCGCGCGTGAGATAAAGCCCGTTGAGGATGCACTCCAGACCCTCGCCCGCGAGCCGGGTCCGGATGTTGTTGCGCGACAGCTTCGCGCCCAGCGCAAACGAATGGACGTTCACGCGGCTGGCCCGGCCAAACTCGCCGTGAAAACCCGCAAGATGAAACGCATCCGCGGCTTCATCCTGAAACTTGACGAACTCCAGATGCGCATTGTCGCCGGCGAACAACTCGGTGATTGCATTGGTGAAATAGCCCGAGCCGGCGAGGGAGACGTAACTTTCCAGAATCGTCACCTGGCTGTTGGCCTCGGCGATGACCAAATTGCGCGGGTGAAACGTGGCGCCGTTCTGCCGCGTCGTGGCCACATAGACAAACTGAATCGGCTCCGCCACCGTCGTGCCTGCCGGGACGTGAACAAAACCGCCGTCCAGGAAGAACGCCTGATTCAGCGCGGCGAAACCGTTGTCCGCCGGCTGGGCGTAACGCCCAAGCTGCGCTTCCAAAAACGCGGCGTCGGAGGACAGTGCTGCCGCAAGGCTGCCAGCTTTCACGCCGGCGGGCAGCGGATTGAGGACGGAAAGCTGCGGCGCGTAATGGCCGTTCACGAACACCAACCGGGTGCCGGGCAGTTTGGCGAAGGCCAGATCCTGGAGCGATTCCGCGGAGAAGTTGACGATAGACTCGAATTGCGGCGCGAACGGCAGCCGGGCAATGGCGGCCATATTGGTGAAGCGCCAATCCTCGTGTTGCAGCGTGGGCACGCCAAGTTCGCCAAAGCGGGCCAGCCCCGCTTTGCGCCGGAGCAACAGCCAAGGCGGCTGGCCCGGTTCGCGCTCAAAGCGGCTGAACGCCTCGACGCACGCCTCGGCCTTTTGTCCCGCCTGCTTCTGTATCGTCAGTGTCATCTCTCAATCTCCAGTCGGTCTGAAATTTTGAACTATTGATGTTTTCATGCAAACGGGCCGGGCGCAAGTCTGGTAAATCTGGTAAATCTGATGTGCGTGCTGGTCGGATTGAACCGCCCGGTCGTAAGGACAGAAGATTGCTGGAAACCCCGCCGTTGGGCGTTACGAAGACGGAAAAATGACAACTGGCGGGGTTGTGTCAGCGGGCCAGGGCTCCTAGACTCGCTGGCAACAATTCAACCAGAGCCAGGCCCAACCAGCATGAGCCAGATCAAAATCGTGATGTTCGATCTTTCCGCTGGTGTCACGACCACGGGATCAAGGTGGCCACAGACACCGGCTTTCACCACGCCATTACCAGGGCGATCATGGACGGGCTTGGTTGGTTGCGCGACGGGCTTGTGGACGTTTCGGTGGACGTTGAGGACGTGCCGGGGGAACGCGGGCGTCCGGCCCCATTCATGATCTTCCACGCGATGGAAAAGCTCGACGTTCAAAACGTGCAGGAGGTGATCAAGATTGGCGACACCCCGGCCGACATGCTCGAAGGGACGAATGCCGGCTGCCGCGGCGTGATCGGTGTGTTGAGCGGACCACGACCGGTGACCGCCTGGGGGTGCTACCGGCATACCTACGTCATTCCGAGTGTCAAGGAACTGCCCAAGTTGATTGAACCTGAATTCTCCTGAATTGTTATGAGAACGAGCCGGCTGGCGGTTTTTCATTCGAAGGACCAGCCTTTCACGTATGAAACCGTGGCCGTGCCGCCACTGCGCGCGGGCGAAATCCTGGTGCGCAACGAGTACACCACGCTTTGCCGGAGCGACCTGACTACCTTCACGGGGAAACGGATTGAGAAAACGCCCACGATCCTCGGCCACGAAATCGTGGGCCGCATCGAGGAACTGGATCCAGGCGCTCCGACGCGCGATGGCCGCGGCGCGGAACTGCGCGTGGGGGACCGCGTGACCTGGGCCATTTATGCGTCCGATCCGTGTTCCTGCCTCGCGCGCCGGGGCATTCCGCAAAAGGGCGAAGGATTGTTCAAATACGGCCACGAACAGATAAAACCCGACAGCACCTTGCACGGTGGCCTGGCCGAATACTGCATCCTGCGCCAACACACCCCGGTGATGCGCATTGACCAGCCGATTCCACTGACCGTGATCGCGTTGATCAATTGTTCGGTGGCAACCGTGGCGGGTTCCCTCCGGCTCGCTGGTGAGGTCAAGGATCGGAATGTCGTGATCGCGGGCGCCGGGATGCTGGGCGTCGTCGCCTGCGCCATGTGCCGCAACGCAGGGGCGGAACGGGTGATCGCGGTGGACATTGATGATGCACGACTGACCACCGCACGGGAATTCGGCGCGGACGTTGCGGTGAAGTTGTCACCGGCCCAACCGTTGCAGGAGCAACTCGCCGCCCGGATTCCCGGGGAAGCCGTCACCGTCGCGCTGGATTTCAGCGGGATGTCGGAGACGATGGAAGCATTGATCGGCGCCCTGGGAATCGGTGGCACGCTGGTGCTGGTGGGCGCGGTGTTTCCGCAACGACCGTTGCAGATCAACGCCGAGCAGTTAGTGCGCAATCTTCATACGATTGCGGGCCTGCATAATTACAATGTGCAAGACCTGATTGCGGCGGTTGAATTCATCGAACAAAACCACACGCGCTTTCCGTTCGCGCGTCTGGTGCATGACAAATTCGATCTCGACTCGGTGAACGAAGCCTTCAATTATGCCGTTAAATCCGGCGCGCATCGTGTGGGAATACGAACCTGTACCGATTCCGGCTCCGAACAATAGCCGGAACGTGAAGCGCCTCCGGAGCAGCCGCGTATGACCAACCCGAAATCGGAAGCCGCTCCGGCACTGGTTCGCGACCCGCGTTACGAACGTTGGCGCTGGAATATTCTCATCGTCACCTGGCTGGCCTACGTCGGCTATTATTTCACCCGCAAATCATTCGCCGTGGCCAAGGTCGGCATCTTGAACGATCCGACGATGGAGATGACGAAATCCGACATGGGTCTGGTGGACCTGTCGTTCGGTATCGCCTATGCCGCCGGACAGTTCTTGTGGGGGATGTGTGGCGACCGTTTCGGCCCCCGGGTGGTGGTGCTGACCGGCATGGTCGGTTCGAGCGCAGTGGCGGTGCTCATGGGTTTCTCGACCTCGGTGATCGTGTTTGGCGGATTGTTCTTCCTGCAAGGCTTGTTTCAATCCTCCGGCTGGGCGCCGTTGACCAAGAACGTCAGTAATTGGTTTTCTCGCCGCGAGCGCGGGCGGGTCTTCGGCTTCTGGTCCACGAACTATGCCTTTGGCGGCATGGCGGCGAGCGCATTTGCCGGCTACGTGGCGCTGTATTTTGGTAGCTGGCGCTACGCTTTCCATCTGCCGGCACTCGTGCTGATGCTGATCGCGGTGCTGTTCTTTTTCCGGCAACGGAATCGGCCCGAGGACCTCGGGCTGCCGCCGGTGGAAGAATATCACGGCGAACCCATGGAGGTCATTCCCGCCTTGGGACCCGGCTCACCGGCGATGGCCAAACACCAGGGCGCGTTGAACTACGCGCGCGAGGTGATCGCCAGTCCGATGATCCTGCGCCTGGGCGCGATTTACTTTCTGCTCAAACCGATCCGCTATGCGCTGCTGTTTTGGGGGCCGGTCATCATCCACGAACGCATGGGCACGAACATCGGCGAGACGGCGTTTATCAGCGCGTTCTTCGAAGCCGCTGGACCGGTGGGCGTGATCCTGGCGGGCCATATCTCGGACAAATGGTTTCAAGCGCGGCGAATGCCGGTCATCGTCCTCGGTCTGTTCGGGCTGTCGCTCATTCTATTCTCTTTCAACACCATCACCGCTACCAATAGCCGGCTGGCGATGATCCTCGTGCTGGCGGCGATTGGTTGCTTTCTCTTCGGTCCCGATTCGTTGATCAGTTCGACCAGCGCTGTGGATTTCGGGACGAAAGGCGGCGCGGGATCGGCGGCGGGTTTTATCAACGGACTGGGCTCCACCGGCCAGATTCTCGGCCTATGGTTGCCCGGAATGATTTCGGAACGCTACGGCTGGGACGTAATGTTCACCGGCATGGGATGTTTCGTCCTGCTGGCGGCCTTGATCCTGTTGCCGAAATGGAACGCCATTCCGGTGAGTGCGGCCAAGCCGGCCTCATGACTCCCCGGGGAAAGACATTCCGAAATGTTTCGCGCCATGAATCCGTGAACCGGTTACTTGGGCGCAGTCCAAGACCTTACGGCGATGCGAGCGGATTCATGGTGAGCTTCACCGGCAATAGTGGCACGGGCGTCTCGCCCGTTCGAAGCGCAACGCACGGGCGGGACGTCCGCGTCACGAACCCGCGAAGCGGGACAAAAAACTGGTTGCGCCCGGCACCGGTCAGCGACAGTTTGAATCGGCGGAAAGCGACGCCCCGAGTATGAAGCGCACCCAAACTGAAACCCATCCAGCCGATCAGCATCCTCACTTCTCCTGACGGAATCGCTCTTTCCTGCGGCGTTCGGCAAGCCTGGCCATCCACGCGGGAACGAATCCGAGTATCAGAAAAACCGGCATGCAGATCAGCGACCCCTTGATCACCCAGTCCATAAACTTTGCGGTATGCGGCTTGAAAAACGCGTCGGCCACGGGATCGTAAACATGCGGACTGAGCGCATGTATTCCCCAGGCGACCGCGCCGTTGGCATAGTAACCGAACGCAGCCCCACCCAGCGCGACCGGGGCCAGCGCCACACCGCCCATCGCCAGCAACAACCCCACCGCGACGCTGCCACAAGCCACCACGCCCACGCCGACAACCGAAATGGAAATCAAACCATAGCCGAAGATTCCGCAGGCGATTACTCCGACCGCCACGTCGCCAAAGGCAATCACGCCCCGCGGCGCCGTTCCCACGGCGATGATCCCTTTCGCGCTCCGCTTCCGACCTGTGGCGGGGTCAACGCCCGTTGCGATATGCAGGAGGGGCCAGCCAAACAGCGTCGCCTTGGACCGGTATTCAAAACTCAGTTTGCGGCTCACTTCCGGCGAGAGACTCGTGGCCACACCTGCAATGGTTGCCACCTGAAATCTCAACTCGCTCGCCTGTTGATAGCGCCGTCCGGGCTCCTTATCCAGTGTGCGCAGCACCAGTTCATCGAGTCGCGCGTCCACGGCTGCCTTTTGCGATGGCAGTGCAAACCTGCCGAGCGGCAGTTCGCCCGTGAGCATTTCGTAGAAGACCACGCCGAGCGAATAGATGTCGGCGCGGTGGTCCACCGTGAGCGGATTCTCGAACTGCTCGGGCGCCATGTAGTGCATTGTGCCCAAAACATGGTTGGCCTGGGTCAATTGAACGGCCTTCGCTTCCGCGACCAGCAGTTTGGACAAACCGAAATCCGCGATCTTCACGCGGCCTTTTTGATCCAACAGAATGTTCTCCGGCTTAATGTCCCGGTGAACAACGCCTTCGCCATGAGCGTACTCCATCGCTTCGCAGACTTGCGTCATGATGTTCAGGGATTCCTGCGGGGTCAGCCGATGCGACTCCAGCATCTGCCGAAGATTCACCCCATCCACAAACTCCATGAGAAAGTAATAAATCGCACCGGCCTGACCGAGATCATAGACGTCCACGATGTTGGGGTGGTCCAACCTCGCGAGGGCACGGGCTTCGCGGGCAAACCGCTCGGCGAAGCCGCGATCCTTGGAAAACTGCTGGGGAAGAATCTTGAGGGCAACCACTCGGTCGAGGCCCCGCTGGCGTGCCCGGTAAACCGCGCCCATTCCGCCGCAGCCAATCAGGCCAAGGATATCAAGCTGCGGGAAAAGGCTTCTCAGCGCGTCGGGATGTGGCGCAGTGAGGGTGTGAGGCGCGGACCGCGGCGATGGTTCGTTCCGCGGGGCCTTTTCTTCGCCTGCCTTGGAGAGGCAGTTCGCACAAAAGTTCTGGGTGGAGTCGCCCGGCAACTCCAAGCCACAACCACCGCAGATTCTCACCGTCTCCATTTTTCCCCCATGAATCCAACGTTTGCCGGCGCAGTCGAAAGCCAAGACCGTCAGCGGCACTTCACCGAGTTTGAACTCAGGCCAACTGGCTTTAGCTGACGGTGTTTTGTAACATGCGCATCGAATTCCGAACAAGCTGAATCTGGAACACACCGGGCAACAAGTTTTGATTGGACCTGACGGCATTCGGGCCAGGCGAACCACACCTCGCCAACAAGCTGTTCCAAAAACCTGTTTGACCAAACGCCCGCGCCCTGACTCAATTCCCGCATGTCGAATGTTCCTGCCGATTTGAAATACGCGAAGTCGCACGAATGGGTGCGTGTGGATGGCGATACCGCCGTGGTCGGTATCACCGATCACGCACAGCATGAATTGACCGACGTGGTCTTTGTCGAACTGCCCGCGAAGGGCCGGAGAATCCGCGCTGGCGAGGCGTGCGCGGTGGTCGAATCGGTCAAAACCGCCAGCGACATTTACGCGCCCGTGAGCGGAGAGGTCATCGAGACTAATCAGGCGGTGGTGGACAATCCGGGGCTGGTCAACACCGAACCCTACGCCGGCGGCTGGTTTTTCAAACTCAAGCTCACGGACGCCGCCGAACTCGACGGCCTAGTGTCGCCGGAACAGTATTCAGCACAGATAACGGCGGCGTGAAGGAACGCTACTTTGTCGCCCCCGCATTTGAATTATTCCCCCGCCTCCTCGAAAGTGACGTTGTGAAATCAAAACGAGTTCGTTTATTCATCAAGTCCTATTGCCCGTGGTGTCATAAAGCCGAACGCTGGCTCAAGGATCATGCCATCCACTACCAAGCCATTGACGTGATCTCCGATGAGACAGCCTTCGCGGAGATGATCCGGCTTTCTGGCCAGGAACTGGCCCCGGTGATCGAGGTGGACGGCAAGATTCTTGCCGACTTCGGCCCGGAACAACTGGCCGACTTCTGGTCGCGTCTGGAGAACGAACATGCCGACACTGCCGCCCGTTGAACTGAAACCGCGTCCGCGCCTGCCGGAATGGTTGCGCACCCGGCTGCCCACTTCGGATTCCTTCTCCCGCACGCGCCGTTTGCTGGACGAACTCAAACTGCACACCGTCTGCGAAAGCGCGAAATGCCCGAACCATTGGGAATGTTGGAGCAAGGGCACGGCGACCTTCATGATCGCGGGCGACCGCTGTACGCGCGCCTGCGGCTTCTGTGCCGTAAGCACGGCCAGGCCGTTGCCCCTGGAAGCCGATGAACCGCAGCGCGTGGCCGAGGCCACGCGGCGCATGCGGCTCAGACACGTCGTCATTACCGCCGTGGCGCGCGACGACCTGGCGGATGGGGGCGCTGAACATTTTCGCCAAACCATCCATGCCATCCGCACGCTGAATCCGGGAATCGTCATCGAGGTGCTTACGCCGGACTTCAACGACCGCGACCGGGACATCGAACTCGTGCTGGTGGCGAACCCGGACATTTTCAATCACAACCTGGAAACCGTGCGCCGGCTCACTCCGCAGGTGCGTTCACGCGCCACCTACGACCGCTCGCTCAACGTGCTGCGCAAGGTCAAGGCACGGCGGGGAGAGGCCATTTATGCGAAGTCAGGTTTGATGCTCGGTCTGGGCGAGACGGAGGAGGAAGTGCTGACCGCCTTGGCCGACCTGCGCGCGGCGGGTTGCGATCTGCTCACCCTGGGCCAGTATCTTCAGCCCACTCTGCGGCACCTGCCCGTCGAAGAATTCGTTTCACCGGCGCGATTCCATGAGCTGGGCGAAATCGCGCAGCAGATGGGTTTTGTGCATGTCGCCAGCGGCCCGATGGTGCGCAGTTCCTACCACGCCGACGACTTCAATCCAGAATCACGGCAGAGGTAAGGCCACGCCGCGCCGCGTGAAGAACACATAGGCCGCCGCGGCAAAAACGGCAATCGCCACCAGGAAGGCGATCACCGTGACGATCACCTTGAGTGTTCGCGCTTGATCCAACACCCGGGCGCTGCGCTGTTTCTCCGATTCCATGAACAGGGCGAATTCCTTCTCGAGGGATGTAATCGCCTCCTCGTCCTTGAGCTGGAGCGTGAGCCATTCGGCAGAGGCGCGATCCCATCCCGCGGGAAAGCGCTCGAACGCGGACGCGGTGGGGCGTTGAAACCCGTTGTGCGTCCAGAACGGCGCACCTTCCTGAGTCCACAACCGAACAATGCCATGATTGGCCGCCAATCCTTGAATGCGATTGAACAACATCGGTCGGAGCGGTTCCGCCAGGGAGAAATCGCCGAAAGACTCGCTGTGAATCCGCGCCTGCCGACCAGTGATTTGAAAGCCGAGCGCGCCCAGGATGTTCCCTTCCTGATCCTCTGCCACTTGAAACTCGGTGAGGCGCTTCTCCAGGTCGCCCGCCGAAAACCTCATGGCTTCCCAGAGCGCCCGCAACGCACCAATGTCATCCAAGGTGGCTCGCCGAACTCGATAACCCGATGGGTTCATCGCGGCGTATACTAAGTTTCACGCCGAAAAACTCAATTTTGAATTTACGCAACCTCGCTTCTTGGCGCGACAAACACCCGAGCGGGCAGGGAGAAAGAATCGTGGTGTTGGTTTTCCAACGCCGTCCACCGCTGTGCCGGCAATCGGGGTGCTCCGGCGGGGTTGAGGGCAGACCGTTCATCCGCCCCGTCGCCTGGATTCGGCTAAGAGGATTCCTTCTTTTCTTCACCGCCCTTGGCTTCGGGGGCTTGTTTGGCGGCTTTGAGAATGTCCTCGGCAGGCACGATGATGGAAGTGACGTTGTCGCGCACCGAGCCGGAGCCCTGGCCACTGACCGCGCGCATCACAAACACGCCGAGCACCTTCCCTTCCAGCGTGAAGGCCGGAGAACCCTGGCGCGTCGCCGTCATCGTGCTGTCCGGGATGTAGAACAAGCGCGGTTTAGGTACGACCGCGCTGATGCGTTCCACAGAAGCCGCATGGGTGCGGCCCGCGGCCCGGCCCAGCCGATTGATGGTGAGCACCTGATCCAGAACCTGGGCGGACGCCGACTGGGCCAGATCAATCGCCGGCATTGGACTGGCAGGCTTGGTTTTGGGACGGACAAATGCCAGGTCGAGGTCTTTGTCCCGCAGCACCACTTCCGCTGGTACTTCGGTGCCGTCCCGGAGCAGGATTTTAACGTCGCTCAATTCGATTTCCATGTTGTAACCGGGGACGTCATACAGGCTGCTCGGGTCCAAGGAGGACAAGGCCAGCACGGTCAGCCCGGACGGGTCCACGACTGAGCCGGTGACTTCCGCGCGGGTTTCGTTGGGGCCGGAACTCCGGCCGGAAGCGGAGACCGTGATCTTGAGCACAATCTGCACGGTGACCACGGTGGCCAGATTCTTCTCAAACACGGCGCGGCCCTTCTGGGTGAATTCATCAGCGCGGCTAGAACAGACGGGTGCCGCGAGCAAGGCAGCGAGGGCGAACAGGGCGGGGAGACGGTTGCAGTTCATAATGTTATTTGCGTTGAGTGGTCAGTTTTTCCAATCCGGTTCCAGTTCCAGAAACGTCGTGCGGGCGCCGCGCAATACTTTCATCGTCACCACCGTCTTTCGGGCGCTCACGATTTGCTCCATGCTCTTGCGGAGCGTTTCCACATTTTCGATGGCATGGCCGTCCACGCGCAGAATCAGATCGCCAGTCTGGAGCGAGCCAAGCTCCGCCCAACTCCCGGACTTGACCTCTTCCACGAGTGCGCCGGTTTGATCCGGCTCCCACTGTTCCTCGGCGGCGTCAAAGAACGAAACATCGCGCGCAGTGAACTCAAAGTCGTCGTTACGGTATTTCTTCATCTCGCGTTTCAACCGAGGCGAGCGAGCGAGTTCCACGTTGATCTTCTGCTGGACTTGGTCGCGCAGCACGGTCAATTCGACGGTCTTGCCGATGTCGTATTGGCGCACCAATGTGGCGAGTTCATCCTCATGCTCGGCGGCGGAGGCGGTGAGTCGCTCGCCGTCGAGCGACACAATAAAATCTCCGGACAGGAGTCCCGCCCGTTCGGCGGTGGTGCCGGGATACACGCGCGTAATATAGAAACCCCGCAACGCCGGCTGGCCCAGTTGGGTCGCAATCTCGCGGCTGATGACGTGGGTTTCCACCGGCAGCCAGGCCTTGGTGACTTCCAAACCGGGGTCGCGCAATTCCTGGATCCCGATCCGGACCACCGCCAGATAACGCGCGGCCTTGCGCTCAAAGGTCACCACCACGGGCACGCGGTCGGTTTTGCCTTCGGTCAATTTGCGGGTCAATTCCTGCAAATCCCGCACGCTTCTCACCGCCGTGTCGTTCACTTCCACGATCACGTCGCCGTTCCGCAATTCGGGCTTGGCTTCGCCGGCTGGTCCGCCTGCCCGCACGGAAGTGACCACCGCGCCGTCCAGGCTGTCGCGCTTCATTTCCTTGGCCATGAAGACCGAAAGATTCCGCGCGGTCAGACCCCATTGCTTGAGTTCCTGTTGCTTGGGGTACACTTCCCCGCGTTCGTCGGGTACCACCTGCACGTTGAGCAGCTCGCCACCGCGCTTGATCACGGCTGGAACGGATTGCCCGATGGGCAGACTGGTCGTCAGCCGCATCAAATCCGGCATCTGTTCATCGTAACGAACATCAACCTTGGTGCCCGCCAGTTCCAGGAGCAAATCCCCGGCCTTGAATCCGGCGCGATCAGCGGGCGAATCAGGATACACACCGCTGATCAACACGCCGTGTTCCTCCTCTGCACTCTTGAACAATGGCTGAAAATCCACCCCCACCCAGCTTCGCCGGACCTTGCCGCTGGCGATGAGTTCCTCGGCGACCGACTTGGCCAGATTGCCGGGAATCGCGCCGCCCAGGCCGTAACTGATTTCATTGATGCCGATGATGTCGCCCGCGAGATTGACCAGCGGTCCGCCAGAGTTGCCGCCGTAAATCGCCGCGTCGTGTCCGATCCATTTCACCAGTGCGCCGACGTCTTCACCGTCCAGCCGGAGGCGGCTGCGCGAGCCTTGAAAGCGCGGCATCATCATTTCCGTGTTGCTGATGATGCCCAGCGTGACCGATTGCGAGAGCGCCATCGGGCTGCCCATGGCCAGCACGGGATCGCCCACGCGCATCCGCGCGGAATCGCCAAAACCGACGGTGGCAAATTTGCGGGGCAGCTTGGGTTTCAACTTCAAGACCGAGATGTCCGTGAGCGGATCCGTGCCCACAAGGTCCGCTTCGATTTCCTCGCGGTTCCACAGCGTGCAAAACATTCGCGTGCCGTGGCCGGCCACGTGATGATTGGTCACCAGATAACCATCCTCGGTGATGATCGCGCCGCTGCCGACCGACTGAACTTTGATTTCGCGGCCATCGCTGTAATCCGTGGAAACCACGCGAATCCGGACCAACGCCGGGCGGACTTTCTCGATGGCGGCATCCACGGCGGGGCGCAGGTTGCCGGGAATCTCCCGTCGCGGCAGGGCGCAGCCGGAGAGTTGAAATCCCAGCAATGCCAGCAAGACAGCCGTTAACCATGGATCACGTCGGAACATGCGGGCGCATCTTTGCCCGTGAGAGTCAGGCGTGCAAGTGCTGAATTGGCCTGCGCGTTCGCCGATTCAGCGGTCAGCCTTTGCTTTCGCGTCTGCGAGCCATTGCCGGTGCAAAATGAATTCCGCCAGGCGGTCGTAATAGCGGCGCACCTCCGGCTTGTCCGAACCGGCGAGTTGATACACTGCGCCGCCGCCTTCGTAGTAAGCAATCGTGGCCGTCTCCTTTGCGCCGTTGCGTGTGAAGGCGTCGAGATACGCATCGAAGCGCGGAGCGAACACAGCAGGTTGCGTGATCATGCGCGCATCGAATTCCATTTCCATGCCCATGCCGTGGCGGCGCGCGAAATCGCACGCCTCCTGCAATCGGGCATCCGCCACTTCCGGATGGAAGAAATGGTTGGGCTGCTGCCAGACCACGTCGAAGCCGCACGCGCGCCAGTCGGCGGTTGGCCGGGCAGGCTGCCAGTAGGGAATCCAGTAGAACTGCTGGCCGCGCGCGTGAACCCTTTGCGCGACCTGGGCGACAAACTCCATGTTGTGCAACGCGGTTTCGTCCACCCAATAAAAACCGGCCAGATCAAATTGCTGGGGCGACAACTCCTTCCATTTCGCCAGCGCGGCGTCGAGATACCATTCGCACGCCGCAAGCCGGTCGGGGGCTTGGTTGAAATCGAGCGCGCGGCCATTCAACTCGCCCCAGTTGGTCTG
Source organism: Verrucomicrobiota bacterium (assembly GCA_014860005.1). The sequence goes on along the minus strand of JACZKP010000004.1, from coordinate 67,070 downwards.
ACCTGGAATCGGCACCGGCAGCGTGATGACCACCTGTCGTCGGCGCTGCGGCGGGCCGATGCGCGCCGCCGTTTCGCGGCAGACTTTTTCGAGCAAGGGAATGCCTTCCGCCTCGGAAAAATTGCGCTCCAGCAACCAGCTCCAGTGGGTTTTCTGCGCCGGCGTCATGCGGGAATCGGGTTGATACGTCATGCGCTTGCCGTCCTGAAATTCAATAAACAGAAAACTGTCGAACAACCATTGCTCCTTGCCGCCGTGCTGATCGCGATAACTCACGTACGGCGCAAGCCGTTCTGCCGTCCACGCCGGACGGTGCGTGCCGCCCTGGTAAATCAGCGCCAGGTCCGTCAGCGTGCAGGTGGCTTTGTCCCACAGCGGAAAATAACTGCCTTCCGGCATTGCCAGGTTGTCGTTCGTGGCAAGGACTTTTCCGAGCAGAAAGAATTTTCGATCCGGATACCACAACACCGTTTTACCGTTCCGCGCCGTGACGCTGGCATACATGGCCAGATCAAGACGACCGCGCTGACCCGGCGGCCCCAGCGCCACGCCATCGTGGTCCATAAAGAATTTCGGCTCGTCGAACCACACGGGCTGCTCCGCGTCCGCCTGGAATTGCCCGGCGACGAGATACACCGGGCGGCGATGCAATCCCGTGTCCACCGGCTTGTAGCCCTGATAATTGCCGTCGTGGTTGTGCATGAACAGCGCGTAGCGTCCGCTGCCGGCGGTGTTGCCGCCAAGATCGTATATCGGACAGGGCGAGAGTGGATGCTTCAACGCTTCGCCGCCGTCCTTCCGCAAAAGAGGTTTGGCCGCAGTCCACGTCTCGCCGCCGTCGCGACTCTGCGTCCAGTACGGACTGCCCGCCGCCGTGCGCATCACACAGAACAACCGTCCGTCCGGCAGTTTCACGATGGACGGCTCCTGACAGGCGCTGATGTCAGGATGACCGGGGAACGGAACACTCAGCGCGTTCGTGCCGGACGCGATCCAGGTGATTCTGAAATCCGCGACCTCGGGGTTTTCATCCACGTTGTCAAAGCGCATGAATTCGACGCGGGCATCGTGCGAAATCCAGGATGGCGTTGGATTTTTCTTAACGGCAGTGCTGGTCCAACGCGTGAACCCGGCCAGATAACGATTGTCCTCGGCGAGTCGGAATGGCTTTTGCCAGACGATCCAGTTGCCCGGAAACGACGGGTCCGGATTGTCGCGCGGGCTGCGTGGCATCGCCACGGTCTGCGGCGCGGACCAGGTTTTCCCATGGTCATCACTGTAAACTCCGTCCATGCGGCCGGTCGTATGCGGGAAGGTGTCGAATTTGCCGATGTGCTGGCTATAGAGCACATAAATGCGGCCCGACTTGCTTACGAGCGGCAACTGCCAGCTTGCCATGTGCCCCTGACCGGGCTTGGCCGGCCCGGCGATGAGGCGCGGCTTGGCCCACGTCTGGCCTTCATCCGTGCTTTGCGCAAAGACGATGTGCTGATCCGGTTGACCTTCCGACGTGCTCTGCGTCCACACGGCCATGAGCGAACCGTCCGGGCCGTCGAACACGTGGAAATGTTCGTTGCCAGTGTCGCTTACCCCGGCATCCGTCACCTGCGGCACGAACACCACGTAATCGGGCCGCGTGGCGTGGATTGATTTGGGGATTTGTGTCTTGAGCGTTTCCAGTGGCGCAACCATGAGGGGCGAAGGCCGGTTGGCGGCCGGTTGCGCCGGAATCGTCATCGGCAGGAGTGAACCCAATAGGACGACGGAGAAGAATTTTGCAGAACTGCTTGTGCTCAACATGGCGCTCGCAGTTTTGCGGATGAAACGTTCTCCGTCGAGCCGTCAGTTTTTCGGGGTGACGGGCTTCGCCATTAACCGATACGTCTCCAACCATTAACCATCATCCCACAAATTCTCGCCAGTAGCACTCCGCAGAATCACTGCAATACAACGGCGGTGGCTCCGTAGTTGAATGCGCGCGGGCGTGACACCAAAGCGTTCACGCTCATCCCCAAACCTCCAAGCACAAGTATGGCTCCCAGCCACATCCGTAATCTTCCGTTCTTCGATTTCATTTTGACATGCTTATATGAATCTCCGCCCTGCGAATCGAGTGGCCGCTGTCGGAATCGCGTTGCGGTCGCAACCGTTACGACCGATACACAGGCAACTTCTGACTTCCCAGCAACCGACGGTTCAATGTCAGCGATTCAGTTTGGCGTGTCTGTCAACGATTTCATTGGCTCGGCAACCAAAGTCCGAGCAGAACCATCGCCAATACACTCAGCCAGCAGATCCACGCCAGTGGTCGCTCTCGGCGATACAACACAAACGACCAGAGAAACAGAAGAGAAAGAGCAGCGAACAAGAGCCACACTACGGCTTGGTCGCGTACGCTGGGCAGGCACGCAAACCATAGCGCCCAAGAAAGAATCATCAGCGTGGCGAAGACGAGTAATCGAAGAACTGTGAATCTGGAGATCGCTTGTGACATACGCCCTGAATTTACGTGTGCGATTTCTGAGTTGTTGGTTCTGCATCCATAACGACTCAACAGCAAATTCCTGCTCTTGCCGCTGCTTGTCCAGCCATGATTTTCGACCTGCCAGCGTTCGTAAGCGATCGCTGCAAATTCACCGTCGAAACGTTCGGAGAACCGGCTGACCCAACCTCACCCAACGCGAAACGAAATGCGCGTGATGACCTCGCGCCCAAAACTGTGCTGCAAGCGGTCCAGGATTTCCTTGCGCCGGTAGCGCACGATTTCACTGAGCCACACACTGCTGTCCACGTTCACGAACAGCGTGCCCTTGCGCAAACCGACGGGCTGGGCGTGCGCGACGATGTTGGGATCGAGCAGGCTGTTCCAGACGCGCACGATTTCCGCCTCGCCGCGGCGCTGGTCAATGCGGAAGCTGGACAGGACTTTGGGCATGAGGTCGTGCGCGCTGCGGGCGCGGAGGGCTTGCGCGGCTTCCAACGGCGCGAGATCCACGCCGCGCCATTGAGCGAGCGCCTTCTGCCGCGAGGACCGCTGGCCGGGACCGCGCGGCGGAATGTGTTTGGGAAAGGGCGGCATCATGCTGTCAGTATCAACTGCCGGTTCTTAATCCTGATCGTAGTTTTGTTCTTAGGCTCTGTGTGAATCCTGCTTCACCACACCCGACCCGGCGGGGATTAACATTGCGAGAAAGATTAAGATCAAGAAGCAAAACCATTACGAAGTGGCAGCCGGTTCACCCTGCGGTTCCGCTTTCGCTTCCAGGTGTTCATCCAGCACGAGCACGCCGTGCGGCGGCAGGTCGTAATTGCCGGAGAAGGTGTTGCCGGTCAGAAAATCATGCATCGGTTTGTAAAACTGGATGCGCACGGACGAATTCTGGTGGTTGAGCAGGAAGAAAACCTTGGTCCCTTCCTTCTGGCGCAGGCTGACTTCCACCGCGTCCGGCACTTTGAGCAGCGGATGGAGGTTGCACATCTGGCGCAGCCACGCGACGAGGTCGTAGTAGAATGGCTGGTGGCTCTGTGTGCCGAGGTAAACCGCCTTGCCCAGACCGAACGGGTTCACGGTCATGGCGGGCCGGCCGGCGTAGAAGTCCTTCGCATACGTGGCAACGACCTGACATTCCTTCGGTTCAATGATGTCGCACCACAAGCGCGCGGGGTGCATGTGGCTCGTCGGGAAGTTGCCTTTGAAGGTCAGATGATTTTCCTCGCCCGGCGGCAGGGGATCAAACTCCAGCACCTCCAGGCCGAACAGGTCGGTCAGGTCGTGCGGATAACCGGTGTCCGGCGCGATGTGATGTTCGTCCACGAGTCCGGTGTTGAACGTGCCGACGAGTGTGCCGCCATTCTGAACGTAAAGCTTGAGCAGGTCCGCCTCGCCCCCGGCCATGAGGTGCAGCGAGGGCGCGAACACGAGGCGATATTTCGACAGGTCCTCGGTGGGCCGGGCGAAATCCACCGGGATGTTGCGGTCGTGCAGCGCGTTGTAGATGAGTTGAAGGTGCTCGCGCAGGTTGAAGTATTTGTTGGGCTGCATCGGTTGCTGCAACGCCCAGTCGTTTTCGTGGCTGTAAAGAATGCAAACCTCCGGCACAACCCGGGTGTCCTGCAACACGGGCGCGAGCAGTTTGAGTTCCTCGCCAATCTGGGAGATTTCCCGGTAAACGCGGTTGTCTTCGTGGAGATGATGCGGCAGGACGGCGCCGTAGAATTTCTCATTCCCGATGCGGGGTTGACGCCAGTGATAGTACAGCACGCCGCTGGCGCCACGGGATATGAGTTGATACGTGAACAACCGGAGGATGCCGGGACGAACGAGAGAGTTGACGTCGTGCCAGTTGACCTGGCCAGCCTTTTGTTCAATCGCCCAGAAACCGCAATCCCCGTCCGGCGTGCGGATCCCCTGTTTCTTCAGCGAACGCAGAATGTCAATGTCCGCGGCGAGTTCACTGGACCTGGCCGTGATGGCAGCTTTGGTTTCGACGGAGACGAAATCCACGACTTCCGCCATGTCAAAGTGATCAAAGAGCCGGTGCAACGCGCGCAGGTTGGTGGTCACGGGCAGGTTCGGGCAGAGTTCGTGCAATACATCCGCCTGCATCCTGATGAATTGCACAATCGTGTCGCTGCAGAAACGGTTCCAATCCAGCAGCAAGGCGGGATTGTGCATGGTCGGCGCGCGTTTGGGCATGGGCACCTGGTTCCACGCGGTGACGACCTGGCCCCAGTAACTCAAGCCGAGGCAGTCGTTCAAGCGGGCGATGGTCTGATATTTGGCCTCGAGCCAGAGATGCCACTCGCGCCGGGCTTCTTCGTTGAAGGAGGCCTCGGTTTGATGGCCGCCCACGCCACTGTCAATCTGCCACGCGATCACTTGCGGATGATCGCCAAGGGCGCGGGCCATCTCGGCCACGATCTTCTTTGCGTATTCCCAATAGATATCACTCGCCAGACAGACGGCGCGGCGGGTGCCTTCGTGCCTGGGGACGCCACATTCGTCCAAGGGAAGGATTTCCGGGTGTTGCTTGGCGAGCCAGACGGGCGGCGCGGACGTGGGCGTGCCCAGCACCACTTTGATGTCGCGCTTGGCCATGGTTTCCATGACGCGGCGCAACCATGCAAAATCGTATTTGCCTTCTTCGCGTTCGCAGAGTCCCCAAGTGTACTCGCCAATTCGGACGACATTGATGCCCGCCTTGAACATTAATTGCGCGTCCCGTTCCCACGCTGCTTCAGGCTTCTCAGGAGTTCCGCCGTATGGATGGACCCATTGTTCCGGGTAGTAATCGACGCCAAAATACATAAGCAAGGTTTGGTTGGCCGTCTCTCTGATGGCACAGTAAGAGCAAGTGTCTGGAATCGCAACGTAAAACTCAGACCAAATAGGGCTTGGCTCAGACATGAGAACCAGTGCCTTGCTGCAACGACCTCCGGATTTTCCATTGACCATTCTCGCGGGCTGGCCTAACAAACCGGGGAATGGGCCGGCCTATGAAACGAACTTTGACCTTTCCGCTCCGCATCGGAGCGTTGCTGCTGGTTTGCGGGGGATTGACCGCTTGTGCGGCGAAGCGTGTGCCAGGCGAATGGAAACCGTTGTTTGATGGAAAAACCACCAGCGGCTGGCGCGCCTATGGCAAAGCCGGGTTTCCCAAGGAAGGCTGGGTCGTGGAGGAGGGTTGCCTCAAGAAAGTGGCCGGCGCGCGCGGCGGCAACATCGTCACGGAGGCTGAATTCGAGGATTTTGAACTGGCGTGGGAGTGGAAGCTCCCGCCCAAGGCAAACAACGGCATCAAGTATCTCGTCACCGAGGCCCGCCCTTCGGCGCCCGGTCCTGAGTATCAGATGATAGACGACTCCCAGGTTCGTGACCCGCGACAAAAGACCGCCACTTTCTACGACGTGCTGCCGTTGAGCGTTCCTTCGCCCTTGAAACCCTCCGGCGAATGGAACACATCCCGCATCCTGGTTCACGGCAACCATGTGGAACACTGGCTCAACGAAGTCAAAGTGCTCGAATACGAACTGGGCAGCGCCGAAGTCAAAGCCGCCGTGGCGAAGACCAAATTCAAGGACGAGCCGGGATTTGGTGAAAAGATCAAGGGTCGCATCATGCTGACCGACCACAACGACGAAGCCTGGTTCCGCAACATCCGCATTCGTGAACTTGCGCCGCCCAAACCGTGAACTCACAAGGTTTCGATGATGGAGGAATGGGTGATACAATATGAATCGAACTGAGCAGGAATCCATTCTCACCATCTGCCTGCTGGCGGCGTTCGCCGATGGCGCGCAGAGCGACGTTGAGCGCGCAGAACTGAAACGAATCGCCGAGTCTTTGCCGGATGGCGAGCTTCAGCCCGTGGCGCTTTACCATCGCGTGCTGCTGGGGCAGGCGAACATCGAAAACACCGCCGCCGCACTCGCGTCCGCGCCCTTGCGCCAGCTTGCTTATGAAATGGCCGTGTGCGTCTGCGAAGCGGATGATTCGCTTTCCGAACCGGAGAAGACCTTCCTCGCGCAGTTGCGCCGCGAGCTTGGGTTGGAAACCGCCTTCACGGACACGATTGAGGCCCAAGCGGATCAATTGGTGGCTGAACCGCTCGCCGCGCCGCCAATCATCGCGGCCACCACCTCGGCCACGACCGTTTCCGCCGGTGACAGGCCGGACTTGGACAAGATGATTCTGAATTACGCCATCCTGAATGGCGCGTTGGAGCTGCTGCCCCAAACGATCGCCACCATGGCGATCATCCCGTTGCAAATGAAGCTGGTTTACCGCATAGGCAAGGCGCATGGCCATGAACTGGGCCGTGGACATATCAAGGAGTTCTTGGCTACGGCGGGCGTGGGACTGACGTCGCAAGTGGTCGAAGGCTTTGCGCGCAAACTGCTGGGCGGTCTGCTCGGCAAAGTCGGTGGCGGCCTGGGTCGCGGCGTGGGCCGTCAATTCGCCAGTTCGGCAATCTCGTTCACCACCACTTGGGCGCTCGGCAAGATGGCGGTCCAATACTACGCCGGCGGCAGGAAATTGTCGGCCATTGAACTGCGCCAGCTCTTCAGTTCGCTTAGCAACCAGGCGCGCGGTTTACACGGTAACTACGCCGACGCCATACGCGACAAGGCCGGCTCGTTGAACCTGACGCAACTCTTGCCGATGATTCGCGGGCAGTAATAAAAAACTCCGAGGAAGGCATTTAGTTCGCCGCGCTGGCTTCCGGGGATTACTCGCCCAACACCGTCACCATGATCGTGCGTTGCCGGGGCTTGATGTCACATTCGAGGTGGAAAATCTGCTGCCAGGTACCGAGCACAAGCTGGCCGTCGCGCACGGGCACGGTGAGCGATGGTCCGAGCGTGGTGGCCTGCAAATGCGAATGGCCGTTGCCGTCATGCCAGGCGCGCTCGTGGCCGTAGTCGCGGTTCGGTGGAAATAATTTGTCGAGCATCGCGGGCAGGTCGTGCTCCAATCCCGGCTCGAATTCAATCGTGCCCACGGCGCCCGTGCTGCCAACGTTGAAGACCTGCACGATGCCTGTTTTCACCGTTGATTCGCCGACAATGCGCCCCACGGCTTCCGTGAGATCGTGCATCTCGCCGTGGTGCGTGGTGGGAACTGAAATGTCTTTCTGGTAAACCATATGGCTGGTGTAACGGAAACCTCACCCGAGTGCGAGCAGGTAAAACTTGCAACCCCGCCGGGTTCCTGTTTTCTAACAACATGAACTGGCCACGCTCGAATCCTGCCTTTCGCTTTGGTTTATTGATCCTTGTGATGCTGACGAGCTTCCTGCTGCCGCGCGCTGCGCTGGCCCGGGAGTTCCTGGTCTATTTCGGCACTTACACCGGGACCAAGAGTCAGGGCATCTACGTCTCGCGCTTCGACGCGCGCACGGGCCAACTGTCCGCGCCCGAGCTGGCGGCGGAAACGCGGAATCCAAGTTTCCTCGCCGTGCATCCCAACCGCCGTCAGCTTTACGCGGTGGGCGAGATCAGTGACTTCGCTGGCAAACGGACGGGCGCCGTCAGTGCCTTTGTCATTGAACCACGAACGGGCGCGCTGAAGCTGCTGAATCAGCAATCGTCCGGCGGCCAGGGGCCGTGTCATTTGTCGCTGGACGCGAAGGGCAAATTCCTGCTGGTGGCCAACTACGGGGGCGGCAGCGTCGCATCGCTGCCGGTGCGGCCGGATGGGAGTCTGGCCGAAGCCGTTTCCGTCATTCAACACACCGGCGCCAGTGTGAATCCGCAGCGTCAGGCAGGACCGCACGCGCACTTCATCAGCATGGACCCGGCAAACCGGTTCGCGCTGACGTGCGATCTGGGCCTGGACAAGGTGCTGGTCTATCGGCTCGACGCCAAAAGCGGGGCACTGATCCCGAACGATCCGCCGTTCGCCGTTGTGGCACCCGGCGCCGGCCCGCGGCAGCTTGCGTTTTCGCGCAACGCCAAATTCGTTTTCGTGCTGAACGAACTGTCCTCCAGCCTCACCGTATTTGCCTATGCGGCGCGGCGCGGAACGCTGACGGAACTCCAAACCCTTTCCACGCTGCCCGGGGATTTCTCCGGCAACAATTCGCGTGCCGAGGTGGAAATGCATCCTTCAGGCAAACTCATTTACGCCTCCAATCGCGGCCACGACAGCATCGCAGTGTTCGCGGTGGAAAAGGCAACCGGCCGGCTGACGTTGGTCGAGCACCAACCCACGCAGGGAAAAACGCCGCGGCATTTTGCGATTGATCCGACAGGCCGGTGGTTGCTGGCGGAGAATCAGGGTTCCAACAACGTGGTCGTGTTCGAGATTGACGCGAAGACGGGCAAACTCAAGTCAACCGGCCAGGTGCTGGAGGTTGGTTCACCGGTATGCGCGGTGTTTGTGCCGGTCAAATGAACGCGTCCGTGGTGATTTCCGCGTTGCGCGTCATTCCTTCTTCTTAAACAGATCGGTGACACTCTTGGTCGCCTTGTTAACCGCATCACCCGCGGCTTTGCCGGCGGCATCGGTCACACCTTTGGCAAACTCCTGGACCTTGTCGCTGGCGGCAGCCTTGGTGGCCGCCGCGATCACTTCACTGAGCACCAGTTTGGTGAGTTCGGCCGAGGTGATGCCTTCGCTGCCCTGGCCCAAGCCGGTCAGGTGAATGTCCGGCAGCGGCACGGTCACACTTTGCCCGCCCATGCCCTTCAGACTCACGTTGACCTTGGCGCCGGTCATAAGGAAATCATCCACCTGCAGTTTCTTGCCGGCTTCCGATTCCTGTGGCCCACCCGGCGCGGTAGTGTCGCCACCGGTGGCTGCATTCACGTTGTCGAGAATTTTGCTGAGGTTGTTGCCGCTCAGGCCGCCCTCGAAGGTGACTTCCGCCGCATCCACGCGGATGGATTTAACAATGACTTTGTCCGACAACAGCGAGCCGGGGCTGATGGCCAGACTGGCGTGACCGATATTGATGGCGCTGGCGGTCTTGTAGCCTTCCGGATTGCCCACCACCAAGCCGTTGATTTTGCCCGAACCGGAAAGCAGGGAAAGCCCCACGCTGTCGAGCTTGACGCTGACTTTCGTAAGCTGCGGCCCAATGGTTTCCACGCCTTTCTTGACCGCGCTGTCGAGGAAGAAGCCCACCGCCAAAACCGCCACCACGGCGATGATCACCACCGCAAGGAATCCACCAATAAGAAGCTTTTTCATGGGTGCATCGTTTAACACTTAGCCGGTTCGGAGGGCCAGAGATTTTTCAAGTTTTTGGCGGAGGGGGGCGCCGCGCACCGGAGATTCACCGGGCCAGGAGAGTCCTGACCAGTTCGGCTAGTTGTTTGGCGGGATAGGGTTTGGCCAGAAATTCGTCGGGTTTGATGGGTGAGTTGCGGTAGATCGTTTCATCCACCGTGCCGCTGACGAGCAGAATTTTCTGCTGGGGATTGATCTGGCGACATTCGCGGATGAGATCCATCCCGTTCATGTTATGCATCGCAAAATCCGTGACGATCAACTCCGGGCGTGGGTCGGCCAGCGAGAAAGCCCTTACGGCGGTGGCGGGGTCGCGGAAGGTCCGCACGCGGCAGCCCAACGGCTCGAGCACCATGACGACGAGTTCGAGCAGCATCGGCTCGTCATCAATGGCGAACACCAGCGGCTTGTCGGCGTCGCTTTGGGCGTCGTGGTTGGTTTCTGGTTGGCTCATGCGGAACCTCTCCCGCACAATTAACACCCGGCCTGCCCAGCCTGGCAAGCGGTCTTTCCGCCAGCAGCCGCCCTTTTCACCCGACACGGTGTCGGGCAAATTCCCGTTGCACCCCTGCAATCGCCGCCGTAGTCTCGTCCGCGAACGAATTGCATCACGGCAAGCTGTACCCGCGTTGGCTGTTATGAAAACCAAGAAAACCTCATTGGGCGACAAAACGAAAGCGTCCGCCGGCCCGCGCCCGGCGGCGCGCAAGCTCGCGGTAAAAAAATCACCAGCCCCCGTCAGCCGCCCGGCTACGGGGCGAAAGATGGCCGCCAAACCCAAAGCGGCCCCGATCAAGGTCGCCAAGCCCAAAACGGTGACGCGCAAAGCGCTGCCGGAGATCCCGGCCATCCTGTTGGAAACGGAACGCTCCGGGCCCTCGGTGAGCGGGCCGGGAGAGAAGTTCGCGCTCGGACCCACGCCGCCGGTGCAGCATTTTGAATCCGAGGCCACCGAACTGCCCACGGCCTATGGGACGGGCCGGTTGTTCCTCACCGCGCGCGATCCGCACTGGCTGTACGCAAACTGGGACCTCACCCGCGACCAGCAATTGCGTTACAATGCATTCTCCACGGACGGCCATTTGATTCTGCGAATTTACGTGGGCGCCGTCCGGGGTGAGCCGGTTGCGGAAATTCATGTTCATCCCGAATCCCGACACTGGTTCGCGCATGTCGAGCGTGCCGAAACCCGCTACGCCGCGGAACTCGGTTATTACGAAGCGCCGCGTCAGTGGACCACCATCGCCACCTCCGGCGCCACGCTGACCCCGCCGGACACCATCTCGCCGGACACGACGTTTTCCTTTGCCACCATTCCTGTCGAAGTTTCCTTTGCCCGGCTGGTGGCCATCGTTCAACGCGCGGCTTACGAAAACACGCCCCTGGCCCAGGCGGTCGAGGAGCTTCGCAAGAGCGGCCATCCCGAACTGCCGTCCGGGGCTACGGCGCCGGTTGCCGAATGGACGCCGGCCCAGGAACGCGCGCTGGCCGCGGTCATCAATGTGGACCATGTGCGGCGCGTCTGGATCGGCTCGCTTGAAATCACGGAATTGATCCGCCGCCAGCTCGAGAGCGAAATCTCTTCCATCGGCGTGGCGCGATTCGGCCTGCCCAGTTCGCCCGGAGGCGCGGTCACCAGCATTTCCAGTCCGTTTGGGGGCGAACAGGCGCGCGAAAAGGGTTTCTGGTTCAACGTCAACGCGGAGTTGATCATCTACGGCGCGACCGAGCGTGACGCGACCGTCACCATCGGGGGCCGCAAAATCAAACTGCGCCCTGACGGATCCTTCAGTTACCGCTTTGCCTTGCCGGATGGGCGCTATGATCTGCCCGTGGTGGCGGTGTCGGCGGATGGCACAGACGGACGCGCGGCGGAATTGAAGTTCAGCCGGCAGACGGAAATCCGCGGCGACGTGGGGACGCATCCGCAGGATCCACGGCTCAAACCGCCCACGCCCGAAAATGTCTGAGCCAAACCTGATCAACCGGGATGAAGAACATCTTCGGCTGCTGACAATCTTCTTCTATGTCTGCGCGGCGATGGCAGCGTTGTTTGCCTGCTTTCCCGTCTTTCATCTGGGGCTTGGACTCGTGATGGCGCTCAAGCCGGACGTCTTTGGTCCGGGAAACAACCAGCCGCCGCAATTCATCGGCTGGTTCTTCGTTGCCTTCTCCTCCGCCATTATCCTCGCCGGCTGGGTTTACGCAGCGGTGCTGGCATGGGCGGGGCGTTGCCTGGGCCGGCGCAAACATTACACATTTTGCCTGGTGGGATCGTGTGTGGCGTGCTTGTTCATGCCGTTCGGCACCGTGCTGGGAATCTTCAGCATTCTGGTGCTGGTGCGGCCTTCGGTGAAGTCATTGTTTGAACCCGGCGCCAAATCCGCCGTGTCACCATGAAGCGCCACCGCCGCATGGTCTTTCACATTCCCTGCGCCGCGTACCGCACACCAGGCGTTTACTTTTCCTGACCATGCAAGGTTATCTCTCTCTCGTTCTCCACGCGCATCTGCCGTTTGTGCGCCATCCCGAACACGAAAAGTTTCTGGAGGAAAGCTGGCTCTTCGAGGCCATCACCGAGACCTACGTGCCGCTCATTCAAATCATGAATGGCTGGCTCAAGGACGGCATGGCCACGCGGTTGACGCTGACGCTGTCTCCGACATTGTGCGCCATGTTGCGCGATCCGTTGTTACAGGACCGTTACACGCGCCATCTCGACGGGCTGATCGACCTGGCCGAAAAGGAAATTCACCGCACGCATTGGGACCGTGCGTTTCGTGAACTGGCCTGGATGTATCACAACCGCTTCACCGCCATCCGCGACACCTACCTCGCCTGCGGGCGTGATCTCGTCGCTGCGTTCGGCAAGCTTCAAGAGTTGGGCCGGCTGGAAATCATCACCACTGGTGCCACGCACGGATTGCTGCCGCTGCTGGCCGGGCATCCGCCCGCCGTCCGCGCGCAAATCCTCGTCGCCCGCGATCATTACCGCGAATGTTTCGGCTGCGACCCGCGTGGCATCTGGCTGCCGGAATGCGCGTACTTCGAGGGCGTGGAAGCGTTCCTGCAGGAGGCGAATCTGCGCTGGTTCATGGTGGACACGCACGGCGTGTTGCACGCGCGCCCGCGCCCGCGTTACGGCGTGTTCGCGCCCATCTTCACGCCCAACGGCATCGCCGCGTTCGGGCGCGATCTGGAATCCTCCCGCCAGGTCTGGAGCAAACACGAGGGTTATCCGGGCGATCCCCGCTATCGCGACTTTTACCGCGACATCGGCTTCGATCTCGATTTTGATTACGTGAAACCGCACCTGCCCTCGCCGGAACATCGCGGGTTCACGGGCCTGAAGTATTTCAGCATCACGGGCGTCGGCGCGGAGAAACACCTGTACGACCGGCGCGCCGCGCTGCACGTGGCCGCGGAACACGCCGGACATTTCCTGGCCGCGCGCGTAGCGCAGATTCAGAACGTCAGCGGCATCCTCGACCGACCGCCGCTCGTACTCGCGCCCTATGACGCGGAACTGTTCGGCCATTGGTGGTATGAAGGACCGGAGTTCCTCGATTACTTCGTGCGCAAGGCATATTACGACCAGCACACGTTCACGCTGATCACGCCGGAAGATTATTTGCGGCATCATCCGACGAACCAGATCGCCACGCCGAGTCCGTCAAGCTGGGGCGAGGAAGGCTACTGGCGCGTGTGGTTGAACGAGCAGAACGAATGGATTTATCCGCATCTGCAGGTGGCGCAGGAACGCATGACCGATCTGGTGAAACGTTTCCCCAAGCCGGACGCGTTGCGCGAACGGGCCCTCAAACAGGCCGCACGCGAACTTCTGCTCGCCCAGGCCAGCGACTGGCCCTTCATGCTGCGCACCGGCACCAGCCCCGATTACGCGCGCCAACGTGTGAAGGACCATCTGCTGCGGTTCATTGCGCTGCACGACCAGTTGACCAGCACGCGCGTGGACGAAAAGTGGCTGATCAACATCGAGAGCCGCGACAACCTGTTTCCCAATCTTAACCTTACTTACTGGAAGTGAGCCCGCGCTGAACCGAAATCCGGCGCGACTCAGCCGCAACCAGGATTCCGATCACTCACTTAACGCAAAGCACGCCGAACCAGTCCGTCCTTGCAGTGCCATCTCCAGGCAGTTGCGTGTCCTGCGAAGATTTTCCCGGAGCGCGGCGTTCCTCGGCGGCAACCTCCGCGCCCTTTGCGCTAGAGCCCATCGACTGATCGTCCGGCTCAAGCCCGTGCTTCTGGTCGCTCCAGAGCTGATTCGCTCATTTCACTATGAGCGGCGTTGTATTCCGCCCACTGTTCGTAATCCTCCAGGGACGCGACTTTCACCTGGGCCCACCGGGCGTATCGGCGACGGTTTCGACCGGAAGTTCAAGGAGGTCGGGGTTGCCATCCGTTGGCGAAAGGAGAACTTGGCGGATGAATTCAGGCCACGGCCCATCGGCAGGGCCGACCTCCGGAGCGCGCACGGCGTGGATGTCGGCGTCGCCATGGATGATCGGCTGGCCCACCAAGTCGGGCATCCGAATACACAGTCTGCCGTGCCCAGTCAAATCAACCAATGGATCAAATCTGGGAGGTAATACCGCCGCTCTTGGCGAGTATCGTCCTCCAGCTTCAATTCCTTAAATTGGACTCTTCCCTCAGGTCCGATGCAGGTGGATTTGAATTGGGTTGCCCACGAATTCGACGGCTCGGCGCAATATGGTATCTGTGCTCAAGTCCATCGAACACGCGGCTTGGGTTACCACAAAGGTTCGGACGTGTTCAGGCTGCCCTTCGATAAGGGTGACGCTGTTGGTTTCTTCTGAGAGAGCGGACAGCGCGTCGTCAGTGGAACAAAGCCGGATGTTCCCGTCGCAAGTTGGAAATGTGAAAACGGCATTACCCGCTGGGTTAAGCACAGACGCGTTGGATGCCTTCATGCCGCGGATTTAGCCTCAACCACTTGCCGATGCAGTCCCGCGCCCGCAACCCTCGATGCTGTGGACGGCAGGCTCAATGCGAAAGTCGTTTACCCGGTTCATTGCAGCAGTTTGAGCACGCTCTGCGGCAGCGCATTGGCTTGGGCCAGCATGGCCGTGCCGGATTGGACCAGAATGTTTGCCTTCGCGAACTGGGTGCTCTCCTCGGCGACGTCCACATCTTGAATGCGCGAACTCGCCGCCGTTAGATTCTCCTTGCTGATGGTCAATTCCTCGGAGATGAAGTTGAGTCGCGATTGGTACGCCCCGATGGTGGCGCGATCCGTGGAGAGCTGGGTAATCGCCGCCCGGATGTTGGTAAGCGCGGTGGCCGCGCCCGCAGTCGTGGAGATGTCCGAGGCAATGGCGTCGGTGTAGGCAGCGACCCCAAGATCAATCCCGTTCATCGCAAAGGTGTTGCCTTCGGAATCCGCCGTGACGTTGAGGGCCGTGGTCGAAAACAAAGGCACGCCGTTGAAATCCTTGCCGGCGGCGGTGGTGATGTAAGCCCCCAGTTCGGCATACTCGTTCTGGTAAAGCGCGCGGTCGGCGTCGGACTTGGTCACATCCTGGGCGAGGATGGTGAGTTCGCTCATGCGGTCGAGCGCCTTGGCAATTTTCTTGAGATAACCGTCCTGGGTTTGCGTGAAGGAGACGGCGTTGCCGACATTCGTCTTCGCGGCGCTCAGGCGTTGAATCTGGGCGTCAAGACGCGACGCGACCGCCAGTCCGGCGGCATCATCGGCGGGGTTGACAATCTTGCTGCCGGAACTGAGCCGGGCCAGGGATTTGTTCAGCATTGCCTGGCTGTTCTGCAGGTTGTTGGCGGACACCTGCGCGGATATGTTGGTATTGATGACCATGGCTTGACCTTTCTTGTTGTTCGTATTGCGGTTTGTGACGTCCGTGTCAGTTACGCAGGCATTTTTGCCAGCTGTTGTCCTCTACATTCCTGCTCTGGTTTACCCAGACGCGGCAGCCGGGGCAACCGGCGCCGGTCCTGGGTCAGCGCCTCGCGGTTGTTGCGCTGAATCTCGTCGTAAATTTCCTGCCGATGCACTGGCACATCCGCTGGCGCCTCAATGCCCACCTTCACAACCTCGCCATCAACCCGCACAATTCGCACGGTGATCCGTCCGTCAATGACGATGCTTTCGTTGGTTTTCCGGGAGAGGATTAGCATGGCGAAGGCAGTTGGAGGTCAGTGACCAACCGGTAATGGTTCTTGTAGAGAGTAACGGGCTGCATTCGCGAGCACGACCTGCTTGGCGACGAAGCTGTGGCGATTGATAACAATGGGGCCTTTGAGGTTCACGGTGCCACGGTTCTTTCCGCCGAGTGTGACGATGCCGAACAGCCAGGCATCGTCCGGGGTGGAAATCTTGAGAAACGCGATGTCCTCGGCGGACACGTCCGGCTCATAGTCGGGAAAGAACTCCGTGACCGGCAGCAATAGAAACGCCAGGCCGGGATTATCGAGCACCTGCAACCAGCGAAAGGGTGCCTCGTGCGGATTCTCGATCAGCGCGTAATGTTTGATTCGCTCGAAGCCCAACAACCCCAAAGGGAGGTGAACAATGCGTTCACTCTCCATCACGTGCGATTCCCTTTCGACTGTTTCGACAGTATTCATGTTTTCAATCGTCCGAACCTTGTTTAGCAACGGGTATGCCACGGCAGGAGGACTGCAAAAAACCCTGAAAACAGCCCATAATTTGCGGGTTTTTAACTCGGCCCATTGAATTCGAGTGCGCCCTCGGCAAAAATTCACCCGTCCGACGGGCGATAATTTCCGGGTAGCGACGGATGGGGAGAATCCAGTCATTCAGGTGGTAATTTGCAGGAGGTCACCGGCTGACCGATGCAAAAACAGGCGCGGCTACCGGCTCGCGGGCGTGCGGTTTCGGGGCGATGTCGAACTTATCGTCCTCGAAAGCTGGCTTCTTGAGAGGGCGTTATCGCAGGTAGTCCATCAATGACAGTTGTAACAGACTGGCGCCGCTCTGCAGAGCCGCCTGATAAGCGGTCTGGGTCTGGCTCAACTTCACGAGGGTCTGCGCCAGGTCCGCGTCGGCTTCCCGGGAAATCTGCTGCTCCATCAACAAGCCGTGGTCGCGGGACATGGAGGCGGTCGTTTCCAACCGCGCCTGCATCGCGCCATTGGCGCTGAGATGAAATAAAATGTTCTCCTCGTCGGCCTGCAAATTGACGCGATCCGTGGCCGCAATGGCGGCAACGTCGCCGGCCACCAGATTATTCTGAAGGGAAATCAAATGGTTGAAGAAGTCCGCCCCGAACCGGCTGTCGGCAACGAAACCGCGTGGACCGCTGCCCGTGGTGTTCACGCCGGCCACCTGCGCGGTAACGGTGACGCCTTGGGCGATTTCGACTTCGTTCAATGTGGTGTTGCCCTGGTAAGTCACAGTTGTCACCCGCCCGTTGGCGTCCGTTTGAACGACGAACGGCGGCTGGCCGGTCTGGGTGCCGCCGAAAAGGGGGTCGCCACGGTTTGTGGCGTTGAGCACTTGCGCTGCGTGTTTGATCAACTCGGTGATTTCGGAGGCGTAGATTTGCAGTTCTTGCGGCGATTTCAAATCGTCCACCAGCACCGCAAGTTCACCGGCCCGGTCCAGGAGGGTCTTGAGCGATTTGATGCCGCTGAAAGTGGCGGTCGCGAGTTCCTGCTGGCGCGCGATGTTGCGCTGATATTGGCCGCTGGTGCTGGCTTCGGCCTGCAGATCAAGAATCCGTCGCAGGGCCACCGGATCATCATCCGGCGTTTGAATGCGCTGGCCGGTTGCCGCCTGGTTCTGCAACCGTTGTTGCCGGGCGACCAGACTGCCAAGCTGGTTGACCAGAGACTCGGAGAAGGTGTTGGAGGCGACACGCATAATTCAACCCGCGGCCCATTCAATGCAGAGCGGGGCACGGGCGCAGGCTTCAGGCCCTGCACCGCTTTTACCGCTCCAGCTATGAGGTTTCGCGCTCATTCTATCGTTTCATGTTCAGGACCGTATCGAGCATCTCATCCACGGTGGAAATCAACCGGGCTGAGGCCGCGAAGGCCTTTTGATACCGGGTCAAATCCGTCATCTCCTCATCGAGCGACACGCCGCTGATCGCGTCGCGCTGGCGGAGCAACATATTCTCCACCACTTGTTGATCGGTCAGTTGCGTATTCACTGAAGCGAGAGATTGCCCGAGGGCCGCCACCGTCTGGCTGTAACCCTGGCTGAAAGTCAGGCCGTTCAACGCGGCGTGGGGTTTGACCGCCAGTTGGGCCAGCGCCAGCGCGGTTTGATTGTCGGCGGGCGCACCGGCCACCCCGGCGGCTTGCACCAGCGCGGGATTGCCGAGGAGCGCGGCGTTGACGCTGATGTCCGCCGCGGTGGTGCCTGTGAAAAAATTCGCGCCCGTGCTGCCCGTCAGGCTGAAGCCCGCCGCATGAACGGCATTGACCTCCGAGATCAACAGGGAAGCAAGGGAATTCAGGTCGCTACGCAAAGCGGCGATGGATCCATCGCGCGCGTCAATCGCGCCCTGCAGGCTTCCCCCGGTCAACGTGAGGGGCGTGCCGGAAGCCGCCGCCCGTAACAGGAGCTGCCCCGCGCCGGCATCGTAGGTTTCAAGTGTATCATTTACGAGGATGCCGGAAACCATGGTGGTGCCAGCGACGGAAAGGTTCACCGCACCATCGGTTCCGGTGGCGACCTCCAGTTTCACCAAGCCGGCGAGTTGCTCGATTTTCTGCTGGCGCAAGTCCCGCAGATCGTTGGCAACCCCGTTGGCCGAGGCTTCGACATGGCCGATGCGTTCGTTGAGTTTGGCGATTTCCGCAAACAACTGATTCGCGGATTCAACGTCGGCCTGTACCGCGTCGTTGAGAGACGAAGTGAGGTTTCCCAGCCGTTGGTCAATCTGGTTGAACTGGGTGGTCAGCCCGGTGGCGGCCTGCAAAAGGGCCTGCCGCTCGGCCATGGACGCGCTGGGTGTGGCGTTGGCTGACAAACTCTGAAAGGAGTTGAACAAATCCGCCAGTCCCTGGCCCAGGTTGTGCGCGCCGCCCACGCCCTGCGCCGCATCGGATCCGGCCGTGCCGGAAGCCAGCCGGTCGAGTTGAGTGCCGAGGGTGGACTGGGCGTATTGCAGCGCCATCTGACCGGTCTGAAGCGCGCCCCGCACGCTGGCTTCGGCCTGAAGCTGATTATCCAGAATGCTGCTGCGAAGCTGAACAATGGCCACGGCGTCCGCCCCGGTGCCTTGAGGACCGAGTGGGCCGTTGATGGAAATCGAGGTTTGGATGGCCAGCCGTTGGCGTGCGTACGCGGGGTTGTTGACGTTGGCCAGGTTCTGCCCGGCCACCTCCACGCCCTGTCGCTGTGTTTGCAGCGAGCGCGCGCCCAGATTCAACATTCCAAATAAGCCCAACATAAAATCAACCCATGGCCTGATAAATTGACCGCGCGGGCAGCACCGTATTATCAAGGCTGCCTTTGCCGGTGTAAACGGGGCTCCCGCCCGGCAGCAAACTGCTGATCAACCGGTTCATCAATTCCACGGAACGCGACAACAATACATGGTTCTGGCGGGAACGTTGTTGCACGCGAATCAGCAGTTCGTTGTTCTCCTGCACCAACGCGGCGACCAGCGGGCGATAGTCCGCCGGAAGTTGCGCAATGATTTCGGTGAAAGCTGCCTCCTCCCCGAGTTGCAGTGCCTGCGCGACAGCGCGCTGCTGTTCCAGGCGCTGGCGGCGGGCTTCGTGAATCACCCGGGTCTGCGCGTCAATGTCGGCGGTGGACTGCAACAATTCCTCGGGGGCGCGGCGCGTGACCAAGTCCTGCTGTTGATCCAGCCGGGCGAGCATTTCACCGTATTGCTGAAGTTCTTCGCGCAGTAGGGAAATCAATTGTTGGAGAATATCAATCATACCTTGGGGGCGTCATCGGCGGGGAGACGGGATTTGAGTTCGTGCTGCAATTGAGGTTTCAAGCAGCCAGCCAGGCCGAAAGCGCCGGAGCGGCTGATACTGTCGGCCAACTGGGTGGTGATGATGTCCTGATACACGCCACTGGCGACCGACTCGGGATTCATCGAGGAAGCGAACATTTTCTTCTGCGCATCGCCCAGGATCTGCCGCAACAGGAGCGCCTCAAACTGCCGGCTGACTTCGTTGACCTTCGCGGCCTCGGTCAACTGCGCGCTGCCGGCGAGCCGGTCGAGCGGCAGATCCGCGGCCTGCACCTGACGTTGGAGCGGGGAGATTTCCATAAGGTTCAGCGCATGATAAGTTCCGCCTGCAACGCCCCGGCCTGTTTCATGGCCTGGAAAATCGCCATCATATCGCGCGGGGAAACGCCGATGGAGTTAAGCCCGGCGGCGACTTTTTCGATGGTGGGCATTTCCTGGAGGGCGATGAGCGAGCCTTTGGGTTCGGCCACGTTGGTTTCCGTGCGCGGGGTCACCACCGTCTCGCCAGTCTGGTTGAAGGCGTTGGGCTGGGAAACGTCGAGCGACGAGGCGATGGAGATCGTCAACTCCCCATGCGACACCGCGCAGGCGGCAATGCGGATGCGCGAGGTGGCGACGATGGTGCCGGTGCGTTCGTTGATGATGACGCGCGCTGGAATGTCCGGCGTCACCTCAATCCCCTCGAGGCGCGCCAGAAAATCCACCGGCGCGGACGCGTGCCCTTCGGGCAGGCGGACGCGCACAGAAGTGGAATCCAGCGCCTGGGCGCTGTCGGCGAAAACCTGATTGATGGCGCTGGCCATGCGGGCCGCCGAGGTGAAGTCCGGTTCCCGCAGGAGCAATTCCAGGTGATTGTTTAGCACAATCTCGGTGGGAATCTCCCGCTCCACCAGCGCACCGCCGGAAATCTGTGCCACCGTGGGATGGTTCTTCTGCACGGTCGCACCGCCACCGCCGCCCGTGCCGCCGATGAATCCGCCGACCGCCAGCGCGCCCTGCGCCACGGCATAGACCTTGCCGTCCGCCCCGAGCAACGGCGTCTGCAGCAGCACGCCGCCTTGCAGGCTCTTGGCATCACCGAGCGCGGAAACCGTTACATCCAGCCGCGTGCCGTTCTTGACGAAAGCGCGAATGTCCGCGGTCACCATCACGGCCGCCACGTTTTTGGAAGAAAGCGCTGCGGGCGGGACAGTGATGCCGAAGCGCTGAAGGACATTCGCCATGCTCTGCACGGTGTAAACCGGGTCTTTATCGCCATCGCCGGCCAGACCGATGACCAGGCCATAGCCCACAAGCTGGTTGTCGCGCGCCCCGGCGACCACGGTGAGATCCTTGATGCGCGATCCGGTGGCGTGGGCCGCGACGACGGCGAACCCGGCCAACAACCCGCAGACAATTAACAAGCGGTTCATGTTGTGTGATCAGAACGGAGTGATCTTGTCCCAGATGCGGGTGAACCAGCCTTTGCGTTGCGCGTCGGAAACCGTGCCCTTGGAGACATATTTGATCGTGGCGTCAGCGATGTTGTAGCTGTACACCGTGTTGTTGGCGGCGATGTCTTCGCTCCGCACGACCCCGCGCAGGATCGCGTCCTGGCTTTCGCCGGAGAACGAGGTGGTGCGCTGGCCCTCGATGACCAGATTCCCGTTCGGCAAGGTGTCCACCACCCGGACAGCGATGCGCGCCGTGATTCTCTCCGAGTTGCTGATTTTGCCGCCGCCATCAAAATCTTGTTTGGAGGCCGCTTTAAGCACTGGCATCTGCCCGTTGTGCGTCAGGAAGCCACTGGCGGCCGGGCTATAGAAGAAACTGGCAACGCCGGCGTCCACGGAGGAACTCTTGGAAGTCTTGGTGGTTTGGTCCTTTGAAGCCGAGTTGTTTTCCTGAACCAGAATGGTGAGCACGTCGCCCACGGCATGAGCGCGCTTGTCGCTGACCATCGAGCGGGAAGCGTCCTCCCGCCAGAGGGATTGCGCCGGAACGACGTGAGCTGCCAGTAGCAACGCCGCGGCCCCAACCGCGCCGTTAAAGATTGACCAGGATGGTGTCTGCACTTTGAACCTTTCCGCGAAATTCGCGTTTGGATTTTATGTTACGAACCCGGACGCTTTGCCCCGGCAAACCGTCCTCCAGTACCTCCACTTTCACCGAAATCGTCATGATGCCGTCCTGCACCAGCGCTTCCGCCACTTTACCCCGTCGGATGATGGGGCGCAGCCGCAGCGAACGCGCCGTCAACGCCGCGCCCGCAGGCAGGTTCGCCGCCAGCTCAATCGAGGGATGATTCAAGTCCAGGTCGGGCGTCGCGTCGGGCAAGGTCAACACGTCGCGCCGCTCCTTGACCACGTCCGCGCTCTGAAGCAACTGGCCGCGTAGCAGCGGCGAGCCAGCGACCCAGACCTCCCGCCAGATGCGCGCCTGCAAGGGGGCCTGCCAGTTGCCCAGGATCTCTGCGCCGGCCAGGAGTTCAAAACGTACGATACAATTCGGCGTCACGCCTGCGGTGGGCAGGTCCACCACTTTGACCGTGAACGGTTCATCGGCAATCGCCACCGCGTTCCAAGGCCGGGTAAAGCGGATCTCGAGTTCACCGCGCTCTTTCACAAAGTCCCGTTGCAATGCCTCGGTGAGCAGGTATTTGATTTCCGATTCGTCCAACATCCGGGTGCGGCGTAAAATTTTGATTTGGGCCGGGCCACTCCAATTCGTGGTGGCGAATTCCGGCGCGCGCTGTTGCAGGAGTTCACCTATCTGGGCGCGGTTTAGAACCAGCGTCTGCCCGGCGGCGGGAGCGCCCGCCAACTGGATGCGCGGCAAATCCGCTGGAGGCGTAGCGACCAGTTGATCGAGATGCACTCCCGAGGCATCCACCAGGGCGGACGGGCGGAGCTGCCAGCCGGGCGGCGTCTCGGTCACGGAGGACGGAGACGCCGCTCCGGCGGACAGGCCCAGGATACTGCACCAACAAATGACGGTGGGGAATTTCATTAGCGGCGCAGGTTGTTGCTGATTTGCATCATCTCGTCCGCCGCCTGCACGGCCTTCGAATTCACTTCGTAGGCGCGCTGGGCGACAATCAAATTGACCATTTCCTCGACCACCTTGACGTTGGACATTTCCAGGTAGCCCTGCTGCAGATCGCCATAGCCGTCTTCACCGGGATTACCGATTTCCGCCGTGCCGGAAGCGAGAGTTTCCCGGTAGAGATTGCGTCCGAGGCTTTCAAGTCCCGCGGGATTGGCGAAGCGCACCAGTTGGACGCGAAAGGTCTGCGAACCATTGGAGCCATTCGTCGTCACCTCGCCCGTGGGCGCGATGGCAATCGAAGTGGTGCCGGCGGGAATGGGTTGGAAACCGCCCTGCACCACCATGCCATCACTGGTGGTGACGCGGCCATCCGATGCGGTTTTCAACGCGCCGTCGCGGGTGTAAGCTCTGGAGCCGTCGGGCATCTGCACTTCAAAAAAGCCGTCGCCCTGAATCGCCACGTCAAGCCGCTCACCGGTTTGCGTCAGTTCGCCCGTGGTAAACACTTTGGAGGTGGCGATGAGGCGCGAACCGTGGCCGATCTGGATGCCCGTGGGAATTTGGTTTCCCGCGCCTTGGTCGGCACCTGCCGCGCGAGTGGTCTGGTAAAGCAAATCCTGGAATTCAACTTTGTTCTTTTTGAAGCCCGTCGTGTTGACGTTGGCCAGATTGTTGGAGATGACGTCAAGGTTGGTCTGCTGGGATTGCATCCCGGCGGCCGAGGAATAGAGCGCGCGCATCATAATATCACCTCAGTTCAATTGGGGTTGCCAAGTTCGGAAATCGCCCGTCCCATGCGTTCATCGTGGATTTGCACCAGGCGTTGATTGGATTCAAACGCCCGCATCATGCTGATCATGCTGGCCATTTCAGTGACGGGTGATGTGTTGGCCGCTTCGAGGAATCCCTGCCGGAGGGACGGTTGCGCTACCTCAATGGGCAGGAGATTCGGATCTGTGGCCATGAAAAAACCGCCGCTTACTTGCGTCAGCAGGCCGGGTTGGTCGAAATCCGTGATCTTCAACCGGCCTTTCAATTCGGTTCCCTGGCTGACTTCGCCGGTGGCGGAAATGGAGACGGGCGACCCATTGTTGCGGTCCAATTGAATCGGACCGGTATCGCCGAGCACCAAGCTGCCCTGCTTGGTGGTCAACTGGCCGAGAGAATTGATTTGGAACTCCCCGTCGCGCGTGTAAGCAGTGGCGCCGTTGGCCAGTTGCACTTCAAAGAAGCCGCGGCCCTCGATCGCCACGTCGGTGCTGATGCCGGTGGCGCGTAATTCGCCTTGCGCGAAATTGGTGGTGAGGTTCGCCCGCGGCAGGGAGAAGTGCTGCGGCACGCCGAGCGTGCCCTGCGGCATGACTCCCGCCTGGACGGCGTCAAAACTCAGGGACTGTTTCTTGAAGCCCGGGATCGAAGCCGAAGCCAGGTTCTCGGAAACGGCCTCCTGCCAGCGCGCGTTGGCGCTCATTGCAGCGGCAGCTTGATACAAACTTACATTCACGCCGAATTGCCAAGCACTGGATGTGCCACGAGGAAAAACCCAAGGATTTGCACTGTTTTGGCAATCGCTGCCGCATAGAAGCGGAAAATGCTGCCCGGGCGAACCGCTCCATGCAGCAGTTTCTTCCGACCCGGTTGTTTGTGGCGCGAGGCAGATCTGAAGCAACCAATGAAATCCGGGGAACCCTTTCGAAAGAAGCGCGGCAATGGAGGCAACCCCGGGCTGGTAATAATTTGTGACTGTGCTGCGGCAGCGCGTCCGCCCTTCAGTAATTGCATTCCAGTTCGATCACCTGGCCGCACGCGCACTGGACGCGGATGTGGGTGACGCGGTCGCCATCCCTTTGCAGCGTGACGGTGGGAGCGGCAGTCGGCGTACAAGCCTGGTGGGCACCGGCGGTCGCTGGCGGTGTGACCGGAACTGCATTGAGGGGAGCAAAAGCTTTGGCAGCGGTGAGGCTGCCAGTGGGTCCGCTCGCGAGGCTCGCGTCGGCAATTGGCGCGTCCGCCTTGCGGAACGGGATGAAGGGCGCGGACATGATCAGAGTTGGCGGCCGGGTTTGAGTTTCAAGAGCACCGCCACCCGGCGCTGGCTTTCGTTTTGCGGTTCGAAGTTGGGCATCGGCTGCGTGTCGGCGAAGCCCGCGACCTTGTAGATCTGGGCCGGCACGACATCGTGGGCGAGGAGCTTGCGTCGCGCAACATTCGCCCGGTCGGCGGTGAGTTCCCAGTTGTCGTAGTCGGGGCTGCGGGGCGAACGGCCCTGCTCGGTGTGCCCTTCCAGTTCAATCGTGAAGCTGTTCGTGTAACGGGAGATTTCCCAGGCCAGCGTCGAGAAAATCCAGGAACCGTAGAGGGTGAAGTTCGCCGTGTCCGGATCGAAAATCGGCTTGCGGTTGCGATCAAACACGCTGATGCGCATGCCTTCGGGGGTGATTTCCAGATTCAACGGGGATTCTTCCGGCGTTTCCGGATTACTTTGGAGCGTTTGCATCAAATCCTCCGCCAGCTTGCGGAGCATGTTCAGTTCAACGGCGGATGCGGAGTCGAAATTACCGTCGCGAGATTCCACCGCCTGAACATCTTTGTTGGGAATGATGCCGGTGGATTCCTTGGTGAGGGAGGCGAACGGATTGCGGAAGGAGCGCTGGACGGCTTCCTTGATCTTTTGGTCTTGTGACGCCAGCCAGAGCACCATAAACAGCGCCATCATCGCGGTGATAAAGTCGGCGTAAGCCACCTTCCACGCGCCGCCATGTGCCGGATGCCGCTTCTTTCTTGCCATAACCAGGACTTTGTTTTCGTTCCCACAGCGCCGCGCCGTCAGGCGGGCGCAGGCGAGTTGACCGTTTTCAACATGGTTTCCAGTTCATCGGCCGTGGGCTTGAGTTCGCTGCTCAAGCCCCGCCGCGCTACTTCCACCGCCATGATCGGAGACATGCCGCTGGCAAAGCCAACGATTGAGGTGGCGATGCAACGAAGGTAGGCGAGTTCCGCCATCCCCAGAAAGTTGATGTTCACCGCCAACGGATTCAGGTAGCCGTAAGAAATCAGAATGCCGAGGAAGGTGCCCACCAGTGCCGCCGCCACTTTATAGCCAATTTCTTCGATGGGGCCGGCGATGGACCCCATGGTGACGACGATTCCCAGCACTGCGGCCACAATGCCGAAGCCAGGCATCGCATCGGCACACTTGGTCAGCACGTCCACCGGCCGATGATGTTCCTCCTCCATCGCATCCAGTTCCGTGTCCAACAGGAGCTTCAACTGGTCCGGCTTGACCTTGCCATCAATCATGGGACGCAAGCCGCCGCAGAGCAGTTCCACCGCGTGCTTGTCGTTGAGAAACTTGGGGTACTTGGTGAAGATGCTGCTGGAGGTCGGATTCATTACATGATCCTCCAAAGCAATCATGCCGTTGCGCCGACCCAACATGAACAGCTCGTAGAGCGCCTTGAAAAGGTCTTCGTAGGCGGTCTTGCTGTACGGCGTGCCTTTCATCGCCGCCAGGGTGTACTTGACGAGGTCGAGGATGACTTTCTTGGGCGACATGATCACGAGCGCCCCGCCCGCCGCCCCGCAGATGATGACAATTTCCGCAATATGCCACAGGGCGCCGACGTGGCCGCCGGCGAGCATGAAGCCGCCGAGTACGGATAACGTGACGATGATGGCGCCAATGAGAATGATCATGTCGCGATGCGGGAAGCGGTGTTGCCGGCAGGGACTATTTCGTGCCGTTGCAGATGGGATTTGATGGCCAGGATCGCCTGGGAGTGAATCTGGGAAATTCGGGATTCCGTGACGCCGAAAGCTTCGGCGATCTCCCGCAAGCGCAGGTCTTCATAGTAATAGAGAGCGAGCACTTTCTTCTGCATTTCGGGCAGCCGCGCAATGCACCCGGCGATCAAGCTGACCAACTCGCGGCGCGCAACACAGTCCAGCGGGTCGGGTTGGGTGTCATCTGCTATGCTTTCGTGCCGGCTGCCGTTCGCGTCATCCTCGCCGGTGGTTACGGCATCCAGACAGACGAACGTGGCGGGGCGAATCTGTTCCAACAGGTCATGATATTCGGACAGCGAAAGTTTCAAAGCCCGGGCGACGGCGGTGGCCTCCGGCACTTCGCCGGTGGCCTGTTCGAGTTCCGCCATGGCGGCTTGAACTTTGCGAGCCTTGTCATGCACGGAGCGCGGCACCCAGTCGAGCCGGCGTAATTCATCCAGCACCGCTCCCCGGATGCGCACGCGGGCGTAGGACTCGAACATGCTGCCGCCGTTGGGATCAAAGTTGCGGACGGCGTTCAGCAATCCGACCAGGCCGGAACTGTACAAATCATCGAGGTCCACGTGCGCCGGAAGGTTCATGGCCAAACGACCCACCACAGTGCGCACCAATGGAAGATGTTGTTGCACCAATTCATCTTCCGCCGCGCTGCCAGGAACGATCCCCCGGTAGGGCGTCGTCCCGCCGCGCGGCCGTGCAGCCAGCCTGGCTGCGGGCGGAATCGGGTCGGCAGTGGGAAGCATGGTGGTCATTTACTTTTTGAGATCGTTACGGACTGATGGCTGAACCTGTGGTTCCAGCGCCAGACGCTGATCGTAGCTCTCCTTCAAACTGCGGAGCCAGACCTGCCCCCACCAACGCAACAACAGTCCCGCCGTCAGGGTGGCTACACTGGCGCGCACAAACAGCGTCGGCCAGGCGACCCCTTCCACGAAACCGAACAAGACTCCGATGAGGAATCCGATCAAGCCGCCCATGATCATGAGTTTTTTCATGTTTATTGATCCCGCCCGTGCTCTAGCAGAACTATTGCCACGCCGCATCTCGGTTTCTGTTCCCGTGCAAACCGTTCATTTTCTCAGGAATTGTCGCGCCAGAATCACTTCCGGCGTCGCCTCGATAAATTCTCCCGGAATGTTTTGCCCGGCGCACAGGAAGCGCGGGGTGTAATTTGTGCCGAGCACCAGATTCCAGATTTTTCCCCAACGCGACTCCTCGTCGAGATGCGTGACGAGCAAATCGGCAACTGGCAGCACGGAGAACGCCCGCACCTGCGCCAGCAGCAGGGACGTCTCATAAGCCGCATTCAACACCAGATGCACCTGTGGATTTGGCAGCCGGTCAATTTGGGCGCGCAAGCTCGCCATCGCCGCGGCATCGGTCGGATTCACTCCCGGCAAATCTATGAAAAGGCTTCCATCGGCGGGCGCGGGACGATCCGGCTGGAATCGCTCCAGTGGCACCCCGAGAATCTCGCAGAACACGCTCAAAGACTCGGCCGTGTTCGCAACGTGGCCATCGAGCCGCCAGACGGCTGCGGGCCGGCTTTCGACCAGCGCCACATGGGCCAGCCATTTGGAGAGGCAGGTCGTCTTGCCCGCGCCGGGAGGGCCGATGAAAACGTGCGCGCCCGGGGTCGGATGCGTCAACGGCTGCCAGCGGCTTGACAGGAGGCTTTGGGCCAGGGCGAATTCCTCCCCGAGCGAAGCGGGCGGTGTGTCGCCATATCGTTCCCGAAGCTGTTCCACCACCCATTGCGCGTGCAATGGCAGCAAACCGCTGTTCATCAGGAGCGCGCCAACGCGCCAGCCACCGTTGCTCGCGCTCGCCATCAAATCGGCGCCGCCCGGCTGGATGCTCGCGTGCCCGGCCACCGGTTGAACCGACGGCGTCATCCGGTTACTCGCAAGACTTTCTGGTTGAAAAGCCGTCGCGGCCCGGTCCAATTCTTGTCCCTGCACCTTCTGCCGGATCTCGGCCAGCTCCTCGCGAAGTTCGGCCAGCACCCCGGCCTGCAACGGCGGTTCGGGCTTTTCCGGCACGTGCGCCAGCACTTCAATGCGCGGCTTTTGCCAGAGGCGGGCCAGTCCTTCCCCCGGCGGACGCCGCACATTTAGCACGACTGCGTCCGGGCCCAGGGTTTCGCGAATTTGCGTGATGGCGTCGGCGGCGGAATGGGCGATGAAGGTGTGGACTTGCATGGGGCGTTACTCCGGGCACGGCACCATGGCGGCGCTCTGGATTTCCACGCGCGCGGGCACTTCGGCGTAGGACAGTACGGCGAGGTCCGAGAAAGTGGTTTCAAAGAAACGCCGGAAGGCGAGCCGGATTTGCGGCGCGCACAGCAACAGGGGCGGCTGCCCGTCGGCCAGGAATTTCTGAATATGTTTGGAGAGCGTATCCACGATATGCCGGGCCAGCCGCGGCTCGAGCATGAGCGCGATCTCCGTGGATGATTGCCGCACGCCGGCGGCGATCTGCTGTTCCAACTTCGGATCCAGCGTGATGGCGCGCAGGCTGCCGTTGTCCCCTTGGAAAGGCTTGACGAGTTGCGATCCCAAGGCCCGCCGCGCGTGTTCGGACAACTCATCGGGATTCTTGGAGACTTGAGCATGGTCGCTGACTTTTTCCAGAATGCCCGCAAGATTTCGGATCGAAATGCCCTCGGTCAGCAGATTTTGCAGGATGCGTTGCACCTGGCCGACGGTGAGTTGTGCCGGGATCAACTCGTTGACCACGGTGGGGTGCGTTTGCTTGAGATTATCGAGCAGGAGTTGAACATCCTGACGGCTGAGAATCTCGTGGCAGTTCCGCCGCACCGTCTCGGACAAATGCGTGACCAGCACGGAGGCGGCATCCACCACCGTGTATCCCGCAGCTTCGGCGGACTTGCGCTCCACATCGGTAATCCAGGTGGCGGGCAGTTGAAAGACCGGCTCAACGGTGGGCACGCCCTTGAGAGTGACCTTGCTGTTGGTGGCGTTCATTGCGAGCCAGTAACCCGGCATCAACGCCCCCTGGGAGATCGGGTTTCCCTTGAGGAGAAAACGATACTCGTTGGCCCCCATCTGCAAATTGTCGCGCAGCCGGATGGGCGGGACGACCACGCCCATCTCTTGCGCGAAAGTGCGCCGCACACCCGTCACGCGCTCCAACAGATCGCCGCCCTTGCGCGCATCCGCCAGATTGACCAGGCCGTAGCCCAGTTCGATTTGCAGGGCGTCCACACTGAGCAGAGATTCCAGCTTTTCGCCGACGGGAAGGACGGGTGCCCCTGGGGTCGCGGCGGCGGTGGCGCCATCTTTGCCGGCAACGACGGCGGGGGTCGCCCGGGTCTTCCGGCTCAACTGATACGCCACCCAACCCGTGCCTGCGGACAGCACCAGAAACGGCAGCATGGGCAGCCCGGGAACCAGCGCAAACACCAACATCATGGCGCTCAGAACCCCGAGCGCGCGCGGATAAAACAGCAGTTGTTTGCTCAACTCCTGGCCGAGGCTGTTGCGCGTGGCGGCCCGGGTGACCAACATACCGGCCGCCATCGAGATGATCAGCGCCGGGATTTGCGAGACCAGACCGTCACCAATCGAGAGCAGCGTAAAACGTTGCAGGGACTCCGTCATCGTCATGCCTTTTTGCATGATGCCAATGGCGAAGCCGCCAAGGATGTTGATCAGCGTGATGAGCACGGCGGCGATGGCGTCGCCCCGCACGAATTTGCTCGCGCCATCCATCGCGCCGTAAAAGTCGGCTTCCTGCTCCACCTTGCGCCGCCGGGTGCGCGCTTGTTCCTCGTTGATGACGCCCGCGCCGAGTTCGGCGTCAATGGCCATTTGCTTGCCGGGCATCGCATCCAAGGTGAAGCGCGCGGCCACTTCCGCGATGCGGCCCGCACCCTTGGTGATGACCACAAAATTGATCAGTACGAGGATCACGAATACGACCAAGCCGACGACATAGTTGCCGCGGACCACGAAATTGCCAAAAGCCTCGATGATATGGCCGGCGTAACCGTCGAGCAGAATCAACCGCGTGGAGGCCACGTTGAGCGCCAACCGAAAGAGGGTGACGCAGAGCAGCAGCGTGGGAAAACCGGTAAAATCCGAGGGGTCCTGAACGTAGAGGATGACGAGCAGAATGAGCAGCGAGATCCCGATGCTGACCGCGAGCAACAAATCCAGCGCCATCGGCGGAATCGGCAGGATAAGCAGGAGCACCGTGCCGAAGAGGCCGACAATCAACCAAAGATCACCCTGCCTAAAAAAGCGGGCCAGGCTGGAGGAGGTTGTTGTGGTTGCCATGTTGCGTTACGCGTGATTTTGCTCGGTGTAATAGCGGTACCGGTTCACGCGATACACATACGCGAGCACTTCGGCGACCGCGGCATAGAGCTGAGCAGGAACTTCGCCACCGACTTTGCCATACTTGAACATCATGCGGGCCAGCGGCTTGTTCTCCACCAGCGGGACCTGATGACGTTGCGCGATCTCGCGGATGCGCAGGGCATTAAGACGGGTGCCTTTGGCTACAATCCGCGGCGCTTTCATGGTCTTCCGGTCGTAACGAAGCGCGATGGCGAAATGCGTCGGGTTCGTCACAACCACATCAGCTTTAGGCACATCTACCAGCATCTGGCGGACGGTCTTGATGTTGCGGCGGCGACGTTGCCGGGCTTTAACATGGGGGTTGCCTTCGGTGTGTTTCAGTTCCTCCTTAACTTCTTCGCGCGTCATCATCAGGTCGCGATTCGTGCGCCAATACTGGTAGGCGTAGTCGAGCACCGCCAGCAGCGCCAACGCACAAACCACGCGCCACACGATTCCGAAGGAAACTTCTGCCAGGAATCCGGCAATTCTTGCCACATCCACGGCGGTATAAAAAATTGGATCGGTCAGCAGCTTCGCAACCTGCGAATAGGTGAGCGCGGCAATGACGCCCAATTTTAGAAGCGAGATGCCGGTCGGGACCAGTGAACGGCCGGAGAAGACCCGCTTGAATCCGGCGGCAGGATTGACGCGCTCCCATTTTGGGTCCAACGCCTCGGACGCGGTCTGAAAACGGTTCTGCAATACCCCGGCAAGCAAGCCCCCGGCAGTCGTGGCAATCACCAGTGGCCCAACACAGGCGCCCAGTACCAGTGCGCCCTGCATCGCGTGGCCCTGCATTGAGTCAAAGGTCAGCGGCATTTCGTGCAAATGACCTAGAATCGAAGTCTGCACCGTCACCAACTGCCGCCACAAATCGCTTCCGAGAAACTTGAACGCAATCAATCCTCCCAGCAGCACAAAAACGGTTTGCACCTCCGCACTACGGGCAAACTGGCCCTGCTTGACGGCCTCCTCCAATCGCCGCGGGGTCGGTTGCTCGGTTTTTTCGCCAACGCGCTCGCTCATGGTTTCACGCCCTCAAATGTGAACCGGACCTACCCGCCCGCCAGTCGCGCGACACTCAGCATGTCCTCGGGCAGGCGCCGCAAATAGTTCGCGATGTGTTGGGCCATAAAGGTGCAGGTCAGGCCGAAGGTGAGCAGCCCCGCCAACGTGGTCGCCGGAAAACGCTCGGTAAAGACGTTCATCTGCGGCACGGCGCGGCCCAGCAAGGCGAACACCGTGGTGATCAGAAACGACACCGCCATCACGGGCGCGGCAATCTGGAGGGCAATGACAAAGATCTGTCCGCTGCGCATCACCACATTGGAAAGAAGCGCCTCGCTCAAGTGCGCTCCGCCCGCGGGCACGAGCGCGTAGCTTCGCTCGAACCCGATAATCATCCAGTGATGGAGATCCAGACTGAGCAATAACATGAGCGCGAGCCAGTAAAGCACCACTCCCGGCGCCATCGCATTGCCGCCGGTGATCTGGCTGAACTCCTGGGGCAAGCTCAACCCCATATCCGTGGCGAGGAACACGCCGGCCACTTCCAGCGCGAAGAAAACGAAACGGCAGACAAATCCCAGCAGCAGCCCGATGCTGGCCTCGACAAACATGACGCGCGCCAGCGACCAGAGCGAACTGACGTCCGTGGACACCGGCGGCACCAGGGGCGCGACCAGCAATGCGATCAGCACGCCCAGGGCAATCCGCAGTTGAACCGGAAAAGTGCGCATCCCGAACATCGGCAGCGCCGCCAGCAGGGCGCTGACTCGCGTGAAAACCAGAAACCAGTTTGTCAGCTCGGAGTTCAATGATTCTTGGGGTGGCGGGTGGGATTCGACTGGGCTTTTGTTATTGGACCATCTGGGGAATTTTCTCCACCACCGCCCGCGCGAATTCGATCAGAGAGCGCAGAATCCACGGCAGCAGGATGACCAGCAGCGCCACCACGCCCAGGGCCTTGGGCACGAACGTCAGCGTCTGTTCGTGGATCGAGGTCACCGCCTGAAACAGGCTTATGGCCAGACCGAGGACCATCACCGTGAGCAAGATCGGCGCGGCGATGGCCACCGCCTGCATCATCATGCTCTTGATCAGTTCAACCGCAAATTCCGGATTCATAGCTTCAAAAAGACGTTTTATTGGTCTTGGGCGAAATCAACTCAACGCCGCCACGCTTCATCCCCCAAAGCTCAACACCAGCGACCGCACCACCAATTCCCAGCCGTCCACCAGCACAAACAGGAGGATCTTGAGCGGGAGGGAAATCGTCGCCGGCGGCATCATCATCATGCCCAGGCTCATCAGCACGGTGGCCACCACCAGATCAATGAGAATGAAGGGCACGAACAGCAGGAATCCCATCTGAAAGGCGGTGCGCAGCTCGCTGATGATGAAACCGGGGATCACCACCTTGAGCGGCAACAGTTCCGGCGAGGTGGGCGGCAGCTTGGCCAGCGCCACAAACAATTCCACGTCTTTGGGCCGCGTCTGCCGGAGCATAAAGGCGCGGATGGGTTTGGCCGCCTCGTCCAACGCCTGCGCGCTGGTGATCTGCTTGGCCATGTACGGTTGCAAGGCCTGAGAGTCAATCTGAGACCACACCGGCTCCATGATGAAGTAGGTGATGAACAATGAGAGACCAATGATGATCTGGTTGGCCGGCGTGCCCTGCAACGACAGTGCGGAGCGAACAAAGGAAAGCACGATGACAATCCGGGTGAAACACGTCATCAACAGGATGATCGAAGGCGCCAGCGTCAGCAGCGTAATGGTGAAGAGGACTTTGATCGCCACGTCCACGTCCTGCGGTTCCTGCGCCGCTTCCACCCCCAGGTTCAAACGAAACGGCACCACTCCAGCGGTGAGCGAAGTCGAATTGGTGGGGGCCACGACCTGCGCCACCGCGGGAGCTGCTCCGTCCCACAGTGCGCTCATCAAAACCAGAAGGCCGACGATCAGCCAGCGACGGTGGCGCGGGCGTTCCGGGCCGAAGGGCGCGATGGGCGGCGGAGGCAGGGAGGGAGAATTCATGATTTGCGGTGGAGGGCCTGACGCAAAGACTCGGCAAACGTGGGCCGCGGTACGGTGGCAGCCTCGGCGGCGTCCAATTCGGAGGCCGGCAGGTTGGTCAACATGCTGACGCCGGTGGGGGAGGACGCGATCAGGATGCGTTGTTGTTCATAACCGACAACGTAGAGCGCGTGCCGCGGACCCAGTGATTTGACCTCGATCACATTGAGCTTGGCCGGCTGGCCATTGCGCACGGTGAATCGCTGCCAGTTGCGAAAAACCCAGAGGCCGCCGAAGAACACCGCGAAGACCAGCCCAAGCGCGCCCAGGACGCGGACCAGGGAGAAAACGACGGAAGTCGAGCCGGGCAAATCCGCAGTGGAGGGCGCGTTGGTGGAAATCACCGGTTGCGCCGAGAGGCTCGCCGCCGCCAGGATTGTTATCGCCAGCACAACCATCAGCGCTACACCGACGCGGTCGTGCCGCATCGGTTCGATGCGATTTTCTCGTTGATGGATGGGCGCGATTACCATACTCGAATTGTCCAGCGTCGGTTAAGCAACGGAGGTGCCAGCGCGAAAATGCCAATGAAACCGGGCCTTTCAAGACGCAACGCACGGATGAGTGGCAGAAAATGCCACCCGAACAGAGGAGAGCTCGGCAAAGTTAACCGCGCCGGATTGAAGACGAGGAATTGACCGCGAAGGCCGGTACTAACCGGAGGAATTGACCAGTTCAGTGATGCGAATGCCGAGACGCTCCCCGACCATCACTACTTCCCCGCGCGCCACGAGCTTGTGGTTGACGCGCAGATCAACCGGCGTACCAGCGGCTTTATCCAGTTGCACCACGGAGCCAGCGGTGAGGTGAAGCACGTCGCGCATGGGCAACTGGCAGGAGCCCAGTTCCACGGTAAGGCTCACGGGCACGTCCAGGACGATGTCGAGATTCGGCGGATATTCGGCGGTGGGGTTCATAATTGGCAGCAGTTCAGGGTTTGAGAACGTCGGTGAGTTCCACAGCCCAATGATCATCGCGCGTGCCAAGACGTCCGATGAAGCGCGTCAAACCGCCCAGACGCAAATGCACTTGATTTGTGGCATTTGCGGGCAATTCCAGCGTATCGCCAACTTTGAGTTGAGGAATGGAACGGGCCGTTAAAGGCAGCCCGGGCAAATCGGCGGTTAGGGCCATCGTCATGTCATCAAGCGCAGCATTCCAACGCAGGGCTCTCGGCGTGGCTGCGTTGGTGTCGTCTCCGACTGCCGGTTTAAGTTCGGCGCGCAGTTTCTGAATCAAGACCTCGATCGTGGCGAGCGGTAACGCGAGTTGTATCTGGCCGCGGCAATCGCCTAGACGGGCATGGATCGCAGCCACCAGCATCGTGCTGTCTGGCGGCGAAGTTTGGAGGTAGCGAGCGTCACTTTCGTGCCCGAGCAATGCGGGTGTCAATTCCTGCCACCGTTGCCACTGGGCGCACCAGGCTTCGGTAACGAATTGTGCCACTTGATCGAGCAAGGCAGTTTCGATTTCGCTCAATTCGCGGCTGACCGTAGCTGCCTGGCCTGAACCGCCCATGAGCCGGTCAGTCATCGCCAGCCCGAGGGCCGGGCTGATTTCCAGCACACCGATGCCGCGCCATGGCTCCACCTTGAACAGCGTCAGGTGAGTGGGCTGCAGCCGGCCGCTGACCCATTGCCGGAATGTGGAGGTTTTCAGCGATTCCAGTTCAAGTTCACATTCGCTCCGAAAATAGAGGGAAAGGCGTCCAGTCAACCGCTGCAGAAGCTCCTCGTAGTCTGCCTCAAGCCGGCGCATTTCGTGCGCCGAGAACACCGGGCCTTGCGCCACCTCGTATAGCCGGGCTTCAATGACGGGAGCAGCTCCCAGCAGGGCGTCAGTCGGCGATGGGGAATCCATAATCGCCGTTTTGGGGGACGAACCGAATGATTCCAAAGTCGCCGGAATTGCCTCGGGAGATTCAGGGAACGGTTGATTCGTTTCCGTGGGTTCCATGGCTTGGTTACTGAATGGCGAATTCGGTGAAGAAAACCTCGACGACCCTGCCACCACCCAGCACGTTGTTGAAGGCTGAAATCAGTTCCGTGCGGATCAGGTTTCGCGCCCCGGGCTTGTCAATATCGGTGATCGTTTTGTTGCCCAATACGCTGGCAGCCACGTCGCGAAGCTGAGCGTCGTTCTTTTCCACCGCCTCTTTCAAGTCGGGTTTGGTGCCCACCAGGGTGATGTTTGCGAGCAGATAACGTGTACCCATGGTCCCGGACACATTCACCAGCACTTTGTTGCTCAAGGGAACGTTGACCTTGTTCTTGGCGGAAGCATCCTTCCCGCCCTGACTCCCGCTGGAATCGCCCGCGCTGACGCTTTCGCCCGCTTCCTGCCCGGCGTGGGTGCCGGAATTCATTTTGGGCAGCAATACAAAGACCGTCATCACATAGGCCAGTACCGGCATCAGGATTACGTTGGCGATCAGCGGCAGCCACGCTTTGAAACCACCGGGGACCGCAGTCACCGCAGTCACGGCCTCTTTCACGGACGCCGGGTCCGTGCCGTTTTCCGCAGTGAGACCATCCATACGATTCGTAGCCATGGCTTTTGCAGGTTAACGCTTCATGTTGACGAGTTCCTGAAGGACCTCGTCGCTGGTGGTGATGATGCGGGCACTGGCTTGAAAACCGCGCTGGGTGGTAATGAGGCTGGCAAATTCATTGGCCAGGTCCACATTCGACAATTCGAGCGCACCCGCCTGCACGCGGCCCAGGCCGTTGGTGCCTGGCGCCTCCGCCTGGGGTGAAGCGTTGCCGCCCAGCGGCCCCGCGGCACTAATACCGGAGTAGAGATTGTCGCCCTCCTTGAGCAGCGCCTGCGGATCGCGGAAAGTTTGCAGCAACACCTGACCGCGCACGAATTCGGTGTTGTCGGAAAGATACACGTTAATCCGGCCCTCGTTATCAATGCTGTAACCCAGGAACGAGGCGTTGGGATCCGAGGTTGCGGGTCGTCCGCTGCCGTCAATTTGCAGGTCTCCTCGCGTCGCCAGGCCAGAGTTGGCGAACCCTTGCACGCGGAGGCCGGTGTTGGTGACCAGATAGCCGCTGGAGTCCACTTTGAAATCCCCGGCCCGGGTGGCGTACTCCACGCCGCTGACCGGGTCCTGCACCATGAAGAATCCTTCACCCGAAATGTACAAATCGGTCTTGACCCCGGTGCTGGTCGGCGCGCCCTGCGTGAAATTGTTCTTGATCGCGGACGTGGCGACCCCGGAACCGATCTGCATGCCGGCGGTGCCGGTGCTTGACGCCTTTAGCGTCTGGCTGAAGGCGTCGGCAAAATCCGCACGCGCGGTTTTATAGGCAATGGTGTTGGAGTTGGCAATGTTGTTGCCAATGACATCCAGCCGGCCCTGAAACTGTTGGATGCCACTGACACCGGAGTTGAGGGAGCGAAGCATAGGTATTGAGTTTGGATTTGTTTTAGTTGAGGGGTGTCGGCGTGGCCGTAAGCATCTGGCTTAGATCATAGACTCTGCGGCCCACCACAAGTTTTGGTATCCCTGCCTCCGTGATCACACCGGCCACGATTCCATGGGTAATGCGGTGTGCGTCCGCCATCAAATCCACGGTCTGCCCGATCATGGCCTTGGCCATGTTCATACGCAAGGTGTTGAACCCATCCGCAGGTAACGGTGGGCGGCTGCTGAATGCGAGTGAAGAATGATACATGGAATCTCCTGGGTTGAGGTTACGGTTCAGGCAAGGTTGGCGCAATTGTCAGGACCTGGCTCAAATCGTACGAGTTCTCTCCGACAACAATTTTCGGAGTTCCAGCTTCAATCCGCACCGCGCTGACGACGCCGATTGCCCGAATTTCCGAATTGACCTGGAGTTCCACGGTTTGCCCGAGCAGCGAACTGGCCTGTAGCAGTTCCTGCTGCGAGCGCAGCCGGGCGATATCCTGCTGCATCGTCTTGCTCTGCTCCAGCGCGCTGAACTGTGCCATCTGGGCAATGAAATCAGTGTCTTTCTGCGGATTAAGCGGATCCTGCGACGTCATTTGTGTAACGAGCAGTTTGAGAAAGTCGGCCTGACCAAGCGTTTGAATCGGGACGCGATCCGCGGCGTAGGTGGCGTTCGAATAGTTGCTGATGGAACTGATATCCATAAATGTCCTTAAGCCCAGGATTCAAGGAGGCGATGCGCGGAGTACGGCGCCCTAAGTGGTGTGGCGCTTGACTTCTCCGGGATCATGATCGGCGGCAACTCGGTCCACGCGGAGGAAGTCTCGTGATGCGGTGAACCGCCGTTGGCCGACTGGCCAAAACCAGATGAACCGAACCATCCTGCCAAACCCGTGTGCGTTGCGGGGGTCAATGCTGCCAATCGCACGCCTTGATGCGCGAGGGCCTCCTGCAATGCCGGCCACTGCGCGCGGAAAGCGTGAAAGTCGCCCTGCTGGCAGCGCGCCTGTGCCTCCACCGCGCCATCCCGCCACTGTAAACGGAGTGAAATCTGTGTGTGCTGGTCCGGCGTCAATATCACTTCGACCGTGTCGCTGGCGGTTTGTTTGAACATCCACACCTCGCGGGCAACCACCTCAGCCATGCGCCCCATCGGGGAGAGCCGGGCCGCAAACCCATCGCCGGTTGACAATGCTTCTGCATCTGCCGGTGTCGGCAATCCGCGCAAGTTTGCGGAGTTGACGAGGGTGTCAGCGGAAAGTGAATCCACGATATTCTCTCGTCGTGCAAGGCCGGCTTCGGTCTGGACGGAGCGAAACGCAACATCCTGCGCTTCCGGCAACAGTTGCTTGGCAGAGGCGGCAATTTCGTTCTGTTTGACAGCGTTTTTCATCGTCTGATCTTGTTGAGCACCGGTTGTGCCACGGACATCTCCGTCCAGCAGCAGTTCGTTGCTTACGACCGCAGCCTCACTGCTTTCAGCCGACGCCGACGCGCGCAATATCGTTCTGGCGTTGGTGTGTGGAGTTGCATTGGGTTCAGACGTGGGCGCGAATCGCTCCGTCATTTCTTCAAGAGATGAGAGTTCCGGAGACTCCGTTGCGTCGTCGGCCATCAATTGATCTGCGGGGTCAGAATCCCGGCTGGAGTTTGCCGTGGTGTTGGTTGCCGGCTTGTGAAGGATGGCCGGCGCACTCTTCTCAACTGGCGCTGAAGGGATTGAAGTTCGTGCGCCCGCTGTTTCCTCCACAGGCAACTGTTGAACCCTCAGCGGCGTGAAAAGCAAAGCAGGCCCTGGACTACGTTCGGATTGCGGCACCGGCAGCGCACGACGCGGGCTTTGCCGTGGTGCCAAGCCCTCCATGGTCGGCGCGGGCAGCGGCAGCGCAGGAACAACGTACCCGACCGCAATGTCCTCCCGCGGTGTCACGCGTGCTTTACTGAATTCTTCACGCATCGGTCTCAGGCCGACTCGCGAATCCCGATCGGCGCTGTCGCCTGAGGGGCTGGCTCGCCCGCTGCGCGGTCGCGCGCTCGCCCGATCCAGTGATTGATCAGCGGTCCGATCCAGGACGGATCTAAATGATTTTGCCGCAGGCTTTCCGATATTTTTGGGAATGTCCGCCGATGCGGCAGCGGACGACGCCGGCCGGGCATGGGGCGGGTTCATGGAAGTCAGCAAGTTCATGGTCTGCGTTTCACCTCTTTGGGATTGGGCAGCGACAGCCGCAGGCGTTCGGAAATACCCGCCACCCGCCGGGCTTCGGCCTCGCTCTGCCGGCCAATGGCCTCCAGGAGCAGTGCGATTTCGGACTCCTTCATGTTAGCGAGAATTTTCACCAGCGTGGTTTCATCCAGTTGCTTGAGGATGGCGGCCGCCCCTTCGGGAGACATGGCCGCGTAGGTGCGCGCCAGTCGTTTCACATTGGCCGCCTCCTCGGTCGTCACACGCACTACGTTGAGGTCAAATTCCACCTGCAACTGGTTGACCATCTGTGTCACCTGATTGAGCTCAAGGCGTTCAGCCTGGAGGCGTTCGGCAAGTTCATTTAACTCCACTGTGCGTTTCGCCAGACGTTCTCTTTCGAGCTTGAGCTCCGTGATGAGCAGATCCACTTCTGGATTGTGGAAATTCCAGGAGGCCGCGTCGCCGTGAACGATGGCGGCGTCCGGATTGGCCTGGCTCGGCACCACAATTGGCGCCTGCCACAACATGACTACCGTCCCCCAAAACAGCAGCGCGCCAACAAAGGAGGTGGTCCAGATTGATTGCAGCAGTTTGATCATGCCAGCGGATCGTTGATGGTTCTCCAGGCCAGTGCCGGCGTGGTTCGTTGCGTGGCGAGTTCGTCGAGAAACTTTTGCGTTTCGCGCGCCAGCGCGCGTTCGTGGCGTCCCCGCTGTTGCCCGCGGAATTTGTCCACCACCTCACGTTGCTGTCGCGCCGCCAGCATCTGTTGCAGGGTCTGGTTTACGGCGCGCTCCGCCTGCTGCAAAGCGAAGCGGCGGGATTCGCGCGTTGCCTCGAGTGCCTGGCTGTGACTCCGCAGTTGCGCCATGCGAGCGGCGGAGCAACCAGCGGCCAGTGCGTTGCGCAAACTTGCCCAAGCGGTTTCCAACTCCTGCAAGGTGGCTTCCAAATCCGTCACCGCCCGCCGCCTGAACAGCAGCGCCTGCGCGTAGGACTCAAGCGCGTTGCC
The DNA here is from genome assembly GCA_014860005.1 of Verrucomicrobiota bacterium. The sequence goes on along the minus strand of JACZKP010000004.1, from coordinate 26,496 downwards.
TTCCGCCCGTTTGCGGACGGTGGCCACGGCTTCCAAGGTGAATCGAAACGACTTCATGGGTTGGTTGGGATCATGGCTTCATGGCTTGCGCCAATAGCCGCCAGCTTTCGTCGGCGGAAAATCCTTCGCCGGTGGACTGGCGCAGAAAACGTTTCAGCGGTTCATGCAACCGGATGGCCTGGTCAATGGCGGCGTTGCTGCCCGCCGGATACGCGCCGATGTTGATCAAATCTTGATTCCGCCGATACAGCGCCAGCGCTTCGCGCACCTGGCCCGCCAGTTCGAGTTGATCCGCGGCGCAGAGATCGCGCACCAGCCGGCTGACGCTTTCGAGGACGTCAATCGCGGGATATTGATTCTGCGTCGCCAGTTCCCGCGATAGCACAACGTGACCGTCCAGGATGGAACGTACCGCGTCGGCAATGGGATCGTTCATGTCATCCTGCTCGACCAGCACAGTGAACAACCCGGTGATCGAGCCTTGCTCGCCGGTGCCGGCCCGTTCGAGCAACTGCGGCAGCAGCGAAAAAACCGAGGGCGTGTAACCGCGCGTGGCCGGAGGTTCGCCGACGGCCAGGCCGATCTCGCGTTGCGCCATCGCGAAGCGCGTCACCGAATCCATCATCAGCAACACATTCTGGCCCTGATCGCGGAAATGTTCGGCGATGGCCATGGCGGCGAACGCGCCTTTTACCCGCGCGAGCGCTGGTTCGTTGGAGGTGGCCACAATGACCACCGACTTCCGCCGCCCGGCTTCATCCAGGTCTTTTTCGATAAACTCGCGCACCTCGCGTCCGCGCTCGCCGATGAGCGCGATGACGTTCACGTCCGCCTCCGCGCGACTGGCGATCATGCCGAGCAGCGTGGATTTACCCACGCCGCTGCCCGCAAAGATGCCGAGCCGTTGCCCGCGGCCGCAGGGCATGAGGGTGTCAACCGCTTTCACGCCCGTCTGAAACACCTGCTGGATTCGCTGGCGCTTGAGCGGATGCGGCGGCAGAAAATTGGCGCTGACCTGCCGATCCGCCGCCAGCGGCCCCAGCGCGTCCAGCGGTCGGCCGAGACTGTCAATCACGCGCCCCTTTAGACCCTCTCCCACCAGCACCCGCAACGGTGAACCGAGCGCAATCACTTCGCTGCCGGGATGAATGCCGCGCACTTCGCCTAAAGGCATCAACAGCACGTGGTGATTTCGGAATCCCACCACCTCCGCCAAGGTGACCTCGTCATTGCGTGCCGACTCGATGCGGCAAACCTCGCCCACAGCCGCGAGCGGGCCTTCGGATTCGATGACCAATCCGATGAGTTGCACCACCCGGCCCCGGTTCTCGATCACGCAGGCTTCACGAGTCTGCTGGAAGGCACGGGCGAGCCGGTTTCCGGAACGGGATATTTGTGGATTTAGTTGCATGAACTGGCCAGGGACTGTTTCAAGGCTTCAAATTTCGTTTCGCGGCGGGCATCCACCACGCCGAAGTTGGTTTGCACCAAGCAGCCGCCGCGGGACACTTTGGGCGAGGTCTGGAAGCGCAACCGCTCGCCACCCACGTCCGTGAGGAGGATCGGCGCATTGGCTTGCTGGAGCAGTTCAAAGTCCATCGGATTCAACGACACGGTCAGGCGGCCCTGTTGTTCCACATGGGCAAGGGCTTCACGTACCGCTGCCTCGACCATTTCGCTGGAAAGGGGAATATCGGCCACCAGCTTGCCGGCAATCTCCAACGTCAGCGCCACCATGGCGCCTTCACATTCACGCGTTACTTGGGACACGGCTTGCCGCAGCGTGTTAAGCACGCCATTTTGCAGCTCAATCAATTCCGAACGCTGCCGGAGGAGTTGCTCGCTCAAGGCTTTCTCACCCTCACGGCGTCCCCGCTCGAAAGCGACTTGTTCCCGCTCCTGGATGCGGATTTCGAGCGCGCTGGCATGGGGCGCCACGGTCACCCGCGCATCTTTCAAGGGCTGGCCAAAGGGGACGGTGTCATGCCATGACTTCATCGGTGTTGGATTCCTCTTCCGCGTTGAGTTCAATTTCACCTTCGCTCTCCAGCCGGCGGACGACTTCCACAATGCGGTTCTGGGCGCCCTCGACATCGCGCAGTTTCACCGAGCCGAGGAAACTCATTTCCTCGCGCACGGTTTCGGCGGCCCGCTTGGAGATGCAATTGAGCAGGGCGGCCTTGAGCGGCTCGCTGGCCTTTTTGAGCGCGATGGCCAGATCGCGGGTGTCCACTTCGCGCAATAGTTTTTGCAGTTCCGACACCTGCAAGCGTGACAGATCGTCAAACGTGAACATTTTTTGGCGGATCGCTTTGCCCAGGTCGGGATTGCGCTCCTCAATGGAAGTCAGCACCGTTCGGCTCACGTCGCGGCCCAGGGTGTTCAGCAAGGTGGCGGCGGATTTCAGCCCCCCACTGCGGCTGAATGGCCGGGTGGGTTTTGCGGCGAGGCGGCGGCTGAGTACGGCCACGATTTTTTCGACGACTTCGATGGGTGTCGGGGACAGGGTCGCGAGGCGTTCCACCACCTGCTCGCGGAATTCAGGAGAACAGAAATTCAGCAACTCGGAAGCCCTGGCCGGCGGCAGATGACTGACCAGCAGGGCGATGGTTTGCGGCTGCTCCGAGCGGACAAGATTGAACAGTTCCCGTGGATCGGCCTCGATAAGCGGGCGCAGGACGGCTGCGGGGGCGGCGTCGCCTGCTACCCGGCTCACGATGGCGGAGGCCTTGGACTGCCCGACGGCTTTTTCGAGAGTGGTGCGGACCAAGTCGGTCCCGCCGTTGATCGAGGTCCCCGCCTGGACTGCAATCTGGGAAAATTCCCGCAAGACTTCGCGCTGGAGTTCCTGGCTGACCGATTGGAGCCGGGCCATTTCCCCCGCGACCGCCTCCAGTTCCTTTTCGTCAAAACTATTAAGAATTTGTGCGGCGCCTTCCGGGCCGAGCATTAACATGAGCGCGGCGAGTTTCTGCAAGCGCGTGAGGTTGGCGCCGTCCGGTGGGGATTGAGTGGTGTCAGCGGTGGCCATCGCGGTTTATCTCCCTTTTTCTCCAGCCATCCAGGAACGGACGGCCTGAGTCATGTTGCCCGGATTCTCGCGGATAAGTTGATTCAGCACTTCCACCGTCAACGTGGCGGGTTCGCCGCGATGAATGTCCGGATGCCCATGCCCATTGCCATTGGACCGGCCATTGCCAGATAAGCTGCCAATGGGAATGCCGAGGGGAATATTGTCGGCCGGAGTCCGCTTGAAGGTGCGCCAGAAGAACAGCAGGATGCCCAGCGCCAGCGCGGGATAAACGGAATTCTTTGCCAGGTCCCACCAGAATTGTTGTTGCTGCTGCTGGTCAAATTGCTGCGCGATCTCAAAGGCAGGCTGGTCGTTGAACGGCATCTCCTCAACGACGATTTCGTCCTGCCGGAGCGCGTCCCCGCCCTCCTGGATGCCGAGCGCGCTCTGCACAATGCGCTGAATCTTCTGCATCTCCTCGGGCGTGCGCGGCGTGACGACCCGGTTGGTGACGGAACCGGTGACTTTGGCCGCGATGAAGACCGCTGCGGAGAGACGCTTCAAGTCGCCCGGGGTTTGCAGGATGTTGCTGACGGTTTTGTTGATCTCGTATTGATTGTTGGTGACTTTCTTGCGGGTTCGATTGCTGTTGGAGGGTGAGGCGGCAGCCGCAGCGTTGGTCTCCGTCTGGGAATTAATCACCACACCTGGCGCGCCGCCATTCGCGGTGGTGGTGGCGGAATCCACGTCTTCATCGTTGATGGTGGAGATGCGCAACACCTGGCCTTCCGGATCGTACTTCTCCTCCACCCGGCTCAGGGAGTCGAAGCTGATGTCGGCGGAGACGCGCACGACGGATTGTCCCGGACCCAGCACTTTGTCGAGCAGGTCTTCGGCTTTGCGGGAGAAGTATTGTTCGAGGTTGCGGCGCGCGGTGAGTTGCGTCGTCGTCAGGCCCGCCACGGAATCATGCTCGGAGTTGTCGGAGAGGACGTTCCCCTGGTTGTCCACCACGCTGACGTGATTCACGGTCAACCCTTCGACCGCGTTGGCGACCAGGAAACGGATGGCGTTGACGTTCGACGGCGGCAACGTTCCGCTGCCGTGAACGCGGACGAACACCGAAGCCGTCGGCTGTTTGCGATTATCCACCAGCAGCCGGTTCTCCGGCATGACGATCATGACGCGCGCGCTTTCGATGCTGTCCACTTGACTGATGGTGCGCGCCAGTTCGCCCTGAACGGCGCGCAGGTAATTGGCGCGCTGGACGAAGTCGGAGATGCCAAAGTTGGGTTTGTCGAAAATCTCAAAGCCGACACCCTCACCGCGGGGGATGCCTTTGGCCGCAAGCTGCATCCGCATGACATGGACCTTGTCGGCAGGGACGGAAATCGCGCCGCCGGCACGACTGACGCGATAACGAATCTTGGCGTCGTCGAGCGCGGCAATGACTTTGGCTGCCTCGGCTTCGTCGAGTTTGCCGTAGAGCAGCGCATAGTCGGCCCGGCTGGACCAGACCACGAGCCCGCCCAGGCCAAGCACAACAAACGCTGCCGCCAACGCGAGACTGACGCGCTGATTGACGCCCAGTTGCTGCCAGAGGGCTTGAAGCTGGCTGCCGACTTGTGAAAGGCCTTGGTTCATGATGAGTTCGAGGGCAACGATCCGTTGTTCAGACCTGCATCCGCATTAGTTCCTGGTACGATTCGAGGAGTTTGTTGCGCACCTCGACCATGAGTTGGAAGGAAACGCTGGCTTCCTCCATGGCAACGATGGCTTGGTGCAGCGGCACGCCTTGTCCCGTCACCAAACCCGCCACGGCCTCGCTGGCCACCGCCTGCTTGCCGCTGACATCCGCCACCAGGCGTCCCAGTGCGCTTTCAAATCCGCTCCCAGGGACGCCGGCGGCTTCGGTGAGTTGCGGGGTGGCGCCGGGGGAGAGCTTTCCAAGTTCGCGCAACGGAATCGCCTGTGCCTCGTTCATGGCCGGCGCCATGGCCTGGAGCATCTCCGGGCCAACGGGCAGGCGAATGGCGGAAAGTGGATTCATGCGGAGCGCGGCTCAAAGGGTTACCGCTTGCCGATGGACAGTGTTTGTAGCGCCATGCTCCGGGCGTTGCGGACCACGGCCAGATTGGCTTCGAACGCGCGCGAAGAAACCATGAGGTCGGCCATTTCCTCGTGGATGCTGATGTCGGGAGTGGCGACCATGCCGTTGGCATCCGCATCCGGGTGGCCCGGTTCGAACAGGAGGCGCGGCGGACGCATGTCCTTCTCAATGCGCACGACCTGCACGCCGCTGCTGTTCGCCCCGGTGGCATTCAGGCGTTGCTGCTGATCGAGAACCGATTGAAACACGACCTGCTGCCGCTGATACGGCTTGCCATCCACATCGCGGGTGGTGTGCGCGTTGGCGATGTTCTGGGAAATGACCTCCATGCGAACGCGCTCAGCGTCGAGTGCCGAAGAGGTGGAATTGATGCCGGTGAGGATGTTGATCATAGGTCAGAGTCAGGCTGGCCGTCCCGTGATGGCCAGGCGCAGGCGCAGGAGTTGGCCGGTGACGAGTTGCGTTTCCAAAGTGTGGGCCAGGGTATTCTGGTTCAGTTTCACCAATTCGGATTCCAACTGGACCGTATTGCCGTCGCGACCGCGCGCGATGGCGTTAGCGTCCACAGCCAGCGTGGGCTGGAGGGCTCCAATCTGCGCGGAATCGCGCGTTTCCATTGCTTGGCGCAATTCGGCGGTAAACGACGGATTGACGTCAACGCGCCGGTAATGCGGGGTTTCGAGATTCGCCAGATTGCTGGCGATGGCTTCGTGCCGGAGCGCGGTGGCGTCCAGCATCTTCTTCACTGCCGAATAATTTGCCTGGCTGAATAAAGCGTCTATCATACCCACACCATTTCGAGAACCTCCAAGCAGTGAAGATGCCACGGGGGAAAATGCGCCAAATCCGGCCATTTCCAGCAAGCCAGGAGCGGTGGGTGGGAAAATGTTTCCGGTGAACGGACGGACGGGTAGGCAAGGTTTGCGAGCCGTGAGTTGCGCCAAGCGGGTGGGCGGCTTCAGTCCGCTTCGTCCGGGCCGCTGTCGCCTTTTCCCATCACACCATACTCGTTGAGCTTGTTGCGAAGGGTGCGGATGCTGATGTCTAGGCTCTTGGCGGCATGGGTCCGGTTGTTACCGCAGCGTTCCAGGGTGCGGAGGATATGCTGCTTCTCCAGTTCACCAAGCGACAACAACCCGTCCGAGCCATCCGCCTTCGCCGTGCCCAAGGGTGCTTCATTGCCGGCGGACACCAACGGCGTCGGGGCTGACACCGGGGGAGCAACGAGGCCGAGTTGCGCGACCTGCAAATCCTCGCCATCGGGGCAGAGTATCACCGCGCGTTCCACGACGTTCTGTAGTTCGCGAACATTGCCCGGCCAATTGTGCGCCTGGAGCGCCGCCAGGCAAGCGGGTGAAATAGCGCCCACCTTCACGCCATGTTTGCGGGTAAACCGCTGCATGAATTGCCCCGCCAGGAAGGCAATGTCTTCGCGCCGCTCGCGCAATGGCGGCACATAGATTGGCACTACGTTCAAGCGGAAATAAAGGTCCTGGCGGAATTCCTTGCGTTCGACACTTTGTTCGAGCTGGCGATTGGTGGTGGCGATGACGCGCACATCCACCTTGATGGTCCGCGAACCGCCCACGCGCTCCAGTTCCCGCTCCTGAAGCACGCGCAATAGTTTGGCCTGCACCTGCGGTGAAATCTCGCTGATTTCATCCAGCAGGATGGTGCCGCCGTGAGCGAGTTCAAACCGCCCTTCCCGTTTGTTTAGGGCGCCAGTGAACGACCCTTTTTCGTGGCCAAAGAACTCGCTCTCGATGAGGTTCTCAGGGATGGCGGCGCAATTGACGCGGATGAAAGGGGCGTTGGCCCGCGGGCTTTCCCGATACAGCGCGCGCGCCACCAACTCCTTGCCGGTTCCACTCTCACCGTGGATCAGCACCGTCGCCTGGGTGCGCGCTACCTTGCGAATGAGCTGCCGCAATTGCTCCATCGCCGGGCTGCGCCCGAGCAGTTCGTAACCGCTTTCGCTTTCCTCCTCATGGTTGAGAAAGCGGTTGACCTTGACGAGTTGGGTGAATTCCTCGGCCTTCTTGAGCGTGATGTCAATCTGCTCGTTCGAAAAGGGCTTGATCAGGTAATCAAACGCGCCGTCCCGCATGCAATTCACGGCGGACTCAACCGAGCCAAATCCCGTGATGATGACGACCAGGGGCTTGACCGGGCGGGACTGCAACTGCCGCAACAGGTCCGTGCCCTCGCCATCCGGCAGCCGGACGTCCACAAACATGAGATCGAAATTATCCTTGGCGAGCAGTTCCTGGGCGGAGGCGATGTCGCCCGCCGCCGCGACATCGAACCGGCGGTTACGCAGTTGTTGTTCGAGGTTCTTGCGGACGATCAAGTCGTCTTCCAGAACAATGATTTTCTCAATCGGCATGGCCAACGCGCCGTCCTCACACACCAGGTTGTTCCCGGTGAGACGGTTTCACCGGCCCTGTCGGCGATACAAATCAGCGACGAAATGAGGTCGCTGGCGGTTGGCGGATGGCAGGTGGCGCACCGGCACCAGCCCCTTCCGCAACAACACCTGCTCGTTTTCCCGATCCAAGACGATGATCTTCATGATCACGTCCTGATTCTGGCGAAGCAAGCCCGGCACTTCGGGATGCTGCGTGCGTTCGGTCACGCTCAACTTCTGCCAGGCTGTGCGGTGCAGGCGGATTCGATTAAGGGACTGATTGAGCCGGGGAATCAAGTTTTTTTTGGTCTGGTACGTTTCAAACTCGGGCGGTTTGGCGGCATCACGGAGCGACTGGCTTTCGCGCTCCACCACTGCCAGAATTTCCTGGCACAGCACCAGATGCTGGCGAAGGTCCTCAACCATGGTGACGGGATTCATTCGACCGGAAGCGAGGCGTTGAGGGCCGGTGCTGGAGCACGCAACCGCGCGGCGGATTGCACCGCGCGCATCTGCCACTCCAAATGATCTTTGCGCCATTTGGCCATGTCCATCACGGCGGCCAGACTCGGTGTGAGCTTGTCGCCTGCCAATTCCTTCTGCCGTTCCAAGATGCGGGCATAGGTTTCGGAGGCCAACTGCGGCTGTTGCAGCTTTTCGTACACCAGGCCCATCTGATACCAAACCGGCAACTGCCAGGTCGCCGAGCGGTTCAGGGCGGCCAGGCTGCGATAGATCTCCAGCGCGTTCACGTAGTCGCCTTCTTTGTAAAGTTGGTTGGCAATTTCATTGCCGGCCCGTTGCTGCCAGTAAACCCAGTTCTCCGGAGTGCGCCCGGCCTCAGACTGCTGCGATTCCAGCAACGCCAGCACCTGCTGCGTGGCTTCGCGAGGTCGTCCAAGCTTTTTCAAGGAATCAGCCAGCAGGAACCGCACTTCCGCCAGTTCCCCCGCGCCCGAGAACCGGCTGATGAACATTTCCGACTGCGCCACCACTTCGGTGTGCCGCCCCAGACTCGAGAGTGACCGCACGAGTTTGTAGAGAATCTGCGCGGTATTCAACTGCGGATTGTCCAGCTTCAACAGCCGGCCCAGGAAGTCGGCGGCCTCGGCGAACTTGCCCTGGAGGTAGTAGGTGTCGGCAATTTCCGTCTGCGCCTGCAGGACGAGCCGCTGATAATACTCCAGCCGGTCCAGTTTCAGCCGTAACGAGGTGGTCATCACGGAATAGAACTTGGAGAGCGCCAGGGTCGGCGCCCCCATCTCGCGGTAGAGCAATCCCTGGCGCAGCAGGACTTCCGCCGCGCTGGGATCATCCGGGTACTTCTGCAAGTATTGAGTGAACACTTGTTGGGCGCGCGCGGGTTGCTGAGTCTCTTGCGCCAGCAGCGCCAGTTCCAGCAGGGCCGTGCGCTGGAATTCCGGCGGGGCGTCTGATTCCAGCAGTCCGACGAAAGTCTTCGCCGCCCCGCTGAAATCCTTGTCCTGCTTTTGGCGCCAACCCATTTCCAGCTCGGCTTGAAAATCCAACTGCCGCGCGGCCGTGGATTTTGCGGTCACATCCTGGAGGTTCGAACTGGCAATCAGGTTCGATGAATTGCGCAAGGCGATGTTGATCTCGACGGGCACGACTGGCTCGATGGCATTGGTGCCAGCGGAAACGGCAGTGCTCGCCGGGGAGTTCGAGCCGATGGCCGGCGCATCTAACTGGCCACTGAAGCCGATGGCCGGGGTTGAGAGCACCACGCAAGCCACCGCCAAACACAGCCAGCATCCGCAGCGGGTGCGTCCGATCACAAGCCAAGGCCGGCAAACTTGATGATGAAGGCAGGTCATCGTTGCGGAGAGGTGTAGGTCGCCGAACTGGATCCCGGAGCGGCAGGTCGCGCCGGAGTGAACGACGGTGGGGTTACGATCACGGCCTCGGGGGAACTGCCCGGGTCGGTCGAGAGAAAAAATCGAAGCAGCATTTGTGGTGAAATGACCTCGCCAGCGCTCTGAGGCTCGACCGGGGCCGCCGGACCCGTCACATTCGCGCCCGGCGACTCTGCGGGAGCGAGCGTGGTTTCACCAGTGTCCGTCAGCGAGGAGGCGGCTTCTGGGATGGCGGCCGCAGCAGCGGAATCCTCAACGGGCAGGTTCGACGACGTCGCAACCGGATCAGTCATCTGAAGCGGCGGCAATGGCACGCGCACGACCGCCGAGAAGGACGCTTGAAAACGCAACGTTGGGGGACCCACCCGGGCCAGATAGCCTGGCGCTCCGGCTTGGGCCACGCTCCAGCCGAAGATTCCTGCAAACAATATAGCAAGGCTGCGCATGGTGCTTCAGCCGCAAGACGAGTTCATGTTGTTCACTGATCCACCCATTCATCGGCAGTGGGCGGGCCAAACTTGAGTGGTGAATCGTTTATTTTCGATAAAATTGGGCTTGGCGGGTCAACTTTTGCCGCGGGCCGCCGATAGGTGAAAGCAATGAGCATGGTGTTGGCACCGGAGCATCCCTTTGAAACCTGTCCTTCCGCGCTGCGTCCTGCGGCCCGGGCATTGATTGAAGAACGGGTGCAGCAGTGCGCCCGCCTGCCTTCGTTGCGCAGCGTCGAAAGCGCTTTGCGCGAGTTGCTCCACAGCGACAAGCGATACACCCACCAGATTTCCGAGATTATCCGCCGCGATCCGAGCCTGACGGCCCGGCTGTTGCGCCTCGTCAATTCGGTCTATTACGGTCTCACCACGCCCATCAACAATATCGAGGAGGCGGTGTTTTACCTCGGCATCCGGCAAATCCGCCAACTGGCCATGGTCACTCCGGTGATCGAAGATTTCACCAGGCTGGCCGGAAACACTCCCTTCCCCTGGCGCGAATTCTGGCAGCATTGCATCGGGGTGGCCATCATGACCCGCGAGGTGCTCAGTTGCGTCCACCCCCCGGCCGACGATTCCGACTACGTGGCGGGGTTGGTGCATGACATGGGAAAAATCGTCATGGCGGCCACCTTCCCCGAACATTTTCTCGAAATCCAGCGCCGCGCGGCACTGAATCACCAATCGCTTTTGATCACTGAAACCGAAGTGCTGGGAATCAACCACACCGAACTCGGGGCGCTTTACCTCCAGGATCATAATCTGCCTGCGATCATGATCGAATCGGCACGATTCCATCACGAACCGGAGCGTGCCAGCGCCCATCCCTCAATCATCGCCGCGGTGCAAATCGCAAACCTGCTGGTGCGTCACGCGGGGATTGGCCGGAGCGGGAACACTTCAGTCGTTACACCGGAGATGTGGACGCAGGCCAGTGGCTGGAACATTCTGTTCACGCAGCATCACGCCGCCGAGCGCGCCATCGCTCACGCGGCATTGCGACGAAGCCTTGACCGGTTGCCGTCCATTTTGCAGGGGCTGGTCTGAAGCCCCCCCCAGATCACTGCGCGACCGGCGTGTGGGGTTCGGCATCCAGACATTTCCGGACCAAGCTGCCCAGTGACAGCGGATCAAATGGCTTGGACAGAAACTTAATCCCGCCGCCTGCAGACAGGGCTTGCTCGCGCGTCTCGGCCATGTATCCGCTCATCACAATGAGCTTCAATGCCGGCTGCTGAGCGTGCAAACGCGCGGCCAGTTCCCAACCATTCATACCCTCGGTCAGCACGGCATCCGTAAGCACTAGTTTGATGGCTGGAGCATTTGCTTCCCAAATGCGCAAGGCTTCACCACTGGTCGCGGCGTCGAGCACCCGATAGCCCAGCTTCTGGAGGGTCAAGCCGACGAGTTCGCGCAGATCAGGATCGTCCTCCACCACGAGCAGCGTCTCCGTCCCACCCGGAATTTCGGACGTGCCAGCCACCGTGGCAGCATCGGACACCAGCTCGCGGCGTGCCGGAAAATAAATCCGGAAGCCGGCCCCTTGCCCCGGCTGAGTTTCCACTTCGATCCAGCCCTGATGCTGCTGGACTATGCCAAAGACGGTGGCCAGTCCCAGACCCGTGCCCTTGCCGACTTCCTTGGTCGTAAAGAAGGGATCAAAGATGCGCGGCAGCACGTCCGCCGGGATGCCGCAGCCGGTGTCGGTGACGTTGAGGGCGACGAATTCCCCGAGCCGCGCGTTGGGTTGACGACGCAGGTACTCCGCGTCGGTTTCCAGGACGGTGGTCGCGAAGGTCAATGCGCCACCACTTGACATGGCGTCCCGGGCGTTGACGGCCAGATTAAGAATGACCTGTTCTACCATGCCGGGGTCGGCGTGGATGGGCGGTAGTTCGGGAGCCAGCTCCAGGGTGAGCTTGATGTTCTCACCGATTACGCGGTAGAGCATCTTGTTCAGGTTGCCAACCAGCTTGTTTAGATCCAGCGGGATTTGCTGGATGGGCTGGCTGCGGGAAAAAGCCAGCAACTGGCGGGTGAGATCCGTGGCGCGCTCCGTGGCGACCACCACTTGTAACAGCATATCCCGGGCGGCCGCACTGATGGTTTCGTAGGCCAGCACTGTCTCCGTCTGACAACGAATGGCGGTGAGCAGGTTGTTGAAGTCATGCGCGACCCCGCTTGCCAGTTGGCCCACTGCTTCCATCTTCTGCGCCTGGCGCAATTGCGTCTCCAAATTCTTGCGGTCGGTGATATCCGACCATGACCCCAGGACTTCCAAGATCGCCCCCGAGGCGTCGCGGACCAAGGTCCGCTCATCACGCAGCCAGACATAGTTGCCGCTTTTCACTTGGAAGCGATACTCAAGCAGCAACTGATCCTGGTCGGGAGGTCTGGCCAGTTCCGCAGTAAGCCGGGGGCGGTCTTCATGATGAAGTTGCTCCCACCACCATTCCGGCCGGAGCGCTTCGGCTACGGGAAAGCCGGTCAGAGTGACCACGTTCTCGCTTACCCAGATGGGTTTCGCAGTGTTGCCGTAAGATTCGAGCGCATAGGTCACGGAAGTGCCGGAAGCCACGATGCGCGCCAGGCGTTCCTGATTTCGTTGCAGCGCATCCAAGGCCTGACGCTGCGCCCGCCGCTGCCGCCGCTCGGTCAATGCCCCTTGGATCGCCGCCGCCAGCCGATCCAGCCGATCTCCGTTCACGAAATCGGCCACGCCCATCTTCATACCCGCAACGATGGCGGCTTCGTCGAAACCCTGCGCAATCACAATCAAGGGAACATCGAGTCCATGCTCATGTAGCAACTCCAAAGCGCGTTGCCCCGAAAACCCTCCCCGGGTGAAGTCGGCAAGAATTACATCGGGCGGCGCCTCCAGCCCGGCGCGAAAGTCCGCTTCGGTGACCACGTGTTTCCATTCCGGAATGAATCCCAAGCGTTGGAGCGACTCCCGAAGCGACACGTTGCCGCCAACCGAATCCGACATGACCATGAGGTTTAATGACGCCCTCAGTGGCTCCTGAGCCATGTGCTGGAGCACCGAATGAAGGGCCGGTGAACCTGTTACTCCCGCCTGCTCACCGCCGGGGTTTAGAATGGAGTTCTGGTCCGGAACGGATAGCGAGTCGGAAGTCATTTCAATTTGCCCTATGTTGGAATCCTACACTGACTGACTTGAACCTGTGGCGCAGACTAGAGAGACACCACGCCCCACGCAAGCAATCGCGACAACCACCACTGACCTTCGAGACTACTGAACGCTAAAAACGCATTTCAGGCCCGGGAACGGCCCTTCGCGGCGGAGCTATTTGGACGTGGCGCACGGGCCCGGCGCCAACCTCCAGTGGTAGATTCAGCAATAGACCAGCAGGGTCTGACTGATGGGATTCACGCGGTTGTGGTTTTGCAGCTTGTCAATGGAGTGTTCATTCAGCGGTTGGCCTTCGGGAATGAGCAGCAACCCGTTGGCGGTATAAATCCCGTTGGCCAGCACCATGCCGGGCTGAAGCTCCGACAACAAAACTTCCCGCTCCCGGCGCGGCACCGTGGCTTGGGGCAAAGCCCGCAGGAATACCCGGACGGCATCGGGATCGTAAGCCGTACCGCTCGCCATCTTGACGGCCTCGACTGCGGTGAGATCGTCACAATTGGCCTCGGCAAAACCCACCGCCACCGCCAGCAACCGGCCCAGCCACGGAATTTCCTCACCCTTGAGCTGGTCGGGAAAACCGGTGCCATCGTAGCGCTCGTGGTGGGACCGGATAATCACCCCGACCTCCTGCAGATGATCAACGAAGCGCACGAGTTTCTGCCCGAGGACGGGGTGGCTTTGAACGAGGTTGCGATCTTCGTCTGACAGGGCCTCGGGCTGATTCTCCCAGCGATGGATGAGATCGCGATGAATGCCCACCAATCCGATGTCGTGCAGCCAGGCGCTGATTCCCAAGGCCTGTTGTTTTTCGGGGGAGAGTTTCAGCGTGTCGGCCATGGCCTGGCAAACCTCATGAGCCCGCCAGGCCTGGTTGGCCAGCGCCGGCTGAAAAATTTGCAGAACATGCAAGCCCAGTTGCACGGAGCGGTGGAGGTTTGCCGCCAGCGCCTGGTTCAAGCGGGCCAGATTCTGGTTCTGTTCAGCCACACAGGCAACTTGTTGTTCCAAGGAACGGTTCAGCGCCCCGAGCTGTTGGTTCAACGCAAGGGCCTCGGCCTGGAGCGCGGCATTGTGCCGGAGCAATTCGTGCCGCTGCACGGCATTTTTCACCGTGGCGAGCAGCTCTTCGCGCAGCCAGGGCTTGACAATAAACCGGTAAATCTCGCCCTTGTTGATCGCGCCAATCACCGTGTCGAGGCTCAAAACGGCGGTAATCAAAATGCGGGTCGCATCGGGCTGGATTTCCTTGGCTTTCGACAAAAACTCCAGACCGGTGACCCCCGGCATGTGGTGGTCGCAAATGATGACGGCAAACGATTGTTTCTTGAGTTCTTCCAAGGCTGCGAACGAATTGGCGGCGGTCACGACCTGATATCGCTCCCGCGCCAGCGTTTCCCGCAAGCCGGCCAGCACGATGGCTTCATCGTCAATCAAGAGGACGTGAGGGAGTTTGGAACTGGCACTGGCTTCGGGTGGATTCATGACCGGAGAGAATGGGTTTGTTCCAGCAACGTGCCGATATTGGCCAGCATTTCCGGGACGGAAGTCTCCGCCGCCATTACCAGGTCGGCAAGCTGCAGCATTGGAGCGGCAAATTCATCCTGGTTGCAACCGACGATCTGGAAGATGATCTTTATCGGCAATCGGCGGGCCCGAATGTGACGGAATAGCGTTTCCGGCACCGTTTCCCGGCTGACGGCCAGCGCCATAACACCCGAAAACTCGTAGTCGGGAGAGGACAACAACTCCATAGGATCCTCCCCGGCGGCCGGAGTCACTACATAATGCCCCTGTTGACGAAGGGCGGTGGCGATGGTGTCCAGGCATTTCCCCGGCGCGCCGATTAACAGCAGCGTTCGCCGTCCCCGGCTTGGGGGCGACTCTTGCATCGCTTCGGTGAAGTCGGTTTGCGGCAGCCAGAGGCAGAACGTGCTGCCGACATTCTCGGTTGAATCCACGGCCAGTGCGCCGCGATGCTTCTCGGCGAAGAGCCGCGCGTTGTAGAGGCCCAGTCCGGAGCCTTTGTTGCCCGGCTTGCTGGTATGGTAGGGTTCAAAGATGGCCGGGAGCCGGTGGGCAGGAATGCCCAGACCTTCATCCCGCACCTCCACTCCCACGCAGGGGCCGGTCGGCAAGGTGCCCTGAACATGCATCGCGCCGGGCGGGTTAAGCTGGCGCAGCGTTCGAATGTTTAAGTTTCCAGTTTCGGGCATGGCTTCGACCGCGTTGAGTACCAAGTTCACGAACACCTGCTGCAATTCCACCGGGTCCACGTACACCGGCAGCGTGGCATCCGCCAGATCCACCCGGACCATAACACGTCGCGGCACGGTTTTCTTCACCAAAGTGGTCAAATCCCGCACCAGTTCGTTCAAATCGTGGTAGGCCCGCTGCCCGATCTTGCCTTGGTGTAGGCTGAGGATGCGACGCACAATCTGGGTGGCGTTCTGCGTGTTGCTCTTGATCAAAGCCAGACCTTCCTGAAACGGATGATCCGGCGGCAGTTGCGCCTGGAACGCCTCGCCCAGCGCCTGCACGCCGGCGAGGAGGTTGCTGAAATCATGCACCAGCCCCGCGGTGAGCGTGGCCAGGGTCTCCATCCAGGACGCGCTGGACAACCGCGACTCCGCAATGGTCTGGCGACTGACGTCCAGCCAGATGCATTCATAACCGAGGAGCAGCCCGGTCTGGCTGAACAAGGCCTCGCGTCGTTCCCGCACATACGTCACCCGACCAGTCTGGGTGTGACGAATCCGAAAGGTCCCAGTGTGGCTACCGACGGTGGTGGCGCATCGTTTCAGTAGTTGCTGCAACTCGGCTTCATCGGCCTCATGAATCACTTGATGCAAGCATCCCGGATTGCGCTGCCAATCCGCCACCGGGATTCCGGTCCACTCCACAATGCGTTCGCTGACGAATTGCAAGCTAAGATCCGGCCGCTGGCTGAAGATCACACCTGGCCACCGGGCCATCAAATTCATCAACTGCTCCTCGGCACGCTTCAGGCGAACGTAGAGTTCCCGTTGCGCCGGCTCCGATCCCAAGGAATCAGTCCAGCCGTTCTCGTCCGGCTCGCCCCGAGGTGGCAGAGCGGAACTGAGGCGGACAAACTGCGTCCCGCCGCCAAGCGCCGTTTCCAACGTGAACCATTGACCCGTCTGCCGCGCGCAGTCACTCAAATCGAGTCGTCCAAACGGTGCGCCGTTGGCCAGCAAGTCGGTTACGACCGGTTGCCAGTGAGGAAAGCGCCGCCAGAGCACCGGCCAAAACGGGAGTCCGCGCAAGTCTTCGCCCGGCATCGCCAGCCACTGCGCCAGCGCTTCATCCATTGCAACGACTTCGCCTGAAGGGTTGAGAATGGCCCAAGCGCCGGCCAGCCACGAGTCGCATTGAATGGGGCGGAAGGACGGCTCCGAGAGACCAAGCCCAACGACGGGGGACAGCACGGACTTCACATCCGGGTTCAGCCCGACTGCGGGTTCATGTTCAACTCCGGCACTCATTTGGCTTCGCCCTCCGAGAACAGCATTTCAATGCGGATGTCCCCAACTGCGTCCGCATGCGTCCCACGGTCGCAGCCTGATCGCCGGCGGCGATTTTCTGAGCTGAATGTCATCACGGTGATGCTAGTCAAGAGTGCGCCGCAAGACAACGTCACTTTCTGCCCGGGCTGGAAGCGCAACCCGTCAGTGCCGGTCGCCGCGAAGCTGAAGTCAGGAATAGGAGTGCCACGCGCCCGGCAGCCGGTGAACGTAGGATTTTTGCACCTGTCGTAATTGCCGGCTGGCACCGTTGAGTTCCAGATCTTGCGCCTCGGCGCTCCGGCGGCGTTTGGACAGCCGCTCCGTGTTGCGGGTTTCCAGGGCAATCAAGTCATTGATGATCCGGCGCAACTCCGGTTCGAAGTTCTTTGGGTCAAGTCCCGCCTCGGCGCACTGCGCGTTGACTGCATCGGTGAGTTGAATGATTCGTCCTTGCAGATCCAGTTTGGTCTGCTGGCACTCGCTGACCCGCCGCCAATTCCCTGCTTCAATGGCCGCGCCCTCCCGCTGCGTCCATTGTTCCCATGCGGCGTAGGCATCTATCAAATCTTGCTGGGCGATCATGAGTCAGGCGAGGAGGATGGGTTTGTCTTCAGGCGGCCAATTCGGTCGGGGCGAGGTTTGCCGGAGCGGCGCCCTGGCTTTGGAGCATCTTCGCCCAGGCGTCGCGCAGCACGGCGAGCCGCTGGATTACCTCTTGAAGCCCGGCGGACTCCTTGCGGAGATTGCTCTCCATCAGACGGCGGTCGAAATAGTCGTAAAGGCCGCGTAGTTTCACCGCCAGCTCGCCGCCCGCGTCGAGGTTAAGCGAGCAGTCCAGTTCCCGGATGATGTCCTGAGCGCGCAGAATGTTGTTGCTGACGGTGGTATTGACCTCGACCGGATCGTCCAGGGTGAATCCGGTCTGGGCGCGTTCCAGAAAGCGAATCGCGCCATCATACAGCATCAACACCAGTTGACCGGGAGACGCGGTGCGGGTGGCCACCTGTTGGTAAGACTGCCAGGGGTTCAAGGGTTTCATGAAACTTTGGGAGAGGATACGTCGGAGGTTCCGTCCAGATTCATCGCGAACAGGGCGGCAATCTGCCGGATGGTTTCGTCTGGAGGATATTTCACGTTGCTGATGAGCTGGCGCGCCCGCGCCACTATTTCCGGGCGCACGGTGGGGGTTGTTTGGAGGGCCTGATCAAGGGCCTGCGCCTGTTCAAACGCGGCGGAGTCCGTGTCACCGCCCGCGGCGCGGGGCCGAGCCGGGGTGGCTGCGATTCGCGTGGCGGGCTCAATGTGGTTGTTTGGCTTGATTTCCATGCCGTTGGCTTTTGCTTAACTTGTCGTCATTTCCGATGCATTTGTTAACACCACATTCTGTTTATCGGCACACCACAAAAAAGGTTTAGCCCATTATCGCTCCGGCAGGGTCGCGAACAGGGCGCTGGCGGCGTAATGCCCAAAACGGCTCGGTGAATTCAAGATGCTGCGCGAGTCGGCCAGCGCAGCGGGTAGTTGTTCCTGCCTCTGCTGGTAACGCCGCGCCCCGTTCACCACGGACGGATCGGCGGCGTCGAACACCTCATCCACTGCCCACAAGAACTTGGGATGCTCGGCGTCCACCAACTTCAGGTTCAATCCCACCACCAAGGGTGGGTAAGCATGGAAATGCGTCACGCGGCTGAAGAGCACCGCCTCACAGCCCAGTTCGTCGCGCAACAACTTGAGCAAATCCACCGACAAACGTTCCTCGGCCGTCCAAGCAGTGCGTCCCGTCCAATGTCGCAATTGCTCCGGGGACACGGAGATCAACTCAAAGCGCTTGGTTTTGCCCAGTTCCTTGTAGAGCACCGGCTCCAGCGTTGCCCGCCCGGCTTCGGCGTCAACACCTCCGGTGTCGAATGTCACCGGCAGCACCGCCACCCGCCGGACTTCGGGGGCCAGCCGTCCATTCATACGATGCACATTCTCGGGACTATAGCCAGGCCCGATGACTCGATCCGAAAGCTGCAACGTGTTGCAGCCGGTCAGTAACATTACTCCGACGGCCAGGACCACCAAGTGGCCGACCCGGCAGGTCGGGAACTGGCTGTGGGTTTTGATTTGTTGGCGCGGAGAACGCATGGTTGGAGTGGTTCAGTCGGCAGCTTACTTGCTGGAATTGGAACCGAATCGTTGTTGGAGGAACTGCAACTGCTGGTTGATCTGCGACTGGGCGGTTTCCATCGCGATGAAACTCGCAATCATCCGTTCCCGGTTGGCTTGCACCAACCGCTCCAGATCGGCAATCTGCGTATCAATGGCGCTGGCCGCGCGGGTCAACTTGTCTTGTTTGCCCGGCAAGGCACCGTCATCGCCCACCAGCTTCTCCAGATAGCCGTTGAGTTTGACCGCGAGGCCCTGAGCGGAATCGGCAAACAGCAATCGCACGGTGGTCAGTTTATCCGCCAACGCCGCGTCCAGCTTGGCTTCGTCGTCCAGCTTCAGGGTGTTGTCATTGCCGTTGGAAACGATGCCCAGATCGTCCAACCGTTTTAGCAGGGAATCCATCCCGAGAACCTGGTTCGTCACCAACCGCCGCAACTGACTGGCGATGCCGGAGGCTTCACTGTCGCTGGCCAGCAAGCCCGCGGTGACCTTGCCTTTCGCGTCCGTCGTGCTCGCGGTCTGCGAGTCAATGACGCTTTGCACCTTGTTGTATTCGGTGAGGAAATCTGTGATCGCTTGTTTGATCTTCGCGGTATCGCTGGAAACCGTCACCGTTGCCGTTCCGGTCGCCGTCGCCGTCACCGACAACCCCGCCACGCCGGAACTGGCCTCGGTAATCGTGTTGGACTGGCTGATCACTTCGCTGCCCCCGTTAACCGTGTAACGGAGGTTCTGCCCGCGTTCGAGCGTCCCGCCGGTCAAACCAGCGGCGGCCAGGAAATTGCCCGTGACGTCTTCCAACGCGATGCCCATGTCGCCGGTTGTTTTATTGGTCAGCACAAACCGGTCGCTCACGGCATCATAATTGGCCGCCACGCCGGCGGTCGAATCGTTGATGCGCTTGAGCACTGCGGCCACCGAATCGGTTTCGGCGAAGGTAATCGTAACTCCGTTGATTCGGAATTCGCCCGCCCCCGCGCCGCCATCTGAAATGGCCGTGGCGAAATTTGCCGTGGTGAGACTGGCGGACTGCCGGATCACCCCCAACTCCGCCGCGCTGGAAATCGTCCCGGTACCGTTATTGTGCAGGTGGGCGACCTGCAAAAAGTTGCTCGAGTCCGTGGCGCTGCCCAGCACAATGGGACCGGCGCTGCTGAGGGTGATCCGGTCTGTGGCGGCATCGTAACTGCCGGTGACTGATCCGGCCGTCGCGACGCTGATTTTGTCGAAAACCTCCTGCAACGTGTCCGCGGTGGCGATCGTGAGTTGGCGCCCGTTGACCGTGAAGGTGCCGCCCGTGATGCGGCTGGCAAAGGCCGCCTCGCTTAAGACCAGCGCGGAAACATCATTGGTGGCGTTGAGGGAGCTGCCGGCACCGGGCGCACCCATTTGCCGGGCCGCAGTGGCCAGTTGGATGAAGTTGAAGTTGTAAGCGCCGAGGGCGGCGCCGCCTCCCGCCACCGCGCTGGCGATGGCGGCATCCGAAGTCACCGACTGGCGGCTGTCGAACAAAGTGGGGTCTTGGAGGAGAGTGATCCGGCTTTGCAGCGCGCTCAACTGGGTCTTGAGGGTGGTATAGGCTGTGTTTTGCTGCTGGAGCGTGGTCTGCTCGGCGCGCAGCCGATTGGCCGGGACGCGCTCAACGTCCGCCAGTTTGTCAACGAGCGTCCGCCAGTCGAGGCCGGAAACCAGCCCGGATAAGCCTAAGTCCATACTGCGCTCTATCGGCGCGGTTGGCCGATGACTTTAGTTGTTTTTTGCCGGCTCGGTACGCGAGTCGGGCGACGCCGAAGCGCCGCCCGATTGAATTACCACCGAACCGGATTATCTGCCTTATTGCAGGAGTCGCAGCGCCGATTGCGGCGTCGCGTTGGCCTGGGCCAACATGGCCGTGCCGGCCTGGACGAGGATGTTGTAGCGGGCGAAGTTGGTGCTTTCTTCCGCCACGTCCACATCTTTGATCCGGCTGTTGGCTGCCGAGAGGTTGTCCTTCAGCACCGCGAGTTGATCGTTGTAAGAACTGAGCGTCGAAATGCTCGCGCCCACGGTCGCACGATCGGTCGCCACGGTATCAATCATGGCCGTAACGGCGGCCTGCGCGGCGGCGGCGTCAGAGGTGAGGTCTTCACCGGTGAGGTCGTAGGCCGAGCCGTCAATGCCCGTCATGGTGAAGGTCGCGCCACCTTCCGTATCCACCACCACGTCCAGGTCATCGCCACTGAACAGTTCAATGGTGTTGAACGTCTTGGTAGCGAGGTCGTTGATGTACGCCCCAAGCGCAGCGAATTCGGACTGATACAGCGCCACATCCGCTGCGGATTTGGTGACGTCCTGCGCCAGCACCGCGAGTTCACTCATGCGATCCATCGCCTTCACGGCCTTCTTCAGATAGCCGTCCTGCGTCTGACTGAACGAAATGGCGTTGCCGACATTCGTGCGGGTCGCGTTGATGCGGTTGATCTGCGCGTCGAATCGTGTCGAAACCGCCAACCCGGCGGCGTCGTCCTCAGGTGACGCAATCTTCAAACCTGAAGAAAGGCGGGACAAGGACTTGTTCAACATGCTGGTGGATTCCGAGAGCAGGCGGGCGCCTGACTGGGCTGCTACGTTTGTATTGATGACCATAATAACTCTTTCCTTGAGTTTGCCCTGGTAGGGGCGTTTGCATTTCACGGCATCCTTGCCGTGTGGCGGATTTTGTTCAGGGCATCCGCCGTTTTCCCTGCCGGTTCTTGGTGGCGACCGGCGGCCTGTCACTCGACACCTGCTCTATCGGCCACGGCGGGCGGAACTTTAGTTATTTGGGAAAATTTATGATGCCAAGCCCCCCGTTCCTCGCCCTCGCACATATTCACTGGCGCAGCGTAAACCACCTGGAAACGCTGCTGCTTGAGCCTGTCATGCCCTTTGACTGTGGCCGGTGCGCTGTTGCGAGAAGCCTGGGGTGGATTGCCGGCAGGTTCCGATGGGATCGCGGAATGACTGGTGGCCGTCATATTCGAATTTTGGCTTGGCCAGAATTCGCGTCCCCGCAGAACCCCTGACTTCTGAGTTTTCCCGTGCCGAAGTGGTTCCGAGGCCCGCCAGCATTGATGACAACGTGATTCCACGTGCTGTCATTCAATAGACAGTCTGGCTGACATTGAACCGGTGATTGCAGATGTCAACGCCCGGCTCGCGCGGGGAGAGCAGCCGTAGCCAGAAGTTGGAAATGGCGGGCTGCCTTTTCAGAAATGATCCTCGTGAACACGGCGAATGATTCATTGTCCGCGCTCGTCATAATGCAGTTGCACGATTTTCCAGAAACATGTGCATCTGCTGCGAGCTTTGACCTGCCAACCAGCTGTGTATACGAGTAAACATTTGTCGTTTTCATTGTGATGCGGTTCTGCTATGCCACTCGTAAGAACGGAATTTTTTATGGCCACCTACAAAATTATTGGAGCAGACGGCAAGGAATACGGGCCCATCGCGGCGGAACAGTTGAAGCAATGGTTCACCGAGGGCCGCGTCAACGCGCAAACCCAGGTGCTCGCCGAGGGCAGCACTGACTGGAAACCGCTCGGCGAGTTTCCTGAACTCGCGGCAACAGTCACGGCCATCCCGACAGCGGCGCCGACTTATGCGGCTCAGTCCGTGAGCACAGATGCGGGCAGTCAGGTGAACGGGCCGGCGATCGGTTTGATTGTGACTGCGGTTATTGGCTTCATCGCCACCGTAATTGGAACGATTTGGAATATGGTGGCCGCCGGCGCGGGAATGGGAATGAACCAGCCCGGCATGAATCCTGAGATGGAGCGGTTTGTCAGCATGTTCAGTGGCACCATGGGCATTGTCAGCGGGATTATTGGATTGGTGGTCGCGGGACTGATTCTGTTCGGTGCATTGAAGATGAAGAAGCTGGAGTCCTACGGCTGGGCCATGACCTCAAGCATACTGGCGATGATCCCTTGCATCTCGCCTTGTTGTCTGCTGGGTCTGCCCATCGGCATCTGGGCGCTGGTTGTCCTCGCCAAGCCGGAAGTGAAGAGTTCCTTCCGCTGAAACTGATGTCTCTGTCGGCCCATGAATGGCGTTTCGCGCGAAGCTGAGTTCAACGAAGGCGGCGTTCCCCCGCGGTTGACGGCGCCGCGCCGCTGGAGCTGGCGGGCGGCGGCGCTGGTGGCGCTCGCCATTGCGGCGGGCGGCGCGATTCTGCTTTTCTTCAATCCAAGCCAGTACGGCTTCTATCCGGTCTGCCATTTTTACCTGACCACGGGGCTGACCTGCACTGGTTGCGGTTCGCTGCGGGCGCTGCATCAATTATTGAACGGCAACCTCGTCGAGGCGCTCCGGCTCAACGCCCTGTTTGTCATCGGTCTGTCCGCCGGCGTATGCGTGGCGGCGCGGTTCGCGTGGGCAACCATCCGTCGGCAGCCGTTCCGGCTGGCACTGCGGACGTCGTGGGTTTGGACGTTCCTCGCCGTGGCCCTGGCCTTCACCGTGGTGCGCAATCTGCCGGTGTTCGCCTGGCTCGCGCCGTGAAGAGCCTGTGCGAGAAAGTAGCCCACGACGTGAGGAGGCGGATTGGCTCGAAAATCCAACGGAAACATTCCGCCTCCATACCTCGTCGGCTACGTGGTCGGGGTGGCCGTGACAGGGTGTGTGCATGAAACTCACCCTGGCACTCGGCCCGCGTGGAGAACTGAACCGGCAGGCCGCGCTTGGATGTGTGGCCACGAACGTGGCATTGCCGGGCTTCGGCTCGCTCATGGCCGGGCATCCGGTGGGCTATGCGCAGGCGGTGCTGACGCTGGCCGGATTCGCAATGACGCTGGGGTTCGGCCTGGTCTTCGTAATCTGGTGTCTGCTCAATTGGTCTGTGCTTTACGGTCCGGAAGCCGATCCTTTGGATACGTTGCTGCAACTCTGGGTGCGGTTGCGGTGGGCGCTCGTGGGGATGGGTTTGTTCGGCATCGCCTGGTTGTGGGCCTGGTTTACCAACGCAGCGATTCTGCGCGAAGCCCGGAACGCCGAGGCCGCCGCCAAGCCGCCGAAGTTGAATTGAACCGCCGGCGATAATCCGCAGTTTGAGGCGTGACGTGCCGCGCCGTTTCTGGCATCCCTCCGGCATGGCAAAGTTAAATGCTTCCGCAATCAAGAACGCGCTGGCGACCGTGCCCGATTGGAAGAAAGCCGGCTCGACCATTACGCGCACGTTTCAATTCAAGGACTTCCCGGCCGCGATCAAATTCGTCAACGCCATCGCGAAACTCGCGGAGAAGGCCTGTCACCATCCAGACATTGACATTCGCTGGAACAAAGTGGTGCTCACCCTCACGACCCACTCGGAGGGCGGGTTGACGGATAAGGATTTCAAACTCGCCAAACAATTTGACCGGTTGACTTGAAACGTGAGGAGTGATGCGTGATGCGGGACACTTGAAGCGCCACGCGGTCACGCATCACGCATTAAGCCTGAACCCCAACTCTCATGCCTCTCTCCACACCCGCCGGCGTCGCCGTCCAGACTCTGTTCAAACAGCATTTCGGCTACACGCCGCCGCACATCGTGAAAGCGCCTGGCCGGCTGGAAGTCCTGGGCAACCACACGGATTACAACGACGGCCTCGTGATGTCCGTGGCGGTGGACAAATACATCTTCATCGCTTGCGCGCCGCGCACGGACGGTAAAATCGAACTGGTATCCTCCGCGTTTCCCGAACCTGAGAAATTCTGGGTCACGGAATTCAAATCCAATCCCGCCGCGCGTTGGGCCGACTATGTGAAAGGCGTATTGGCGCAATTGCGCAAACGCGGCGTGCATTTCAGCGGATTCAACGCCGCCATTCACGGCACCATTCCCGTGGGCGCGGGGATGAGCAGTTCCGCCGCCTTGGAAATCGCCACCGCGCTCGCGGTGCGCAAGCTGTATCCCTTCAGTCTCACCGCAACCGGCGCCACGGTGCCGCCCAAACGCAACGAACGCGGCGAACTGCCGCCGTTGCCGCCCGGCGAACGGATGCCGCTGGCGAAACTGTGCCACGCGGCGGAATATGAATTCGTCGGCGTGCGCTGCGGTTTGCTCGACCAGATTTCATCCTTGTTCGGCAAGGCCTGGAACATCATCAACCTTGACTGCCATTTTTTGAGTGTTGAACACACGCCACTGGTCGGCCAGGCCGTCATCGTCTGCAACACCGGGGTGAAGCACTCGCTGGTCGGCGGCGAATACAACGCGTTGCGCGATCACTGTGAAGCCGCCGCAAAAAAACTGGGCGCCAAATCCTTGCGCGCCGTGGAAATGAAACATTTGCAGGCCAACCAGGCGCAACTGGCCCCACGCGAATTCGAGTGCGCGCATCACATCGTCAGCGAAATCGCGCGCGTGGTTGCGGCGGAGCGGGCGCTGCGGGCGGATGATTACCGGCAGTTCGGCCAGTACCTGTTCCAGAGCCACGAAAGCTCACGGAACTCGCTCAAAAATAGTTGCCCGGAACTTGACGTGCTGGTCGAAGTGGCGCGTTTGCATCCCGGATGCATTGGCGCGCGACTGACGGGCGGCGGATTCGGCGGTGCGACCATCAATCTCGTTGCTTATCATCAGGCCGAGAGTTTCATGGAACACATTGCCCGCGAGTACGTCGTCAAAACGGGGATCAAAATCACGCCGCAAGTCTGCCAGATTGTGGACGGCGCGGGGTGATCGAAGCTGCACGCGAACGCAACTGCTTTGAGCGGGCAGGCAAACACCGCGGGATTCCGATGCCCCGAAAAGTAAAGGCTTGGCAACCGCTATCGGCAGGACTACAAAGCGGAAAGCCTGAACCGGAGCGTCATCATGAATGAAACGACACCTGCCGCGAGCGCCAACCCGAAGAATTCCGCGTTGGCCATCTGGAGCCTCGTGCTGGGCGTGCTCAGCCTGGTTTGTTTTTCAATCTTCTCCGCGGTGCCCGCGGTGATCTGCGGCCACCTCGCATATTCGCGCATCCGGCGTTCCGGCGGCATGCTCACGGGCGACGGCCTGGCGATTGCCGGTTTGGTCACCGGCTACATTGGCATCGCCATCTCACTGTTTCTGATTCCCATGATGGCTGCCATCGCCATTCCGAATTTTGTTAAAGCACGCGACACGGCACAGCGGAATGCCTGCGTCAATCAGCTTCGCCAAGTGGATTCCGCCAAACAACAGTGGGCTTTGGAGTATAACCGGGCAGACGATGCCATGCCGGCGCCGGCAGATTTGGACAAGTATTTGCGCGTCGGCTTTCATGGCCTGCAATGTCCGAAAGGCGGAAGTTACGAAATCAATATCGTGGGTGAACTTCCCACTTGCTCCATTCCCGGCCACGAGCTTGCGGACAATTGACTTCGTCGGCGGCAATCACACCCTGATTTGCTTTTTGAAGGCACAGCGCCAGCCCGCGCGCCCGGTTGTGCAGGTGGGCGGTCTTGCGACTGATAAAACGGCCAAGATTCCATTTGAGCAAAGGCATCGCGCTGCGTATTCTCCCGTTTGCAGTGCGCGAGTAGCTCAATTGGATAGAGCGTCGGCCTCCGGAGCCGAAGGTTGTGGGTTCGACCCCCGCCTCGCGCACCATCTCGAATCGTTGATTATCAAGACTTTCCACAGAAAGTCTCATGTACCGTCAGCAATTCTCATTGTGATGCTGTGGCAGGACTGAGGGGAGTGTTGAGCGGTGGACGCGCGTGTGTTGAGGGAGCGTCAGCGATTCGTCAACGTTTTGTCACACAATTGTCACTGGACCCTCGGGCGCTTTTCGGGCATT
>JACZKP010000050.1 GCA_014860005.1 Verrucomicrobiota bacterium | reverse complement strand
CAGATCGCAGGGCAGAAACATCGGCGTCTGGCGATCCACATTTACAAAACGTGCAGACATGGCCTTTGGATCCGTACCGCCCCCTTTTTGTTCAAACTATTTTCAGAAATCTCTTCGCGGTAAGTCCGACAGGCTGCTAGGGGCCAGCCAGCGTCGCGGCCTCAATCTGATTCGGTCAGAGCTATGCGTGGCTGTGATTCTTGCGGTCTTGCCCGAACCGACCGAATGGCACTAGACTGCACCCCATAGAAATGTTTGAGCGAATTACCATTGCGTCCAGGTTTGGCCCGAACGAGCACGCCGTCATTTTTCCAGGCGACTGCCGCGAAATGTTGAGCCAAATTCCGCCCGAAACCGTCCAGTTGGTTGTCACATCACCTCCTTATAATTTGGGGAAGGAGTATGAAAACAAGCTTCACCTCGCAGAATACACAGCCCAGCAGCGGCAAGTGATTCGCGATTGCGTTCGCGTGCTCAAACCCAACGGGAGCATCTGTTGGCAAGTCGGCAACTACGTCGAGGCGGGAGCCATCATTCCTCTCGACTCACTCCTTTATCCGGTTTTTGCCGAGTTTGGTTTGCGAATGCGCAATCGGATTGTGTGGCATTTCGAACATGGCCTCCATTGCAGCCGGCGTCTTTCGGGCCGTTACGAAGTCATTCTTTGGTTCACCAAAGGTGACGATTACGTATTCAACCTCGACCCCATCCGGATTCCGCAAAAGTATCCTGGCAAGAAGTATTTCAAGGGGCCGAAGGCGGGCCAATATTCCTGCAATCCGTTGGGTAAAAGCCCGGGCGATGTATGGGTGATTCCAAACGTGAAGAGCAATCATGTCGAGAAAACTAGGCATCCCTGCCAGTACCCTGTGGAATTGATTGAGCGGTTGGTGCTCGCGCTGTCACGCCCAGGCGATTGGGTCCTCGACCCCTTTCTCGGAACCGGCACATCGATAATCGCAGCACTCAGGCACAATCGGCGCGGGGTCGGAGCGGAATTGGTCGAACGTTACGTCCAGATCGCCCGCCAACGTATTCAACAAGCTGCTGACGGAACCTTGCCTGTTCGGCCGATGGACCGCCCTGTGTTCGATCCCAAGGATGCG
This sequence comes from Verrucomicrobiota bacterium, assembly GCA_014860005.1. The sequence continues at coordinate 4,545 of JACZKP010000050.1, read as the reverse complement.
GGCCGGGCGCTGCTCACCGCTCCGTGGCTTGAGTCGGAAAACGGCCATAAACAGGCCGTGCTGTTGGAGAAGGGGTCGAAGTACCGCGCGCGAAAATGAAAATCGTCCAAACCTACTCGCACTTGAACGGCTTGGAATATCTGCTCGTTCATAACAAGACGCTTTGGGCCCAAGTCCAGGAAGTGATTCAATCAGTAGACGCAAACACCTGCCGCACGAAAGTCAGCAAGGAGAAAACGATGATGGGCGAGATTCTCTACGCCCCCATTGAAATGAATAAGGCGTTCACGCGTCTCCTGACCGCACGCGGTTGGAGCGAGAGCCGCGTGAGTTATTGGGTCACCCACAGCGAAAAGTTGATCCGCCAAACGCTTTCCAAGTCAGCCCAGGAACAGAAGGCCGAGATTGAGGCTGCTGGAGAAACGCCAATATTCAGCTACAACCAAACGGATTTTGTGAAGGAGCGGGTCGCGATTGAGGTGCAGTTTGGCAAGTACGCGTTTGTCGCATACGATTTGTTCGTGAAACATCTTGCATTCTACGTACGTGATCAAATTGATGTCGGCATTGAGATTCTCGCCATGAAGTCGCTTCAAGCGAAGATGTCGTCTGGACCAGGCTATTACGAAGGTGAACTCTACAACAACATTCGAAATGGACGCGGGGTTCCGGCCGTTCCGCTGGTGCTCCTCGGTGTCGAGCCATAGCCTGATTGTTGGAATCTGGGCCTTTGCTGAAGTCGGCAAGGAATTCTTGACGCTGGAAGGCACCTCGCGCGAGTCGGTTGAATGCCGCCTTACCAACCAGTCACTCCGGTTGGCCTGCTGACTTCATGGCGGTAGTGCGCAAACTCAAATTGCGCAGTTGCAGTTCCACGTCGAAAATACCCGGCATTTCCCAGCCGATCACAATGCCCGTCACCCGGTAATCGGCCATATCGCGTGAGCCGGCCATGAAGCCGCGCTGCCAGCCTGCGGCCAGGCCCTCGCGCATGAGGGGCAACAACTCTTTCGCGAACCTCACCCATTGGCCATCGTGCGTGCTCTGCTTTGTGAACACGTCCGAGGCCGGCATATAAATAAACATCTTCGTGTCGCCGAAATCCTTCGCCTGATACGCCGGAACAATCCGCTCGCGGTCATCGTAAAGGGGAATGCCGAACCAGAAGTACTGTCCATAACCGGGCGACTGTGGATTGCGGTTGGCCACCGTCAGGAAAATCAGGAACTGCGCCGCGTGGCGGGCGGGCGTGTAATCGTCCGTCCGAAACAGTTTCGAGTGTGCCAGTCGTGCTTCCACTTGGAAACGGCAGGACGCCAAATCCGCCAGCGATGGTGGCTGCTCGAGTTCCTGTTGCACCAGCAAGTGAACCCACGGCTCACTGGGCGACTTACGCGCGCGACCGGCATATTCCACACTGGCATTCACGCCGAGCGAAAGGTCCGCTCCCGCGCCGCCGGGCGTGCCCAAGCAGACGCGCTTGGCAGCATTGGTGAAAAACAGGCTTCCGCCGGGCGAACGTTTCGCGCGCCCAGCCTCCAACGGAAACCGGCTGGACCATTGGCAGAGGTCCCACACCGGCTTGGCGGACGCTGAAGCGTCGGTGGCTTCCCCATACACAACGCGCTTGCCCGGCTTCGGCTCGAGCAGCAGGAAACCGTTCCGGAAATGCGGATCACGAATCAGTTCGCGCTCGGCGGCGGTAGCTGCGTTCGAAGCTGGAAAACCTGCGCAGAGCAGGTAACCGACAACTGCCGCCGAATGGACCAATTGAATCTTCAAAGCTTGTATTGCGGAATCTTCAGCAGTTCACCCTCCTTCAATGCTGACTGATGGGCCACAATGCCGGACACGGTCATGTTCAACGCCATTTCAATGTCCACGAGCGGCTTGCGGTCCTGGAGAATGGCCGTGACGAATTCATTCATGAGATGACCGTGCGATCCACCGTGACCACCGGCCGAGACGCCTGGCGGAAGTGGAGGACGTTTGAGGTTCACCTTCGGTTGTTCCAAACCCCTGAACGCGTTGAAATACACCGAACCCTTCTCGCCCCGGATGCGTCCCATCTCACCCTCGTTGGTGGGCGTGTCCCAACTCACGCCCATGCGCGCCATGCCGCCTTCGCTCGTGCGGAACAGGGCGATCTCCGTGCCGAACGGATTCTGGTAAGGATTGTTTGCCGGTTGAAGATGCGGAATCCGGCTCGGGATGCCCATGCAGGAAACTTCCGTGAAACTGCCGCCGGTCACGCCCACGTAATAGGCGTTCGAGTGCGTGGGATACCATTGCGGCGGCAGGCCGATGCGCCAGCCTTTGTAGGAATCAATCGGCTGTTCCATGTAATGGAAATATTCGCCCTCGGCATAAACAATCCGCCCGAGGTTACCGGCGCGGTAAAGCTGTCGCATCGCGTGGAGATCTTCATGAAAGCACGAAGTCTCGAACATCATGAACTTACGTCCGCTCTTTTTGACGGCCTCGAACAACTGGTCCGCCTCTTCCAGCGATCCGAACACCGCCGGCACCGCCGTGCCCACGTGCTTGCCGTGTTTGAGAACTTCGATGCAATGCCTGGCGTGACTGGGGGCGTCGGTTGCGACGAACACCGCTTCAATCCTGTCGTCCTTCACCAGTTCTTCGAGCGAGGGATATGTCTTTTCGCAGCGAACCGCTTTCGCCAATCCCGCGCAGCGTTCAGGTATGAGATCGCTCACCGCCACGACCTCGACGTTCGGATGGTTTTGGAAACCGAACACCGCCCCGAACTTGCAGACGCCATAACCCACGATGCCCACGCGGAGTTTCCGATCAGAAAACGGTTTCCAGCCCTCGTGCGCCTCCGTAGTGGTGGGTGCGGCCTCGAAGCCAGCAATAGGATTCTCCGCGGCTTGACCGCCAGCGCGCGTGCTGTGTGGGATGCCAAGCGCTGCCGCACCCGCGCCAATGGTTTGCAGAAAGGAGCGGCGGTTGATCGAGCTTACCTGCAAACTCTGAGCTTTTGATTGCTTGTTTGGCGAGGAAGAAACTTTGGATTGCTTCATGGCCTGCGAGTGTAAGTCGCGGCTGGATTTCGTAAAGCCGGGAAAACCGCCAGCCCGATGCCCAGCAGTTTGCAGCCGGGTGATCGAGAGCGCGAGAACGTGTCAGTCCTCACTGTTTGCCAAACCGCCGTTGACGTAAACGGCATTCGTCGCCAGCGCCACCCCCAGAATGTCCTCGTAGCCCGGCGTCGCAATGCGGGTGTATTGATTGAGACTGACACGTTTTAGTTTTCGGAGCCTCACGACTCCGCAGTTGCCTCGGTCTAATGTTTGGGTCATCGTGCCGCACGTTATGAGGCCCGACCACCGCGTTCACACCTACGGGACTTGCACCCCATCAGTTCACGCCCAAGTCAGGCGCACACCAGACGTTGGAGGCAACAGCCGCCACGCGTCGCAGTCGAACCGTTTATGAAAACTCGAACATCATCATTACAGGCCACGCCCGTTACCGGCGGCTGTGCCTGAGCTGATCGTTGTATGAGAGGCCTGACGAAGCGCAGGAAGATCCAACTCGGCTGCCTGCTGGCTCTATGTTTGCTGGCTGTTCCGGCAGGCTGGTTCGGCTGGAGAACCTATGAGTGGAGGGTGTGGAGCAATGCCATGGAGAGCGTCGAGAAGAAGATCGACTCTCTCAAATCCCAGCGACCGGACAAGATCACTCCGGAACGTTGGGACGAGGCGATCGGGTGGGCAATAACCGCTATGGGGAACTTGTGGCCTTGGGATGTAGATACCCGGCACGAACTGGCTGACTTTGCTGCGAACTTTGACAAGAGAGTGGCCACAGGAGACAGTCTTGCCGCACTACAATGGCTCTCGGAGGAGTTGGAGCGCCGGAGCGAAAGAGGACCGCGTTACGCGGCTCAATACAAACCCGTTCGAGCCATGAATCCTGATCCTATTACCGACGCCAACTTGAGCCAGCTGTGGGGCTTGAGTGCTTGTATGTCATTGGATCTAAGTGGCACCGAGGTAAGCGATGCGGGGCTGAACAGCCTGATCGAGGCACGAAACCTTGCGCACCTCATCTTGAGCAATGTGCGGGTTACCGACCGCGGTGTGGCCGAACTGGCGGCGTTGCCGCGCCTGCGAGCTTTGGAACTGAAAGGCTGTCAAATCACCGGGGCGGGCCTGTCGGTGTTGTCCCACATCAGGTACCTCAACCTCGCCAACACGACGATATCGAATGAGGGTCTGTCACACCTCGCGCAACTGGCGCATTTGGAGGAATTAGATCTATCGGGAACGCAGGTCGCGGACCCGGGCCTGGAACACCTCAGCAATCTGCCGGTTCTTGCCAGATTGAATCTCTCCGGCACCCTCGTAACCGATGCGGGGCTGCAAGCCCTACAGCACCTAAGTCAGCTTGAATCACTTTACCTCGACCATACCCAGATTTCCGAAGCAGGTCTGGCAAATCTCGCGGCGCTAGCTCAACTCGACGCTCTGCGCCTCGACCACACCCAGGTAAACGACGCCGGACTACAACATCTGTCCA
>JACZKP010000049.1 GCA_014860005.1 Verrucomicrobiota bacterium | reverse complement strand
CGAAATTTGTACAAGTTACAATTGTGTGACAATTGTTACAAAACGTCACAAGGCCGCTCGGGACGCACGCACCAAGGAATCGAATGCTCCGACTCCCCGCCAAGCACCTCGTCTGCCGAACACAACTGATTGGAAATCTGCTGTATCGCCGAATTCCATTCGGCAGATCGGCCAAACGCTCGGAAACGCGGGCGCTTGCGAACGCCCGCAGATTGAAAATCCGCGATACAGCAGGATGGAATCCTGCGCTACAAACGTTTTCGCCGGGCAAGACTGAGGCATTACCCTGACGCTTTCCCATTCTCCTATCGCAGGCGTCGTGGATTCAAGGCCGCCGGAACGTCCCGGTTGCGCTGTGCCGTGACGAGGCTTTGACACAGAAGCCGGCGCCGGCCAGAATCCCACGTCCCCGCCAACCTTGCGGGCAGGATCATAAATGTAATGAAAAAACTTCTGGGACGGCTTCTTCGTTGGGGGGCAGTTCTGCTGCTGTTGCTGATCGTGGCGGTGGTCGCGCGCGGGATTTACGCCTTTCGCGACCGGGTGCCGGGTTACACGCTTGATCTCAGCATTGACGCCGCAACCGCTCAGGCCGAACCGCGCCCTTTGCAGGTCGGTTTTGGCCGCATCAAAATCAATCCGGACCTTTCCGACCCCAAGCGTCCCGTCTGGGTGGCAGGCTTTGGCCAGAATCGGGCGGCCACCGGCATTCACGACGATATATGGGCCATCGCGTGCGTGGTGGATGATGGCCATACGCGCTTGGGGATGGTGGCCTTGGACGCCATTGGCTTTTTTCATGATGACGTGGTGGCAGTGCGCCGTACCTGCGCGGAGGACTGGGAACTGGATTACGTGGTGGTGTCATCAACGCACAATCATTCCACGCCTGACCTGATGGGATTATGGGGACCTAAACCTCTGCAATCGGGGGTGGACCCGCGTTATCGCGAGCAGGTCATTGCCGCCGCCGCGAAAGCGTTGGGCGACGCGGTGGCCGCGCGGCAACCCGCACGCGTCGCGCTTCACGAACTGTCCATGCCCACAGACGGACTGGTCGCGGACACCCGCAAGCCGATTGTCTTTGATCCGGACGTTCGCGTAATGCACTTCACCAGCATCACCAACGAAAGCACCATCGGTACAGTGGTGGGCTGGGCCAATCACCCGGAAACGCCGTGGAGCAAGAACACAGAGATCACGGCGGATTTCTGCGGCTTCCTGCGCGAAGCGTTGGAACACGGCGTGCATCACCAAGGCCGGGAACTGGCCGCCGGCCTGGGCGGCATCCACCTTTACGTCAACGGCGCGTTGGGCGGGTTGATAACCACGCATCCGAGCGTGACGGTGCGCGATCCCTACTTGCAGCATGAGTACAAGACTCCTTCACACGAAAAATCGCGCGCGGTCGGCCACCAACTTGCCGCGCGCATCCTGCCCGCACTTCACGAGGCGAATATGGCGCGCTATGACTTTGCGCCGATTGGCATCCGCGCCCGGACGATTGAAATGCCGATTGATAACAAGCTGTTCCTGGCGGCGGCGTACCTGGGCGTGATTGACCGCGGGCACGTGCGGTGGAAAAAGATGCGCACGGAAGTGGCGCTGCTGAGCATCGGCGAGGCGAGCATCGCCTGCGTGCCGGGCGAGATTTATCCCGAGATCATCAACGGGGGTATCGAGCGTCCGCCGGGCGGGGATTTCGACATCGAGCCGGTGGAAGTGCCGCCGTTGCGCGAGTTGATGCCGGGCCGCGTGAAATTCGTGTTTGGCCTGGCCAACGATGAACTGGGTTATCTCATTCCCAAAAGCCATTGGGATGTTGATCCTCCGTTCCTCTACGATTCCAACGGCGTCTATGGTGAAGTCAACTCCTGCGGTCCCGATGCCGGGCGGATCATTCACGCGGCGCTGGCGGAACTTTGCCGCGAAGTGACGGCCGGTAAATCCGGCAAGTGAGCCGTTCGTTCTACGGCAACAGGATCATCCGATAAAACCGCTGGGGTTGGTCAGCGATAGGATCGCTCACTGTCAGTTGTGAACCGGTCGCCGTGCGAGTGCCACCCAGCGGCAGCCACGATGGAGCGTTCAGGTCATCCTTGTACTCGACGCGATAGGTGCGGTTGGGAATCACTTGGGACTGAAACTGCACCGCTCCATTCGTCTCCAGCGTAATCCCGGAAAGCTGCGGGGCGGGCGGAGCGCCGAGGCGATTGCTCGCGCGCGGCGACCAGTTGGTCATAAAGTAAATTGCGTTGGTGTTTCCGTCGGGGAAAAGCCCCTGGCTGACGTTCTGGAATTGCTGGCCGAACACAACCTGATGCTGCGGCGTACCGTCCGGCGCAAACAGTCCCAGGGCTTCCCCGCTGAGGCTCAAGGCAAAGCTGGCATGAAGATCACCGTGGCTGCCCTGTCCGTTTTGATGCACGTCGTTATCCGCCCAAACCAGCAGAAAACCGCGCGACGCGATGATGGTGTTGGCGGGGATCTGCCATTTGGTTGGCTGCGACAGATTGTCGGTAAGGTAGAAACCGGAAAGGTTCACGGACACGTCATTCGGGTTGTACAGTTCGAACCAATCCTGGAACAGTCCGTCGAGCGGATCAGCAAATCCGCCCGGACCAGCGTTGGCCGCCATCCATTCGTTGATGACCACCGGCCCCGGCGGTAGCGTGCCAATGTTGGTGACCGTGATGGAATCGGTGGCGTTGGGGACAGGGGTGCCGTAATTGTCCACACCTTGGAACGCGAGCACGTTGACGAACGCCGGCAAGGACACCGTCACGTTCCAATTCGTCAGGCTGGTCCAGGTAATGGCCTGGCTCATGCCGTTGACTGCAATTTCCTTCACCGTGAGCGGCGCGGTGCCGGCCAATTGAACATGGTCGTTGGTGGTGGCGAAATTGTTTCCGCCGTTGCTCGTGATAGCGAAGGGCGTGGTGAGCGGTAGCGTGCTGCGGATGTAGTTCGCGCGCTGAGCAAGGTAATTCACCGCGCCGCCCCAGTTCTGGCCAAGCAAACCGGCGTAGTGCGCCGCCCACGGACTGAGATGATTGGCGTTGACCGTCGTGGTCGAGATATCAAGCAGATGATTGTAATAGCGCCGGAGGTTGTCTGGAAGCGTGATGATGCGGTAAGTGTTCGGCGAACCGCCGCCGGGAAAACCGCTATTGATGGGTTGCACATAGGCGAAGTCCATGTCCCAGAGCAAGCCCAGCGCTTTGCCGTCGCCGGGACGGAAATAGATTTTCCAATTGTGATTCAGCCCGGCCGTGTAGGTATCGCCGTCGCCGGTGAACGCCTTGAAGGCGAGGGTGCGCAGCCATTGATCCACGTCCATGATTTGCCGGGTTTGCGCGTCGAGCGCCGCGCCGGTGAGGCTGAACGTCTGGTTAAGCGTCACGAGCTGGCTGTAATCGTCCAGGTCTGCGTGGTTCTCCTGTTCAAAGTTCCAGCGGTAAATCTCCTTGTCGCTGCCCCGGTTCTGAATCTCCACGTTCAACACGTCATCCGGCTGCGGTAGTTTGGGCGATTGCGGATCGCCGGTCAGCGTCGTGGTCGGATAATAAATCAATTCCAGCATGTAACGCTGGCCGTCACCACCGTCCGGGAACTGGCCGTCGAAATAATCATTGTCGAAGGCAGCCAGGCGCATCAAGGCCGTGCTGTCCTCCACGCTACGCGGGGCGAAAACCTGTACCAGGTCACATTCCAAACCCAGGACTCCACCTCCGGCGTGGTTGACGGCGTGCCAGAGCAGAATTTCATCGTGCCGGCCGCCATTGCCGGAGTAGCCGCCGGAGCGGTCGAGGTTGATGCCCTTCTGCACGCCGCGGAAAAGCTGATCCTCGTTGAACCGGATCGTGAAGCCCACGCGCGAGGAGGCGTTGCGCCCCCGTTGGCTGCCCTGGAGATGCACGCCCACGTCATAGAACACTTCGCGCTCGTTATACACGACCGTCACCCCGAGCCGGTCGTTGCTCATGACGTTGGTGGGCGCGTGAAGCAGATTCGCGTCGGCGGTGGACATCAACAGGTTGAAGCGATGCAACTGGGTCATGAGCGGCTTGCCTTCGTCCACCTTGAAAAAGGCGCGCGAGTTGGTGCCGCGGGCGGGAAAGGTGGCGCCCGTGCCCAAGCCATCGGTGGCTTGAACATAAAACTGAACCAGCGTACCGGCTGACTGACCGGCGACTGTGGCGGAATAATTCACGTAGCCCGGCGGCGCGGCAGCGGCGCTCGGCGTCATCGGGGCGCTTTGCCAGGCCCCGCCGTTGGCAGACCAGTGCAACGTGACGGTATTCACGCTTTGCGGGTCGCTCGCGTTCACGCTCACCGCGATCGGTTGATTCGGCTGCGGCACCACCGGGCTGTGCTGGAAGCCATCGAACGTGGGTCCGAGGTTGCCGATGACGGTCGAGTTCACGGCGCCGGGGGTGCCGCGCAGGGGCGGTTTATGCAGGGCGGTGGTGCGCGCGACGCGATTGAAGTAGAGCCGGGTGTTGAGGCGGTTGTTGCCGGCCAGCCATTTGGCGCGGAAGGAAATCTCGTAAACCCGTCCATCCACCACCGCGCGACCGTCGGCGAGGGTGGTTTCCAGATGATTGTGCATGTGGCCGGTGGGCCCGGTGGCCACGAGATGCAGAACTTGATTTCCCGGATCATCCGGATCCACGATGATGCGACTGTCCCCGTGTGTCCCGAGTTTGCGCCAGGCCGTCAGCCCCGTTTCAAAGGAACCGTTTTGCAGCATCTCCACCGGCGCGGTGTCCGGGGACTCGATGACGCTCAGATCATCAATCAAACATTCGCCGGCATCGAGCAGGCCGAGCACGAACTCCCGCCAAATTGTTGGGCCGAGCACGTTCTGCGCGACGGCGCGATAGGTGTAATTGCTCCAGCCGGAGCGGCCCGATTCATCGCTTGCAGCCCAGACCTCGGCGCGCGCGTTGTCGGCCCAAGGATCGCGCAATTCCAGACTGCTGCCGCCGCCATCCGCCATGGCCGCCCAGCGTCCGCCATCGAAATAACGCACTTCATCTGCCGGGTTGTTGGCGGCATCCTTCAACACAAGGTAATCACTGCTGCGGGAGAGCTGGTTGTTGAACGGGCCGACGACGTTGACGCCGGGATAATTGGACTGCATGTAGCCCACGTCCTTGGCGACGACCAGATAACCGCCCGCAGGAATCGTTGTCCCCGATGCAAAACGAAAATCAATGCCCTCGTCCAATCGCCAGCCGGTGAGGTCCACGGCATTTGTGCTCCGATTGAACAACTCCACCCACGAGTCCGGCGCCCGGCGAACCGGCAGTCCGGGATTCAATTGTCCCAACGTGAACACCTCCACGCCGAACGCCATGTCCGCCGCGATGGGGTTGGTGGTGAACTGATGCACTTCCACGGCCAGGAGGTTGGCGCCGGTAAGCAGGTTGGTCACGGTCACCGCGAATGGCCCGCTGTAAGCCGGGGTCGCCACACCCGCACTGGCCAGGGTCGAATACTGGATCGTGCCCGCCGGCATGTTTTGCCGATGAATCTCGACGCCGTTCAAATAATAAACCGCGCCATCGTCAACGATTGAGTTAAACACCAACTCCGCGTTGCCCGATGAGCCGGCCCAGGTGAACGGCGTGCGGAAATACCAGGTGATGATGCGCGTGCCGCCGGAATCAATGAGCGGCAGTTCGGTGTTCTTCGGCGCGGGCAGGACGGAGGTGGTGTTGTAGAACAACGCCTGCCCGGACGGCCAGGCGCTGTCGTTGTAGCCCGAACCGCGCCACGTGTTGCCAAGGTTCACGCCCAGGGCGTGATATTTCCAGGCGTTGGTAATACTGAGCAGGAGGTTCGTGCCGTAGGTCGCGGGTGTTGGCGGG
>JACZKP010000048.1 GCA_014860005.1 Verrucomicrobiota bacterium | reverse complement strand
TCCACATTTTGTGCCCTGCCGCGTTATGTGGCTGCAGCCCTCCAAACTGGTGAAGCGCAAGGATCGCTCGGTTTCTGAAGGCACATAATTCCCTTGCTTTGGTTGGCACCGATTGCGGCTCCCTAGTTTGAGAAAGGCCATTGTTATGATTGAACATTATTTCCTCAAACCAGAGACCTGTGATCGTATCCGAGCCTCCTGGCTCGGCGAACCCATCCAACGCTACGTCACCTGGCTGCATGAGCACGGTTACGCGGCGCGCAACGTATTCCGTCGGGTACCAACGCTGATGCAGTTTGCCAGCTTCGCGCAAGACCGTGGGGCCAAGGCCTGGGCTGATCTCCCCCATCACGTGAAGACCTTCGTTGAACAGTTCATGCATGACCGCGGGGTCAACTGCCGCAATGAAGAAGCGCGGCAGAGTCTGGCACGGGACCTTCGCAACCCGATCCAGCAGATGCTGCGTCTGGTGGTGCCGGATTTTGCCGGCATCAGACGGGAGCATCCGCCTTTTCCCTTCATTGGTGAGGCTCCCGGCTTCTGCGGGTATCTTCAGCACGAGCGGGGAATCAGCCCCAACAGCCTGCATAATTATCAGTATTGCCTGCGAAGCCTCGAATCGTACTTGAAGCACGTCAGTGCCAAGCTGAACGAACTCTCGCCGGCGATCCTGAGTGCGTTTGTGATGGCTCGTGGCCAGGAATGGAGTAAACACGCAGTCAGAGGCTTGTGTTGTTCGCTACGTGTGTTTCTGAGTTACCTGCATCGGGAACGGTTGATTGCCCGTGATTTGAGCCCGAGTGTGCAAGCCCCCAAGTGTTATCGTCTGGCGGGGATCCCGCGTTCGATCTCGTGGGGTGAGGTTCAGCAGATGCTCGAAGGAGTGGACCGGCGTAGCGGCCTGGGCAAGCGTGATTACGCCATCTTACTGTTGCTGGTAACCTATGGCTTGCGCAGTCGCGAGATTGCGGCATTGACGCTGGAGGACTTGGACTGGGAACAGGAAAGGCTGCGCGTGCCCGAACGCAAGGCTGGCCACTCGACAGCGTATCCCTTATCGCCGATTGTGGGTGAAGCCATCCTGGATTATCTGAAGAAGGGCCGACCCAAAACGGCCGACCGTCATGTGTTCTTTCGAAGCTACGCACCCCCAGGGCCGCTGACGGCCCCGGCGGTTTCCCAACGGGCGGCGCACTGGCTTCGGCGAGCAGGCGTGAAGGTGCCTCGCCCTGGTTCTCACACCTTACGCCACACCTGCGTTCAGCGCTTGGTTGATGCTCACTTCTCGTTAAAGACCATCGGGGATTACGTCGGGCATGGCTCGCCCGATTCCACCAAGATCTACTCCAAAGTCGACGTCGAGGCGCTCCGCGAGGTGGCCTTGGGCCCCGGAGAGGAGGTGCTATGAAAAGGCAACGACAGGCATTGCAAAGTGCGGCGGCTGGCGCAATGCGGGATTTTTTGAACCATCACCGCGCCTTGGGTAAGCGATTCGATACGGAGGAGTGGGCCTTGGGACTGTTCGATCGCTACTTGGTTGAACAAAAGGTCCCGGCTCCACCCGCCATCGCCGCGCCGATCGTCGAAAAGTTCCTCACTTCACGGCCTCGCAAGGTGGCCAGGAGCTACAACGAGCTGCTGGGGGTTCTTCGACGCTGGTTCAACTGGCTGGTGGTGCAGGGGCACATCAGCCAATCGCCACTGCAAGTCGAACCTCGGCGGATCACTGGCGTGCGACCCCCGTTCCTCTTTGAGCAGGACCAGGTCCGGCGCTTGCTGGCCGTTACGGCACAACTGCCCGACAACCCTCAAGCCCACCAGCGTGGCCTGGTTTACTCGATGATCTTCGCGCTGTGCTACGGATTGGGTTTGCGAGTGGGCGAGGCCGCCAGACTCCGCTTGCAGGATGTCGACTGGAATAGTTGTGTCCTGACCATCCACGAAACCAAGTTTGCCAAGAGCCGTTTGGTCCCATTCGGGCCCAAACTGGCGGCAAGGCTTAAAGACTACGCGCAACAACGAGAGGCTCGCGTGGGACGTTTCGCGCCGGACCAACCGCTGTTCTGCATCGGCCCGGACAAAAGCCGCTCGGTCAGTTCACACACCGTTAGCAGAACCTTCCATGAGGTGTGGCCAAAACTGGGGCTGAACGTGCCGCCCGGGGTAGCTGCGCCCCGGTTGCATTGCCTGCGTCACTCCTTTGCCGTCGGCACGCTGCTGCGCTGGTATCGCCAGGGAATCGAGCCCAAGGACCGGCTGCTGCATCTATCAACGTTCATGGGCCATGCGCAGCCATCCTCCACGGCGGTGTATCTGACCATCACCGCCGATCTGCTCAAGGAAGCCAACCAACGGTTCGAACGCTTTGCCTCACCGCTCCTCAAAGGGGTGACATCATGAATGCGCCAACTCTGGGAGAACTGCTGCACAGTTTTTTCGAGAATCACCTCAAGTGTCAGAAAGGGCTGCGCCTGACTTCGGTGAGGAGCTACCGGGATGGTATGTCCCTGTTTTTGCAGTCGGTGGCCAAGCAAAGCGGACGCAAGCTCAGTGCATTGACGATCACGGATTTGACGTGCGAGCGAGTCATCGCCTTTCTCAACGGATTGGAGACCGAGCGACATAATCACATCCGGACGCGTAATCAACGGCTGGCCGCCTTACGCACATTCTTCGAGTATATCGTTCACCGAATGCCTGAAGGGCTCAAGGAAGCCGAGCGGATCGCTGCCATTCCCACAAAGCGGGTTCCGCCAGCGGAAACCCGCTTCCTGGATCAGGATGAAGTTCAGAGCCTGTTCGCTTCCCTCCCGTCCTCCGGTTGGGCGGCGGAACGGGACCGGACATTGCTTCTGTTCCTCTACAACACCGGCGCACGCGTGCAGGAAGTAGCCGACCTGTGCGTGAAAAACCTAGCGTTGGAGTCGACCCCCCGCGTGCATCTGCACGGCAAGGGTGATAAATGGAGGACTTGTCCGCTCTGGAAAGACACGGCCCAAGCGCTGACAAAACTGCTGGCAACTCGTAAAATTGGCACTCCCGAGAGCGCCGTCTTTACCGCGCGATCCGGGTTGCCTTTAACACGCTATGGCATCTACAAGCTCGTGCGTCGGCATACTCGTCAGCTCTGCAAAACACAGGCCGGTCAGCCCGTGCGACACATCTCTCCCCATGTGTTCAGGCATACCGCGGCGTCCCATCTCCTGGAGTCTGGGGTGGAAGTCAACGTGATCCGCGCCTGGCTGGGACACGTCGGTCTGGAAACGACCAACCGCTACGCGGAGATCAACCTGCGTATGAAACAGAAGGCGTTGGAGGCTTGCCAACCTCCGGTTGCCAACTCTCCGGCAACCCGCCCCGCTCGTTCAGTCTGGCGCGACGATGCGGAACTTCTGAAATGGTTGAAAGCCCTCTGAAAATTATGTGGCCAACCTTTGAAGCTCCGTCCGGCAATCATGGCAGGACCTTCACGTTGGCCACATAACGCGGCAGGGCACAAAATGTGGACAACGGCTCCATCTACAGCTCCAAGGAAATCATCCAGATCTGCGCCCGCGTCGGCTGCCTGCTCCATCACACGCCCGTGCGCGACGGTGCGGCCAAGGGAAAAATCGAACGCTTCTTCCGCACGGTCCGCGACCAGTTCCTCGCGCGCCAACTGGACTTGAGTTCGCTGGAGGCACTCAACCGCCAGTTCAC
>JACZKP010000047.1 GCA_014860005.1 Verrucomicrobiota bacterium | reverse complement strand
AAAGCGAATTGTTCCTCGACCGCGTTGAGCACCAGTTCCAACTTCGAGAAGTACTGGTTGTGCAAGCAAGTCCGCCGGGTCAATTTCCAAACGCGCTCAATGGGGTTGAGTTGCGGGCTGTACGGCGGCAGAAAGTGCAGGCGGAAAGCGGGATTCTGCTCGCGGCGGCGATTTTCATTTCCCGGAGGGGAGCGTCACTCCAGGGATCGACGTCAAACCCATCGCCCAACCGGGCACGCAAGACGTTGGAAACTTCAATCCGCACGGCCAGGCGGGAATGATTCAGTCCATCCAGCACGACGCCGGGATGTTTCGCCGCCAGCGCTTTCAAACTGTTCACCGCAGACTGCCGGATGGATTTCTCAGGTTGCGCGCACAGTTCAAACAGCTCATCCGCGGCCTGCTTCGCCGCCAACGGATCGGCGTCGATTGCAATCCGGCCGACACGGGCGATTGCGTCCTCGAACTGTTGCTGGCGCGCGAGGAGTGCAGTCGTTCGCGCAACCCCGTTGGTGATGAATTGAATGAATACCATCGCCTCACGATAGCCGGATTCACGGGCCACTTCATCGCCGCCGGGCGACAGCATCAGGAAAGTTGGCACGCTTTGCACATTGTAAGCGCCCGCTTCCGTGCGCTTCTCGTCAACGTCCAATAGCACGGGACGCACGCGATTGAGCGCCTGAACCACGGTCTCATCCGCGAGTGTTGTGCGCGCCATCAACTTGCACGGACCACACCAGCTCGCGGTGAAATACACGAGCACTGGTTGCCGGTTTGTCCCGGCCGCGTTCAATGCCCCGGCGAGGTCGTTGCTCCATCCGGCAGGCAACGCGGCGGCGGCGATTGCAATACTGCAAACAAGAGCCAGCACGGTGACAGGAGTTTTCATCTCAGGGATGGATTGGAGGGGAGCCGGCCACGGGCCGCGGTTCCTTGCCATGTTTGATGGCAGGCCAGAATTCGTCCCATTCGAACGGCCGGCTGAATTCGCCGTAATGGCACTGCTTGCAGTCTCCCGCGGCGAGCGGACGGAACGTGAAGTTTACCGACTCGTCGCCCTCCCACTGGCGCACGTGCAAACTGCCCGGGCCGTGACAGCTTTCGCAGCCCACGTTCACCAGCTTCGATCCCGCAAATTCGCGACGGTAACCTGTGGCAGCACGAAACCCGGTGGTGTGACAGCCGATGCAATTCGGATCCGCGTCCGCCTGACGCGCGACGAGCGTGGCGAACGCGTGCGCATGGCCGGACTTCGCCCAGACCGCGGCCGCGCTTTGATGGCATTCGACGCAACGCTCACTCCCCACGTAGCCGGCTGCGGTCCGCACGCCAGGAATGGCGTCGTCACCCACGTTGGCGACGTCATCCATCGCCAGCGGCGTGCGCCGGATTTCGTCCCTGTACTGTTGCGCGAGTTGACGGAAGGCTGCCGCCTGCGGGATCTTGTCGTGCAACAAAAGAATTTCGCTCGAAACCGGTTGCGCCGTGCCGCCATCTACCAGCTTCAACCGGAGAATGCCCAGCGCACGGGATTCGTTGGTGACGAAGTAAACCAGACTGCGATTCTGCCGTTTCAATTCCTGCGCAGGCTGACGGACCCTGCCGCCGAGAATGACTTGCGCCTCATAAAACTGGTCTGCCAGCCGCGCGAGCGTTTCCTCGTCGGCAAACGCGAGCAGCACAACGACGTCCGCCCCCGGTCGCGCTTCGGCAATGGCACGAGTCAGGGCTGACTCCATGTTTTCAACTTCCAATCCTTCGCCCAGATCGCGCTCCAGTCCACGCGGGTCAAGCACACCGATGACCGCAATGCGATAGCCTCCACGCTCAATGAGGCGGCAGGCGTCAAAAAGCGGTTTGCCCGTGGACTTGTCGAGAAGATTGGCGCTGACGATGGGAACTGGCATCGTGAGTTTGATCTCGCGCAATTCAGCGGCGGAAAGACGTGCTTCGCGGTGTCCGATGTTCAGCACGTCGAACTTCATCGAAGCAAACGCCCGCAGCATATAGTCGTATTGAATCCGGTTGAAATCCTCGTGTCCCGCGATGGCGTCGCCCACATCCACCCGCAGCGCGTTTTCCTCGGCGATGTCATCCAGCACGGTCTTCAAGCGGGTGAGTCCGCCGAACTGGCCGGTGAAGCAGCCGCAGGGTTCGAGCCGCCCGCGCACATCGCAGGTGAAATAGATGGGCAGCTCAAAGTCCGCGCGTTTGGCCGCTTTCCCGCAGCCGCCGAAAAGCAATGCCGCCAGAAGCAAAGCCGCAGTCCATAGTCCCCTTCCCATCAACTGAATTTCAATCGCGTCCTTCATCCTGTTCCAAATCCCCTCCCAACAGCCGCACCGGGAAATCCAAAAAGGATCCTGTCGAAGATCAAGATTATGAAAAGACGAGAGGTTCACGAGAGATTCAGTCAATCAATAGATCGTGGCGTAGATGAAGATGTTCACGTTCACGCGTGCGGGGTCGCGAACTTCATTGCCGCCGCAACAACAGCAACCTTTGGCATGCTCCACGTCATTCAAGCCCTCGCGGGAATAGACCAGCGCAAGTCGCCCGTTGATCTCCATTCCTTCCAGGGCCACTTCCCTGCCGTTCTTGTCTGTCAGACGCGTGATCGGGTGGACCAGCGAAAAGATTGGATGCGACATCGGGATGGGTTTGAGGACATGGTTGGGAAACGCCAGTTTGATTTCCTGCCGGAATGATTTGTCCCAGGTCGAATCGGAACAACCGGGACTGACAAGCAGAAATCCACCCTGCGTGAGATAGGTCCGCAACTGGCCGCGCTCCTTCTCCGAGAGGGAAAACTTTTCGTTGCCGGACATCACGCAGAACGGGTAGTCAAACAAGGCCTCTGAATCCAGACGCACGGGACAGAATTTCCGGTTTACGCGCAGGTGGGTTTGCGATGCCACTTCCGACAGGAATCGGTCCGCGAAACACACCGAACTCTGGTTGCCGGCGTAGATGAGGTTGCCGCATTGAAGCAAGGTGAGATCCGATGTAGTGGAAAAATCGGGCTTACTCACACTGTTCGAGGACAACATCGTAACCGGAGACTCTGCAGCGGTATTCACGGCCTGACCCGGCGCAGTCAACGCCATTGCCGCAACCAACACGAAGCATGTCAACGCGAGGCCACGATCCAGCTTGAGCCGCGATCCAGATGACTTGAAGGAATCCGCGGGGCGGAACTCAGGCCGGGCTTGGACTCGCTCGGTTGTGTTCATGGTTTCCTCGTGGTGATCGTCCTGAAATAATTTTCGACGATTTCGTTGTATTCCTCGAGGGCCGTTTCGGAGATCACCGCGCCGGACTGGCGGTTGACGGGATTCAATCCCTTGATCGCGTCCGGCTCGTCGGTTTGCGCGCCGTCCGGAGAACCGGCGAGCCTGCCTGCACCTGTACCCGTGCGTGCGGATTGTCTGCCTTTGGCGTCACCGCGGCTTGGCGAGAATTCATTGCCCATCACGCTCAACTTTGAGCCATCCATCACCGCGTAACCGGATGATCCAGACGAACCTTCTCCCTTGCCGAACGGCTGACCATTTCCCGGGCGGCCGAACTTCCGGCTCTGGGACATCTGCGCGAAGCTGTTCCCCGGTTTCATCTGGCGTTGCAAACTCAAGAAGCCATCGAGTTCGTCGCCGGACGGGCAATTCCCGCCCTGGCAGTCGCTGAACAGTTTTCCCATCTCGCTTCGCAACCGCTCGGCCAGTGCGTAGGATTTTTCGCCGTTGCCCGCAAGCATCTGCTCCATGGCCTGTCGCGCGAGCGGAGTCATTCGCATTTCCTCGATCTTGTCCGCCAGAAAACGCCCGCTCTTTGCCGCCTTGGGAAACAATTTCTCAGCGGCGTCCGCGTCGTCGCGCAGTCTGTCCTGGAGTTCCGCCAGCAGGTCGGCCACCTGCTTTTCCGTCGCGGCCAGTTCCTTGAGCGCCAACTGGTCCTCGCGGGTCAACATTCCGGCGCGATCGTAAGCCTGCGCCTGGGACGCCAGTTCCTGCTGTGCCCGATACAACATTTCGAACTGGTTGAAATCCTTGAGCAGCTCCTGCATCGCGCTCATGTCTTGCAACGTCTGCACCACTCTCTTCTCCGTCTCCTCCTGCGAACCGCCAAGCCGGGCGATCTGTTCGTCCGCCGCGCGTTTGAACTCCTCCAGCATCTCCGGCGTCAACCGCCGCGGGCCATCCGGCGGCGAACTGCGCTGGGCGATGTCGCCCGCGGTTGCATTGTTGTCGCCCGCGCTGTCGCGGATGACTTGCGCCTCCTGGTTCAACATCTCCTGAAGCTCCCGCTCCACATCGTAGAGGGGCGTCTGTCTTACGAAATTCTCCATTCGCTCCGCATGACGGTTGAGTTTGTGGTTCAGTTCATTCTGCTTTGCCAGCAGCGCGTCCAGATCACGCGCGATGGGTTCGCGTTTGTCAGCGGCTGCCTTCGCAAGTTGCGCCTTCAGTTTCTCCGCTTCAGCCGCGAGCTTTTTCTGCTCCTCGATCAATTCCCGCAAGTCGTCCTGGAGCGATTCGTACTTCGCCTGCGCGTCGGCAATGTCGCTCTCGGCGCGCAGGAAATCATTGTAATCCTCCACACTGATGACCATGAGCCGCACGATCTGGCTGCGCGACAGATGCGGTTCGGGGGCCGTGTCCACCGCCTCGGCAAACATCGAGATGACATCGCCCGGCTGGACGCCCAGTTCGCTGAAGTGAAATTCCGACGTCTCGGCGCTGCTGCGCACCACGGTGTCATAGGCCGAAATTCTGGGAGCGGAATAAACGCCGTTCAATCCCCGGTGAAACCGCACCTGCCGCAAGCCGTAATCGTCACTGGCCTCGACGCGCGCGGTGAGTTTGAAATCCATCGCCACAAACGCATCCCGCTCGGGCTCCCCAATGCGCACCTCCGGCGGCAGATCATAGGTCACGGTCAGCGCGCCTTCACATTCGCCCTGGGACGGAATGCCCGCCACATCCACGATGCTGAAATGCAGGCGGCCCGATTCCCGGGCAACGAATCTCCCGGAAACCTCGTGTTCGGCCGACTTCGTGAGCGTGACGCGCTGCGGAGGCTCGTCGGCGGCGGAAATTTCCACCAGCCCATCGCGCAGAGGGCGGTTGGATTGCAGCCGGAAGCGCACTTCGCTGCCCTGCAACGCCTGGACGCCCTTGAATGCGTAGGCCTTTTCCGCGGCGTTCAACCCCGTGTAAGCCGGCGGCGTAACCTGCACGAAAGCCTTCTCCAGTTGCGGCGTCAACACCACGCCTACACGCACCTGCCTGGAAAGGCTGTGGCGGTCTTTGGTGTGCGCGAACACGACCAGTTCGGTGCGCACGTTGTCGAGGATCTGGTTGAACCCGGCGCGGCCCTGGTCAAACATCGGCAGCGTAACGGCCTGTTCCGGTTGTGCGGGCGGATGAGCCGTGATGAAAACCTCACTGGGCGGGTGACCGGAGGATTTCACCTTCACGACCAGTCCTTTGCCGTAAAGCACATTCGTTCCCGCAGGACCAGGATCAACGATCTCCAGGCGCGTGAACGAATACGGTGGATGATCTCCAAACGGATCGATGAAGCGCGCAATCTCGATCACGCTCACACGAAAGAACGCCGCAAGCACGCCGCAAAAGATCAAGAGCGCCCACGCCGCGCGCCACGAGTGCCGGCGCAATGCATCGGTGCGCGCCAGCCGTTCAATCGGGGCCTCCCGCAGGCCGCCCTCGTAGTTTTCCACCGCCTGGCGGGCGAGCTCGCGCGTGAGCGGAGCCAGCGCTGGATCGTCCACCTGCTCCTGCAATTGGAGCAGGTTGATAAGTTGCGAACCGAGTGTTTCGTAACGCCCTTCGAGAAAGCGGGCGATATGTTCGAGCCGGTTCCTTCGGACGTACGCCAGATACCAACCCACGCACGCCAGCGCAATCACGCCGGCAACCAGTACCAGCAACATTGCCAGCCGCCAGCCGGGATCGAGCCGCAACGTCACGTCCAGCACGAACGCCCCCAGCACAAACGCGCAAAGGAACTTCACGCTGCGGAGCAGGAAGCGTCCGCCCACTTCCTTCTGGTGAGCGCGGTCTGCGGCGGCCAGGCGATTCAGGATGTGGCGCGTGTCACTCATTGATCTTCAGCATCCCGCATCCAGCATCCACGCGGGCGCGACCTGGCGATTGGCTGTTCGATCTTGGATGTTCATTGTTCGATGTTTGCTCATGTTTCAACAAAGTCCCCAGCGTCGTCTCAAAAACCAGTCGAGGCCGAACAATAATCCCGCCAGATAAAAAACCCAAGTCCCATTCCAAATCGGTCGAAGCCGTGTTCTGGGCGTGACATCCATCTTTTCACTGCCCAATTCCGCGATCAGCCTGGGCAGTTCCATCGGCTCGAGCAAACGCCCGCCGCTGCTCTCGCACAACCGCCGCAAATAGAGCGCGTCCGTCGCGACTTCCGTTTCCTCCGTGTTCTCCGTGAACACGATAAATCGCGATTCCTGTGTCGTGTTGTCGGGAAACTTCGCCACGGCGCGGTAACGCCCCGTGCGCTCCGGCAGAAATTCCCCTGTGATGCGCCCGCTGTCGCCTCCAGTCATGTTCACGCGGCTGATCTCCTTGTCGCCGAGAAAAATCGTGAGCGGCACGGATTTCACTCCGGGATCGTGCTGCTTCATCGTGAGGCGAAAATAAGCCTTTTCCCCGAGCAAAATGTTCGCGGAGTTCGGGCGAAAGGAGAACTGCGCGGTGGGGATAAAATCGCGCCCGGCCAGCAGCCAGAGGATCATCTGGTCCCAATAGCGGTCAAACGGCGAGTTCGCACCGGAAACTCTTGAGTTCAACCCCCACCGCCACAATCCCTCGACACCCACGCTCACCACCTGCCCGCGTCCATACCGCCGATGCACAATGGCTGGCGCGATCCCGCCGTCGTCACGGCCCAAGGCCGTCGCCAGCGTGGCGGTGAGCGGCTTGACGCTGGTGGCGTCGCGACCGCTCAACAAATCAGGCAGCGCATCCAGGCCGGCGCCATCATCGTTCAACGCGCGGAATGCCGAAAGTCCGCGCCCTTCCGCCGCAACCGCAAGCTGGACGCGGTCGCGCCCGTTATCACTCCACAACACCGGTTCAAGTTCGCCCGCCGGTTTTTCAAAGGCGCGGCCCCGGCAGAAAATCACCGTGCCGTTCATGTCCTTCACGTAACGGTCCAGCAGCGCAATCTGCGAATCGTCCAGCAACCTTTCCACAGCGCGCCCAAGAAAGATCACGTCGTAGGCGGCGAATTGTTCGGCGGTTTTCGGCACGAGCAATTCACCCGTGGCCGCCGTTTTGCGAATCGCGCGCACGCGCTTGTCGCTGTAACTGATGAGCGCGTCCACGTCGAACTTGTCATTCCGCATGAGCGAGCGTTGCAGAAACGTCGTGTCCCAGTAGGGATCGCCCTCCAGCAGAAGCACGCGCACTTGCTGATCAATCACGTTCAAATACGTGATGGCGCTGTTGTTGGCCATGTCGGTCTCCTCCTCCAGTGGCAGCACACGCACCTCATATTCGTACTGGCCAACCTCCGCCTCGGTAACTTCAAACTCCACGGGAAGTTCATGCAGTTCATCCGCATTGATGCGCTTGTTCTGCACGACCTTGCCCTGCCGCAGCAGTTGCACGGCAAGCGTTTCAAATTCGCAGCCGATCAATCGCAATGAAACCGCGACGCGCGACTTTTGTTTCACATAACTGTAAGGCTGGAAACTCGCGATGCGCGCGGCCACATCGCGCACCTTGCCCTGCGCTCCAAACGCAACGCCATAGACGGGTGTCTGCCGCGAACGCGCCGCCGCGCCGGTCTTGGCCGGATTCGCCAGCTCAAAGTCATGACCGTCGGTCAACAGGATCAGCGCGTTGGCGGTCTCTCCGGGCGTAAGCGAATTGAGCATCGTCGTCACCGATTTGTGCAACCGCGTGCTCCTGCCGTTCGGCTTCAGGTCGCGAATGGATTGGGAAACCGGTTGCGCATCGTCGTTGAACTCAAACAACCGGATGCGCGCGTCCTGGGGCCGGCCATCGCTCGCCACGATGTTGGCGTCCTGCAAAAGATTCCTGGCAGCGTCGAGCCGCAAGGCACGGTCGGCATCGGGTTGTTTCATGCTCAACGACGTATCGACGGCCACCAGGGTGACGCGTTCCCTGGACGGCGGCGGGAGGTTTTCCTGCCGCGACGGTTGCAACAGCAGCAGGAGCACGAGGACAATTCCCGCCGCACGGAACAGCGTGAGCAACCCATTCCGCCAGCGCCCGACATTCACTCCAACCCGCCAGTAAGCCCACACCGTCAACACCAGTAACAGCGCGCCAAGAAAATACACCAAAGCCGGCGGCAGAATGGGATCGATGATGATTTCCCGTCCGTTCATGCCGTCCGCCTCCGTAGGAACAATTGAAAGCCGCTCTCGCACAACAGCACCGCCACGCCCGCCAATATGAACCAGTGGAACAACGGCCGGCCCCGCGCCAGTTCGTCGAAGTCGTCCGCGCCTGCCACGAAATGCGCCTCGCGGCCGGCTGCGAATTCCCTCGGCAATGCGTCTTTATCAATGGGGCGCAGATCCGCTTCGTCGGCGCTGGTGTTGATGCCAAAGGCGTAGAGCAGCCGCGGCGCGCCCAGCGTATAAAATCCCAACTGGTCCGGAGTGAACGTGACCTTGTAACGTTCACCATCCGGCACGCGCTTGATCGTCACGGACGCGCCCGCCGGGTTCTTGAATTCATGGTCGCGCATCTCGCTGCGCCAGACTTCGGCGTGCAATGTCTCTCCGATGACATGGGCGGCGGGCAGTGGTTCGTCCGCGGACA
This sequence comes from Verrucomicrobiota bacterium, assembly GCA_014860005.1. Next base: position 11,962 of record JACZKP010000047.1, on the reverse strand, counting down.
CGGCCTTGACCAGTTCCTGCATCCAAGCCGGGAAGATTCTCTGTCGCGCGAGGTTGCTTGAGAATTCGCCGACGGAAAAATTCAGCAGCAATGCCGTGCCTAGTCCGTGATGCAGCGCGGCCATGGCGGGCGAATCGTCGCCGTATGCCAGCAGCACGCTACCTGCGCCGGTGGCGCCGGCCCGGTAATAGTCGTAGAACTCCAGCAAAGCGAGGTTCTGACGCGCCGCCCCGGAGAACAACTTCAGATACCGCGACTTGAAATCGCCACGCACGACCTGCTGCGCTCCGCTGACTACGTTGCTGGCGGTGTGCATTTCCGCGAGCCGCAACGGCATCGTTTCCGGGCCGATGACCCTTTCCAAGGCGGCGAGATTCTCCGCGTCCGCAGGACCGTCGAGGAAATAAACAAGGCCGCCGCCCTGGAAGAGAAACCGGGCGGTTGCCTCGCACGCCTCGACGCTCAAACGGTTGATCTGGGTGAAAAAAACCTTGCGCACGCCCGCCAGCCGGCTCGGGGAGATTTCGCCCGATGTAATGAGGCGCGGCAGCAGCGAACCGGTGTCATTCTCAAACGGGTTGAGCGCGGTCCTCAGAAAGAACGCACCGCTCCGGGTGTCGTTCGGCCCGTCGGACACGATCAACACCTCCTCCTTTTCCTGCACGGCCAGCGTGAGGCGAAAGTGGTTGTCGTGCTCAAGCGCGTCGGAGGGAAGACGCACCTCGCAAAGATGCAAGCCCGGCCCCCCTGCGGGCACGCGCACGGTCGCCCTGCCCTCGGACCACGGCGCGATGGATATCTCCTGATCGAATGTGTAGCGCTGGTCCACGGTGACCGTGATGTTCCCATTGAATGGCTCGCGGCTGAAGTTGCCCACGGAAATCTCCAACGCCACCGTGTCGCCTGCGAGAATCTGCGTCTGGGCCATGCGCGCATCAAGAATGGCGCGGTTGTCGCGACGCGTCGCGCCTGTGTCCACGAAGAAAAGTCTGGCGGCGGGCGGCAGCGCGGTGAAGTTGACATTGGCCCAGTTCTTCCGCTGGAAATCCGAAATGTAATAGATCTCAGGCCGGGACACCTCTTTCGAGACAAGCCGCGCGGCAAGGGCGTTGGCAAGGTTCACGTCGGCACGGGTGAAGCCGGGCTTGAGCTGGTTGATAAACCGATTCGCCTCCGAATGATCCCGCGAAAAATCCACAAAACACGTGGCAGGCGAGGATCGCAGGAGCAGGACGTTGACGGCGTCGTCAGCATCAAGCGAATTAATCAGCTTCGCAGCCTCGTGCATGGCGCGTTCGCGCGCGGTCGGGCCGTCGCCCCTATGCTCCATGCTGATCGAGTGGTCGAGCACAATGAGCACATGACGTCCGCCCTGCCCCGCAGGGTTGGAATTGAAGCGCTTGATGACTGGTAACAAAAACGCCAACAGCAGCAGCGCGAGAAAAACCGTCCGCAACAACAGCAGAATCCAATGCCGCCACTGATGCACCTTGGAACGTCGCGCCATGGTTTCCTTGATCAGATCAACCGACGGAAAACGGAATTGTTTCGGGAAACCCTTGTTCAGCAGATGAATCACCAGCGGCAGTGCCAGCAACGGCAGCAACCCGGCGAACAAAGCTGAATTCAGGAAGGTCATGGGGAGGCAGGATCGTCGACTGATATTCCCTCAGCCTTCATTCTTTGTCGGCCTCTGCTTTCCTCGAAAACCAAGGTAAGCCTCGATAGCCTCGATGTAGGGATTGCGCGTGTTCACCAGCGCGTGGCTGACGCGGCGGCTGTTGGCTTCACCGGCAAGCCTGTCAATGTGCGCCCGTACCGTCTCGCGATAGGTTGCACGGATTTCCTCCGGCTCCACCTCGACGCGTTCGCCCGTTTCCATGTCCTGAAACCGGGCGACGTTGACGGGCGGCAAATCCAGTTCGTCCGGGTCAACAACGTGCAGCAGGAGGACCTCAAACTTGCGATGCAGAAACTGGCCCAACGCATCCAGGAATTCATCCGTGTCTGTCCAGAAATCAGAGAGGATGACAATGCGCCCGCGCTTTTTGAAAAGCGAATTGCACTCCTGCAGGGCGTGCGCAATGCCGGTGGTGGCGGCAGGTTGCACGCGCTCAAGTTCCGTGACGAGGTTGTGCAGATGCCGCCGCGTTCCGCCCGGCGGAAGGAAGCTGTTAACCTTCGCCGCGAACAATCCCAGCGCAGCCTTGTCACCCTGATGCGTCATCAGGTAGGCCAACGCGGCGGCAATTCGCGCTGCGAGGAGATATTTGGACTGCCGCTTCCCGCCCGCGTAACTCATCGAAGCACTCACGTCCACGAGCAGGTAAACCATCATGTCTGTTTCGGCTTCAAACTGCCGGACGAACAGCCGCCGCGTGCGCCCATAAGCCCGCCAGTCAATACGGTTCACCTCGTCGCCAGGCACGTATTCCTTGTAGTCGGCAAATTCCACGGATGATCCGCGGAAGGGGGACTTGTGTTTGCCGGAGAAATACCCCTCGACGGTGGCACGCGCGAAGACGAGTAGGTTCTTGAAACGTTCGAGCTCGGCCGGAGTGAGGATGGCCGGCTTTTGGAGATGGCGGGGAATGGCCGGGGGAGTTTTTTGTTGCCACGGCAGGCGCGGCGGCTTGACGAGGCGCGGCGGCACGGCTTGCAACGCAGGCGCGCCGCTGATTCGGGGTGGTATGAGAAATTCGCCGGCCATCGCTCAATGAAACCCAGCAAAGGGTTTTTGTTTCTCAATACGACTGCTCCTGGACCTCCGCCAAAATTGTGCGAACCACATCCTGCGATCTCTTGCCCGAACCAGTTGCGCGGTAATTGGTGATAACTCGGTGTTGCAAGACCGGCAGCGCCACTTCCCGGACGTCGGCGGTTTCGGGGCTGATGCGGCCGTCGAGCAATGCCAGCGCCTTCGCGCCAAGGATGAGATACTGCGATGCGCGCGGCCCGGCGCCCCACTCCACGAAGTCCCGCGCCACCTGCAACGCGCCATCGCCAGGCCGGGTCGCGGCGGTCAGCGACACCGCGTAGTCAATTACGTGGTCGGAAACCGGCGCGGCGAGCACGAGTTGCTGCACTCGCAGGAGATCGTTCGCAGCCACCGTCGGCGCGAGCACCGGCAGTTCGCGCAGCGTCGTGCGCTTCACGATCTCGATCTCCTCGGTCTTCGCGGGATAATCGAGGTGCAGCGAAAACATGAAGCGGTCGAGTTGCGCCTCCGGCAACGGATAGGTGCCTTCCTGCTCGATGGGGTTCTGCGTGGCGACAACCAGGAAGGGATCAGGCAGGGGACGCGACTGACCACCGACGGTGACCTTGTGCTCCTGCATCGCTTCGAGCAGCGCGGCCTGCGTCTTGGGCGGCGTGCGGTTGATCTCATCGGCGAGGATGAGATTCGCGAAGACCGGCCCGGGTTTGTATTCGTAGTCCAGCCGCCGCTCACGCTCCTGCAACACCTCCGAGCCGATAATGTCGCTGGGCATGAGATCGGGCGTGAACTGGATTCGCTTGAAACTCAACTGCAAAATCTCGGCCAGCGTGCGAACAATCAGAGTCTTGGCGAGCCCCGGCACGCCAACCAGCAGGCAATGCCCGCGCGCAAACAAACTCACCAGCAGCAGCCGGACGATGCGCTCCTGACCAACGATGACCTTGTTGAGCTCCTGATTGATGCGACCGTAAAGTTCGCCGACTTCCTTGGGAGAGATCTCATTCATTATACTAAATGGCTGGTTACCGGAATGATTTCGACAAAGCCAGCCTCAATTTGTTCAGGAATGAATTCCCCAAATGACCAACATACCCGCCCAGTCATGTTGACGGGTTCAAAGTGCCGCCCCGCCTTTATCCCGGCAAAAGCGTTTGCTTCGTCATTCTCATTTTTTCGGGGTGGTTTTGCCAGTCGCCCGGTAGTACCGGCTGTGGCACTCGACGCCAACGCCGTCCTGCTGGAAGGTCATGCAGATCTCTTCAGCGACCGCAAGGAGCGTCGTCAGATCGGAGGTTGCGATCTTAATGAGCCACAGTTTTTCGGTGACCCCGCGAAAGGCGCCCACGCCTTCCAACATCGTGAATGACTCGAATCGTTTGCCCACGAGGTGCGCCAATTCGGCCGCCGAGCCAGCATCGACGTTGAGGGTGACCATTTGCATATCCGGTTCGGCAATTGTTGACCGCGTCATGCGGAATCGTTGGAGATCAGTCCAGCGTTAACGGCCGGGTAGTGCCGGCGGTTGCCCGCCGCCACCCCACAGACCCGGACGGGGGCAATTAACGCATCCGGTTCATCAGGCAAGGCGGGACGGCGCTGGATAGATTTTTCAATCCTGGCGCACCACAACGACCGGCGCCTCCTTCGCCGGAAGCAGGTGGATTCGGGCTGGTTGAGCGGCAAGCATGGCGGCTTCACTCGGCGGTCGTGAGCCGGTCAAAAGCCGCAGATCAGCCGGGGAAGGCCAATGCCGGCTTGGGCCGATTTGAAGGACGGTTTTGCATGATGGACAAAGACAAACCCAACTTGTCTTTGTCCATCCGCACCGCAAGCTTCAAATTTCGGCCGCATCCTGCGCCTGCAAGAACCCCGCGGAACAAATCCTCAAAAAGGCTTGTCAGCCAAGCCGGTCAGGCGTAAACCCGTCCCATGAGCCGGACCTGTCAGTTGACCCATGGCCAACGGATCCCGGCCAATCAATACTGTTCGCCAGCCGCATGAGACCGCGCCTCCTCAATAAAGTGTGTGCATATCCCGTGGCCGTTTCATGGGTCATCGGTGCTTGCGCACTGGACGTCGCCATCGTCGTCCTTCTCTCGAAGGAGGTGACGTTGACTGCCATCGCTTCCGACTGGCAGGCTGCGATGTTCCTGGCGCTTAGTATCATCCCAGCAACGTTACTGGGCTATTTCGTGGGGATGTTTACCTGCTGGCCTTTTGTTCGACCCATCTGTAGCAGAGTCAACGGAGCACCATTCAAGGCTGGTGATCGCGTCATGATTTTGTCCGGTCCGCAAAAGGGACATACTGCCGAGGTGCATGAGATTACCGTGGGACAAGGAGGATGGAATCTTGCGAGGGTGGAGCTTGGCGAGGAGCGGCGTAAAGAATTCAGGGACATTTTTGAGGAGTATTCTTTGCTCAAGATGAATGGCGAACAAGACGCTGCACCCAACAGCCGCCCGCCCTCTCTGTTGCCCACGTCACCGGATGTTCAGTCGTAGGCAGTAGCGCATACGTCACCATGTTTGAAGCCTTTCACAAGTGGCTCGACCGGAAGTTGCGAGTTGACGCGTATGAGGTGCGCGGCGACGAGATTGTCGCCACTGGCTTGCCGAGGCGACGTTTCAGGCTGGCAGACGTTCGCACATGGCAGAGCTTTTACATCGGCGGCGGTGTTCCATCCATTTGCGTTGAGTTCACCGACGGACGGAAGACCGATTTCAGCGACAGGTATGAGCAGCTGTTCCAAATTTTGCATGAGACTGCGAGAGACAGAGAGTTGGAGTTTGTTACCGCCTAATCGCCAAAGGATTGGAAAGGACCGAGGCGCGTGTGAGTCGTCCGCTTTGGCCTTTGGGGTAATCGCGCCGAACATCCTTTCCATCCGTGGTTGAACCCGCCCCGAATTCCCTGCCGTCATCCAAACCGACGTAGAGCGCCGGGCCGCATGTCGGCCAGTCCCTCGGCAGTGAGACAACCCAGCAAAAATGCGTTCTCTTCCCCGATCATGCCTTGCGGCAGTTTCGCCAGGAAGATATAGCTTTCGTTGACCTCGGCCGGAAATTAAACAAGTGTCGCATGAACGCAGGACGACAATTTTCAACCTCAGGATCAATCTGGAACCGCCAGTGGGGCTGCCTGGGACTGCTTTGCCTTTTATCGCTCCTGGCGGCGGCCCAGGCGCAGCCCAAAGCGCCGCAGTTGGAAATTCGCAGTCCAGCTTCCAGCAATGCCTGGGTGCGGTTGGGCAGTTCCTTTCACGCGAACAGCCTGCTGACGCTGGAGGCGTCCGCGAACCTCACGGCCTGGAATTCCATCGGCACGTTGCACGATGCGCTGTTCAATTATCCGGATGCTGGCGCGGACAATTTTCAGCATCGGTTTTATCGGCTGCGGGTGACGCCGCGGGTTGCAACAAATGATTGGAAGAACGAACTGTTGTTTCCGGAGGACGCCTTTCTTTCGCCCGGCAACCGGGAAATTCGTTGGGTGAAATTCGCCATCCACTTGGCGGACCCGACGCGCGTGTATTACCAGGACAGCACGAAGTTTCTGTTCCACTACGAATTCGCCACGCAACGGCTCGCGCCGTTCCTCGGGATGGACCGCGCGGCGTTCGACGCCGTGTCGCTGCGGCGCACGAATCAACAGGTTGTGCTGGGCACGGTGTTGTTTCCGCCGGGCACGAACTTTGTGGAATACGGCGTGCAGTTCGTGGGGTTGGACCCCTACACGGTGGACGAAATCAGCCGTTGGTTCGAGTTGGTGAAAGCGACAGTCTTTGCCACGAACGGCGCGGGCGTGCTTTACATGCCGGTTTTTGAACAAGAGGAAATGGCGCGCAACCACGCCGCCGAATTCGCCGCCCGCAACATCTCGCTGGCTTCCATCGAGCGTTGGGGCGCGGTGAATCACGTTTATGCGCCGGGCTGGGCGCTGGGGCAACTGAAGTTCTTTCCGGCGGGAGAGATCGCCGCTGCCTTTGCCGATGGACGATTGTTGCCGTCAGACATTTTGCTGACTGACGGTGTGCCCGCGGAGACGCCGCTGGTGGCCGGCATCATTTCGCTGACGCCGTCCACGCCGAATTCCCACACGGCCATTCTCGCGAAATCGTTTGGCATCCCGTTCGTGCATTTGCCGGACGCGGACGAACGCGCGCGCGTGCAGGCGCTGGTTGGGAATAAAATCATCTTTCGGGCAATCATCACATTCGACACGGGGGAAGCCAAGGTGCTGGACGTGGAAGGCGTGCTTGATCCGTCACTGGAAGCGGTGTTGCTCGCGCTCAAGCAAACTCAACCCATCAACTTCACGGCCAAGCAAAGCTTCGGCGCATTGAGCGCGTCCACCGACACGCTCGGGCCCGCGGACATTCGTTACTTCGGCGGCAAAGCGGCGAACTACGGACTGTTGCGCGATGCCGTGCCGACCAATGCCCCGCCGGCCATCGCGTTTTCGTTCGATCTCTGGGACGCGTTTCTCGACCAGGCGGTGACCGGCGGGCAAACGATGCGGGCTGCGATTGCGGCACGCCTCGCGCCTTACACCAATTATCCGCCTGACATTCCCGCGCTGCTCGCGGACCTGGACGACATCCGCGATTTGATCCGGGACGGAACGTTCACGGCATCACAGCAACAAGCCATCACCAACGCGCTGACCGTGTTCAATCCGAATCGCAAGATACGTTTCCGCAGTTCAACGAACGTGGAAGACTCGGAACATTTCACCGGCGCGGGGCTTTACGACAGTTACAGCGGCTGCCTGCTGGACGATTTGGACGGCGATAATTTAGGCCCGAGCTTGTGCGATCCGTCCGAGCCGGACGAACGCGGTGTCTTCCGCGCCATCCGGCGGGTGTTCGCCAGCTTCTACAACGACTACGCGTTTCTGGAGCGCCTGCGTCATGGGGTGGATGAAACCATGGTCGGCATGGCGGTGCTGGTGCATCATTCGTTTCCCGACGAGGAGGAGCTGGCCAACGGCGTGGCGACTTTGCGCTTTCGCCAACCCTTCAGCACGCTGAGTTACGAAGGCGATCTGGTCACCCAGTTGGGCGCGGAGTCCGTGACGAATCCCGAAGGCACGGCAATGCCCGAAGTGATCAGCGTTTATGGCTTTGGCGCTTCGATGAGCCTGACTCTGACGCGGCGTTCCTCGCGCGTGCCACTGGGCGCTTATGTGATGGATTGGGAAGCGGACTATCGCGGCATGATGGAATTATTGAAAGCCGTGGGCGCACGCTACCGCGCCGAGTTCCCGGCGAAGACCGACTTCTATCTCGATTTCGAATACAAGAAAGACGTGAACCTCGGCCTCGTGGTCAAGCAGGTGCGCGAAGTGCCGTCGCCGTCCACAACCAACAGCGTTACGACGATTCTCATCAACGAGCCGACAACTTACGTCGTTGCGCAGCGGGAGGCGGCGGACGTTTTCTCGAATCACCGGCTCAAATCGCTCTGGACGCTGGAAACGCGCACGATGGAATTGACCGCTTCCGATCTCGCCAGTGGCATTCACACGCAAGGCCATCTGCAATACGTCAGCAACGGCACGATTCAGGTCCTGAGCGGTCCGTTGAACACGTGGCCTGGCGCGTCCAATGCGCCGTCAGGCGCGATGGATTACTGGACGACGGGCACCGGCGCGAACCAACGTAATTGGAAGCTCGAAACCGTGCTTATCACCAACGTCACCGGTAGTAAACCTCCCATCGTCACGCAGCAGGATTTCACCCGCTTTCTCCACGTCGCGTATGCCACGCCCGTGCCCACGGTTTCCGCCGCGAACCCGCCGGAAACCACGACGACAGAACTCGTCGTCCTCGAACCGCTGGCCGAACTGCTGCCCGGCAGCCTGCTTCAGCAGCGCACGGCGACCAAGGGCAACGTCACCGTTCAGACTTCATTATACTGGCCGGACGATGGCGACGACTTTGCCGCCGGTTACACTGCGCCGTTGATTCGTTTCGTCGAAACGCAAATCACCGGCCTGACCACGCAGCCCATCGTGCTGACGAATTATTTTTCCCAGACCCATCGTCCGGGACACCACAACTTCACGGAGGAATTCATCTTGGAACCGCGACTTGAGCCCGGACTTCCGCCCGCCATGCTGGCCGAACTCGAAGCCGCGAACGTCCAGCTTCTTTACCTGTATCTGGGGTTCGGCCCCGAACCCATCCTTCGCGTGCTTGGCTTGGATCAAACCTTTCGGGATTTGTGAGATGCCGTTGATTCAGGGCCGCGATTAAGCCGGATGACCGCAAGAATCCGTCATTATAGAGACACTGCGTGGCAAAACGGCTGGTGATCATAGACGGCAAAGTGATGGAGCATGGCGAGCCTGACGTTATGAACCTGAACGATGGGCAGGGGCGCTTCAAGAAGGTTTCGGTTCGATAAAACCCTTGGGCGCGGTGAGGAGTTCCCAGCGATCCGTCGGAGACGTCTCCCTTTTCGCGTTGCTCCTTTTCTCTCATTCGACCGAACTGGTGGGAGGCGCGGTCCTGCATCAGCAGCGTCCCGCACCGTCCAACAGCGGCTGCCCAGGCTGGTTGAGGCATTCTGGCGGTGGAGAACGCGTTCCGGTGCCGCGCCCGGACAATCGGCTTTCAACCAGATTGCGATTCGCTAAATTCCGGGCATGAGTGTTGCCGACCGCACCCGCCTCCAGTTCGCCAGTGACAATTACGCCGGCATCTGCTCCGAAGCCTTTTCCCCAACCCGATGACACTTTACCGGCATCCGGATGACGCAAATCAGATTGGCGGGCCATTGACGACTACAGCTTCCAATTACCAACTCGTTCAGCTCGTCAGCGGCGATTACAGCCTCCATTCGCTGGCGTACGACGAGACCTTTCACCCGGTCATTGGCCCCGTTGCCGAGGCGGAGGCCCTGTATGTCAAACAACTCCGGCTCCGCGAGCGCCTGCAACAACATTCCGGGGAATTCGTGATCTGGGATGTCGGCCTGGGTGCAGCCGCCAACGCGCTCACGGTACTGCGTGCCACCCGGGATCTATCCTGCCCGATCCGGCTCGTCAGCTTCGACTGCACGCTCGAACCATTGAAGTTCGCGCTGCAACATGCCTCCGCGCTCGGTTACTTCGCCGGTTACGAAACTCAAACCCGGGCGCTGCTCGATCAGTTCGCCGTCCAGTTCACTGATGAAGCGCACGCAGTGAACTGGCAGTTACACCTCGGTGATTTCCCGACTTGGCTCGCACAATCATTGCCGCGCGCAGGCCCGGCTTCGCGCGATCCTGCCACCCGCCCGCGACGGGCCGAACCGGGGTTCTGCGCGCCACCGCCGCACGCGATTCTGTTCGACGCTTTTTCGCCGGCCAAGAACCCCACGATGTGGACGCTGCCGCTGTTTACCCGTTTGTTTCAACGGCTCGACCCGCAACGGCCCTGTGCGCTGCCCACGTATTCCCGCAGCACGATCATGCGGGTGACGTTGCTGCTGGCGGGGTTCTTTGTGGGCGTAGGCCACGCCACCGGCGAGAAGGAGGAAACGACGCTTGCCGCCAACACGCTGGACTTGCTCTCCGAACCGCTCGACCGCCGCTGGCTGGACCGCGCCGGCCGCTCGCACAGCGCCGAGCCCCTGGTGGAAAGTGTTTACCGCATCGCACCGTTAACGAAAGGGTCGTGGGAAAAACTGCAGGCCCATCCGCAGTTCCATTCGTGACAACGCCGGCCAGGTCGGTTTTCATGGCCCAGGCCGGGCAACCTCGCCTGCCGCCGGCCGTGATTTCATGAGTCTGTTTGTCATTGGCCAACGGTGGATCAGCGAGTCCGAGCCGGAGCTTGGGCTGGGCACGGTCGTGCAAACCGGAAGTGGTCGCGTGCAGGTCGAGTTTACATCGGCCGGCGAAAAGCGCACTTACGCCGCGGACCACGCGCCGTTGCAACGCGTGCGCTTTCGCGTTGGGGACGAGGTGCTAACGCGAGCGGACCAGAAGTTCCTCGTCAAGGAGGTCATCGAGCGGCAGGGCCTGCTCCTCTACGTCGGGGAAGACCAGCAATTGCCCGAAGCACAACTGAGCGACCGCCTCAGTCTGAGCGGGCCGCAAGCGCGTCTGTTTGCGGGGCGCTTTGATGACTCCGCCACCTTTGAGCTTCGCCGTCGCACGTTGGAACTGCTCCACCGCTGGCGCAAGTCTCCTGTGCGCGGATTTCTCGGGGGGCGCATTGATCTCATTCCGCACCAGCTTTACATCGCGCAGGAGGTCGCCCGCCGTCATGCCGCGCGGGTCATGCTCTCGGACGAAGTGGGCCTGGGCAAAACCATCGAGGCCTGCCTGATCCTGCATCGTCTGCTGTTGAGCGGACGGGCAAATCGAATCCTGGTGTTGGTGCCCGAATCTCTCGTGCATCAGTGGTTTGTCGAAATGCTCCGCCGCTTCAACGTGTGGCTGCATATCTTTGATGAGGAACGGTGCGCCTCCATCGAAGCCGGCGAACCGGGCGCGAATCCGTTTCTGGATGACCAACTCGTGCTGGCCAGCCTGGATTTCCTGGCGGCGGACCCGCGCCGATCGGCGCAGGCGGTGGCGGCCGGTTGGGATGTGCTCGTGGTGGATGAGGCGCATCACTTGGAATGGTCGGCCGCGTCGCCCAGCCGCGCGTATCAGGTGGTGGATGAACTCAGCCGCAGGTCAGAGGGACTGTTGTTGCTGACGGCCACGCCGGAGCAGCTTGGGGTGGAAAGCCACTTTGCGCGACTGCGGTTGCTCGACCCGGATCGCTATCGCGACCTCGCAGCGTTTGAGGACGAGTCGAAAGATTACCGGGTCACCGCCGGGGTTGCCGGGAAGTTGCTGGCCGACCAGATACTCACCCGGAAAGACCTTGTTTTGCTGCGCCGCTTGCTCGCGCACGATGCGCAGTTGGAGCGACGCCTTTCTGAACTGGGTCAAGGCAACACCGAAGCCAGACAGGCACTGCTGGAAGACCTGTTGGATTTGCACGGTCCGGGCCGTGTGTTGTTCCGCAACACCCGCAGCGGCGTGAAGGGATTTCCCAAGCGCACCGCTTGCCTCGCCAGACTGGATGTCGGCCTGGAATCCGCGCCTTGGCTGGAGCGCGCTGCCGCCGAATTCGCGCAAGACGCCGGGGAGACTCAATTGCCGGCCTCAGTGGCTTTGGCGAAAGACCCGCGCATTCTTTGGCTGGTGGCGCTGCTGCGAAAGTTGGACCCGCAAAAGGTGCTGTTGATTGGTCGCAGC
>JACZKP010000046.1 GCA_014860005.1 Verrucomicrobiota bacterium | reverse complement strand
CGCGCATCCGCCAGCCACAGGTCCCTGAGACCACAAAACAAAAAGAGACGAAGTCAAAAATGTAGTGGAGACCTTTTGGATCGTTGTCCTGCAAACCAACGCTTTATGCTCCAGCCCCCGCCTCAACCGTGAAATTTCGGTTAACGCGCGCGCCAACAAAGCAGCCCCACTCGATTCATCGTCCGCCTCAAGCCGGTTGGAAACCGGCGCTCCGCCCATCAGCCGCATTTTCAAAAACGAGGATTTCGGCTACCGCACCATCACCGTTGAACGACCTGAGCGCGACGCCAAAGGCAATGTGGTGTTGGAAACCAAAGGCAAACGCAAAGGCCAGCCCGTGCCTGACGCCAATCTGCGAGACACCGAGAACGTTCCGCTGAGCGAGAACGTGGAAACCTATTTCAAACGCGAAGTGTTGCCGCACGCACCCGATGCCTGGATTGACCACGACAAAACCAAGGTCGGTGACGAGATTCCCTTCAACCGCCACTTCTACGTGTTCCAACCACCGCGCCCACTGGCCGAGATTGATGCCGAGTTGAAAACCTGCACCGACAAAATCCTCACCATGATCGGAGGGCTGACCAAATGAGCGCGCGTTTTCCGGCGGAGCGCCGGTTTCCAAACCGGCTTTGCGTCAGCGATGAAGAAAAGACGAACATCTCCGCCCTGCGCCGCCGAAAGCCGGTTTGGAAACCGGCGCTCCGTCCGCACCTGTGCCGCCAGTTGGTGACACCCTGTCACCGATTGAAAGCCGTCTGCCGCAACGTCAGTCAGTTGGTGACAAATTGTGACCAACTGAAAACCGGCCGCCGCTGCCTCAGTCAACCGGTAACAATTTGTTACCGGTTGAACATTTCACAAATGAGCGCGCGTTTTCCAACGGAGCGCCGGTTTCCCAACCGGCTTTGTGTTAGTGATGAAGAAAAGACGAACATCTCCGCCCTGCGCCGCCGAAAGCCGGTTTGGAAACCGGCGCTCCGCCCACACCTGCGCCGCCAGTTGGTGACACCCTGTCACCAACTGAAAACCCGCCGCCTCCGCACCTGCCAACCGGTAACAATTTGTTACCGGTTGAAAACATTCGCCCTCGCGTCTCCGCGTCGTGGCGTGAACCATCTCCTGTCATGAAGCCCGGCAAGAAACTCCAAATCCGCAACAGCACTGCCGAGTTCCTCATCTTCACCCGGCAAGCGGGCGACGACGGCATCGAAGTGCGTGTGGCCGAGGAAACCGTCTGGCTGACGCAGAAACTAATCGCGGCCTTGTTCAGTGTGGATGTTCGGACCATCAGCGAGCATCTGGGAAACATATTTGCCAGCGTCGAATTGCGGGAAGATTCAGTTATCCGGAAATTCCGGACAACTGCCGCCGACGGCAAACAATATCTCACGGCTTTCTACAACCTCGACGCCATCATTGCCGTGGGCTTCCGCGTGAACTCCGCCGGCGCCATCCAGTTTCGCCAGTGGGCCACCGGCGTGCTGCGGGACTACGCCATTCGCGGCTATGTGCTGGACAAGGAGCGGCTGAAGAACGGCGCGTTCCTGAGCCAGGAGTATTACGAGAACCTGCTGGCCGAGATTCGCGAAATCCGCGCCAGCGAACGGCGGTTCTACCAGAAGATCACCGACATCTACGCCACCGCGATGGATTATGACGCCGCGGCGGAGACCACCCAGACGTTTTTTGCCACCGTGCAGAACAAGCTGCATTTCGCCATTCACGACCGCACCGCTGCGGAATTGATCGTGGCGCGGGCGGATAGCAAGAAAGAGCGGATGGGACTGACCACCTGGAAAAATGCGTCGTCAGGAAAAATCATCAAGCCGGATGTCGCCGTCGCGAAAAATTACCTCACGGTGAAGGAATTGAAATCGCTGGATCGCATCGTGACCATGTATCTCGATTACGCCGACGATCAGGCCGAGCGCAAGATTCCCATGACCATGAAGGATTGGGCCACCAAGCTGAACGCCTTCCTGCAATTCAACGAACGCGACATCCTCGATCATCCCGGCAAGGTCAGCCAGGAAGTCGCCAAGGCGTTTGCTGAAAGTGAATTTGAGAAATACCGCGTCGTCCAGGACCGGTTGTTTGAATCCGACTTCGACCGCCACGTGAAAAAGACCTTGGAAGGAGGGACGAAATGAGCCGTTCCGCTTTTCACTTTCTACTCCCGCACCGGGCTGGGGCGGCGTCGTTCGGACGGAGCGCCGACTTCCCAGTCGGCATTGGGCGTGCGTGCTGCGGAGAGGTTCGTTCTGGTTTCATCGCGTGCGCCAAGCCGGTTTGGAAACCGGCGCTCCGCCCGCTTAACGTTCCGCACTTTGCTGACCCCTTTCCTGATTTCAGCTTTCAGCGTTCAGCGTTTCAGCTTTTTCCATTATGAGTTTCCCCCGCTATCCCAAATACAAGGACAGCGGCGTGGAATGGCTTGGCTCAGTGCCGGAGCCTGGCTGCCAACGCCAACGGCGTTGTGTCTCCAAGCCCAGGGTTGCGAGGCACGAGCTACCCTGGGACCTGGCAATGTTTGTTTCCCAACCCCACCGGGGTTGTGGCCTTGTCCCGTTGCTACGCGCTGCCGCCATGACGACCGAGTCACAACCCCGTTGGGGTTGGCTTGCGTTGGGCGATGGTCCCAGGGTAGGCCGTCGTGCCTCCGGCCAACCCTGGGCTTTGGGACGCTTCCCCGTTGGGGAAGCAGGCAGCGCCCGGATAGAAGGTGTCGCATGAGTTTTCCGCGCTATCCCAAATACAAGGACAGCGGCGTGGACTGGCTCGGCCAGGTGCCGGAGCATTGGCAGGCGCTCCCTTGTCGCGCGATTGTTCACGAGCGAACTGCAAGAAATGACGGAGCAAAATGTGAGGATTACCTCTCCCTGATGGCGAATGTCGGAATCATCCCGTATGCCGACAAGGGCGATGTTGGAAACAAGAAGCCAGAAGACCTCAGCAAATGCAAAATTGTCACGCCTGGTGATTTTGTCATCAACAGTATGAACTACGGCATTGGGTCATACGGCTTGTCTGACTATGATGGTGTTTGCAGTCCTGTTTACATCGTGTTGAAACCCCAGAACAATGTCGTCGAATCGCGATTTGCTTTTCGCATCTTCGAGAACCGTGCATTTCAAACCTATGCTCAATCGTTCGGCAACGGGATTCTGGAGCATCGTTGTTCAATCAACTGGGACATCCTAAAGCAGATAGGCGTCGGCGTCCCACCGCTGGATGAACAGAAGTCAATTCTCAGCTTTCTGGACCGGGAGACGGCGAAGATTGATGCGCTGGTGGCGGAGCAGCAGCGGCTGATGGAACTGCTCAAAGAAAAACGCCAGGCCGTCATCTCCCACGCCGTCACCAAAGGCCTGAACCCCAACGCCCCACTGAAACCCTCCGGCATTGAATGGCTCGGCGATGTGCCAGCGCATTGGGATGTGAAGCCTGTGAAGTTCATCGCGAAGATCGGTAACGGATCCACACCGAGTCGTGAAATCCCCGAATACTGGACGGGCGGCACCTATCCATGGCTTAACAGCTCCGTGGTGAATTTGGACTCGGTGGTTGAAGCAGAACAGTTCGTGACTGAACGCGCTCTGGAAGAATGCCATTTACCAATCATCACCCCGCCCGCCGTACTGGTTGGAATTACGGGCCAAGGGCGAACACGCGGAATGGCGACGATGCTCCTTGTTGAAGCCACGATCAATCAGCACGTCGCTTATCTGAAACCAAACTCGACAAGTATTGATGTCTTTTTCCTCCGCCGCGTTTTCGATTTGACATACGTATATCTCCGCCGGGACAGCGAAGAGGGAGGCAGCACGAAGGGAGCGATTACATGCGAGCAGATCGGCAATTTGAAGATCGCGATTCCTCCGCAAGCTGAGCAGAAGGAAATTAATTCACACATGGACCGCGTCTCAAAAGATTTCGACATCCTCACCGCCGAAGCGCAGCGGGCGATTGACCTGCTGCAAGAACGCCGCTCCGCCCTCATCTCCGCCGCCGTCACCGGCCAGATTGATGTGCGCCACGGAGCGCCGGTTTCCCAACCGGCTTTGCGCGAACGATGAAGACAGAGCGAACATTTTCGCAGTGCGTGGGCCTAAAGCCGACTTGGAAGTCGGCGCTCCGCCCCCGCTGTCGCCGCCGCCCGCAACGGAGCGCCGGTTTCCGAACCGGCTTTGGGCGAACGATGAAGCCGAAACGCCCATCTCCTCAGCCCGGCAACGCAAAGCCGGCTGCAAACCGGCGCTCCGGGCAATCCCTCCCCCCCTATAACCCCGGTTTGCAAAAACTGGTCGAGGGCAAAAGAGCGTGGACAGAACCGTTGTCCGATGAAGCCAAAGCCCAAGGATTTCTCGGCTGGCATCAACGTGGTTACCTCCCGCACTGCGACTTGCCCGGCGTGACCCAGTTCGTGACCTTGCGACTTGATGATTCGATGCCGGCCAGTCGTCGCAGCGAATGGGAGGCTTTGCTGCATCTGGAGGATAATCGGGAGCGCCGCATCAAGCTGGAAGAGTATCTGGATCGGGGTATGGGCGAATGCCAGTTGCGGCAGCCCGCGATTGCTGAACTGGCCGAAGGCGCGCTGTCTGGCAGACTCCGCTGGCGGCAATTGAAAAGAGCTGGAAACAGTTCATCGCGCGAAAGGCGAACCGGCTGCTGCGACGGGAAGGGCGATTATGGGAACGAGAATACTGGGACACGGTGATGGTGGAGGAGGAACACCGGCGCAAGTCGGTGCGTTACATCGAGGCCAATCCGGTGAAGGCGGGTTTTGTGCGCACGGCTCGGAGTGGCCGTGGAGCAGTGCGCGGTTCCGCGATGAGTATGAACGACTGCCAAAGCCGCGAAACTTCGGAGCGCCGGTTTCCAAACCGGCTTTGCGTGAACGATGAAGCCCCAATGAACATTTTTTACCGACCGCCCACACAAAGCCGGTTTGGAAACCGGCGCTCCGCTACGGCTAAACCCAACAGACGCTCATGAGCCTGCACAAAGAAATCAGCTTTGAGTCCGAGATCTGCCAGCACCTCGCCGCCCACGGCTGGCTCTACGCCGAGGGTGATGCCGCGAACTACGACCGCGCCCGCGCTTTGTTCCCGGCGGACGTGTTCGCCTGGGTGCAGGCCACGCAGCCGCAAGCCTGGGAAATCCTCGTCAAGAATCACGGCGACAAGGCGGGTGAAACGCTGCTGTCCCGCCTGCGGGCTCAACTCGATCAGCGCGGCACGTTGGATGTATTGCGTCACGGCATTGAACTGCTCGGCCTGAACCAGCCGTTGATGCTGGCGCAGTTCAAGCCCGCGCTCGTCATCAATCCCGCCATCCTCGCCCGTTACGCGGCCAACCGGCTGCGCGTCGTACGGCAGGTGAAGTATTCGCTCCACAACGAGAACTGCATTGACCTGGTGTTGTTCCTCAACGGCATTCCGGTGGCCACGAGCGAACTGAAAACGGATTTCACCCAGAGCATCACCGACGCGATTGACCAGTATCGCTTTGATCGTCATCCGCGCCCCAAAGGTCAGGCTGCCGAGCCGCTGCTGTCTTTCCCGAATGGTGCGCTGGTGCATTTCGCCGTGAGCAACAGCGAGGTTCACATGGTCACGGAGTTGAAAGGGCCGGCCACGCGATTCCTGCCCTTCAACCAGGGCGACGACGGCGGTAAGGGCAACCCGGTGAACCCGTCCGGCGGCCATCGCACGGCCTACCTGTGGGAACAGGTTTGGGCGCGCGAAAGCTGGCTCGAAATCCTGGGGCGCTATCTCGTCAACGTCCGCGATAAAAAGAAACAGATCGTGGAAACGGTGTTCCCGCGTTTCCATCAGCTCGACGTGACCCGCAAGCTGTTGCCCGCCGTGCTCCGCGACGGGCCGGGCGGCAGATACCTGGTGCAACATTCCGCCGGCTCGGGCAAAACCAACTCCATTGCCTGGACCGCCCACTTCCTCGCGGAGTTGCACGACGCCATCGCAGCAAAGGTCTTTGATACCGTGCTGGTCGTCTCGGATCGCAACGTAATTGATTCGCAGTTGCAGGAGGCGCTCTTTGATTTCCAGCGGCAGACCGGCGTGGTGGCCACCATCACCGGCGAGGGCAGCAGCAAGAGCGCGGAACTGGCGGAAGCCTTGTCCGGCGACAAGAAGATCGTGGTTTGCACCATCCAGACTTTTCCGTTCGCCCTCGAAACCGTCCGCAAGCTCGCCGCCACGCAAGGCAAACGCTTCGCCGTGATCGCGGATGAGGCGCACAGTTCACAAACGGGCGAAGCCGCCGCCAAGTTGAAAGCGGTGCTGAGTCCTGACGAGTTGAAGGAATTGCAGGACGGCGGCGAGGTTAGCACGGAAGATATTCTGGCCGCGCAGATGGCGGCGCGGGCGGATGACCGGGGCATCACGTTTGTCGCGTTCACGGCCACGCCCAAGAACAAGACGATGGAGTTGTTCGGCACGCGTCCAGACCCCACGCAGCCCGCCGGGCCAGGAAATCTGCCGGTGCCGTTCCATGTTTACTCCATGCGCCAGGCCATCGAGGAAAAGTTCATCCTCGATGTGTTGAAGAATTACACGCCCTATCGGCTGGCCTTCAAACTGGCGCACGAGGGGAAGGATTACGACGAGAAAACCGTCGAGCGCAGCGCCGCGATGAAGGGCATCATGGGCTGGGTGCGGCTGCATCCCTACAACATTTCGCAGAAGGTGCAGATCGTGGCAGAGCATTTCCGCTAATACGTGGCGCCATTGCTCAACAGCCGTGCCAAGGCAATGGTGGTGGTGGCCAGCCGCGTGGAAGCCGTGCGCTGGAAACTGGCCATCGAGAAATACATCAAGGAACGAGGCTACAAGATCGGGACTATCGTCGCGTTCTCCGGCGAGGTGAACGACCCGGAATCCGGCCCGGACGGTTTCACGGAAGGCAGCAAGGTTTTGAATCCGAACCTGAAAAGCCGCGACATCCGCGAGGCGTTCAAGGGCGATGAGTATCAAATCCTGCTCGTGGCGAACAAATTCCAGACCGGCTTTGATCAACCGTTGCTCTGCGGCATGTATGTGGATAAACGGCTCGCTGGCATCCAGGCCGTGCAAACGCTCTCCCGCCTGAACCGCGCCCATCCCGGCAAGGACACGACCTATGTGATTGATTTCGTCAACGACCCCGAGGAAGTCCTCGCCGCGTTCAAGACCTACCACACGACAGCGGAACTCTCCGCCACCACCGACCCGAACCTGGTTTACAACCTCCGCGCCAAGCTCGATGCCGCCGGCCATTACGACGACTTCGAGGTGGACCGCGTGGTGGAGGCGGAGTTGAAGGGCGCCAAGCAAAGTGAGTTGGTGGCCGCGCTGACGCCGGTGGAAGATCGCTTGATGAAACGTTACAAGGCTGCGCAAACGGCGCTCAAACTGGCGAAGGAAAACAGCGACGAGGCCGCCATCAAGGCCGCGCAGGATGAGTTGAACGCGTTGATCCTGTTCAAGACCGACATGGGCGCGTTCATCCGGCTCTACACGTTCCTGTCGCAAATCTTTGACTACGGCAACACCGCCATCGAGAAGCGCGCGATCTTTTATCGGCGACTGCTGCCGCTGCTGGAGTTTGGCCGCGAGCGCGAGGGCATTGACTTGTCGCAGGTCATGCTCACGCATCACAACTTGAAAACCCACGGCCGCCAGCCGATGCCGTTGTATGCCGGCGTCATATCGAAGCTGGAGCCCATCACCGAAGCCGGCAGCGGCATGTTGCAGGATAAAGAGAAGGCGTACCTCGCCGAGATCATCCAGAAAGTGAACGACCTGTTCCAAGGCGAATTAACCGACCAGGACAAGCTGGTTTATGTGAACAATGTCATTAAGGGAAAGCTGCTGGAGTCGGAAACGTTGCGGCAACAGGCGACAAACAACACGAAAGAGCAGTTCGCCAATTCGCCCGACCTGAAAACCGAGTTGCTCAACGCGATCATGGGCGCGCTGGACGCGCACACCGTCATGAGCACCCAGGCGTTGAACTCGCCGACCATCCAGCAGGGCATGAAGGATATTTTGCTGAACCACGCGCGGCTGTGGGAATCGTTGCGCGATAAGCCGGCGGCTTGAGTTTCGGTTCCGTGCCATGCCAAACCGCGCTTGCCTGCAAAGGGATTCCGATGGGCGCAATGTACACGTTCGCCAATCTTCTCCAGATTGGTTGCTTGGGTAGTGCGAGAAGTATGGCAGAGCACCAGCTTTCGGATCGTGTCGGGATATCTCCTACGGGATTCACCTGATTTAACCCTCGGCGCAGATGCAGCATAATGACGGCTATGGTTCAAGACGTCGAGGAGGTGGGTTTAAAGGAAACATTGGCATTGCCATCGCCGGGCGTGCCAGTCTTGGTGCGCTGCGTTGGTTATCGTTGTCTTGCGGCGCGGGATCAAGACGGGCAGTGGCTGAGCTATCCCGGACGAAAACCGATTTCCCAAGTGTTGGAGGTTCTACCAATGCCAAGGTGAGAGTGCGAGGAGTCGCTCGGTTTGGCCGGAGTACGCTGTACGCGGTCGCCGATTTTCTCCGGATTGGTTGCTTGGGTAAGTTTCCCCGTAAGTTGGCGCGAAAAGGTGTGACAAAGGTGTGACACGGGGGTGTAAGTCGGGCTGGGCGATTGCCGTACGTGGTAAGGGCCGCTTTTCAGCGGCTCTCTTTTTTTAGGTTGGTTCCAGCCTCTACGCGGCACCAGTGACGCACTGACGGGGACCGTCAGTGTGGCGTTTCGGGGTGCCGGATCGGGCTGGGAAATTGCGGTTGACCGGCCAGGGCAATGCGCTTGCATCGCGGTTGCAGCCGTCATGCGGTGGCGTTGCGGCGGCATGGCAACGGCCTCACCAGGCACGGGCGGCGGTGTCGCCGGGCGGCCAGTCATCATTTGCGCCACGGCGGGAACAATGTCGCGCATGGCCGCTTGCACGTCATCCAAGGCTATGCTTTTTGCGCCACGCTTCGCGGCCAGCCAGCGCGAGCGCGAAGCCAGACTTTCAACGGCCTTCAGATACGATTCCGAAACGAGCGCGGCGCCGATGACGAGTTTCAACGGCGAATCGCGCAGGGTTGGAAAGTGGATTCGGGCAACGGCCTCAAGGTCGGTGGATTCAAGTGTCTCTGGCAGGTCGCACACAAGGTCCACGCGCCCCAAAAATTGATCCATGTTGTAACGCGTCGCTTTCTCGAAACGGCGGCTTTGCCCGTCGAAGGATTGGGGCGTTGTCGAGAGGGCACAGGGCAGGCGACGATCCACAATCCTGGCGCGCAACCAGTTCAAACGGCCGGGGACGGTGTCGCGATTGTAGCGGGTCGGAAAGAGATAGTGAGCCTCGTCAAAGATGAAGCCAAGGTGGCCATGCTTCAGGATGAATTCCACCTTCTCTTTAAGCGCCGGGCCGCCTGTGCCGTAGCTGGCGGGAATCCCCAGCGCCTCGGCCACGGCGAGCACCAAGTCGCGATCTGAATTCGATTCCGGAACGGTCACGAGCCGCCAGCGGCCGGGATACATGGCGGCGTGAACGCGCAACGATTCGGGTTTGCCAAAACGCGAATTGCCATTGATGCGGATAAGCCGCTTTTCCGCCCAGGCGTAATCGAGGGCATCGAACACGCGTCCGGCAACTTCGGTTTTCGCCAGGCGTGCTTGCTCGCGGGCGGCGCGCTGAGCCATGAAAGTGAACAGGAGCTTCAGCAAAGCGGGGCAAAACCACGGGCTGTGAATCCCGACCTGGCCCGGCCCCGGATCGCAAAGTTCGCCCAGGAATTCCGGCAGCGATTGGGCCGTAACCTCGCGGCAGTAGGCAGTGAGGAATTCCCAATTGAACCTTTCGACGCCTTGCCGGAAACTATTCACGGTTACAATAGGCCCATCGGTGTCTAATCTGTAACGCGCCGGCCGGGGAAACCTGGCCGGCGCGTTTTTTGCCCCAGTATAATTTAGTTTCTGGCCGGAAACGGGGGTTGTTGGATGACGGCAGGTGACGATGGGCGGTGGCGCAGGACGTTGCGGGACGGAGTTTCCGTTCGCTCACGCTCACGTCGTCAAAAATCGCAGGCGACGACAACACCGCTCCTGTCG
>JACZKP010000045.1 GCA_014860005.1 Verrucomicrobiota bacterium | reverse complement strand
CGACAGGAGCGGTGTTGTCGTCGCCTGCGATTTTTGACGACGTGAGCGTGAGCGAACGGAAACTCCGTCCCGCAACGTCCTGCGCCACCGCCCATCGTCACCTGCCGTCATCCAACAACCCCCGTTTCCGGCCAGAAACTCATTATCTTGGCCTCCCGGTGCTTGATGCTGAAGGCCGGCTGGTCGGCGTGGTCAAAGCCAGTGACGCGCTGGAGATTGCGCGCAAGGAAGCCACCGAGGACATGCAATTGATGGTGGGTCTCTCCGGCGAGGAGCGCGCGCTGACGCCGTGGCGCAAGTCGGTGGGCCGTCGCCTGCCGTGGCTCTATGTCAACCTGCTCACCGCCTTTGCCGCCGCGGCGGTGGTCGCGTTCTTCGAAAGCACCATCGCGAAATGGACGGCGCTGGCGGTGTTGCTGCCGGTCATCGCCGGCCAGGGAGGTAACGCCGGCATGCAAACCCTCACGGTGATCATTCGCGACATGGCACTGGGGGAGCTTTCGCCGGGGGATGGCCGGAAAGCGTTGATGAAGGAACTGATGCTCGGCTTGGTTAACGGATTCGCCGTGGGACTCGTGGTCGGGTTGGTGGGTTATTGGTGGAAAGACAGCATCGCTCTTGGTCTGGTGGCGATGGCGGCCATGGTGCTCAATCAAGTGTCGGCGGCCTTGGCGGGAGTTGTCATTCCCTTCGGACTGAAATCACTCCGCATTGATCCGGCGCTCGCTTCAAGCATCTTCGTCACCACCGTAACTGATGTGGCCGGGTTTTTCTTCTTTCTCGGCCTCGCGGCCCTCGCGATGCGCTGGGTGGTTCCCTGACCGGGGTGGGCCGTTATTTTCGGCCCAACAACTTCCAAGCTCCAAGCGCCATGGGTACCAGTTTACCCAACTGGCTGATCCCGCCCAAGATCAGTCCGGGTTTGCGCAAAGTCCGCACGGCCAGCGCGCCACTTGCGGCCGTTAGCAACGCAGTCCACATCGGATGTCGCAGGGCCAAATCGCCGGCTCCCGTCAGCCAGCGATCTGGAGAACGGAGCTTGCGCCACTCGGCAGCGAGCAGCAAGCGCCGGGCATCGCACTGCAACACGAGCAGATCCTTCTGCTGTTGCAGCCGGGCTAGTTCGTTTTTTGCAAGCATGCGCTGTCTTTCTTGAATTGCTCCAACGAGGCGGAAAAGGACTGCCAGCGCTGCAACCGCTGGCGCAACGCCCAAAAGGCGCCGCCCGCTCCGCCGGCGTACCCCAGCATGAGCAGCACCGAGACTAGCACCTTGTACTCCCAAAAAATGACCACGAGGGCGAAGGTGAGCAGCCCGAGTGTCATCAGCGCGCACACCACGCCGACGGCCACCAGCAGGATTGCATCAAACACGCGCAGACGCTCCTCCCGCAGTTCCAGCAGGAACAACTCCAGCCGGTTCTGCGCAAGATCGTAAAGCGTCCCGAGCATCCGCCGGCCCGTTGCCAGCATCCCGCCCGCTTCACGTGAGGCGTCGTCCATGGCTGACTTACCGGCGTGCCACCAGCACGCCAATTAGCAGACCCACGCCAAACGCCACACCGATGGATTCATAGGGGTGCTGGCGAATTGTCTTGTCCGCGACCTTGGCGCCGGCGATGGCCCGCTCTTCCAGCCGGTGGCAGGTGTCCTTCGCGGAATCCAGGGCTTCGGTCAAACGTTTGCGCAATTCAGCCACCTTCTCGCCTGCTTGTCCGGCGGTCGCGTGCATCAACGCTTCGGCATCGTGCGTCAAGACCTTCAGGTCCGTCATAAGTTTCTCCATGTTAGCTTCGTTTGTCATAGCACTTCCTTTCGCTTCCAGGTTTTCGTTTGCCGGCAAGCCCGCCTCGCTTGGCGGGTGCCTCATGGTTTAATTTACGTCAAGGTTGGTAGATTAGCAGAAAGTTTTTTGCGTCGCACGGCTTTTTTGCAGTTTCCCTTCTCGCGCGCCGCGCCAGTTCGGGTGATGATCAATCCATGACCGATCTGATCCACCGCCAACTCGTTTCGCTTTTTGGTCCGGTGACGGGAACAGCCGCCGCCGCACAACTCAGAGAACTAATCGCATCTTACCGCGCGCGTCTCGGAACGCCAGCGCCTCACGCAATCGGTTCATTCTCCGAAGCGGACGCAATGCTGATTACCTACGCCGACCAGGTTCACGAGCCAGAACGGAAACCACTCCAAACGCTGGCGGACTTTGCCACCGTCAAACTCCACGACACTCTCAGCGCCGTTCACCTTCTGCCGTTCTATCCGTGGTCGTCGGACGACGGCTTTTCGGTGAAAGATTTCTTTGCCGTGGATCCGGCGTTCGGAACGTGGGCTGACATTGACCGGCTGCGACCCCATTTTGCCCTGATGTTCGACGCGGTCTTCAATCACATGTCCGCGCAGGGCGGGTGGTTTCAGCAATTCCTCGCCGGTGATCCACGCCGACGCGATTTCTTTGTGACCGTGGAAGGCACGCCGGACCTCTCCCAAGTCGTCCGCCCGCGGGCGCTGCCCTTGCTGACGGACTTCCCGACCGCCACCGGCCCGAAGAAAGTCTGGACCACCTTCAGCGCCGATCAGGTGGACTTGAATTTCAAGAACCCTGACGTGTTGCTGGCAACCCTCGACGCCCTGTTGTTTTACGTGCTACGCGGCGCAAAATTCATACGGCTCGACGCCATTGCGTATCTTTGGAAGGAGATCGGCACGCCGTGCATCCATCTTCCGCAAACGCATCTCGTCATTCAACTCATGCGCGCCGTGCTGGACGAGGTCGCGCCGCACGTGTTGCTTATCACCGAAACCAACGTGCCGCATCGGGACAACATCTCCTATTTCGGCGACGGCACGAACGAAGCGCAACTGGTTTACAACTTTTCCCTGCCGCCGCTCACACTGCATTCGCTCCAGACCGGCGACGCTGCGGCACTGACCCGCTGGGCGCAATCTCTCGCGCTGCCCGGAGACCGCACCACGTGGTTCAACTTTCTCGCCTCACACGACGGCATCGGCGTCAACCCGGCCCGCGGCATCCTGACGGATACACAAATTGACATGCTGGTGGCGCGCACCGAGCAACACGGCGGATTCATTTCTTACAAACGCAATCCCGATGGCTCGGAAAGCCCCTACGAGATGAACATCAATTATCTTGATGCGCTGTCGAATCCGGCGGCCGGAGAATCCGTTGAACTCGCCGCGCAAAAATTCCTGACCGCACAGGCCATCATGCTCTCCCTGCAAGGCGTGCCGGGAATTTATTTTCATTCGCTGTTCGGTTCGCGCGGTGATCGCGCGGGCGCCGAAGCCAGCGGCATCAAGCGGCGCATCAACCGGCAGAAACTCGCGTGCGCTGATTTGGAGCGTGAATTAAACGATCCCTCATCGCTGCGAGCGCGGGTGTTTGGTGGATTCCAGGAGTTGCTGCGCGTTCGCCGTACGCAACCTGCGTTTCATCCAAACGCACCGCAGCGGGTGCTGGAACTTGATCCACGGGTATTCGCGGTCTTGCGCAAGGCACCGAATCAAGGCCAGAGCTATCTGTGTCTGCACAATGTTTCGGCGTCTGCCGTCACCTGTTCCCTGGCGCGAATTCCCGAAGCCACCAGCGCACGAACCGCAACCGTAGCCCTTCCGCCTTACGCAACGAACTGGTTGAAACTTGGCGGCGCTGATTAACAACGCCAGCGGTTAACCAGCAAGCATTGGTGAGGCGCGTCAGCAAGTCCGTGTGTGACAGCCCGCTCGGCGTTCGGTATTCGCCAAGCACGCCAACTGAGCCTCTTGTTCCTCCTGCGGAGCGTCGCCTCAATACGTCCCAATTTACAACTGTGAGAGCACCGTGACCGACGGCAAGCGGCCCTGGGCGCGCGGATTTCTTGCTTCATCGGGAAGAGCGAAGTTAGTCTGCCCGCCATGAAACAGTCCCTTATCGCCGCCAGCCTGACCTTTGCCACCGCTTTCTCCACCTTTGCCGATGCGCCAAAGTTACCGGGTGTCGGCACTGCGATGCAGGACGCGATCGCGAAGAACGAAATCGCCGGCGCGATTACCGTGGTCGTCACCAAGGACAGAACCGTTCACTGGGAAACCACCGGCTCGGCGGATGTTGCCACCAAACGGCCGATGACGCCGGACACCTTGTTTTGGATCGCCTCCATGACCAAACCCGTCACTGGCGTTGCGATTCTCATGCTGCAAGACGAGGGCAAACTCAACGTCGCCGATCCCGTTGCAAAATACCTGCCCGAGTTCGCGAATCTGAAAACGCCTTCTGGCAAACCCGCTAATCTTACCATCACGCAAATTCTCACCCACACCTCCGGCCTGGGCGAAGCCGGCGGCGACGCGGCGCGACAGGCCAAAACCCTCGCCGACCTCGTCCCGCTCTGGCTTGCCGCGCCGATGCAATACGAGCCGGGCGCAAAGTGGCAATACTGCCAAAGCGGCATCAACGCCGCGGGCCGCACCGTCGAAGTCGTGAGCGGCATGACCTTTGATGCGTTTCTCCAAAAGCGACTCTTTGATCCGCTCGGCATGACGAATACAACGTTCTATCCCACCGCCGAACAACGCGTCCGCCTGGTCACCGCCTACGCGAAAAAGCGCGATACCGGCACGCTCGAACCCGTCCCGCCGCGACCGGAATTCGGGCCGCGCGACCGCCCGCCGCAGGGCAATGGCGGACTTTATTCCACCGCGCCGGACTACGCGCGCTTCTGCCAGATGCTGCTCAATGGCGGTTCACTCGAAGGCCGCCGCTATCTGAGTGCCGCCGCTCTGAAATTCCTGTCCACGCCGCAGACCGGCAACCTGCCCACGGGCTTCTTCCAAAACGAAACCTACGGGAATCGCGGCGCGAACTACGGTTGGGGCATTGGCACATGTGTGTTGCGAGCGCCGCACGAAGGCGTGGCGGAAGTGCTTTCCCCCGGCAGCTACGGACACGGCGGCGCGTGGGGCACGCAAGCGTGGATTGATCCGGTCAAAGGCGTCGCCTACGTCCTGATGGTGCAGCGCTCCAACTTCCCCAACAGCGACGCCAGCGACGTCCGCCGCGAATTCCAGAAAGCCGCGGCGAGTGCGTTAGCCAAACCGTAATCTCGCCCATGTCGGGCTGAAAGCCCGCAATGTGATAGCCCGGGCTGAAGCGAAGCGCAGGCCCGGGTAACCGATTCAAAAATCCCTCCGCCCTGTATGGGCGGAACAAATCCAACCTGCCCGACACGCCTCGATTCAATCCCACGCATATCGTTCATCCAACGGTTTCCCGTTCTTCTCACAAAACCGACGGAACTCGGTCTGGAAATCCTCCTGCTTGTGATGTTCCGGTTGCTTGCGAATATATTCCCGCACCGCCTCGACGTGCATCGGGCTGACGCTGAACTCGCCGTAACCGGCCTGCCAAGCGAAATCGGCATACCATGCGTGTTGCTCCTTGATCCAACCCGATGACGACGATTTGACCTGCTCGACTATTTTGGCGGGCGCGTGATTTTTGGATTGCGCGAACAGGATGTGAATGTGATCGCGCACCGAATTGATTTCGATCAGCGGCGAGTCGTGGTTCTTGAGAATGCCGGTCATGTAGGCATGGAGTTGGCCGCGTTCCTCGTCGCGTAGAAGTTGACGCCGGCCCTTCGTGGAGAACACGAGATGAACGACGATGTTGGCAAGGGATTGGGACATAGCGGCGACGTTTTATCGGGTGTGTTGGCCGGCCGCAAGCCCGCGATGTTTTTGTGTTCGTCGGGCTGAAAGCCCGTCAGGTGATAGCCCGGGGTGAAGCCCCGCGGTATATGACCGAATAAATCTCCCCGGCCTGTAAGGCCGGAACATCGGTTGTGCATCACCACCGGATCAACCGCCGCCGACCAGTCAATCATGCGTGAAGACGTGTCGCCCTTACAGGGCTTGTGAGGTTTGTTGGGGCGGTGTTCCCGGGCCTTCAGCCCGGGCTATCACATGGCAGGCCTTCGGCCCTTCCGGTTTGGCGCGTGGGGCACGCAAGCGTGGATTGATCCGGTCAAAGGCGTCGCCTACGTCCTGATGGTGCAACGCGCCAACTTCTCCAACAGCGACGCCAGCGACGTCCGCCGCGAATTCCAGAAAACCGCCGCAACCGCGTTGGCCAATGGCAAGGCCAAGCCGTACTGAAGATAGCCAGTACCGCCGTCAGCAACTCACACAAACAGGTAAAGTCTAAATGCCACCTTTGGAACGCCTGTCGAGCTAACGCGTCCGATGACAACGCGACGAACTGTTTTCGTTCGGAAACGGAATTGCGTTGGGAGGGAAAGCGCGGCAGGCTCGGCGACGTTGAGCAGGAGTCGGTATGGGAAAACTTGAGCACTACCAATTTGATGATCCGGAGGCCGCTTTTGCAGAGAGCGAGAAGCGCATTCAAGCTGCGTGTGAGACGCAGTCGCGCAGTTTGGTTTTATATTGGCTGGGGCTCGCCAATATTCCTAAATCACTATTCAAGCTAACCCAGTTACAAACACTTTATCTCCATCACAATCGCCTGACAGAAATCCCGGATGAGATCAGCCAACTAACCGAACTTAGGGAATTGCACTTGGACGGCAATCAACTGCGAACATTGCCGGACTCAATTCGAAAGCTGACCTCGCTTCAAAGGCTGTTTTTGCATGACAATGAGGATCTCGGCCTACCCCGCGAAGTATTTAGACGAAGTGATGGGAGTCCTACAAGACCCGCGGATATCATCGATTATTGCCTTCGGCTTCATCCAGGCAAACGTCCACTCAACGAGGCCAAACTGATACTTTTGGGCCGCGGGGAGGTTGGGAAAACCAGCTTGGTTAACCGGCTGGTACATCACAAGTTTGCAAGGCCCGAGATGACCCGCGGTATTAAAATTACTCCGTGGCAAATATCCGCTATCCAAGGCGGCGTCCGACTGCACGTGTGGGATTTCGGCGGCCAAGAAATCCAGCACGCAACCCATCAGTTCTTCCTTACCGAGCGCAGCCTTTACTTGGTGGTTTTGAACGGCCGGGCGGGAGCAGAGGACGAGGATGCGGAGTACTGGCTCAAGTTTGTTAAAGCCTTCGGTGATAGCTCACCAACGATTGTGGTGCTGAACAAAATCAAAGTGCAGCCTTTTCACGTGAACCGTCGCGGCTTACGTGAGAAGTATCCATTCATCCAAGCATTCGTGGAGACGGACTGTGAGCCGAACGCTGAAAACGGCATCTCGGAGTTAAAACTAGAGATCGAATCCGCGCTATCGGCGATGGAGCATGTGCGGGCGGATTTCCCCGCGGGTTGGTTTCAAATCAAGGAGCGGCTGGCCGAGATGACGGAGCCATTCATCTCGTTTGCGGAGTATCGGAAGATTTGCGCGGAACAGGGAGAGAACGACGCGCAAGCACAAGAACGGCTGGCGGGATTCTTGAACGCGCTGGGCATCGCACTTAACTTCCGCGAGGACCCACAACTATGCGAGGAGTCAGTCCTGAACCCACACTGGATCACGGAAGGGGTTTATCAGATTATCACCAGCAAGACCCTGGCGGAAAGACAGGGTGAATTGCGACTGTCAGACTTGGAGTGCATCCTGCCAAAGAGCGCGTATCCCCCCCGGATGCACGGTTTCCTAATCGAGTTGATGCGAAAGTTCGAGCTATGCTTCCCCTATCACGAAGACCAAGCAGAGCATCGTTATCTGGTGCCAGAGTTGCTGGGAAAAGAGGAGCCGGCATTAAAAGAGCAGTTCCCACCAGGCGAGTGCCTGAATTTCCGCTACGACTACCGCCTGATGCCGGAGGGGTTGTTACCACGTTTTATCACACGCACGCACACAATGAGCGAGTCTTCCAAGCGCTGGCGCACGGGCGTGGTGCTGCGGTGGGAAGGGTGTCGCGCGTTAGTAAAGGCGGACAAACAGGAGCGTCAGGTAATCGTGCGGGTGTTAGGCGATACGGACGAGTCACCCGCACTGCCCATGCAGAAGCAGCGGCGGTTGCTGGCGGTGATCCGCGAAAACTTCGACAAAATCCACGCGGAAATGAAGGAGTTTAAACCCTCAGAATGGGTGGCTTTGGAGGGGAAGCCAGCCGCGTGGATTGCTTATAGCAAGCTGTCGACATTCGAGCAGAATCAGAAAGCGGAGTTTGAAGAGTCGGTTGACTCGCAACTCGTAACCGTGAACGTCAATGAACTGCTGACAAAGACGGATGTACCGGGCGCGCGGCACCGCGGCGAATCGAGGGTAGGAGAAAAACGCCCGCTGAAGCTTTTCATCAGTTATGCACACGCGGACGAGAAATGGCGCGTGCGTCTGAAACCGAATCTGGAATTGCTACAACGCGAAGGACTGATCGAAATCTGGTCTGATCGTCAGATCATTGCTGGTTCAAAGTGGGATGAGGAAATTCAACGGAAACTGAATGAGGCGGAATTGTATCTATTCCTGATGAGCACTAACCTGCTAAATTCCAGCTACGTGCGTGATAAGGAATTGCCTGCGGCACTGAAGCGGTTCGAGAAAAAGCGGGCTGGCTTCGTTCCAGTAGTTGTACAGAGGTGCAGTTGGAAACAATACGTTGGAGAGATTCAGGGATTACCAACTGGCGGAAAGCCGGTGGCTGATTGGAAGCCATTCGACAATGCGTGTTTCAACGTGGAGGAAGGTTTGCGCGGGACAATTGCAGAAGTAAGAAAGATGTTGAGTCCAGCCCAGTAGTCGCCGCTTTCCCTAAGGTGTTTTCAAGAAATCACTATCTAGTACCAATTCCTCGAAGCGTTCGATGCACTTTGCCGACGGGTTGCTCTTGGGGCAGTTGCGAGTTGAGGGTTGATTGTTGATGGAGGGCTTCATTTGCGTTTGGCTTTCGCTTTACCCGGAGTGGCAGCGTCCTTGGGAATGGCGTGAAAGCCAATTTCGCGGCGCGGTTTCTCCGGCGGCGTCATGAGCTGGCGGATGGCGTCGAACAAGTTGCGGATGCTCGCGTCATGCCCTTCAATCCTTCGCTCCAGTTGGCCCAGTTTATGGGCGAGGTCCTTGTGCAGGGCCAGCGTTTCGCGGAGGCGCACGAACACGCGCATGATGGCGATGTTGACCTGCACCGCGCGCGGACTGCGCAACACGCTCGAAAGCATCGCGACGCCTTCCTGGGTAAAGACGTACGGCAAATACTTGAAATGCTGACCGCGCTCTAAGCTTCCAAAATGGAATCTTAAACCTTCTGCTTCATCCGCGGTAAGCTGGAACATGAAATCGGCCGGAAAGCGGTCGGCGTTGCGTTGCACGGCTTTGTTGAGATTGCCGGTCGTGACGTCATAGAGCGCGGCGAGGTCGCGATCCAGCATCACGCGTTGCCCGCGAATCAGAAGAACAGCCTGCTCGATTTGTTCCGTTTGAACCAACTGAGTTTTGTCGTCCATAAGGCGGTCAGGCAGAGCGTATCGGTTTGGGCCTTTCAATCAAGCATCGTGACGGAGCGCGACTGTGTCGTCCTCGACCAGCCGCAGCACGTCGCAAGGTTGAGCGTGCCAATTGTTTCTCCCAACGCAACTCTCATTGGCAAGCTGCTGCGGCTGGGCTTTGCCACAGCCGTGCTCCGATTAGCGCCCATTAGCGCAGATTAGCGGTTTAAGAATTTATTGTCCGCCAGCCATTCTTGGAAGCGTTCGATCCATTTGCCGGCGGGTTTGGGGTCATTCTCCCGCAGGCCAAAGCCGTGGCCGCTCCCGGCGTAGATGTGCAGTTCGGCGGGCACTTTGAGTTGTTTGAATTTCAGATACACGCTGGCCAGGCCTTCTGAGATGCCGGCCCGGTCGTTGTAGCCGCACACCAGGAACACGGGTGGCGAATTGGTGGCAGGCTCAACCATCACTTTGGACTTTGGCGAGGGTGAAGCCGTCCCTAGACTCCGCGCGCGATGTCGCAAATGCTCAAGTCCTCCGGCGCGATGGCCGCCGCCACCATGACCAGCCGCGTGCTGGGGATGGTGCGCGAAATGGCCTATGCCAGTTTCATGGGCGTGGGCTGGGTCACGGACGCGTTCATGCTCGCGTTCATGGTGCCAAACCTGTTTCGGCGGCTGCTGGGCGAGGGCGCGCTCACCGCGGCATTCATCCCGGCTTTCAAGGAAAAGGAAAGAACCTCCACGGCGGCGGAAACCTGGCGGGCGGCCAACGCGGTGATCTGGGGACTGCTCATGGCCACGGGCGTGATTGTGATTCTGGGTGTGCTCGGCATCACCGTGGCGCTGCCTTGGGTGGACGCGCAGCACCACGCGGACACGCATCTCATGCTGCGGCTGTTGCGGTTGATGCTGCCCTATGTGCTGTTGGTCTGCCTCGCGGCGGTGTTCATGGGCATGCTCAATGCACGCGGGCACTTCTTCGTACCGACACTCGGTGCCGGCATGTTAAACGTGGTCATGATCGCGTCGGTGTTCCTGATCGCGCCCTTAATGGGGCTGACCCTGGCGGAAAGGATTTTTGGTCTGGCCATCGGCGTGGTGCTGGCGGGCGTGGTGCAGGCCGGCTTTCAACTGCCCTTGCTGCATCAGGAAGGTTTCCGCTGGCAATGGGTCGCGCCGTGGCGGGATGAAACCGTGCGGCTCGTGGTGCGCCGGATGATTCCCGGCACGATTGGCGTCGCCGCATTCCAGATCAATGTGCTCCTTACCCAAGGGATGGCGTTCTGGGTGGGCGAAGGGATTGTCTCGTCCTTTGGTTATGCGGTGCGGCTGCTTGAATTGCCGCAAGGCGTATTTGGCGTATCGCTCGCGGCCTACCTGCTCCCAACGCTGTCCGGCCTGGCCGCGGAGAAGAAGTATGACGACTTCCGCGCGACTTTGCGCCAGGGGTTGTCGTATCTCGTGTTCGTGAATCTTCTGGCCTCGGTGCTTTTGTTTGTGCTGGCCGAACCGATGGTGCGGCTGTTGTTCGAGCGCGGTCAGTTTCAGGCTTATGATACTCCGCGCGCGGCGCTGGCCTTAACGTGTCTCGCGCCGGGGCTGGTGTTGTTTTCCACCGTCAATATCCTGGCCCGCGCCTTCTTCGCCCTGGGGGACACCCGCACGCCAATGCGGATCAGCGTCTTCTGTCTTACGCTGAACCTCGCGCTGGCGCTGGCGCTGGTGTGGCGGTTCAAGGAGGGCGGATTAGGTGCGGCCAACAGCGTGACTTCCGGGGTCAATGCCGCGTTGTTGCTCTACGCGCTGAAGCGGAAAATGAAAAAGCTCGAGTTGCAGTCGTTGCGGGTAACCTTGCTGCCGCTGGGCCTCGCGACCGTGGCAGCGGGTGTAGTTGCCTGGGCGGTGGCGCGCGGATGGGAACAGGTCCTTGGTCACCAGAATCTCGTACTCAAACTTGGTGCTGTTTTTGTGCCGGCAACAGCCGCCACATTGATCTACTGGCTTGTGACAGTGTGGCTTAAGGTCCCAGCCGCAAAGGAGGTCAGCGGCTTGCTGCGGCGGAAGTTCGGGGCACGGCACCAGATTTGAAGGGCGGAATCGGCAGCATCGCGTGGCATGGATTTTGTGGTTTTTGTCCATTGACAGGCCCTTGGGGATGAAACTACTCTCCGACCCTGAATTATTGCCGGAACCGGCCCAAACCAGCCCGTTCCCTCTCGAAAGGAAGTGAGACAGATTGACCGAGATTAAACTAAAAAAAGGCGAGTCGGTGGACCGGGCGCTGCGCCGGTTGAAGAAGAAGATTGACCGCGAGGGCACCCTGAAAACGGTGCGCAGCCACCGCCATTTTGAGAAACCCAGTGAGCGCCGCCGCCGCAAGGAAAAAGCCGCGCGGTTCTCCGCCATGTTGACGGCCCGCTACGCCGACATGTAACCGATTTGGAATTCACCCAGCCGGGTGCGGCGCTTGTCCTGGCCGCATCCGGCTTTTTTGTACCATGTATTCGCTTTCGACCTGCTGGAATTCGCATCGTCACACCGATGGCCGCGCCATGTTGCGCGAAATCCGCGAACTGGGATTCAGCCACGTGGAACTGAGTCACGGCACGCGCATCAGTCTGTTGCCGGGCATCCTGGAAGCCGTAGGCGCAGGGGAGATGAAGATCTCCAGCCTGCACAATTTCTGTCCGCTGCCCATGGGGGTGAACCGTTCCGCGCCCAACCTCTACCAGTTTTCCGCCGAGAAACCGCGCGAACGTGAACTGGCCATCCGCTACACGCTCAAGACGCTTGAGTTTGCCGAGCGCGTAAACGCGCCCCTCGTCGTCCTGCACCTCGGCAGCATCGAGATGAAGGATTACACCGACAAGCTCAAGGACCTGGTGGCGCGCGGCGACAAGGACACTCCCAAGTATCAGCAGCTTTGCGAGGAAATCATCGAGAAACGCGAAGCCCGTAAAGAGAAGTTTGTGGAGCGCACTTACGATACGCTGCGCAAGATTCTGCCCCAGGCGGAGGAACGTGGCATCAAACTGGGGGTGGAGAATCGCGAAGCGCTCGAAGAAATCCCCCTTGAAAGCGATTTTACTTTCTTCTTCCGCGAATTCACGAGCCCGTCGGTGGCGTACTGGCACGACACCGGCCACGCTCAGATTAAGGAGAACCTGGGATTCATCCACCACGTCCTGCACCTCGAATCCATGGCCGACCGCCTCGCCGGATTTCATATCCATGACGTGCAGCCTCCGGCGCGCGACCATTGCGAACCGGGCACGGGCACGGTTGATTTCGCCGCCCTCAAACCGCTGGTGCAACCCCACCATCTCAAGGTTTTTGAGTTCAGCCCGATGCTGACCGTGGAAGAAGTGACGCGCGGCGCGGAGCATGTGCGGCGGATTTGGGGAACGGATTGAGCCTGCACGGGACGATTTGCGCGACGTCGCCGAAGTGCTGCGCAAATTGTAAATCGTGCCAAACCCGATGAGCACGCCAACTGAATCTTCACTGCGTGATCTGGCTTTGCAGATCGTCCGCCGCCTGCAAACCGCCGGCCATCGGGCGTTCTGGGTCGGCGGCTGCGTGCGCGATTTTCAACTCCGACGCGAGCCACAGGATTTCGACGTGGCCACCAGCGCGCTGCCGGATCAGATCGAGCAACTCTTCCCCCACACCATCGCCGTGGGCCGGAAGTTCGGCGTGATGGTTGTAATCGAAGACGGTCACCAGTTCCAGGTCGCCACGTTCCGCGCCGAGGCCGATTACCGTGACGGCCGGCATCCGGAACACGTCACCTTTGGCGATGCCATGGCCGACGCCCGGCGCCGCGATTTCACGGTCAATGGTTTGTTTTACGATCCCGCCACGAACACGCTGCACGACTGGGTCAAAGGCGAGGCAGACTTGCGGGTCCGAATCATCCGCACCATTGGCACACCAGAGGAACGCTTCGCCGAGGATCATTTGCGGCTGTTGCGCGCCGTGCGCTTTGCCGCACAACTCGACTTTCAGATCGAGTCACAGACTTTTTCCGCCCTGCAAGCCGGCGCGGCCAGCATCAATTCAATCAGCGCCGAGCGCGTCCGGGATGAACTGCTCAAATTGTTTCGGCCTCCGCACGCCGCGCGCGGACTGGAATTGTTACGCGACAGCGGATTGCTCGAACACGTTTTGCCCGAGATTGCCGCAACCATTGCGTGCGAGCAGTCGCCTGACTTTCACCCAGAAGGAAACGTGTTCAACCATCTTTGTTTGATGTTGAAGCTCATGCCATCGGAGGCGGACGCCTTGCTGCCCTGGGCCGTGCTGATGCATGACGTGGCGAAACCCGTCACCGCATCGTGCGATCCACTTACGGGCAGCATCCATTTCTACGAGCACGAGAAAATCGGAGCCACAATGGCGGAACAAATTTTGGAACGTCTTCGCTTCCCACGAAAGCAAATCGAGGACGTGGCGACCGCCGTGCGTTATCACATGCAGTTCAAAGACGCCCCGCAGATGCGCAAAGCCACGTTGCGCCGGCTGTTGTTGCGCGACACCTTTCCCCTGGAACTGGCGTTGCACCGCCTTGATTGTCTCGGATCACACGGGCGGCTGGACGTTTACGACTTTCTCGTCAAACAGGCGGCGGAGCTGGCGCGACAGCCGGAGATTCGTCCGCCGTTATTGACGGGCGCAGATTTGATTGCCCTCGGCATGAAACCCGGCCCGGCCATGGGTGCGCTGCTCGCAGAGATTCGCGAAAAGCAATTGGAGGATGAATTGCAGACGCGTGATGAAGCGCACGCCTGGGCCAGGATGAGAATCCCACCGGATTCATGAATCTGTCACGGGCGCAGCATGGCTTCCAGTCGCTCGAACAGTGCGCCCTTGTCCGCCAGATGCAAATGCCGCCGCGCCCCGGTACCCGTGACCAGGTTGAATCCCAATCCGTAAGCAGGACCATTCGCCACGCAGGCGTCCGTGAGGCAGGTGGTCAATTGCAGTTCGGCGGCGCACAGCACTCCGGCTTGGTCGCCATTCACCTCGTATTTCCAGCCCACCAGCCTGGCCGTGGGATACCACGCCCGCAGTTCGGCAAGGATTTTTGGCGTCGGCACCAGTTCGGCCAGCAGCGTGCCTTGCCGCGTGGAGATTTTGCCTGACTTGATCTCCGAAAGTTCCCCCTGCGGAGAACGCAACCAGATTTTGCCAAATCCAAAATCACTCACGGCGGCCGCGTGAAAAACCGCCTCCACCGCCGGGTCCGCCAGCGAATGCAAACGGGTGCGTAAATTCTCCGTGGTGCTGAAAGTCTCCACCCCTTGGGCGTGGCGCTCGCCGCCATAGGTGGCCTGTTCGCCGATGAGCAGCGTGACGTGATGTCCGCAACTGACCAGGAAATTGGCCAGTTCCGTGCCGAGCCGGCCCGTGGAAAAGTTGGTCAGCCGGCGCACTTCGTCCATTCTTTCGTAGGTCGGTCCGGCGGTGATGATGCAGCGCATGATATATTTCTTTTACTGAAAACTGACGTTGATCTCGGAATTTGCTGGCCAGACCTGTCCGGTCTGGATGCTTGTCTCTTTTCTCCTTCTTCAGCGTGGCGATGTCGTTTCCGCGACGCCATACAATCGCGCAAATCGTTTCCGATGCAACTCGCCGTTCAGAAAATCATAGTGGCTGGGCACGATCCAGCGCGGATTCAGGCGGCGGACTTTCTCCACGCTTGCCGGAAACAACTCTGGCACGCTGTTCAGAATTGCGGGCGGGCGGTGGACGTTGAAGAAGTAACTCGCGAACAAGTCGCCGCTGAACAGCAGATCGTGCCTGGCACTGAAGAATCCGCAGTGGCCGGCCGTGTGGCCCGGCAGATGGATCACGCGCAGCCCGCCCCAGAACGGCAGTTCCTGGCTGTCCGTCAGGAATTCATCAATCGTCGCCGCGCGATAACGGAACACCAAGCGCCCCGCCGCCTCCAACCGCCCGCACCAGCGGGTGATGCCCTGATAAGGGTAAGCCCCGCTCACATGCAGTTGTTCAGCCGGGTGGGCGAAGATCTTTGCTCCCGTCCAGGCCTTCAGCCAGGCGAGATTGCCCGCGTGATCCAGATGCCCGTGCGTGATCAGGATGATTTTGATCGAATCGGGCTTGAGCCGCAGTTTCCGAACAAGCCGGCGGATGAAAAACGGTTCACCCACCATGCCGGTGTCAATCATCACGCTCGCATCACCATCTTCGAGCAGGTGACAACAGCCCATGATTCCGCGAACGGTGTGAAGCCCTGGTGGAATGTTGCGCACGCGGATGCTTTTAGCACCGCGCCCGCTGGCTTGAAAGAAGTTCTCTGAAGTTTTCGGCCGGGCGCTCCGCGCTCCGCGCTTTGGTGCGGCGACTGGGCGACTTGTCGCCCGCCCCGCGTTCAGCGGGAGCAGGTAACCGACGGCGAGTTTGGCGATGAATCAAACTGAACTATGCCAAAGCTGGAAAAACTCGCCGTGAACGCGGCAATTTAATTCCGTTCAAATGCAAAATTCCATTTCGCTTAACACCGTTCAACGCCACGTCTCGCCGTGCATGAACAAGCGGCACAAGCTTGCTCAAAATCTTTTCAACCACCGTCACGTTCACGGCGTTGCCAAGAGCTTTGAACGCAGCAATGCCGTCCGGCAAATGTTTCAACTCGCCCATTGATTGCAGTCGAGCACATTCGCGGGAAGTCATGTAGCGCCGCTCCCAGCCAATGATTGGAATTTGGGTCGTGGTCATCGCGACGAGTGATGGGGACGTATTCTCACGTTTGATCCGAACGCCGGAAGCGCGGAACTGAAGAACGTATTGCCAGATGTCACGCTTCTCCCCCTGGCAGTTCCATTCCAGTTTTTGCAGGCTGGGCGGAAAGACCCAAATCTTTGGCAGCCAAGGATCAATCAGCTTTTTGTGCTCCAGATAAAACTCACGATTCTGGCGGATGAATAATTTCTTCCAGTGTGGAAACGCTCCACGCCCGGCACGCGCATGGCTCGGCACGAGTTTGTAGATTTCCTTGCGAGACTTACCTTTGAGCGAGACGCCAAAGCAGCCGCGGGTTTTCTGAATCTCCTCAAGTGGCACACGAGAAAGAGCGTTGCGATCGTAGGGATACGTGGCTTTGAATTCCATTCCCCAGATTGGGAAGGAGGGCAGCTTGGCATCTTTGGGGAACAGTTCCAGAAATTCCTGCCACACTTCCAAACATTGAATCACCTGCTTACTCAACTTCCCAGCGTCAGCAGGGTTCTTATCGAGCACTGAACGGATGGAAACATCTTTGGTTTCGGTTTCCGTTTTCGGCCACGCAAAGCCAGCCAACGAACCGAGACTACCGACCATGTAAATGCGTTCGCGGATTTGCGGAACGCCGAACTGATGTGGCGAGAATTGATGATAGTCCACCGTGTAGCCTAGCGACTCCAAGGCTTGTTTCACCTTTTGGTAGGTGTTGCCGGAATCGTGGCGGACGAAATGTGCGACGTTTTCCAGAATCACGAGCTTGGGGCGGCGCAGCTTCAGAATCTCGATGATATTCCAAAACACCGTTCCCCGCACGGAATCATCCCACCCAATCTGACCCCCAGCTTTGGAAAATGGCTGGCATGGAAATCCCGCACAAAGCAAATCGTGTGGCGGAACTTCTTCTGGCCTCACTTCTCGAATGTCGCCACGGGCTTTGATGCCAAAATTCTTTTCATAGACTGCGCGCAACTCTGCATCAATCTCACTGGCAAAGACACATTCGCCACCGAGATGTTCTGCGGCCTGATGGAAGCCCCCGAGGCCGGCGAACAAATCCGCGAATTTGAATTTTGATCCCGTGCTCATGCCGCGCGTTGCAGTTTTGCGATCCGCGGCGTCACCCATGCGCTCAAATGCTTGTTCAGTTTTTCGGGAAGCCACGCGCCACCATCATCTCCCGCCGAGAGCAAACGAACACGATCAAGCAATAGGCCATCTACTTTGTTCGCTACGCGCTTGAATTCCGAGTCGGTAAACACAAAAGGTGTCACGAACGACCGGTGTGGAAACACGGCAGTAAAATTGATGACCTTACCCCATTCCTTTTCGTCGGGCGTTTTTAGTTTGTGTTCTGCGTGTTTGCCGCTTGCGCACTGAACAAAAATAGCAGGCAATCCGGCACGAGCGTCGTTAAAATGGCGGCAGCAAACAATATCCAGCCCAGCCTCATTTGCTTCGGGCGACATCCACGGCTCTATCTCCTTCGCTGGTTCTCTCAAAAACTTTGCTACGTCTTCGACAATTTTTTTAATTTTGTTCGTATTGTTTGGCGACCATCCTGTTCGCAACACATTCCAGCCCGGTAATAGCCTCTCCAAAGCAAAGGCTGTGATCTGCTCAAAGAGTTGCCCTTGTTCTGAATAATCGGGACGTTTCTTCCCCGGTTTGACAAAGCACGAAGCCCACTGCGGATACCACTTTGCGCAAGCCAGCGCTAAACAGAAGGCATAGGCTGGAACATTCTTCCAATCCCTGGTTCTGACGATTCGATCGCCATTTATTTCAAAAGGCGAACTGGCGGACAGACACTCCCTGCGGCGGCGGAGTTCAGCAAAAACGTTATCAACGAGTTCCCACGCGAACTCTTGGCTCGCATAAATCTCCTCTTCGGTAAGAACGTCAACAATGTTTGAGTCGGAAATGAAGGGGGGGTTAGTGAACGCAAGACTTGCTTCGACCCAATCGCACAAAGCATCCAGTTCAACGTTGTGCTCCGGCTCGACGGAACGCGCCATGCCAACCTGTGGGAGCACCAACATTCAAGCCTTCTCCTTGCCGGAAGAAACCGGGACAACCTTGCGGAGTTGATCCGCGTCGGCGACTACACGTTCGACCGCCGATTTAATTTTGGTTGAGTCGGCATGTTGATGAAGTCGCCCCAAAGCCAGTTCGATATTGTCTGCTGCGCCTTCCAAAAGATCGACCAATTCTGGTTCGTCAGCACCGGCGACACGAAGCGCAAAATCAAAGTTTGGAGTTGAAGTCCGCTCCAAATATTGGACCGCCTTCGGACTCTCCAATGCCTTGCCAAACTTGTCCACGTTTCGCGAGTCCGTAAAAAGCGGCGGATTTTTGTCATCACCAAAAAGCCATTGCGCAAAATGTGCGAGAGCCTTGAGCCGACTAGGAGGCACGGGTTTCTTCGCCTTGGTGGGATCAGCTTGAATGTCGATGTCCAAATATTTTCGAACTCCTTCGGTCCGCAGTGAAAGGTAAAGGACACTGAATTTTTTCTCGACACGCTCTAAATCAATATCTTCGCGCTGCTCCATTTGAAGCAATAGTCGGTAGGAAATGTAATGCTGTCGAATTGCGGGCATCTTGCTGCCAATGCGTTTCCGCACATCCTCGTAAGATAAATTTCGTGATTCAATCAACTTCGCGATGAATTCAGCCTTTTCGGCAGGCTTCCACTCTTTAATCCCTGTTACATGACGAAAGCCAAGAAACGAAGCCACCTCGGTACGCGATTCAGCGACAAGGTACGGGACTTTTGAAAAAAGCTTTTCGGGTAATTTCTTTCCCCGAACAATTTCTTCCCATTGACTGTTTGCTGGTTCGCCCGCCGCCGCCTTCGCCAAAAAGCGCAGTGCGGCTAAACGTCGGTTGCCTTCCACTACAATCAACGCGGCAGAGCCATATAGCCTTTCCTTGACGACGACAAGGGCCTCTTGAGGCCAAAACCCGTTTTCAACAAACGACACTGCGAGTTCTTCGAGTGTCCAATTCTGCATCAGTGA
Organism: Verrucomicrobiota bacterium; assembly: GCA_014860005.1. The sequence continues at coordinate 151,951 of JACZKP010000045.1, read as the reverse complement.
GAGAACCTTGTCCTGCGACACATTGCTTCCCTTGTTCTCTCGCCCGAGTCGTGGGTTCAAAGGATCGAGATTAAGATACGGATCACCGTAGGCTTCACCAATCGCAGCATATTGAATCTCGGTGTTCATTTTCCGGTCGTTATCAAGCTGTTCGTTGCATGACGTTTAACAAATTCACTCAGGGCTACACCAGCTCAATTTTTGCCCCCGCGAGTTCTTCCTTTTGGCTTTGGGATTGTCGTCGTCATATTTCACGTGGAAGCCGATCTCGCGTTTCGGCTTGGCTGGCGGCGACATTAACTGCCGGATGGCGTCGAACACAACTTTGAACTGCGCATCGTATTTCTGCTCCAGTGCTTCCAGCTTGCGGGCGAGTTCCGCATTGGAGGACAGCAACTGGCGCAGCCGCACAAACGCCCGCATCACCATCACGCTGGTCACCGGCTCGCCGAAGACGTCAGCGAACCGTGAAAGAAATTCGTGTGTTTGGTGTGTTTCTTGGTTCAATCTCCTCCGCACGATATGAGCAAAATCGTCGGCATTGATCTCGGCACCACCAATTCGCTGGTCGCCACGGTGGACAGCGGCATCCCGTACGTCATCGCGGACGCGGAAGGGCGGCGGTTGACGCCGTCGGTGGTGCATTACCCGGCAGCGGGCGCGGCGCCGGTGGTTGGTCACGCGGCGAACCGGGGGCGCGCGGTGAAGCCGGCGGAAACGATTTATTCCGTGAAACGTTTCATGGGCCGCCGCGGCGCGGAGATTTCCGATGAGGAGAAGTCCGTTGGCTTTCCGCTCAATTCAACCGGCGCAGGCGGCGTCACGATTCCGCTTCACGGCCGGAATTTCACTGCCGAGGAAATCTCTGCCGAGGTGTTGAAGAAACTCAAACGCGATGCCGAAGCGGCGCTGGGCGAGCCGGTCACGCGTGCCGTCATCACGGTGCCGGCGTATTTCAACGATGCGCAGCGCAACGCCACCAAACGCGCTGGAGAACTGGCTGGGTTCACGGTCGAACGCATCATCAACGAACCCACCGCTGCCGCTTTGGCATACGGTTTGGACAAGCTCAAGGAGAGATCCAGGATCGCTGTGTACGATTTGGGCGGGGGCACGTTTGATCTTTCGATCCTCGAACTCAACGAGGGGGTGTTTCAGGTTCTGGCCACGAACGGCAACACGCGACTGGGCGGCGATGATTTGGATCGGCGGTTGGTGGATTTTCTCGTCACAAAGATTCGGGAGGCAGGCGGATCGGAGTTGACGCGTAGCCGCCGACGTGAGGAGGCGGAGATCGCGAACATTGAGCTGGGGAATCCGTCTCCTCACGTCGGCGGCTACTACAGCCTAGCCACACTTGCCCGGGTTCGTGAGGCGGTTGAACTGGCCAAGATCAGGCTTTCCACCGAAACGGAGGCGGAAATCACGCTGCCATTTCTGACGCCGGATTTCAGTTTCAACTATAAACTCACTCGCGCCGAATTGGAGTCCCTCACCCGCAATATCATCACCCGCACGCGGACCCATTGCCTGCGGGCGCTGGCGGATGCAAAGCTCGAGCCGAAGGATTTGGATCAGGTGATTCTGGTGGGCGGGCAGACGCGGATGCCGCTGGTGCGGGAACTCGTGAGCGAGTGGTTTGGCTGCGCGGAGTTCGAAGAAACGCGCGGGGGTCTCCGGCTCGGCACGGAGTATCACCGACCGCACGGCCCGCATTTGAACACGTCGCAGAACCCCGACGAGGCCATCGCGCTCGGCGCGGCAATCCAGGCGGAGATTTTATCCGGCGGATTCCGGCACGTGCTGTTGCTGGACGTGACGCCGCTTTCGCTGGGCATTGAAACCTTTGGCGGCTTGATGAACGTCATCATCCCGCGCAACTCGACGATTCCCGTGAAGGCCGGCGAGCTGTTTACGACGGCGGTGGACCACCAGCGTTCCATGCTCATTCACGTATTGCAGGGCGAACGCGAGCGCGCCAGGGACAATTGGAGTCTCGGACAGTTCACGCTGGAGTTCGAGGCCGCGCCGCGCGGGGTGCCGCGGGTGGGCGTGCAGTTCGAGCTTGATGCGAATGGAATTCTGCACGTGCTCGCCCGCGACACGCGCACCGGGCAGGAGCGGATCGTGGAAATGAAATCCGCCGTGAACGTGGATGAGGCGGCGGTAACGAAGATGGTCGAGGAATCAGTCGAGCATGCGTTTGAAGACCTGGCGGCGCGCCGCTGGGTGGAAGCGAAGTTGAAGGCCAACGAACTGGGTGCGGCCACGCGCAAGGGTCTGGCGGATTGCGGTGCGGAACTTGACGCAATCTGCCACGCAAGAGTTGCGGAGGCACTGAATGAACTTGAGTGCGCGCTGGACACCGAGCACTCCGAAACGAAGATTGGCGATACGAAACGTTTGCAGACCGCGTGCGCGGCGCTGGATGAAGTCACCAAACCGTTGGCAGACTTGCTCATGGACAAGGCCATGGAAGCGCTGTTGCGGAAACGCGGGGCGATTTCGTGAAGCGGCTGTCAGTGGCTGTGCCAGCACAGGTGATGGAGCGGAGCTTTCCGTGTCATGCACAGTCCGCCTCCGGGCAGCTAAATGCACGGTTACTTTAAGATGAATCGCGAACTGGTCATCACCCAGAAAATGACCACCACCACAATCAATATGAGGATCAAAAAAAATCCCGCGAACAAGAGGCTTTGGTTCTGGCGGCAAAAGCGGCGCCATTTTCGTCCCCGATGCGGATGGGGGTTCATGCGCGGCATCATCCGGCAAGTTGCTGGGTCCGGCAAGCGGCATTTTTGTTTTGCTGCCTGGCTGCGGCCAACATGCCTGCTTGGAATGGCAGCGATGTTCTTCGCGGCAACGTCTCTGTGGGCACAGTCCAATGATGCCGGGGAGACGTTCCGCATCAGCGGTCCGCACCTGCAAGCCGGTTTCGCCGCCCGCAACGGTCAACTGCGCGAACTTGTGGATTTGCAGTCGGGCCACAATCTCCTGGGCGAATTTCCCGGCCCGCTTTGGGAGATTGAAATCGCGACACCTGACGGCTTGGTAATTCTCGCGCCCGAACAAGCCGCCTCGTTCAAGGCCGAACCGCTTCCTAACTCGCAGCGCGGCGGACGCTTGACATGGAAGAACTTTCCTGCGGTTCACGCGCGCGACCTGACGGTTGTGGTGGAGGTGCGCCTCGACAAGTCCGCACCGGTGAGTCACTGGTCTTTTGCCGTCGCCGGCCTGACTGATCAAGTCGTGCGGCAGGTGCGATTTCCGCGCGTGCCCGACGTTGCGGAGCAGGAGAACGAACGCCTCGCCGTGCCGGTATGGCAGGGGCAACTCGCCACCCATCCGCGCGAACTCCTGAATCCGGCCGGCGGCAACCCACGGCGGCATCAATGGGAATATCCCGGCCGGCTCGCGCTGCAATGCCTTTCGATATATCGGCCCGACGGGCCGGGATTGTATCTGGCGTGTGACGATACGAACGCCAATCGCAAAACATTCGCCGTGTTTGGTGGAGCCCACACCAATCTCGGCTGTGAAATTGTTCACGTGCCGGAGGGTTCAAGCACGTCGGGACATTTCCAGCTTCCTTACCAGGTGGTGCTCGGCAGTTTTACGGGTGATTGGTTTACCGCTGCGGAACGTTACCGCGCGTGGGCGCGCGATCAGGTTTGGGCGCGCGAAAGCCGGTTACGGCAGGGGGCGGTGCCCGACTGGGTTCGCAACACGGGCATGTGGGTCTGGAATCGCGGACGCTCCACCAACGTGCTCGCACCGGCAGTGGAATTGCAGAAGCAAATCAAGCTGCCAGTGAGCGTGTTGTGGCATTGGTGGCACGGGTGTTCGTATGACACCGGCTTCCCGGAATACCTGCCGCCGCGCGAAGGGGAAAAACCATTTCAAGCCGCAATGGCCGCGGCGCACCAGCACGACGTTCGCGCGCTGGTTTACATGAACCAGCGTTTGTGGGGCATGACCACGGCCAGTTGGACCAACGAGCACGCAGAACGGTTTGCAGTCAAGGACTCCACCGGCCGGATTCGCCCCGAGGTCTATAACACTTTCACCAAGGCGCCTTGCGTTCCGATGTGCATGGGCACCGCGTTCTGGCGTGACACCTACGCCGGGTTGGCGGAACGCGCGATCCGCGAACTGGGTGTGGACGGCATCTACATGGACCAGGCCTGCACGAGTCTGGCTTGCTACGACTCCACGCACGGGCATCCGCTGGGTGGCGGAACTTATTGGATGAACGGCTTTCGCGACCTGGCTGCCGACATCCGCCAGCGCGCGGGAGCAGGTGGAAACCGACTCAGGCTCGACTCACCGAGATTCGCCGGGATGGCCTCAAGGCAACCGCGCGTGGCGCTGGCCGGCGAGGGTTGCGGTGAACCGTGGCTGCCGTATCTGGACCTGATGCTCAGCCTGGAACTCAGCCGCGAACGCTACGCGCCGCCGGATGGTTGGGAGACCATTCCGTTCTTCAACGCTGTCTATCATGATAGCGTGATCACCTTCGGCAATTACTCCTCGCTCACCATGCCGCCCTACGACGATTTATGGCCTGCCGAGTTTGCACCGAAGGAACCGTTGAAGCTGCTGGACCGGAAATTCTCGCGGCAGTTTTATCTCGAACAGGCGCGGGCGTTCGTCTGGGGACAACAACCGACCGTGGCCAATTTCCTGCCCCGGCATTTACAGGAGCGACCGGAGGAAACTGAATTTGCCACGCGCCTGGCGAAACTTTGCAGCCACGCTGCAAAGTATCTCCAGCACGGAACTTTCCTGCGTCCGCCCCGGATTGAGTCTCCGGAAGCGACGATAGACATGTCGCGACTCTCGATTTACGCGGGGCAGCAAGGCGGGCTGACGACATTTCAGAAGCGCGTGCCACTCGCCCTCGCCAGTGCCTGGCGGGCACCGGACGGAAGCATCGCCATCGCGCTGGCCAGCATTTCGGATGAACCGATGGAGCTATCGTTCAAGCTCGATGCGAACGAGTACGGATTGCCGAAACGCGGATGGCTTTATCGCTTGGATGACACAGGCCGGCGGCGCATTGGCAAGTTCACCGCGCCATCAGCGTCGTTGCAACTGGCCCTGCCGCCGCGCGGAGCGTGCATTTTGGAATTCCGCGCGCGGCAGGGCAGTTGAATGAATGCGAGACGCTATTTGCCTTCGCCCAATCGCCACTCGGAATCCTGCTTCACGTAGAGGGTCTGTGTCGGGAGCGCAAAGCTGATGCCTTCGGCGTCGAAGCGTTCCTTCAAGGAAAGGTTCATATCCTGGATGCCGCCGAGGTATTCAACGAAGTCGGTCGAGTTCCACCAGTGAACCACGAGAATGTTCAGCGAGGAGCTTTCGAATTTGTTGAAGCTGATGATGCAGTTGAAGGATTTCGGATGGTCCTTGTAAACCTCTTCGATGATCTTCAACGCGCGTTTCACCTTTTCCACCGGCGTATCGTAAGTGACCCCGATGTTCATCACGGTCTTGATGTTGGGCCGGGCGCTGATGTTGGTGATGGTGGCGTTGCCCATGGTCTTGTTGGGAATGGTGATGAGATGACCATCCAGATTGCGCACGCGCGTGCTGCGCAACCCGATGCTCTCCACTGGTCCGTCCACGCTGTCAACTTGGACGCGGTCCCCAATGCGAAACGGCTTGTCGAGGAAGATGGAAATTCCGCCAAAGAGGTTGGCCAGTGTGTCCTGCGCCGCCAAGCCCACAGCCAGACCGCCGATGGACAGCGAAGCGATGGCGGTGGTGATGTTCACGCCGATGTTGTCCAGCGTGACCAATGCGGCAATGGCAATGATGAAGACTTTGAGACTTTTGCGGATAATCGGGAACAACTGCTTGTTGAAGGGATCATCTTCCTTCGCGGCGACGCGCTGCCGCCAGTAACCCATGATAAGGTCAATGAACTTGAGCACCATGTACGTGAGGGAAATCGCCACGATGACGGTGAATCCCTTGGCCAGGACCTTTTGCACCAACTCTGGCCACTCAAACACATCCAGCCCGATGCGCAGGAAGATGATGAAAGCGACGATCTTGACCGGGCCGTTCAGCAATTCGAGCAGGAGATCGTCGAACGTGGTTTGGGTCCTGGCCGCCAGTTTCTTGAGCCAGACCCGGGTCAGGTAATCGAGCAGTTTGGACACGTAGAAGGCGAGGAAGATATAGATGAGGGAGAATACATACTTCCAGAGTTCGTTGCCCCACAGGGTTGTCTTCAAGAACGGTAGATGGACCGCCAGCTTTTCTATCCACTCCGGGGTGGGCAGGGGTGCTTTTTTGGAGGGCGGCGGGGTGACGATGCCGCTTGCAGCGTTGGTGGCGCCGGCAGCGAGTTCCGTCGCGACCGGTTGGTTGGTGCCCACGCCCTCCGTTGAAGGTTGCGCCTGGCTGTGCCAGACGGACCAGACCAGCAACACCACAAGAACAAGCAGCAACCCGCGATAAAACGTCTCAAATTTGAATTTCATGATGCTTGAGCATTATTCAAACAAAGGCAGCACGGACAAGTCTTTATCCGGCGCAAATGCGATGGTTGGCAAAATCCAACCTCTGCCGCAGTCAGCCCCCAGCCACGATCTTGACGATCTCCAACCGGTCGCCGGCGTTGAGGATGCGCTTGGCGAATTCCGAAGGCGCCACCGCCTCGCCGTTGTGCTCCACCACCACACTGCGGGGCAGAAGCTTCTGCGCCGCGAGGAATTCCTCGAGCGTGCAAGGCAGGTCAGCCGCAATGGGCTGGCCGTTGGCGATGATGTGATTTGTGCTCACGTGAATAGATTGTCGAACTCGCTGTGGGTGCTGTCCCAAGTGCGTAAATGCCAGAATGAGCCTACATTTCAGGTGACCGGAGACTCGTGACGATGTCGTCTTTGTCTCCGTGAGTCAGGTTTGGTCCTGCCGACCGAATGATGACTTCATTGGTTGATGTCTTCACAATTCTAAAGGGCATTCCCCACGGATCAAGAAGTTCACCAAGCGAGTTGGTGTGCCATGAACCTAATACCAGAAAATTTATTTTCCTGGGATTAGCGCCTGTGAGCGCCTTCAATATCACGACTTCAGACCCGGTGGGATAATTCCCGTATTGAGAATCGTAGGACTGCAAGGCCGTCAGTAGCACCCTCAATTGAGCGTCCACTTGCCGTTCCCCTGGCTCCTGGCGATTGAATAGTAGCGGCAGTGACAAAAGGCTCACGAGTCCAAGCAAGGATAGAAGCAAACCAAGTCGTAACATGCTCCTGCCACTCATGGTTTTTAGCTCACTTCATCAACGCCGCGTCCCAATCCTTCCACACCGGCTCGTAGCCGAGGTGTTGAAGTCGCCGGGCCACCTCCTCAGCGGAACGTTCGTCGGCAATGTTGAATTGTCCGGTCGCGTTCGTCGCGTGGCCGTTGGTCGGGGTCGCCCATTCACTCGCGCCCGCTTCCACAATACGACCCCGCACGGTCTGATGTATGTTTTCCTTGCCCGCCCCCGTGTAACCGCCCGGTTCGGTGTGGCTGCCCGCGCTGATGAGCGTGATGCCCAACGGAAACAGACCGTCCCGCAACCTGGCCGGCTCGCGCGTCGAGAGCACGAGCCCCACGTCAGGGAACATCAACCGGAACGCGCACACCAATTGCACCAGTTCGCGATCGGAGAGATGCGTGAGCGGCTGGAACTCGCCCGCGCACGGACGCAGCCGCGGCAGCGAGATGGTTAGGGAAGCCTTCCAGCAGTTGCGCAGCAGATAATCCGCGTGCGCCGCCACGCTCAACGCTTCATAACGCCAGTCAGCCAGTCCGTACAGCGCGCCAATCCCAATGCGCCGGAATCCCGCGGTGTAGGCGCGCTCCGGGGTTTCCATGCGCCAGTTGAAATTCCGCTTCGGGCCGGCGGTGTGCAACTCGTCATAGACCGTGCGATCATAGGTTTCCTGATAAACCACCAATCCGTCCGCGCCCGCGGCCACCAGCGGACGGTATTCTTCCGTTTCCATCGGCCCGACTTCGAGCGACACACTGGGGACTTCCGCGTGCAAGGCCGCCACACATTCCGCGAGATAACCGTTGGAGACAAACTTGGGGTGCTCGCCGGCCACCAGCAGCACATTGCGGAAGCCCTGCGCCGCCAGCGCCCGCGCCTCGCGCAACACTTCCTCCACGGACAGCGTCACGCGCAGGATGGGATTGTCGCGCGAGAAACCGCAGTACTTGCAGTTGTTGATGCACTCGTTCGAGAGGTAAAGCGGGGCAAACAGGCGGATGACTTTCCCAAAACGTTGCCGCGTGAGTTGTTGCGAGCGGCGGCCCATGGGTTCGAGCAGCTCACTGGCGGCGGGCGAAATCAAGCGCGCGAAATCCGCCAACGAAAGCGTGTCTTTCGCCAGGCTCGCGCGCACGGCTTCGGCGGAAGCAGACAGCGAGCCCTGCACCAGGGCAGGCAGCGGCAGGGAATTGAATTCAGCAACAAAGCTCACGCTGGCAACGTAACAAACGTCGGCGGATTGTCGAGGAGGGCCACACGGCGACGTAACGGACGCTGGCGAATTCGGCCTGTTGCCAGTCCGCCGCCGAGTAGGAAGCTTGCGAACTCCAGGCGGGCGGGTTATTGAGTGAGCCGTCATGAGCAACGTCACCTTCAAAGCGCATTTCGACGGTAAACACATTGAATTGGATGAACCAAGGGCTTGGCCGCCGAAGCCCTTGGTTATTCTCGCCATCCCCAGCAGCCGTGCTGAAACCATCGGCGCGACCGAATGTTTTGACTTCACGCCGGCGGACTTCGCGCAGGCTTACGGCGACAACAAATCCGACGACGACGATGGTGTGGTTCCGAAGCACCTTATGAAATGAAGGAAGAGCACATTTCACCCACTCCCAGACAGACGCTCGGCATCATTCCCGCGCGCTACGCCTCGACGCGTTTCCCCGGCAAGCCGCTCCATCCCATCGCCGGCAAGCCGCTCATCCAACGCGTGGTGGAACAATGCCGGCAGGCGAAGTCGTTGAGCGACGTGATTGTCGCCACGGACGATGCGCGCATCGCTGAGGTGGTGAGGAAATTCTGTCGCGTGGAAATGACCCGCGCGGATCATCCCAGCGGTTCGGATCGTATCGCCGAGGTCGCCGCCCGTTGCGAATGTGATGCCGTGGTAAACATTCAGGGCGATGAACCGCTGATAGACCCGGCGGTCATTGACGCGGTGGCGGGCGCGCTGGCCGGCGAGGAAATGTCCACCGCCGCCACGCCCATCCAGCGCCCGGCGGAATACGACAATCCGAACGTCGTAAAAGTCGTTGTCAACGCGGCGGGCCGCGCCCTATATTTTTCCCGGCGCACGATTCCGTATCTGCGCGAGGCCGCCAGTCGTTCGGTGAGTGAACAGTTGGCGGCGTTTCCTTTTTTGAAACATCTGGGCATTTACGGTTACCGGCGCGAAACGCTGCTGCGGTTGGTGAAATTCCCGGTGTCACCGCTGGAGAACGCGGAGAAACTGGAGCAGTTGCGGGCGCTGGAAAACGGCATCGCCATTGCGGTGGTGAGAGTCAATTACAACAGCGTGGGGGTGGATGTGCCGGAGGATGTCGCACGCGTGGAGCGATTGTTGGTCGGAGCGGATTGATTACGATTAAGAGGCGGCGGTTGTGGGTGATTGCTTCCTAATCTTTTTCTTAATCCTGATCTCCCTGATCTCAGTCTTGATTGTTTGAGAAAATGAAATTCATTTTTGTAACAGGCGGTGTGGTGAGTTCGCTGGGCAAAGGACTGACGGCGGCGGCGCTGGGCACGCTGCTCGAGAATCGCGGCCTCAAGGTCGCGCTCCAGAAATTTGACCCCTACCTCAACGTGGACCCCGGCACGATGAGCCCATTCCAGCACGGCGAAGTCTATGTCCTCGATGATGGCGCGGAGACGGACCTGGACCTTGGCCACTATGAGCGCTTCACCAACGTCAAGCTCACGCGCCTTAACAACCTCACCAGCGGCCAGGTTTATCAAACCGTGCTCAACAACGAGCGCGAGGGCAAATACCTCGGCAAAACCGTCCAGGTAATTCCGCACGTCACAGACGAAATTAAACGCCGCATCCATTTGCTGGCGGAACAAAGCCAGGCGGACGTGGTCATCACCGAGATCGGCGGCACGACCGGCGACATTGAAGGGCTGCCATTTCTGGAGGCGATTCGCGAGTTTGCCCTCGAGGCCGGCACCGGCAATGTCGTCTTCCTCCACGTTACCTACGTGCCGTTCATCAAGGCGGCAGGCGAACTGAAAACCAAGCCCACGCAGCAATCTGTGGCCAAGCTTCGTGAAATCGGCATCGCACCGCATCTCATCGTCTGTCGTTGCGAGAAGCCTTTGGACACGGAATTGCGCCAGAAGATCTCCCTGTTCTGTAACGTGCCCGTCGAGGCGGTGATTGAAGAAAAGGACGTGGACCATTCGATTTACGAAGTCCCGCTCATGCTCCAACGAGAGCGGGCGGACGATCTCGTTTGTAGATTGTTGCACCTCGACGGCCCGGCGCCCAACATGTCGCACTGGCAGGAGATCATTCGCAAACTCATCGCCCCGCAACACCGCGTCCGCATCGGTGTCGTTGGCAAATACATGGGATTGCAGGACGCCTACAAATCGGTCTATGAAGCCATCATCCACGGTGGGGTGGCCAATGATTGCGGCGTTGAAATCGTGCGCGTGGATTCGGAGGAAATCGAAAAGGAGGGACCGGACAAGGCTCTCAGTGGATTGGGCGGCATCCTCGTGCCGGGCGGTTTCGGCGAACGCGGCATTGAAGGAAAGATCCAAGCCGCCCAGTTTGCGCGTGAAAAGCAGCTCCCGTACCTCGGCCTGTGCCTCGGCATGCAGATCGCCACCATCGAATTCGCCCGCAACGTGCTCAAGCTGGAGAAGGCGCACTCAACCGAGTTCGATCCCGAAACCACGCATCCGGTAATCGCGTTGCTGGACGCCCAGCGCAAAGTCACCAAGAAGGGCGGCACCATGCGCCTGGGCGCACAGGCGTGCCAACTGGCCGTTGGCTCGCAAGCCGGGAAACTCTACGGCTCGTTCGTCGTCAACGAACGCCACCGCCATCGTTTTGAATTCAACAACGCCTACCGCGACCGATTCGAGAAAGCGGGCTTCGTCTTTAGCGGCCTTTCGCCGGACGGCAAACTGGTGGAAATCATCGAACTTCCCGATCATCCCTTTTACCTTGCCAGCCAGTTTCATCCCGAGTTCCTGAGCAAACCGCATCAACCGCATCCACTGTTCCGGGGCTTCATCGCCGCGGCGCACCAGCACATTCACAGGAAGCCGGTGTGAGTTTATGGCCAAATGCTCGATCTGAGAACTTGCGAAGCAAGCCGACGACGCGACCAATTTCGTTCAGTTCGACCCACGGAATGAAAGCGGCATGGGCGTGGACTTGATGTTTGTTTCCAAAGACGTTTTCGGACGTCCGGAGCGGGCGGCGGTCAAGGCGACGGTGGAGGGCACTCAAGTGCGGGTGGTTTCATTGCTGCATCTGATTGCGCTGAAGTGCCACGCGCTGCAACAAAGCAAATCCTTGCGCCGTCTCAAGAACTTGGACGACCTGGTGCAACTCAGCCTGATCAATCGGCTGGGCTTGCACGAACCAGAACTTCGGACGACAATCCTCAGGCATGCGAATACGGAAATCTATGAAAAACTGCCACACGCCTGCGCCAACGAATGACGATGTTCGGTGCGATGCGTCGGTTTTGGAATTCCCCGATTGGAGCGGCATGTTGCCGCATCGCACCCACAAGACTTTCAAGCAAGCCGTACAGTGGAATGAAGAAATGCTCGCCCTGTTTCCGCCTGGCAAGCGATCAGCCAGGTTGGCAGCGGAGCGTCGCTGTCACGCGGAGTTTATTCTGTGATTGGTAAGCGGGCAAAGCCGCGGTCGTTAGGTTACCCTCAATGACCACGGCGTGAACGGTGCGTTTCATGATGCTGGAAAGCCGGTGGATCTTGTGCGTGCGCAGGCGGGCATCAAAAGGGTCTTGTTTGAAAACTTCCCATGCTCGGCGCGCGGATTCCTTTTGCGACGGAGACAGCCGGTAAAAGTCTTCCCAAAAAGTCTCCGTCGCTCGATGGCGGTGGTTCATCGCCGCGCGGGCGGTTGGTCGCGCAAGGCGGTTTCCATCTCCACGGTGCGACCGTCCTCTGCGTCTTCAATCCCGCGCCAGACATCTTCCGGTATGTCGGGGTTCTCAACGCGGCGCATGAGGCGCTCGACCGTTTTGCTTTCCGGGCAAAGCGTTTCCAGCACGCGCTTGGCCACGCTGGTCCGCTCCGGACGGGGCAACGATTCCAGTTCCTTGAGGATCTCGCTGGCACTCATGGCTGGAATATCGGCAACAACCAGAATTCAAGCAAGCAGCGCGTGTTGCAGCGCGTGTCACGCGAAGATTTTGGCGCGCCGAACTCATTCCGCTTCGACGTTCGAAGGTTTGGCAGCGTGAGACCATTCTCCGCCCCCAAGTGCGGTCGGGGGACGAAGCGGAATAAATTCCGCGCTCCTCCGACTTCCGACCTCTGATTTCAGCCTTTAGCCTTCAGACTTCAGACTTCCCCATCCGCCTTCCGCTTTCTGCCTTCGGCCTTTGAAACCAGCGGGAGCACCAGCAGGGGCTTGATGGCGGAGCGCGACCGGCCATTCGGCGTTACGGCGGTAGGAAAACGGAACGCATTCCGGCGCGCGTTGCGAAATCGTGCTGTTGCTTGTCGGCGGTGACGAACTCGTCGAAGCCGAATTCCATCATCGCCACATGCAGCAAGTCGGCGGTTTTGACCGGGATCGTCTGGCCGTGCTTTCGGGAAAGCTCCAATGCCGTGTCGAACACCTCCTCGTAATCCACTTCGAGCCGGGCCACGATTCCGTTCGCCAGGTCTTGTTCCAGCAACACCAATCCGGCTTGGAACTGGGCCGCTGTTAAGAGCGGCTGACCGGTCGGCCCCAACAGCCAGGTTTTTCGCCGCGCCACATGGAGCATTTCCATCTCGTTGAAACGCGACAGCAAAATGGGCGGCTGATAATTCTGGACGATGGCTTGGCCGCCGGCGTGTTCGCTTCCTGCCAGTAAAGCTTGAACAGGAATCCGCTGTCGAAGTACGCCCTCAAAACCGGTCTTCCTTGTCCTCGGTAAGAAGTTCAGTCGCGGTGGGGCCGGCGACTGGCGCGGGGTAATGCGGCGTGAGCCGGGCGGCGAAATCCGGCCACTGCAATTTGCCGTTCGATGGTTTGGATTCAACCGGCCCTGCGGGAGGCGACAACAGCACCCACGGCTTTCCCCTCCGCGTGACGAGGATTTTCTCGCCGTTGTGAGCGAGTTCGGCATACTCGTCAAACTGCTGCACCGCCTGTTGCTCGCTGATGGTTTTCATCCTCGCCCACAGTGCCGCACGGGGGGCGGAGCGTCAAGCCGGTGAACCTCCGACCTCCGGCCTCCGAGTTCAGACTTCCACCCTCTGCCTGCCGCTTGCTGCCTGCGGCCTTTGAAACCAACGGGAGCACCAGCGGCAATCAGAGAAAACTTTGACCAAACCATTCACGATTCCGCTTTAACGCCAAGTCGCAACGGCGCAAAGACGCAGCGCGGCGAAGCCGCAACCCAAGGAGCGCGGTGGCCGAGCGCAGCGACGACACCGCTTTTCGACAGCGGCCAGAGCTTCCAAAGCGGCGTGGGGTTGTGCTCCCCGCCCGTCTGGCTACAGGACGAGGTCAGGGGAATGAAAGTCAGCGGAATAATACTCACGGGATTGGCTCCATTCCCCTGACCCACATTCCCCTGACCTTTCCCCTCTGCGGCTCTTTTGGGTTTTTACATCTTTGCGTTTATTGAGGCTGCGCCTGGCGTCTTGGCGTTGAATTCAGGCGGGCGAGACGAGACGGTGCGATTACCAAGCACGGATACCAGCACCGTTTTTTCCATTTTCCTTGTTCTTGAGCCATGAAACCGACATTGATTCAGACGTGAAACCGAGATTTGAGATTCCGGCAACCATGAGGAATCTATTCTTGTCCTTGACTGCAATTGCCATCCTGGCTGGTTGTGCGTCGGTTCCGAAAGCGCCGGAGGCAGCTGATAGCGCTGCCAAATCGTTCCAAGTCGCTCCGGACAAAGCAAACCTTTACGTTTTCCGAAAGCCGGCAGTTGCTGGTTCTGCCGTGGCTGTACAAGTCTCCGTTGACGGTCGTATGCTCGGTTCGACGGGGGCTGGAACTTACTTCCTCGTTCGCTTGGATCCCGGAACGCACGTCGTCTCATCGTTCACGCCTGAAAGTGCGCCCGCACTGACATTGACTGTGGAAGCAGGCAGGAATTACTTCGTCGAGCAAAAGACACATTTCGGGCTTGCGAATGCGAGAACGTCACTCCACGAACTGAGTGAATCCGAAGGGCGCGCAGCGGTGATGAAATGCCGCCTTTTGGCAAGCGCCTATCGATGACGTGGTTCCTTTCACCAGATCGCTATGCCACTCATCAAATGCAGCGAATGCGGCAATCAGGTCAGCACGAAGGCTTCAGCGTGCCCGAATTGCGGCGCACCGCAGAGCGCCGTTCCGCCTCGGATTCCGTCACTTCGTCCCAAGACCAGCGGGTGCGCCATGTTCGCAGCCGTCGTGATGGGAATTGGGCTGATTGTGTTTATCGGCTTGCTAGTTGTGGGAGTCAACACTCCACCCAGCAAAACAGAATCGAATAGCAAGGTGGATTTCGCAGAGGTGGAAAAGAACGTTAAGGAGCTGATGAAGGTGGGACTGGTTAAAAAGGTGAACCCTGCATTAAACGAGGCGTTTGTTGACCGGCTATTGTGGAATTCCACCACCTACGATCAAAAGAAGACCGTTGGATTCATGCTCGCCCACTATTGCGGACACAAGAAAGGAACAGGCATCTATTGGGTGGACATTCGCGACAACAATTCGGGTAAAAAGTTGGCAGAGTGGAGCAAAGCGTGGGGGCTCAAAGTCACGGAGTGACCAACATTTAGGGCGCTCAGAAACATAAACTCTACACGTTGGGAAGACTCTGGCGAATTTGATCCTTGAGCCATTCAAGCAAAATGCTGAATGTCCACGATCCAGCGGGCTTGAGAATCTTATCGTGCGCCTTCTGCCAGAGGCCATCATCTCGTGAGGCATCAAGAAAGTCGTGCCCAGCCCAAGTCAGCCTATGGATGTAAGATTGACGCGCCACTGCACCAATCTCCGCGCTAATTCGTCCCTCGATAAGTCCAGCATCAATCATAAGTCCGACTTGATAGGTTTCAAGATTCCCGCGAACGTTAAGTGGCCCATTGGTCGCTTCTGCCTCAAGAAGAAGTCGTCTGATAATGTCCATGTCTCTTTTCATATTGGTTTAATTGATTTTGGATCAGCTTACGAAGCCGCGCTCTACTCGCAACGCAGTCAAATGCTGATTGGGCTTGCCTGCCCACCTGCGACCATTGGAATTGCACAAGAGCCACGGATTGGCCCTTTCAGCCATCAAGATTAGCTCCTCCTCGCGCAAGAATGCCTGTGTCTCATCGAAGTGCCAACTTTCGATTTCATAACCAATCGCCTTCCCGGCACGGATGATCTCGGCGATCTTGTTTAATTTCTTCCAGTTTGTATGTGTCCTAAACGATTTTTTGTACAGTTCCTTTTCATGGGAAAATGCGCGGAAACCTTCTCCCTTTCCGATATAGAACACTTTGTTGTCGGGGGTTCGCAGCCGATACACGTAAAAACTCGCGGCTGGTTTTTCCAGCAGTTGCTGAAACTCATCCCGCGTGTAAATGCAATCTTCGCCCAAACAGATTCCAACCTTGGAGTACCGGGCGTATCTGTCTATGCCGTTCCAATCAATCGGCATCTGTTCCGCAAGGCCAGCCTTGGTCAAACAGCTTTGTTCCTCGGTCGTTATCAAGCAGAAGAAGCCGTATTGGTGCAAAAGATTTGAGATGTATGGTGCGCGCAAGTCTTCCTGAGGCAGTGAGAGCAACTTCTGAGCTAAATGAGATTGAGGTACAGGGTGGTCAACACAGTGGTGCCCGGCGGTCAAATTTCGCAGCGCGAGCGATTTTGGAGCTTTGTTGACATTGTGCTCCATCTTCCTTAGCTCCCAGATTTGGTGGACAGCTTCAGCAATTCGAGACACGACTGCGCGCTCCCCATCAGTGGCAACGCGAGATCTTTGCCGAATCACGACATCCAAGACAGCATTGGCTAGCTCTCGGTTTTCTGGTGGCAGTCGAAGCATAAATCATGAATCTGAAATGTGTGAAGCATCACGAAACTGGAGGCAGGTATTCTTCTCGAGGCTGCAATCAAGGCGGGGGCCTGAAATTATGTTACTGTGTCCGGCAGCCGACACTTCTTGAGCGTAGTCTCTGTGTGTCGGTTCGGTGGTTTTGTCTTTTTGCGCACCGAGGCGAGCAAAAATGCCTTTGAACGAGTTCACAGGTTCAAGGGATAATTCCGCTGTGGTCAACTTGTCAACGCATCCTTCCGCCGTCATTGAAGTCGCGAAATCGTGCCGTGGTTTTTTTTCGCGGCAATTGCGCGAGCATTATCGGCAGCGCGACCAACTGCGGCTCATCGTGGATTACCGGCGGAAATTTCTGGATTCGCTGGTGCGCGGCGGCGAGGAGGAGGCGAAACAGGCGGAGACCCATTACGAGCAGGCCAAAGCGCAAACGGACAAGGATTACGAGGAGACGGCGGCAGCGGTGGCGGAGAAAAAACAACTCACCGTCGAGGAGGAGGCGGAACTGTCGCGGCTCTGGAAGAAGCTGGTGAAGTTGTATCACCCCGACCGTTTCGCGCACGAGCCGGACAAGCTGGAGACGTATCACAAGCTGACCGCCGCCGTCAACCGGGCGAAGGACGCGGGCGACATCCAGACGTTGCGGGAGATCGCGGAAAACCCGCATGGCTTCATCCTGCGCCAGGGTTGGCCCTCTCCATAAACCTCGTAGCAGCGGACGTGAGTCCGCTCCAACTGATTTCGGGAGGAGTCAAAGCCGACTCACGTCGGCTGCTACGGTCTAACCGCCGGAAGGCCGCTTGCATTTGCCGCGGATTGCGGGTAGATGGAAGCCATGAGCTACATTGGCACCATCACGGCGAGAGGCATCGTGACGCTCCCCCCAGAGGCCGATCTCCCGGCCGGAACGCGCGTTGCAGTGACCCCGCTGGATGAAGCATCGCCGACCGAGGGCACGCCGGAAGCGAATCCGACGCTCTTTGAAATGTTTCGCGGCTTCGTGGGTGTTTGCGAAGGGCCGGCGGATCTGGCGCAGAATCACGACCATTACGCGCACGGCACGCCGAAGCCATGAGCGCGGTTTTCGCCGATACGTTTTTCTTCCTGGGTTTGCTCAACCGGGCGGACGCCGCCCACACTCGTTGCCTTCAGTTCTCGCAAACGCATCGCGCCGAGCTTTTGAGCACCGAATGGGTGTTGGTGGAACTGGCCGACGCCTTGTGCAAGCCTCCCTTGCGTGAGCGCATCGGCGAGTTCGTGGGCCACCTTTACCGCAATCCGCGCGTCCGCATCGTTCCCTCGTCTCCGGAACTTCTTCGCCGCGGGCTTGTCCTGTACACCGGCCGCCGTGACAAAGCCTGGTCCCTCACCGATTGCCTCTCCTTCGTCGTCATGCAGGATCACGCGCTGACCGACGCGCTCACCGGAGACGAGCACTTTGAGCAAGCCGGCTTCAAGGCGCTGTTGAAGTAAGGGCTGCCGACGGTTGTCCCCTGCATAACATTTCGTGCCCGCTGAACCCGCAATGACCTACGCCGAAACCATTCAATTCCTTTACAGCCTGCGCTGGTTCGGCGCGAAGTTCGGGCTGGAGAATACGCTCAAGCTCGCCGCGCTGGCGGGCGATCCGCAGAACCAGCTTCGTTTTATTCACGTCGCCGGAACGAACGGCAAAGGTTCGACCTGCGCGATGCTGGAAGGCATTTATCGCGCGGCTGGCTTGCGCGTGGGATTGTTCACGTCGCCGCATCTGGTTTCGTTTCGCGAACGGATGCAGGTGAACCGCGAGTTGATTGGCGAAAGCGAGGTTTTGCACCGGGTCGGCGAGATGCAGAGTTGGTTCAAGGAGTTTCCCGAAGATCATCATCCGACGTTTTTCGAGGCGATCACGGTAATGGCTCTGCGTCATTTCGCCGAGCAGCAGTGCGAGTTGGTGATCTGGGAGACCGGGCTGGGCGGCCGGTTGGATGCCACGAACATCGTCACACCGCTGGCGAGCGTGATTACGAACGTGCAATACGACCATCAGAAATGGCTGGGCGCCACGCTGACCAGCATTGCCACGGAGAAGGCGGGCATCATCAAGCCGGGCGTGCCGGTCATCACGGGCGCGGAAGAACCGCAGGCCTTGGCGGTGATCCAGGAGACGGCGATTCAGCGGGGTAGTCCGCTCACACTGGTCACGCCCGCGCATACGCAGCATCCGCCGTTGGACGCACTGGCATTGCCGTTGCCGGGCTGGCATCAACGGATGAACGCGGCGGTGGCGCTGGCCACGGTGCAAACCTTGCAGGGACAACTGCCCGTGAGCGAGGCGCAACAGCGTGCCGGATTGTCCGCGCTGAAATGGCCCGGGCGGCTGCAACTGGCGGAATTGCCGGGCGGGCGGCGCGTCCTGCTGGACGGCGCGCACAATCCGGCGGGCGCCACCTCATTGCGGGCCGCGCTCGAGGAACATTTTCCCGGCAATCGGGCCACGTTCATTCTGGGCATCATGCAGGACAAGGATTGGGAGGTGATGTGCGAGTTGCTGGCACCGCTGGCCGGGCGCATTGTGTGCGTGGCGGTGGGCAGCGAGCGCAGCGCCGATCCGGCGCAATTGTGCGCGGCCTGCCGCCGCACCAATCCCGAGGTCAACACCAGCACCTGCGCGTCACTCGCCGAAGCGCTCAGCCAGACCGCCGCCGATCCGTTTGTGGTTGTGGCCGGCTCGCTGCATCTGATCGGGGAGGCCATGGAGCAATTGCATCTGGCCGCCAATTCCATCACGGATGAGAAGGGCTTAAACGACTGGACGCCGCGGCGATGAGAGCGACGGAACACGATAAATCTGAACAGGCAAACCGCTTTCACGGTCAACTATCGAGACTTGCATGAAAATTCGCCGCGCCAAAATCGTGCTGTTCGCCTTCGTTCTGTTCATGGCCGGACTCGTCGCCTTGGCGGACAGCGGGCACGGTCGCCAATTCTTCCGTCTGGCCGACAAGGTCCCCGGCGGCGACAAGATTGGACATTTCCTGTTGTTTGGCATGTTGGCCTTTCTCGTGAACCTCGTCCTGCGGGCAGCCCAAATCCGGCTCTGGCGAATCTCCTTCCTGAAGGGCAGTGCGGCGGTTTTGTTCGTGGCAACCTTGGAGGAGTTTTCGCAACTGTTCCTGCGTTCACGGTCGTTTGATCTTGGCGATCTGACGGCGGACATCCTGGGAATCTGTTTTTTTGGCTGGCTGGCGAAAAAGTATCTCAGTTGGCGACGGACCAAGCCAAATCCGTTTGCCAAAACCCTTTGACGCGGGCACAGCTTCCTTGCATCGTTCGCGGCATGGTATTTCCAAAGTATTTTACCGCCGTTGCGATCACCGCGTTACTCATTGGTTGCGCCACCACCACCCGCCTGTCACGCGTCTCTTATCCAGTCACAAAGCAGTCGCCGCAGGTGGATGATTATCACGGCGTGAAAGTCGCCGATCCGTATCGCTGGCTGGAGGATGACAATTCCGCGGAAACCAAAGCGTGGGTCGAGGCGCAGAACAAGGTGACGTTCGGCTATCTGGAAAAGATCCCTCAACGCGCCGACATCAAGGAACGGCTCACCAAACTCTGGAACTACGAGCGCTACGGTGTGCCCTTCAAACAGGGCGACCGTTATTTCTATGCGAAGAATGACGGGCTGCAAAACCAGAGCGTGCTTTACACGATGACATCGCTTGGAGCGGAACCCACGACGCTGCTTGATCCCAATACACTTTCCGCCGACGGCACCGTAGCGTTGAGCGGTTATCGGATCACCGACGACGGCAGTCGCATGGCCTATGGTTTGTCCAGCGCCGGCTCGGATTGGCAGGAGTGGAAGGTCCGCGATGTGCGCACCGGCCAGGACCTCCCGGATCACGTCAAGTGGGTGAAATTCTCCAGCGCGTCATGGACCAAGGATGGCCGCGGGTTTTTCTATTCACGCTACGATGAGCCAACCGAGGGAACGAAGCTGACGAAGGCGAATTATTTCCACAAACTTTACCATCATCGCCTCGGCACACCACAGTCGGAGGACAAGCTGGTTTACCATCGGCCCGATCACAAGGATTGGAATTTCTACGGCGGTGTGACGGACGACGGTCGTTATCTCATCATCACCGCTTCGCAGGGCACGGACCCGAAGAACCGCGTGCTGTATCAGGATTTGCAGCAACCGGACTCGCCGGTGGTTGAGTTGCTCATGGATTTCGATGCGGACTACTCGTTCGTTGACAACGACGGCCCGGTGTTCTGGTTCAAGACCGATCTGAACGCGCCGCGCCACCGCGTCATTGCCATTGATGTCACCCGGCCCGAGCGCGCGAATTGGAAGGAGATCATCCCGCAAGCCCCGGAAACCCTGGCGCGCGTGAACGTGGTCAACCACCAGTTTATTTGTTCCTACCTGAAGGACGCGCGCAGCCAGGTGAAGATTTTCGGTCTGGATGGAAGTTTCATCCGCGAAGTGGCGTTGCCGGGCATCGGCTCGGCAGGCGGCTTTGGCGGCAAACGCGCGGACACGGAAACGTTTTACTCGTTCACGAGCTACACGGCACCGGGCACAATCTTCCGTTACGACCTGACCACCGGCACGAGCACGGTGTTTCGCCAGCCAGAGGTGGATTTCAATCCCGACGATTACGAAACGCGCCAGGTGTTTTATGCAAGCAAGGACGGCACGCGCGTGCCGATGTTCATCTCGCATAAGAAAGGGCTGAAACTCAATGGCCAGAACCCGACACTGCTTTACGGCTACGGCGGCTTCAACATCAGCCTGACGCCGGGTTTCTCCGTGGCGAATCTGGCGTGGATGGAAATGGGCGGTGTGTATGCTGTGCCCAACCTTCGCGGTGGCGGCGAGTACGGTGAGGAATGGCATCGCGCCGGCACCAAGCTGCAAAAGCAGAATGTGTTCGATGACTTCATCGCGGCGGCGGAATGGCTGATCGCCAACAAATACACCTCGCCGAAGAAGCTGGCGATTTCCGGAGGCAGCAACGGCGGATTGCTGGTGGGTGCCTGCATGACACAGCGGCCCGGTTTGTTCGCCGCCACGCTGCCAGCGGTTGGGGTGATGGACATGTTGCGCTTCCACAAGTTCACCATTGGTTGGGCGTGGACGAGCGATTACGGATCGGCGGATGATCCCGACGAGTTCAAAGCGCTTTACGCCTACTCACCACTTCACAACTTGAAACCAGGCATGAAGTATCCCGCCACGATGGTCACCACGGCCGATCACGATGATCGCGTGGTGCCGGCGCACAGTTTCAAATTCGCCGCGGCGCTTCAGGCGGCGCAAGCGGGCAAGTCCCCCACACTGATCCGCATTGAAACCAAGGCGGGCCACGGCGCCGGCAAGCCCACAGCCAAACTCATCGAAGAGGCAGCGGACAAATGGGCGTTCCTGGTAAATGAATTAGGTGTGTGGATGCCCTGAATACCAAGGGCACCGTAGTGGTTTTAGAGATTCGTGATGGATGGCACTGGCAAATTTCAAGCTGTCACCTTCGATGCTGGCGGCACGTTGATTGAACCCTGGCCGTCCGTCGGCCACGTGTATGCCGAGGTGGCGGCGCGTCACGGCGCGAAAGGACTCTCGGCGGAAATGTTGAACCGCCGTTTCCTGGCCGCGTGGAAACAGCATCCGGCCTTTGACCATACCCTCGCGGATTGGGCCGCCATCGTGGACGAATCTTTCGCGGGCCTGCTGACCGAAAAGCCGAGCCAGACTTTTTTCCCCGAGCTGTATGAGCATTTTGGACGTGCCACCGCCTGGCGAATCTACGACGACGTGCGCCCGACGTTGGAGGCGCTGCGAACGCGCGGACTGCGGTTGGGCCTGATTTCAAACTGGGACGACCGCCTGCGTCCGCTGCTGCGCGCACTTGATCTGACCGACCATTTTGAAATGATCCTCGTATCCTGCGAGGTCGGCGCAGGCAAGCCGGCACCCGCCATTTTTCAGGAAGCCGTGCGCCGGTTGGGCATGCCTGCCAACGCGATTCTGCACGTGGGAGACAGCATGGAAGCGGATGTGCTGGGCGCACGGGCGGCCGGATTGTCTGCCGTGCAAATCGAACGGGTTGCCGAACCAAAACATGTCGGCCAAATCCAGTCGCTGCTGGACTTGCTGCGGATGGTTTGATTCCGGCGGTTCTTCAATTAGGGCTGACGACAATTGAGGGAAGCAGTGCTTATACCCGTTAAGTTCCATTGACGCCGCAGACGATTGCTCACTAGATTCTGTGCGTTCCTTGGGGCGTTCACGCCCGGTTCTTAATCTGTCAGCACGTGATGAGCAGCATCTCAAGCCTCTACAAGTCGTCGCTCGGCCAGAAGTATGTCATGGCCGCCAGCGGAATTCTCCTTTTCTTGTTCGTGGTGGGACATTTGGTGGGCAACCTCCAGGTGTTCGGACCGCCGGAGATGATCAACACCTACGCGCACTTCCTCAAAAGCAAACCGCTCTTGCTCTGGAGCGTGCGGCTCGGATTGCTCGCGTTGGTGGCGGTGCATATTGTCACGGCCATCCAGTTGAGCCTTGCCAGCAAGGCGGCGCGACCCGTGGAATATGCGAAGCCCCCAACCTACGGCTCCGCGTGGCAGTCGCGTTACATGCTGGGCACCGGCTCGGTGATCGCGGCTTTTATCGTTTATCATCTGGCGCACTTCACCGCGCTGCTACCGGGCATCAATGGCGTGGGCGATTTCCGCACGCTGGAGGCAACGCTGCCCGGCGGCGAGAAGACGCTCGATGTCTATGCCATGATCGTGCTGGGTTTCCAGGTGTGGTGGGTCACCTTGTTTTATCTGGTCGCCCAGGCGGTGCTCTTCATTCACCTCGGGCACGGTCTGGCCAGCATGTTCCAGTCGCTGGGATTTCGGAATCACATCTGGTGGCCGCGCATCCAACTCTTTGCGAAGGTTGCGAGCATCGCCATCTTCATTGGTTATGCGTTGATTCCCGTCTCCATCTTCCTGCGCGTCGTTGGCGGCGAGTACGCCGAGAAGAAGCGATTCGAACTGAAACCGGCGGCCTTGGTCGAGCCGGCGGCTGCGACCGGAAAGGAGACTTCGAAGTAACATGGCCACACTCAATTCCAACATCCCCGCCGGTCCGCTCGCCCAGAAATGGGAGCAACACAAATTTTCCACCAAGCTCATCAATCCGGCGAACAAGCGGAAATACAAGATCATCGTCGTCGGCGCCGGACTGGCGGGTTCGTCCGCGGCAGCCACGCTGGCGGAACTCGGCTACGAGGTTCACAACTTTGTGTTTCACGATTCGCCGCGGCGGGCCCACTCGGTGGCCGCGCAAGGCGGCATCAACGCCGCCAAGAATTATCAGAACGATGGCGACTCCGTGCATCGGCTCTTCTACGACACCATCAAGGGCGGCGATTTTCGCGCGCGCGAGGCCAACGTGCATCGGCTCGCTGAAGTGTCGGTGAACATCATTGACCAATGCGCGGCGCAGGGCGTGCCGTTTGCGCGTGAGTACGGCGGGGTGCTCGACAACCGCTCCTTTGGCGGCGCGCAGGTTTCGCGCACGTTCTATGCGCGCGGTCAGACCGGGCAACAGCTTTTGCTGGGCGCTTACTCGGCGCTTTGCCGCAACATCGCCAACGGCGGCGTGAAATCTTACACGCACGCCGAGATGCTCGACCTCGTCGTGGTGGACGGCCACGCGAAAGGCATCATTGTCCGCAATCTGCAGACCGGCGAAATCACCCGGCACAACGGGGACGCCGTGGTGCTGGCGACCGGGGGCTACGGCAACGTCTATAATCTCTCCACCTACGCCCGCGGCTCGAATGCCACGGCGATCTGGCGCGCTTACAAGCGCGGCGCGTGTTTCGGCAACCCGTGTTACACGCAGATTCATCCGACGTGCATCCCGGTAAGCGGCGATTATCAATCCAAACTCACGCTGATGAGTGAATCGCTGCGCAACGACGGTCGCGTGTGGGTGCCGAAAAAGAAGGACGACTGCAAAAGGAATCCGGCCGACATTGCGGAGGGTGACCGGGATTATTTCCTGGAGCGCATGTATCCGGCGTTCGGCAACCTGGCCCCACGGGACATCGCCAGCCGCGCAGCCAAGGTGGTTTGCGACGAGGGCCGGGGCATCGGCGCAACGGGCCTGGGGGTTTATCTGGATTTCGCGGATGCGATCAAGCGCCTCGGCGAAGGCAAGGTGCGCGAGCGTTACGGCAACCTGTTCGCGATGTATCACGAAATCACCAATGAAGACGCCTACCAGACGCCGATGCGGATTTATCCCGCCGTGCATTACACGATGGGCGGCCTCTGGGTGGATTACAATTTGATGAGCAATCTCCCGGGCTTGTTTGTGCTCGGCGAGGCGAACTTTTCCGATCATGGCGCGAACCGCCTTGGTGCCAGCGCGCTCATGCAAGGCCTGGCCGACGGTTATTTTGTGTTGCCGGCCACGCTCTCCGGCTACCTCGCCACGCAAAAACCGGACAAGCGGCCCGCCACGAACAACGCCGCGTTCAAGCAGGCCGAGGAAAGTGTTCAGACCATCACCAAACGCCTGCTGAACAACAAAGGCTCAAGGACTCCCGCAAGCTTCCACAAGGCGCTCGGCAAGTTGATGTGGGACTACTGCGGTATGGCGCGCACCAAGGCCGAACTGGAGAAGGGCATCAAGCTCATTGGCGAACTGCGCGAGGAGTATTGGAAGAACGTAAAGGTCGCCGGCGAGGCGGGCGAGTGGAATCAATCCCTGGAAAACGCTGGTCGCGTGGCCGACTTCATGGAACTGGGCGAACTGCTTTGCCGCGACGCGTTGCATCGCGAGGAAAGCTGCGGCGGCCATTTCCGCGAGGAATTCCAGTACACGAAGAACGATCCCGAAGTGCAGCAGGGCTTGGTGAATCCCGGCGACGTGAAGCGCCGCGACGATGCGTTCGCTTACGTGGCCGCGTGGGAATACGCCGGGGAAGGCAAAGCTCCCGTGCTGAACAAAGAACCGCTCGTGTACGAGGAAGTGAAGATGAGTACGCGGAGTTACAAGTAATGAAAGTCACATTGAAAGTCTGGCGGCAGAAAAACCGGAACACACCCGGCGAGTTCAAGACCTACCCGTCGCCGGAGTTGAACCCGAACATGTCGTTCCTCGAAATGCTCGACGTGGTGAACGAGGAACTGGCCAACCGCGGCGAGGAGCCAATCGCGTTTGATCACGACTGCCGCGAGGGCATTTGCGGCACATGCTCGCTGGTCATTGACGGCAAACCGCACGGACCGCACAAGGGCGTGGCGACCTGTCAGACCTACATGCGCAGTTTCAAGAACGGCGATGAGATTGTCGTCGAACCGTTCCGCGCGAAGGCGTTTCCGCTGATCAAAGATCTGGTGGTGGACCGCCAGGCGTTCGAGCGCATTCAGCATGCCGGCGGATTCATCACCGTCCGCACCGGCAGTGCGCCGGACGCCAACAACATCCTGGTCCCGAAGGAAAACGCCGATCTCGCCATGGACGCCGCGCAATGCATCGGCTGCGGTGCCTGTGTGGCCGCGTGCAAGAACGCCAGCGCCATGCTGTTCGTGGCGGCCAAGGTTTCGCATCTGGGCCTGCTGCCGCAGGGCCAGCCGGAGCGCCACCGCCGCGTGAAGGCGATGGTGGAGCAGATGGACGCCGAAGGCTTTGGCGGCTGCACTGTGACCGGCTCCTGCGAGGCAGTTTGCCCCAAGGAAATCAGCCTGGATTTTATCGCGCGCATGAATCACGACTACGCCTCGGCGCTGATCCGGGGCGAACCCAAGCCAATCTCGGGCAGCGGAGCGAGTTGAGATTTTAACTGGCAGCGTTCCTCTGGTTGCCGTTCACGCGCGCGTGGCGCGTCAAAACAAGAAGTGGTGCATCGGCACGGGTTCAACCGTTTTACGGGCCTTTCGCCCGCACCGACACACCATGATTTCAACCGCGAGTCAAAGCGATGACTCTTCGGTTTCGAGTTCGCCCACGAGATCCTTTTCCGCCAGCACCCAGTCCTCCAGCGTCAAGGGACGCTGCGGCAGCCGGTCACGAAACATGACGTAAGCGTGCTGCCGGACCATCGCTCGCGTGATGCCGGGCGTGAAGGGCTTGGGCTGTTCGACAACCTTGTGCGATTTGGTTTTCATACAAGACCCCTCGACTTCCCTGAGAAGATAATCCCCCTCCACCATCGTGCAAGCGCCAGCCCGGAGATTTTATCCTAAAAACAGCCGTTGAAACCACAGATGGACGCAGATGGACACGGATAAAAAGGAGTTGCGCCAAGAACTGCGATCACCTGGCAGGTGAAGCACGTTCGCGTCAAAATCTGTGTTCATCTGCGTCCATCTGTGGTTTCTCTTTTTCATTTATTGCAACCGCCGGATTTAGGTTTATTCACCGCCGCGAATGTCGGTTTCGCGGGTTGGGCGGCTCAAAGTGTTTCCGGTGAAACGCCCACCCCGAGAATGCTGCACGCCTGGATTACCTTCAGTTTGAGGCGGGCCGCTTCCAACAACACCTCCTCCGACTCGGTGCCGGGATTGAGCCAAAGTTCATCGCAACCTTTCGCGGCAATGTCGGGCAAAACCCGTAGCGTCAATGCCGGCGGCAGGTAAACACTGATGAGGTCGGGACGCGCGGGTACGTCGCGGATGCTGCGGAAGGCCGGCAACCCTTCGATGCGCTCCTCGTTCAGGTTCACCGGATAAACGGTGTAACCCTGCCGCAGATAAGCCCGCACGGCTTTGTTGCCGTATTTGCGCGGATCGTTCGAGGCCCCAATGATGGCAACGGTCTTCACGGCCAGGGATTGGCTCTGACAATGATTAGCAGGCAGGCGAGCCGCGGTTCATATCGGCGTCTTGCCGCCCAGGCCGCTTTCCACAATGGCGTTCTTGATGCGCGCGACCGCCAACCGTTCAATGGCGTCCGCGATGGCCGCGGGCGTTTCCTCCACGGAAAAGAGTTGTCCTTTCCGCATGTGAACCGTGGTCGCCCGGGACTCGATTTCCACGAGGACAATGTGGTCGCTGTTCAACAGGATTTCCCCGCCTTTGTTGATGCGATTCAATTTGATCAATGGCATACGCCCACCAAACTGCCGAAATTCACCGCGTTGACAAGTGTGCATCTGTGAAATTCCCGCGCCGCGTACACGTTTCTTGCCAATTCCCCGCTGGTCAGCCAATTTACTTTCTCGTGCAACACCGTGACGCGCATGACCACGACCAGGAACTATGACCTGCTCAATCGCCTGACGAGCATCGTGACTGTGCTGATTCAGGGCCTCCAAGTGAATCCAGATGAAATCAGCGACCGGGACGACCGCGTCAAAGGCTGCCATGAGTGCAAACTACAAACCGCGAGTTGAAATATAGCTGGTGAAAGCTTATCACGGAGAACAACCAGAAGAGAACAGGCCTGAGGAGTGAGAAATGCAAAAGTTTCCGAATATTGTGGCGCCGATGTGCTTGGCGTTTCTGCTTCTTGGCTGCGATTCGGAGCGCAGGTTGGTTGAACGGTTCAGGGACGACGAGGAGTCCATGCTCGCGTCCTATTGCTCAGAAGATTCAGGAAGGGCCCGGGAAGGGCTGATAGCATACAAAGCAGCCTTGCTTCAGTGGCGGGAACAGCCCGCAACGTCCAACGTCGTGGATTATGACTTTTGTTTGATGGTCGCGAACGCCCGGCTATTCGCCTTGGAGTCAATCCTTGGGAATGAAAATACGGCGGCCCTTAACTTCTCTGAATGCACAAATCAACTGACGATCAAGCGAACCAGCATGGGCGTCGAGCCGCGTACTTATTCATCACGGGACGTTCTGCACATCGTTGCCGCTGAAGATAGCCAGTTGAATGTACGTTGGAGGGAGATCAGCCACTTCAAAGAGCGGTGGAGGCAGTTGTTGCCGAGCAGTCCGGATCAGGTAGCTGGAACGTATCGCCGCAAAACGGATCTGATTGAAGAGACGATCGAGCTTCTTGCAGATGGTAACTTCAGGCAGAACGTGATTTATCGCGACGGCCAGCACTTTTCTGTCTCCGGATACTGGCTGGCACGGCCTGATCGAATTCGCTTGAGTGCGTTCTATCGAACTTTCGAGGCAGAGGCGGGGACGGAGCTTGGGTCTCCGCAGAAACTAGAAGCCACAGTACTGCTGTTAAAGGACGGGCTTCTGATCGTGAGCGAAGCGGGACGATATGAATTCCATCGGGCTAAGTGATAAATGTGAACAGCGAGGAACATGGTGAATGAAAGGCGCTGCCAGTTGAGAGACGAACTGCCATTTGTTAATCACTGACAATGCCCTTGATACCACTCCATACGCTGACGACAATCGGTGTGTGAATCGTCTTGATGCCATCTTCAGCCTGAATCGCTTGCCGCTGCGGATTCTCATCCTCGCGATCACCTTATTCGCATGGTCTGCCTTGGCCCAATCGGAATCCTCCCGCTTCGCCTTCCTGAGCGATACACACATTGGCTCGTCCACGGCAGCCGAGGATTTACAGGCCACGGTGCGCGACATCAATTCATTGACCGGTCTGAGCTTCGTCGTCGTTTCCGGGGACGTGACCGAATACGGCTCATTGGCTCAACTGCGTCAGGCCAGGGAGATTCTCGAGGAGTTGAACATTCCCTGCCATGTCATCCCCGGCAATCATGACACGAAGTGGTCCGAGTCCGGCGCCACGGATTTTGCGCGGCTCTGGGGCAAGGATCGGTTCGCGTTTGAGCACGGCGGATTTCGTTTCATCGGCATGCACCAGGGGCCGCTGATGAAAATGGGCGACGGCCATTGGGCGCCGCAGGACGTGCGCTGGCTGGAGGCCACCTTGCACCAGATGCCCGATCCCAGGCAGCCCATCATCTTCATCACGCATTACCCGATGGATGTTGGCATCGCGAACTGGTTCGTCGTGCTCGATTTGCTCAAGCAATACAACGTCCAGGCCGTATTGTGCGGCCACGGCCACGGCAACCGGAAGCTGAGTTTTGAAGGCGTGCCGGGTGTCATAGGACGCTCCAATTTGCGCGCGCAGGCTCCCGCCGGCGGTTTCAATCTGGTTGAAATCAAGGACGGCCAGATGACGATTTCGGAGCGCACGCCCGGTCAGATCACCAAGCCGGCCTGGCACACCGTGGTTCTGCAACCGCATAATTACGCGGCCGACACCAACCAGTATCCGCGCCCGGATTTCTCCGTGAACGCGCGTTACCCGCACGTGAAGGCGCTCTGGCAATTTGACACCGCCCATACCATCGCCGCCACGCCGGCCATCTGGCGCGATGCCGCAATCATCGGCGACGCCTCGGGCACGGTGTATTCCTTTGACCTCAAATCCGGCAAGGTGCGTTGGACCTTCAAAGCGCAAAACGCAGTGTATTCCACACCCGACGCCGCGTATGACCGGGTCGTATTGGGTTCGACCGATGGCGGCATTTACGCGTTGAAGACAGCGAACGGAAAGCTTGCGTGGAAATATCAGACGGATCGTCCCATCGTAGCCAGCCCGCGCATCGCTGAGGGCGTCGTTTACATTGGTTCCAGCGAGGGCAAATTCCGTGCGCTCGACCTCGCGGATGGCAGACTGCTTTGGGAATTCGCGGGCCTCGGAAATTACGTGGAAACGCGGCCGCTGATTCATGCGGGCAAAGTCATCTTCGGCGCGTGGGATCAGCACTTATATGCACTGGACGCGAAGACCGGCGCACTCGCGTGGAAATGGCAGGGCGACCGTCCGGGCGCCTTGCTCTCGCCGGCGGCGTGCTGGCCCATCGCCGCTAATGGAAAGGTCTTCATTGTCGCACCCGACCGAAAGATGACGGCGATTGACCTGGAAACCGGCGAGCAGGTCTGGCGCACCGCTGATTACATGGTGCGCGAATCCATTGGCATGGCCGCGGACGCGAGCCGGTTTTATGTGCGCGCGATGCAGGATTTCATTTACGCATTCTCCACCACCGCGTCCCAACCGGAGAAGCTCTGGGAGTTGAACGCCGGTTTCGGCTACGACATCAATTCCTCGATGCTGGTGGAGAAGGACGGCGTTCTGTTCTACGGCACAAAGAACGGTCTGCTGTTCGCGCTTGATGCGCGGACCGGCAACATCAAATGGCAGCACAAGCTTGGCGTGGGGATTCTGAACACCGTCGTCCCGTTGAGCGCAACCGAGGTGCTGACGACTGATTTTGACGGCAAGGTGACGCTGGTTTCGGCAAAGAACTGAAGCGGCTCAAACTTTTGCCACGCGGATCTCCCTGCGAGTTCTCGCCGATTTGTAACACGCCTCCAAAATGATCTGACTGCGCAAACCCGCCTGTGCGGACTCGTATGTGTCGCGGCCCTCGATCAACGCCTGACTGAAGGCCTCGATCTCAGCGCGATAGGTGTTCACCGGCTTAGGCTTGATGATGAGGCCGCCGCTGGTGCTGCGGGTCTGCCTCGCGGCGTAGGCTTTGCCCTGGCCTTCCAGGAACGCAACCATGTCGCCGGCGGCCCCCTGGCCGATGGTGTCTTGCGCCAGGATACTGCCGCGTGAGCCGTAGAGTTCCAACCGGTTCTTGCTGCTGTCATCGGGAATGCAGAAGAACGTGTCCACCGTGGCCAGCGCTTCGTTCCTGAAGCGCGCCAGCACCGCACCGCTGTCTTCTGTGGCATACTTGTGGACGGTGTGATTGATCAGGCAACTCACGGATGCAATCGGACCGAAATACATTTCGAGCAGATCGAGGCAATGTCCGGCGAGGTCCATCAACGCCCCGCCGCCACCTTGCCGTTGGTTTTGCCGCCAGGCGCCGCGCAAGGGCGGATACCAACAGGACAGTTGTGCGCGGGCAAAAACCGGCTGGCCCAGTTTGCCCGCCTGAATCAAGCGCCACGCCGCCTGATGCTGGCTGTGGTAGCGCATCATGAAGGCCGTGCCGAGATTCACCTTCGCCTTGCGGCAGGCTTGAATCATGCGCCTGGCTTCGGCGACGTTCATTCCGAGCGGTTTTTCGCAGAAGACATGTTTGCCGGCGGCGGCGGCTTGCTGCGTTTGCTCCAGATGCACCTGGTTGGGCGTGGCGATGTAAACCGCATCCAGATCAAGGCTCAACAACTCGTCCAGGCTGCGCGCGGTGCGCACGCCAAACTGCCGGGCCACCGCCGCGCGCGTATCGGGGTTGCGACCATACACGGCGACCAGCTCGGCGTTGTTAGCCGGCAGGACGCCTTCGGGAATCGTGCGCCGGCGTGCAATGCCGCCCGCGCCGATCACGCCCCATTTGATTTTGGTCGTCATGTCTGAGTTGCTCAAAAGAAGCCCTCACTCGCTATAGTATTTAATTACTTTCACCAATCCTTCTGCGATTTGTTCCATGTCCGAAACGGTGAAAGTTGGGTAAGCGAAACACGTGAAGGTGTGCGTTTCATGCCACAGCGCATTGGGCACTGTGACCTTCGCGTAATCCACGCTGGCTGCATTCGCGTATTCCTTCGATTTGAACGGAAATCCGGAACGCCCAAACGCGCGATGCTCCTGAAACGCCTGCTCCGTGTGGCATTGCGGCCAGAACACTTTCCAGCACGGAACGCCCTCCGCCGCTGCCGCTGTCACGAACTCTTTAATGTCGCAGCGCATCTGCTCGAGGTTCAATGAGAACGCCAGCACGTACCAGCCGTTGCGCCGCTCCGGGGTGTCAATCGGGCAATACTTCACCTGCGGCAACGGCTGGAGCGCGTCCACGAGTATCTTGGCGTTGCGGCGGCGCGTGGGCAGGTTCCACGAGTCCATGCGCTCCAGTTCGGCCAGGCCGATGGCGGACTGCATTTCGGTCATGCGATAATTCCAGCCAACCATGTTGTGGATGTAAGGCAGCTTTTGTTCAAGTTCGAGCAGGTTGAGGCGCTGCTTCACGTCGTAGCCGTGGTCGCGAAAGCTGCGCGCCAGCCAGGCGAGGTCTTCATCATCAGTCGTCACCATGCCACCTTCGCCGCCGGTGGTGAACGTCTTGTTTTGACAAAAGCTGCACCCGGCGATTTCGCCCAACGTACCGGTTTTCTTCCCTTTGTATTCGCCACCAAATGCCTCCGCGTTGTCCTCAATGACGAACAGTTTGTGCTGCCGGGCGAACGCGCGAATTTTGTCCATGTCGCACACGTTGCCGTAAAGATGCACCGGCATGATGGCTTTGGTGCGCTCGTTCACGAGCTTCTCCGCGGACTCGACGCTGAGGCAGTGATCGTCGAGATTCACATCGGCAAAACGTGGAATCGCCCCGGCCTGCACAATGGAGAAACTGCTGGCGATGAAGGTGTAGCTGGGCACGATGACTTCATCACCCGGCCCAATGCCCAGCGTCGCAAGCGAAACGTGCAACGCGGCGGTGCCGGTGGCGACGCTGATGGCGTATTGGCTGCCCTGCCACTCGGCGAATTTCTGCTCGAACTCCCGGCCACGTTTGCCGGTCCAGTAATTGACCTTCCCGGAGCGCAGGACTTCCTCGACCGCCTTGATCGCTTGCTCGTCGAACTGAGGCCAGCCGGGGAGTTTGTTGCTTACGGCCTGCGGGCCGCCTTCGATTGCGAGTTTTTCAGACACAGGCTGACTTGGTGGCGGGGTTGTGTAAAACCACCGCGATTTTGTGCGCTTTGATGTAGTTCCGAGTTCCCAAACTCGTGTACACACAAATTGCGCACCCCTTTGGCGGGTGGGCAAGAAAATGTTCAGTTTTTCGTCAGCGGGTCAGTGACCCGCAAAGCTGTTTGCGCTTCGCCCTGAGTGTGCGCTCCAAGGCCGCGCGGTAAAGGTGTAGCGCGTGGGCGTCAGTGCGACCGTGGGTGACTTTGGCGCGGATCGTCTCGCAGTAGCCGGGACCGAAGCCCATTTCGCGCAAGGCAATTTCAAGGTCGGTGATCTCGCGCGCGACGTTCTGGCCGGTGTAGCGGTCGCGACTCGTTTCCTGGCGCGTGTTCTTGGACGCCCAATAGCCGCGTTGCCGGAACACCGCAGCGGCTTTGCAAGACGTCTGCAAATGGCCTGCATCCGCTTTGCGCCAATGAATGGCTTCAAAGTACGCCAGGGCCACGTCTTGCGGAAATCTTCCGTTCAACTTCCCTTTGCAACTGCCGACCACCCCGCTACTCTCGCGGCAATGCCGAAAGTGAAATCCTCAGAATCAAAATCCAACGGCGCTGCCCTCAACTTCGAAGCCCAACTTTGGGCTGCCGCCGAGCAGGCAGTGCCTGCACCCCATTGCAGGGAGTCGGAAGACAATTGTGCCCGTCCGGAGGGACTCTGCCTCGGCCTCATCTTCCTGAATTACATCTCCGACGCCTGCGAGGAAAAACGCGAGCAACTGCTGTTCGGCTTCTCCGATCCCAAGAGCGAATGGTTCATCAAAGACGAGCCGCAACGCGCCGATGCCGCCGAGAATCAGGACTTCTCCCTCTCCGCCTCGGACGATGCCCCTTGCTCGCGGGAGCGGGAGAGGGTGGTCGCAGACCGGGTGAGGGACGTTGGGGGAAAACACACTTTTGCGGAGAGAGCCGGGGTGAGGTGTCGAATCCCGCGCAACGCCGACAGCTTCCGGCAGGATTTGCATCCCGACCTCAAGGCCGATTTCATTCTCGCCAACCCACCGTTCAACATGAGCTATTGGGGCGGCGAAAATCTGCGGCAGGACTCTCGTTGGAAATTCGGGATGCCGGCGGTGCGAAATCCGTTCTCGCAGAATTAACGACATTCGGTAAAAATCCAGGAATTGAATTACTCGAATGCAGCATGTTGAACATCTAGCTCCACACGGGGAACGCCTCGTAGGCGGAAAGACGCTTCTTGCGCGAGCAACCGGACGGTTCTACACGCCCGAAATTCTGGCCGAGCAACTCGCTCATGCGCTCATCGAATCTGCGGCTGACTTTAGCGGTCGTGAGGTTCGCATCATTGATCCGTTTTGCGGCGATGGTCGGCTCTTGGTGTCGTTTCTCAGGCAGGCGGCAAACTGCCGCTCTTTCCGCAAGGCACGCTTTCAGGTGTCGCTCTGGGATACGGACAAAGAAGCCGTCGTGGAAGCTGAGGCAAAGATTAGAGCTTTGGCTGGCGCAAAGAAAATCGCCGTAAAGGTGGATGCGTGCGCACATGATACGTTTTTGAACAGTACGGAGGCTTTGGGGACATACGACATTGCTCTGACGAATCCACCGTGGGAGGCGTTGAAGCCCGACCGACGGGAATTGGATCAGATGGATGCAGACGCCAGGATTGCGTTTGAGAAGACGCTTCGCGCTTACGACACGAAGCTCGCCAAGTTGCTTCCGAATTCGCAGCCGGAAGCGAAATATTCGGGATGGGGCACGAACCTTTCCCGCTGCGGCCTTGAGCTTTCCGTTCTATTGCTGAAGCCTGACAGGCTTTGCGGGATCGTGCTTCCGAGTTCAATCTTCTGCGACCAGGCCAGCACGCGCTTGCGTCGCTGGCTCTTTCACGAAGCGACGCCATTGCAGGTTTTTCATTATCCAGCGGAAGCCAAATTGTTTGAGCAGGTGGATCAGCCCTGTGCGTCAGCGGTTTTCCGGCGTGTCCAAGACTGCGCCTTCGCTCCGATGATTTCCCGCTTCAGTGCGTCGAGAAAACTTTTGAGCGAGCATCGTTTCGCCATCAGTGAGCAAGATTTGCTGCGACTTGGACATGCCATCCCACTGGATTTGGCAGAAGACGAGCTCCGTTTCCTTCTGCGCCTGCATCCGTTTCCGGAGCTTGAACACTACACCACCGACGAGCCTGATGGACTTTGGATGGGCAGGGAGCTTGATGAAACCGGCTACAAAAGTTTTGTCGGCCCGAAGGGGAACATTCCGTTTGTGAAGGGCCGAAACATCTCGCGGTTTTCTGCCCCGAGTGATTTTGAGGACTTTATGAAGGACGGAGCACGAGCGATTCCGCAGTCGGCATTTCATGCGCGCATCGTCTGGCGTGACGTCTCACGGCGTTCCCAAATCCGGCGCATGATTGCGACGCTTCTTCCGGCGGGCTGCGTCACCGGAAATTCCCTTCAAGTCGCCTACTTCAAAGACGACGACCTAGATCGCCTTCACGCTCTTCTCGGCATCGTGAATTCGCTTCCTTTTGAATTTCAACTCCGGTCGAAGCTTGGGACAGGCCATGTGTCACTGGGCACGGTTCGCAAGATTCGAGTGCCACAGTTGGAAAATCGAGAAGTTGTTCAATCGCTTGCGGGTTGGACGCGACGTGTCTTGGCCCAAGAAGCCGGTGCTGAGGCAAAGCTCGAGATCGCAGTAGCTCACGCGTTCGATTTAGGAAGTGACGATTATGAAATGCTCTTGGCACACTTCGACCGTTTGTCTGAATCATTCCGGGAGCAGTTGTTGAAAGATTATTCCGGTGGTAATGGACCTTCGCGACTTGTGAATGGGGCTGCGAACAGCTCGCCCGCCCGAAGTCAACCCGGCCTCGCAGGGCTGGCTGCAACAATCCCGAACCACTACACTGCCAAACTCAGCAAGTTGGACTTGGATGTCGCTCGCGCCGTCCCGCCGGGCGGCAACTGGAAAAACATTCCTCACCAAATACCCTCCAAGCGACTTGAGCAAATTCGGGTGAGTTTCGCTGCGGGTGAAGGCAGCCGCTCGACCTACTACGGGCGTCTGCATCAAGACCGTCCGTCATACACGATTAACACCTACTTCAATCGTCCGGGCAACGGCTGCCATCTTCATTACGATTACGAAGGAGGCCAGCATCGGGTGATTTCGGAGCGGGAAGCCGCGCGCCTTCAATCGTTCCCGGACAATTTTGTTTTCCTCGGCAGTCACGTTGCGGTTCACAAACAAATCGGCAATGCCGTCCCGCCCCTGCTGGCCTACCAGATTGCGAAGACACTTCCGGTCACGGGCCAATACGTTGATTTGTTCAGCGGGGCGGGCGGACTTTCATTGGGATTCAAGTGGGCTGGCTGGCAGCCAATCGTGGCGAACGACATCGAATCTTCGTTTCTCGACACCTACCAGCACAACATCCATCCGACAGTTGTTTGCGGGGACATTCGCGAGAATCACATCTTCAGGAAGATCGTCGAAGCGATTGTGAAGTCGCGGAATCGGGATGTTCCCCTTCTCGTGATTGGCGGTCCGCCTTGTCAGGGATTTTCGACGGCTGGGCATCGCCGCTCGCTCAATGACAAGCGCAATCATCTTTTCAACGATTTCAAAGCACTGGTGGAGACGATAAAGCCGGACGGCTTCGTATTTGAGAACGTAACCGGGCTTTTGAACATGGATGGCGGCGCGGTGTTTGACATGATTCGCAAAGAACTGCAAATCCTCGACAATCCCCTCGTGCCTTGGATTTTGAATGCCGAACAATTCGCCGTGCCACAACGGAGAACACGCCTTGTCTTGTTGAGCGTCCCCAAACGCTGGAAAGCCGTAGCTCCGCCAGCCCAAATCACCAGCATGGAACAAGAGATGACGCTCTTTGGGCAAACGGCGAAAGCCGTTTCTGTCAGAGATGCGCTGTCTGACCTTCCGCCGCTGCACCACGGCGAAGACGGCTCGTATGGCGATTACATCTCCACCCCACAACACCCTTACCAGTCTTTCATGCGAGGGGTGATTTCGGTTGAGGAATACTTGGAAGCCATGCGAGCCGGGGCTTTGACCCGGGCGGTTCGCGCCTAATCGGAAACAACTTCGGCCCGGACGTAGCGCTCGTCATCCCAACGCTGGCTCAATTCCCTTGCGACTGCCTGCATTGCCTCGCGCAGCGAACCCTGCGCAACGCGAAATTGCTCCGGCCAAGGCGAAGGAAGCTTCCGAAGCAATCTGCGGAAACCTGAGTCAATGGCATCCTGTTTCCGAATCTTCAACACCCGTGCGACTTGCTTGTCGAGTTTCCTGAACTCCTCCGGTGATTCTTTCAGCGCGGCGATCGCGACGACCGTTGCCGCTTCGGTTTCGGGAAGCGCGATAACAAACGCGTTGCGATTCTCTTTTTTGAAGTAAGTCCTCAGCGATTCGAGCGCAATCCTGCACCGTCGTGCCTTTTGCTCGAGGGCGTATTTCGTCGTTCGTCGTTTTCGTTTCTCCACTCTGAAGCGCGTCAGGTGATCAACGACCTCCAATTCCTCAAACTCCACGTCGAAGTCGGCGCAGTCGAGATTGAGCAGGCTCAACAGGAAGGCGTAATGTCCAGCCCGTTCAATGCGGCGAAGAATCGCCATGAATGAGTGTCGATTGTCACGGAGCAGTTTGCTGAGACGAAGCGCGGTTTCATCATCGGAAACTGAATTCTTTCTCAAATCCCACAACGCTTTGCTGTGCCACGACATGACATCAGCACCACCGGCTTCTGCCCTGACCAGGTGCTGAACATCGGACAAGCTCATCCGATTGTTCTTCGCACTGTTGCACGACTTGCACAGCATCTGAAACAAAGCGTGATGCGTAAAGCCGAGTGAAATCGGGCCGATGTGGTCTGCGTCGCACGGACCGCTATGACCGCGGAGGCAGAGTTCATCCCCAAGGGTTGAACGAATCGCGCCCATGAGTCTGTCCGCCGCGATCCAATCGCCATCCGCCCAATACTCGAATACGCGTCGGTCGGTGACGTAGCTGGACAGATTGCCTTTGTGCCGTCCGGTGTCCGCGACACCGCGACAGCAGAGGTTGAAAGAGTGGAAACCATCGAACCGGTCCGGGGCGTTCGACATTGCGCCGGGGCTTAACACAGACGGCTCTGCCGGGATGTATTGCGTTTCAATCCACGCCAAACAATCCGCGAGCGAATTAAATGTAGAAGGCGGATTGACACCGCTCGCTCGCAAGACCACGGGCAGGTCCTCAAGAATTTTCCTGCCATATTGGCCATGAAGGCGACCGATCAGCGCTGCGATGTGCTCCAACCGATCCAGCGTGAAGTCTGATTCAACGTAGGAAAGTTTCCGAATCCTGTTCAGCAAGAGGTCACGAGGATACGCGTATCGGATTTCCAGCACCCGTCCGCACCGCTTGCAGGGCTTCTTGCCTGTCGGATGTAGTTTCTTGGCGGTCTTGCTGATCCACTTGTCAGCATTGACGGAGATTCCAAGTTCACGAGCTTTTCGTCGCCACCAATTCAGACGTTTGCCATGCGTTTCCTTGAACCTGCCAGAACCGCGATTTGACGGGGCTTCCCACTGAATCTTGTTTTCAGCAGCGTAAGCGTCAGGCATTCCCGCGTAGCTCGGATGGCGAGCAATGAACTCCATGTAGGCAACGAAATCAGGATGCCAAGTTTGACCCTTGCTGCCGTATTGTTTTCGGGCTGGCATCGCGCTCCTCGTTTTCAGCGATTGCCTTGCGGGAAGAACTCGCCGACTTCGGTTTCCAATGACTTGGCGATCTTCAGAAGATTCAACGCCGCGACATTGACCTCACCCCTTTCGATTCGCCCGTAGTAGGCGCGATCCAGCCCCGCATCCATTGCCATTTGCTCTTGGGAAATGCCACGCGCCTCACGAATTGCGCGAATCCTGCTGCCGATTTGGACCAGCGACTTGGTTTTTGCCATGCCCCGATAATAGTGGCTCAGTCCACGGCTTTTATGACGCTGCTTCTTCTACCGGATCACGATTCCACGCCAATGCCATTCGCTTGTTAACATCCGGGTCACGGACTCGCGCGGGAAGACGAGTCAAAAGACGGCGGAAATTCTGGTGACGGATTTCTTTCCTAGACGGGTTTTCATGCCGTGGGTTGTCACAACAGCGGAGTGGCCAAGCAGGTGCAGGATTTGTTAAACTCTCAACACCATCGTCCGACCGTGACCGTCGAGCCGGACTGGTATTACTGAATCATGATCGAACTGACCAAAGGCAATTTACTGGAAGCGCCGGCCGAGGCGCTGGTGAACACCGTGAACACGGCGGGCATCATGGGCAAAGGCATCGCGCTGCAATTCAAGCAGGCTTATCCGCAGATGTTCCGCGCCTACGAGCGCGACTGCAAAGCCGGCGAGGTGAAGCTCGGCAAGGTGCAGGTGTTCGACCTGGGCGGGCTGGTGGGCGGGCCGCGCTGGATCATCAACTTTCCGACGAAGGGTCACTGGCGTGCGGGCAGCCGGATGGCGGACATCGAGACGGGGCTGCAAGATTTGGTCGCGACCATCAAGCGGCTGCACATCCGCTCCATCGCCGTTCCGCCGCTGGGTTGCGGCAACGGCGGGCTGAATTGGAATGAAGTGCGCCCGCGCATCGAATCAGCATTTGCGGCACTGCCCGAGGTTCGCGTGCTGGTGTTCGCTCCGGGCGGCGCGCCCGAGGCCAGCGCCATGCCGAATCGCACCGAGCGTCCGAAGATGACGATGGGACAGGCCGCGTTGATTGCGCTGATGGACCGGTATCTCAAGGGCTTGCTCGACCCATTTGTCAGTCTGCTGGAAATTCACAAGCTGATGTATTTCCTTCAGGCCGCTGGTCAGCCCTTGCGGCTGCAATACGAGGCTAAAGATTTTGGCCCGTATGCGAAGAATCTGCGGCAGGTTCTCATTCGGTTGGAAAAGCTTTACACGCAGGGCTACGGTGACGGCAAAGACAACCCGGCCAAGACCATTGAACTGCTGCCCGGCGCGGTCGAAGAAGCGGAGACGTTCCTCAAGGACGACGAGGTCATTCGCCAGCGCATGGATCGCGTGGCGGAATTGATTGAAGGATTTGAAGACCCTTACGGCTTGGAACTGCTCAGTTCGGTTCACTGGGTCATGCGGGAAAATGTAGAGACGCGGGAATCCTCTGAAGCGGCCGCGGCGGCTGTTCACAAATGGAATCCTCGCAAACGCCGACTCATGAAGAAGGAGCATCTGCGCAAAGCGTGGCAGCGATTGAAGGAGCAAAGTTGGGACGCCAGCTTCGCCGTCGCGTGAGGCGGTAGCATCCGCTGCTTTCCGACCGGCGCAACATCATCGTCATCGCCGACGAAACGCACCGCAGCCAATACGATTACATTGACGTTTACGACATTCTGCAATCGAAGGAAGACAAGGCCACCGTCCCGATCTATTACGAGGCGCGGCTGGCGAAAATTGATTTGAAGCCGGAGGAACGCCCGAAGATTGACCCGAACTTCGAGGTAGTGACGGAAGAGGCGGAGGAAGCCACGAAGGAAAGCCTGCGCCGGAAATGGGCGCAGTTGGAAGCGATGCTCGGGACGGACAAGCGCATCGCGCTCGTGGCCGAGGACTTGGCGAAGCATTGGGAAGCCCGTTACGCCGCGATGGGAAGGCAAGGCGATGGTCGTCAGCATGAGCCGCCGCATCTGCGTGGAGCTTTACAAGAGCTAGGGGCCAAAAACTGCGCTGTTGAATTCTGACCACTGGAGACTTTACCGTTAAAAAGTCTTTGCACCTTGCACCCCTCAGAGTCACTTCGATTCTGTGCGCTTTTCGAGATCCAACCTTGCAGACCCTTGGAAATCAGCGGTTTCTGGAGGCTGCCTTTAGGAACTGGCAAACCGCACACCCGCCCGTAATGCGCACTAGCCGCCAGACCTCGGCCCAATCATAAGTCATTGCCTTTTCAACTGTTTCTATGTGTTTCCACCAAATTCCCTTAAGCCGCACAACATCCCCGTGGCTACTCACAACGCGAAATGAGATGGTGCGCGATAGAGGGTTTGAACCTCTGACCCCTTCCGTGTCAAGGAAGTGCTCTACCACTGAGCTAACCGCGCAACCGGAGGCAACGCCCACTAACTGCTTTAGTTTGAGCGCCATGAAAAATCATCGGAAAAACCAGCTTGTTTCGCAAGTTGATTCTAGGCGCTTCCGGCCTCCACTTGTGAGGAGGCAAAGGTGTCAACGCCAGGCGGAAACACGATCAGTTACGCATCTCCACCGGGGCCGGCGGATTGCGGCGCACCGCCCACCAAGTCACCAAACCCGCCGCGGCACAGATCACCGCGCCCACGGCGATTGTCCACGGCACACCGACGGCCTGCGACAGCAAGCCTGATTCGATTCCCCCGATCGGCATCATGCCTCCGAAGATCAAAGCCCAGATACCCATCACGCGTCCCCGCATCGCATCCGACACGCTGGTCTGGATGAGCGTGTTCGTCGTCGCGAAGTAGAGCAGCATTCCCCAGCCGCCCACCGTCATACACAGCAGCACGAGCGGGTACCAGCGCACGAACGCCAGCAGGAGCAGCATGGCCGAGAACAACCACAAGCCTCCAAGAATCATCAGTCGGGGCCGCACCCGGTTGCCTGCCGTGGCCACCGTCAACGCCCCCAAGAGCGCACCAAAGCCGTTGGCACTGAGCAGTGCGCCATAACCTCCTTCGCCCACCTGGAGAATGTCCATCGCATACGCCGGCAGCAGCACGGAGTACGACCAACCGAAGATGCCCACCACCCCAAAGAGCAGGAGCAGCGTGCGCAAACGCCGGTGGCCTGCCACGTAGGCGAAACCTTCGAGCACATGGCGGCCCGCCGAAGCCGGCATTGCCGGAGGCACGAACTGGGGCAGGCGCATCATGAGCAAGCCGACAATCACCGCGATGAAGCTGAGACCGTTCAGCAGGAAACACCAAGTCATGCCCACTTGAGCCATGAGGAAGCCCGCCACCGCGGGGCCGATAACTCGTGCGCCGTTGACGATCGAACTGTTCAGCGACACCGCGTTCATCAGGTCTTCGCGGCTGGTCATCTCCACCATGAACGCCTGCCGGGCGGGCATGTCGAAAGCCATCGCCACACCACCCAAGGCCGCCAGCACCAGAATGTGCCAGGGCTGAATGCGCCCGCTCCCCACCAGTGCCGCAAATGCAAAGGCCAGCAGCATCATCCCGGTCTGGGTGTAGAACACAACGGTGCGCTTGGAATGCCGGTCAGCAACGGAGCCGCCCCACACGGAGAGCAGCAGCATCGGCAGGGAACCGACGGCCGCCACGGTGCCGAGCAACACTTTGGAGCCGGTTAACTGGTACACCAGCCAGCCTTGCGCCGTGTTCTGCACCCAAGAGCCGGTGAGCGATACCAGTTGGCCGACGAAGAACAGGCGGAAGTTGCGATGCTTCAGCGCAGCGAAGGTGTTGCGCCACGTCACGCTCCCCACGACCACGAGCCGGGCCTGTCCCGTGACCTCTTGCGGAACACTGGCGATCTGCGCGGGCGATTGAGGTTCTTTCACAGGCATCGCGGTCGGCGGTGGAATCCTACGCCGCCGGAGCGCGCATATCGAGGTCGTGTTTATGCGACCGCGCCATCCTCAGATGAGACACGAACCGGCAGCGCGATGTCCACAGCGGCACGGTAGGGAGCGTCCGTATCGTCTGCATCAATGAATCTGCAAGTTTTTCCGATTAACACCCCAGATGCATGGACGGCTAATGTGGCGTCATGAAAACCAATCCCTTCGGACGTGCCATTTTGAAGATTCGGATCATCCTGTTTGGTCTGGCTGTCGTCGGGATGACCGGAGTTGGGTTCAGTCTGGGTGAAGCATTGACCGTACGATTGGGACAAACCACCACCCCGCAGTCTCCGAATGGGAGCCTCGCTGATGTAATGGCCGCCGCTCACTTTTAGGCCAAGACTCCCATGGCTGACGATTCCCGTCCTCAATAATTGAACAGGGCGTGCAGCGGGTAGTTCTTCCCGGTGGCACGGTTCAGGGCCGTGAGCACTTTGGCCTGCGTGTTCAGAGTCAGCCGCCTCCCTTTGCACGCACGGGCCACCATCTTGTGCGTCATCCCCACAGGCGAGGTCGCCACAAGATCATGCGCTTTGAGGTTGTGCTCCCGCATGATCCGCGCAATCGGCTGCTCGCCCAAGTTGCGTTCGATTTCCGGATTCATCATGAATGCTGCTGCGCTTGAAACTGACACAGGCACGGCTTTGCTGCCATCGTAATTCCACCGTCGCAAGCCCCTCAAACACGCGCCCAGCTTCTCCAACTTCCATTGGTGGTGCCCCGCACAAATGCAGAATTCGTAGCGGCGGGTAAAGGGCCGCGCCTCGCGGTGTCCCTGCCCTTTGACCGTCAG
Organism: Verrucomicrobiota bacterium; assembly: GCA_014860005.1. Next base: position 108,610 of record JACZKP010000045.1, on the reverse strand, counting down.
AACTCTTTGCAGCCAAAAAGCTCTCGTCTTGAACAACGCCCTGCACACTGGGCCAGCCATCACCTGCCTCAAGCCTGAAGCCACCCGGACTCAGGCTACGAATTGCAGCCGAACTCATCCCCGGGGAATCCCCTGGATCCTCTTAGTAAGTCTCCCCGACTGGTTATTCCCCTCCCCGACGGTAACGTGGTCAAGAAGTTTTCGCCTCGCTAAAATGAATAAAACATTTCGTCCATCGCCTGAAAGGAAACAATTCACCACACGGCTCGCATTGTCTCTGCCGGCGGTGCTTCTGCTATTCTTCGGTACCGTGATCGCCGCCGACGCGGAACAACGGGTCGTCACCTGGGGCGACCTCAACTATGAGTTCACCACCGAGGACACGAATACTTCACTGGTGGCGCAAATTGCCGCTGGCAGCTTCCATGACCTGGTGTTGAACCGAAACTGGAGCGTGGAAGCCTGGGGCGATAATCGGTTTGGGCAATCGCAGATTCCCACGACCCTGGACCGGGCAATGGTGCGCCAGGTGGCGGCGGGCAACGTGCATAGTCTGGCGCTGCTGTGGACCGGCAGGGTGATCGCGTGGGGGCCGGCCAGCGGGCAGTACGGAGATTTCGGCCAATGTGCGGTGCCGGTGGAACTGAGGCGCGCCGTGGCGGTTGCCGCGGGGTCCTTGCACAGCCTGGCCCTCAAACGGGACGGCACCGTGGTCGCCTGGGGCGAAAATGGGACCGGTCAATGCAACGTCCCTGCCGGTTTGAACGAAGTGGTTGCGATCGCGGGCGGAACGTATCACAGCCTGGCGCTCAAACGGGACGGCACCGTGGTCGCCTGGGGCAGCAATGCCCGAGGCCAATCGAGTGTGCCTCAAGGACTGAGCCGGGTCGTGGCCATCGCCGCGGCGGGGAATTACAGTCTCGCTTTGCGACGCGATGGCACCGTGGTTTCCTGGGGTGCTTTCGGCCTTGCGCAGTGGCCCGCTCCCCTAGACCTCACTGGCGTGGTTGCTATTGCGGCCGGGGACTATCATGGCTTGGCGTTAAAGCGCGATGGCTCGATTGTCACTTGGGGGTTCAACCCGGCCGGCCAATGCGACATCCCCGCAGAAACGCGAAACGTCGTGGCAATCGCCGCCCGGGGAAATCATAACATGGTTGTCATCAAAGAGCGTTCCGCCGTCCGATCAGTCGTTCGCCGCTGAGGGCAACACCGTCCGCAGAGCCGTCTTCGCCCGCTTGCGTTTCGATTCCGTGCGATTGAGGGATCAGCCAGCGCACGGGGCTTCCTTGTTTGCGGCCAATCCGAATCTGCTTTCTGCGTGCGTTGGCCTGGCTGCCGCCCTATCTTCCCGCCGCATTTATGGCGACCCTTAAACCATTTGCCGCCTTGCGGCCAAAACCTGAACTTGCGGAGCGCATCTGTGAATTGCCGTACGACGTGATGTCGTCGGCCGAGGCCCGCGACATCGCGGCGGACAATCCCCTGAGCTTCCTGCACGTCAGCAAACCGGAGATTGATCTGCCGCCGGACACGAACTTGTATTCGCCGGAGGTTTACGCGAAGGGCAAAGAAAACTTTCAGCAGCTTATCAGGCAGGGCGCGCTTCAGCAGGACGCGCAGCGTTGCTTTTATCTCTACCGGCAAGTGATGGGCAAACACTCCCAGGTCGGCCTCGTTGCCACCGCCAGTTGTGAAGAGTATCTCAGCGGCGTCATCAAGAAACACGAGTTCACCCGGCCGGATAAGGAGGACGACCGCGTGCGCCACATTGAAGCGCTCAACTCGCAGACCGGCCCGGTGTTCCTCACCTATCGCGCAGTTGCGGCGGTGGATGATTTCGGCGCGAAGAAGAGCGCCGAACCGCCGGAAGTGGACTTCACCGCCAAGGACGGCGTGCGGCACACCGCGTGGACGGTCGGCGACGCGGCGGGCATCCAGTTCATTGCGGATCAGTTCGCCAGAATCCCGTTCCTCTATATTGCCGACGGGCATCATCGCAGTGCAGCCGCAGCGCGGGTGTATCTGAAGCGCGGCGGAGCGCCGGTCTCCGACCCGGCTCGAAGCGGAAACGAATCAGCAGCACGCCGGGCCGGAGACCGGCGCTCCGATGCCTTTCTCACCGTCATATTTCCGCACAATCAGATGCAGATTCTGCCCTACAACCGCGTGTTGAAGGATCTGAACGGTTTGTCAGCCGAACAACTCCTGCAAAAGCTCGACGCTCTGTTCGTCATTAAACCAAATGGGGCGGCCCAGCCCACGCGCAAGCACGAGCTGGGACTCTTCCTCCAAGGCAAGTGGCACGCACTGCATTTTCGGCCCCAGTTCGCCGCCACCAGCGATCCCATCGAAACACTCGACGTGACGTTGCTTCAGAAACACGTCCTCGACTCGATTTTCGGCATTGATGACCCGCGCACGAGCAAGCGGATCAATTTCGTCGGTGGCATTCGTGGCACGGCAGAATTGGAGAAACTCGTGAACGGCGGTGAATATGCCTGCGCCTTCAGCATGTTCCCCACGAGCATCGAGGACTTGATGACCATCGCCGACGCGGGCGGCATCATGCCGCCCAAGAGCACCTGGTTTGAACCAAAACTCCGCGACGCGATGTTTTGCCACATGATTTGATTTGTAGCCGCTGACGTGAGGAAGCGGATTGGCGTATCCCGAAGTCCGCTCCTCACGTAGGCGGCTACTCGCTTGGCGAGCGACGGGGCGCACCTCACCTGCTGCCGTAACAATTTCCCTTCAGCGGTGTCTTTCGGTTAAATCATGCCAACCGAAATGGCCGATAGCATCAAGCAAAACGCGCAACAGGACGAATCCGCCGTAGCCGCTGTACGGCGCGGCGACGCGGAACGCTACCGCGAACTCGTCGAGCGCCACGAGCGGCGAGTGTTTGCGGTCGCGTGGAGCCGGTTGGGCGACGACGCGCTCGCGGAGGAAGTCACACAGGAGGCTTTCATCCGCGCGTATCGGCGGCTATGGCTGCTCGGCGACGGTGCGAAATTCGCCGGTTGGATCAACACCATCGCCCGCCGCATCGCCATCAACTTCGGCCTGCGCCACCGCCGCGAACTCAATAAACGGGAACGCTGGGCGCTGGAAAATCCGGGAATCTCCACCGAAGACAATTCCACCGCCGAACCCGATCCGCTCCACACGCCGGAAACCTTGCGGCAAACGCTCGCCGAATTGCCGGATGCGCACCGCGAATGTCTGGTGCTGTTTTATCTCGAAGGCAAAAGCGGCGCGGAAGCGGCGGTGGCTTTGGGAGTTTCTGAGGCTGCGTTGCGCGTGCGCCTGCATCGTGCCCGCGCCATGCTGCGCGAGCGGTTGGAGGAAAAACTCGAAGGCTCGCTGGCAAAATTGCGCCCGGCCAAAACGCTCATCCCCGCCATCATGGCCAGCGTATTGGCATCTGCTTCTGTGAAGGCCGCAACTGCTGGGGGAACTGTTGCCGCTGGAGTGGGCGCGAAAGTTTTGTCGGTGATGGGCAAGATATTCTTGTTTTCATGGTTTGTGCCATTGCTTGGGCTGATCGGAACGCTGCCCAGCCTGGTTTTTGTGTCTTTCGTCGGACGGCTGGAGCGGCGGAATTTCCGTGATGCGGGTGGCTTTCGTCCGCAACTTCACCGGCAGTTTTTTCGAAGCTTCGCGTGGGGCTTTCCCTTGGTGGTCGTGTTGTCCGTCGTGCTCAATAGTTCCACCTTCGCTGCGTGGGGAATCAAAGGATCGCAACTTTTCGCTGTCGGTCTTTTGCTGGTGCTGACGCTGATTTCCGCGCGTTCATTGACGATTGGTCGCAATCCGTTTCAAGTCGGCATGTTTGCCTACTGCGTGATTATCGCGGTGGGAATTTCAGCGCTGGCGCTGGGTTTGATTCCGCAAAGCCTGGCGCACCTGCCCATTCTGGTTGCCACCTTGCTTTTCTTCCTGATCTTCAAAAAGCGTCCCACGCGGATGGACTACAGTTTGTTTCTGCGTGCCGCGCAAGGCCTATTGAAATATCCCGGCGGGGCGAATGATCCGGCGCGCGTAAATCGTTTTGATCGCCGGGGGCTATTGGCCTTTGCGCGCTTTCTTGGCTCCCGTTTTCTCGCAAGCAACTTTCGCTGGGAAACAAAGGGATTGGTACTGCGACTGCCGCCGGTCCGAAGCCGATTCCTGACGAACATGGCCGGCGTGTTCATGCCGCCGATCAGCCGGAATTGTTCGCACATTTCATTGGGTTGGGACGGAACAGTCATTGCGCACTGCGGTAAAACGGATTTTGGGGACTTGTCGGCGCTAACAGCCGGCGAGAAGACCGATCCGCGAGAACTCGAGAGTGTCGTTGCTGAAATTGTTGGGCAAGCGTGGCAGGAATTTCGAAGTGGAACCCCAGTCATGGCGGAGCGGGCGCTGGGCGAATCACCAGAGTCGGAAGTGTTTCTCGTGCCGCCGGCAAGGGCCAAAGCCACGCGTTGGTGGCGGATTTTCATCGGCGCGACTGTGATGTTGATGATGGCTGGAATGGTTCTGCAGTTCTGGCGACCGGCATGGATGGAGGGTTTGAAGCCTGTCGTGGTCACCGAAGTGGAAGTCCGCGAGTTTTTGGGCAGCATCAGAACAAATCAGAACCCGATCATTAATAACAGGCGACGCGGCTCTCCCAACGCCCCCGGTACTGCGCTGTTCACTTGTCTGGTTCTCCCTTCTACGAATTTATTCTCGCCGGAAGGATTGCGGGCAATGCGGAATGAGGTTGCGGGCGGTGGAGGATTTGATTCTTTGAAACAGCGCAACGGGCAATCGCAGGCGATTTTCAACATACCTTTGCTGCGGCGCGCGGTGGTTGACGGTTGGATCACTTGGGGCGATCTGGAAATCCAGCCCGAGGATTCAGCGGTTTCTCTCCGCACCAGTCGGTTTCCAATGTTTTCGCCGGACACATGGGATCACTTATTAACTCGCTGCCAGGCTTGGTCGTGGGTGAAGTCGGAAAGGTTCAATGTGATGCGGATTAAATCTGACGGAGTAACTCAGCTTCGACTTTTGCGCACCGTAAACTGCCTCGACCTTACCGACCGCGAAAAACTCATCCAGCAAATTGCGTCCGTGCAGACGCTGTCCGGCACGCCGCCCGGCCAGCCGCCGATTCACGACTGGCGCGCCGTGCGCGGTTTGTTCTTCACGCCAAACTGGCCGGCATTGCAGGATACTTATTTCTCGCTCGCCGCGCTGGAGATTCTGGGCGGGTTGGACTGGATTGATCGCGAGGCGTGCATCAAAGGCGTTCTGAAAAGGCATCGTGGCAAAGGCTATTTCACTTCACCTCAATCCGGCGGGTTCAACGAATACCACATTGACGGAAGCGCACGCGACACCATCGCCGCGTTTGAATCGCTGCGCATCCTCAGCGCGCTGGATCGCGTGAAGGACTTGGAGAAGTGGCGTTTCCGCGTGAAATCAAACCGTTCCTCCAAACCCGCCGCGAACGGTGTTCGCACCTTGACGTGGGACGAAGTCGAGGCGTGGGTCTGCCAGCAACGGCTGGAAATCATTCTCCGTGAGCGGAAGGAAAATCCGCAAGCCCCCATTCGTTCATTGCTTGCACCATGAGCCTGTCATTCGCAACGCGCTTCTGCCACATGGTCTAGTGTTGCAGACGTCTCCGTCTGCGACCGTCCCTGCGGGCGTCCCGCCTGCAGGCCAGCGCACCAACCGGGACGGACTGCCCCACTACGCGGACTTGGCGAACGTCGTTCGTTGGTGTCTAATCCCCCCGCCGTGAACCGCTCCTCGCTAACCCGCTTTGCCTGGCTCTCCATTGCCGCGGCGCTGGTCACCATCGCGCTCAAAACCGCGGCTTGGTGGATCACTGGTTCGGTCGGGTTGCTGTCGGACGCGGTCGAGTCGCTGGTGAATCTGGCGGGCGGCATCATGGCGCTGGCCATGTTGACCATCGCCGCGCGGCCCGCGGATGAGGATCACGCCTACGGCCACGGCAAGGCGGAGTATTTTTCCAGCGGCGTCGAGGGTGGACTGATTCTCGTGGCGGCGATTGGCATCGCCGTGGTCGCCATTCAACGGTTCTTCGTACCCAAACCACTGGAAGAAATCGGGCTTGGTCTGGCGGTTTCGGTGGCGGCTTCCCTCATCAATTTGGGGGTTGCGCTGTTGCTGTTGCGCGCGGGGCGCAAGCATAACTCCATCACGCTCGAAGCCAATGCACATCATCTACTGACCGATGTGTGGACCTCCGCCGGCGTGCTGGCCGGCGTGGCCCTGGTCGCGTTGACCCAATGGCACTGGCTTGATCCGGTCGTGGCGCTGCTTGTGGCGGCGAACATCGTGTGGACGGGCGTGCGCATTGTGCAGCGCTCCGTCGGTGGATTGATGGACATCGCGCTTTCCGCCGACGACATGGCCGCCGTGCGCCAGGTGCTGCAAACCTACGAGCAGTCGGGCATTCAATTCCACGCCCTGCGCTCGCGCCAGGCCGGCGCGCGGAAATTCGTGTCCACCCACGTGCTCGTTCCCGGCGACTGGACCGTGCAGCGCGGCCATGAACTGCTCGACCGTATCGAAGCCGACATCCGTCGCGCGCTGCCGGACGCCGCGGTATTCACACACCTGGAATCACTGGATGATCCGGCTTCATGGGATGATGAGACCTTTGAACGAGGCAGAAATGAGAACCCGCCGCCGTGAACCTTGAAACCCATTTCAAAGGCTGGGCCAAGCCCGGGCCAATTCCTCCCGGACTCGGAGCGCCGGTCTCCGAGCCGGCACGAACTGGTAACTTGGCTCAACGAGCCAGGCCGGAACCCGGCGCTCCGCTCGCCATCGAACCGCACGAAACCTTCGACGCCATCAGTGGGCATTTCCGTTTGTTTCAACTGCGCGATGGCCATCGCTTTTCCACCGACGATCTGCTCGTGGCGTGGTATGGCACGAGTTGGTGTCCCACGGCGCACACCGCGCTCGATTTGGGCAGCGGCATTGGCACCGTGGGCATGATTTGCGCGTGGCGCCTGCCCGGCGCGCGCTTCGTCACCATCGAAGCGCAACCAGAAAGCGTTGCCCTCGCTAGGAAATCGGTACGATACAACGGACTGATTGAGCGTTACGAAATCCGCGAAGGTGATTTCCGCCAAGTAGCGTCGAGCGGACAGCCATGTCCGCATGAACCCCACGCTGACGGGCAACTCGCGGACAAGGCTGTGTGCGCTCCTGCGCAAAGCGTGCTGCGAGATGACGAAAAGTTTGACTTGATCACCGGCAGTCCGCCGTATTTTCCGCCGGAAGCTGGCGTACGGAGCGAACATCCGCAACGGCTCGCCTGCCGTTTCGAGTTGCGCGGCACGATTGCGGACTATTGCGCCGCCGCCGCGAATCACCTTGCACCCGGCGGATTCTTTGCCTGCGTATTTCCAAACGAGCCGGGACAAACCGCGCGGGTCGAAGCCGGAGCGAAAGCGACCAAGCTTGTCATCGTTCGCAAACGTCCGGTGGTTTTTCGCGAAGGTGAACCTCCGCTCGTGGCACTATTCGGCCTGATGCGCGCGGAGGACTTGCCTGAATGGATTCGCGGTCAAACATGGGAAGAACCACCCCTCATCATCCGCAAGCGCAACGGAGAAATTCACCCGGAGTATTCCACCGTGAAGCTGGCCATCGGCTTTCCGCCTTGAAGCAAGGGGCGGCGTGTTGGTGGAATAACCCCCAATGCCCTTCCTGAAATCATTTCCCCTTTGCGCTCCCGCCAGCTTGGCTGTTAAATCTGCCTCGCATGAAAATTGTATTGGCTTACTCGGGCGGACTGGACACCTCGGTGCTCCTTTCCTGGATCAAGGAAAAGTACAGCGCGGAGATGATCGCGTTCTGCGCCGACATCGGTCAGGAGGAGGAACTGCGCGGCCTCGACAAAAAGGCCCGCAACACCGGCGCGTCCAAGATTTACATTGATGACCTTCAGGAGGAATTCGCCACCGACTTCATTTTCCCGATCATCCGCGCGGGTGCGATTTACGAGGGTCAATACTTCCTCGGCACGAGCATCGCCCGGCCGCTCATCGCCAAGCGCATGGTCGAGATTGCGAAGCAGGAAAAGGCCGATGCCATCGCGCACGGCGCCACGGGTAAGGGCAACGACCAAGTGCGCTTTGAACTCACCACCGCCGCCCTCGCGCCGGACTTGCAGGTCATCGCCCCGTGGCGCGACGAACGCTATCGCAATGAGTTCCCGGGCCGCGCCGAGATGATCGCCTACTGCCAGAAACGGAGAATCCCCGTGCAGGCCAGCGCGAAGAAACCATTCTCTTCCGACCGCAACCTGCTGCACATTTCTTACGAAGCGGGCATCCTCGAAGACCCGTGGATGGACGCGAGCGCCCCAAAGTATCGCGGCTCGTTTACCACCCTCTCCGTGTTCCCCGAAGACGCGCCGGACAAAGCCGAGTTCGTCACGCTCGATTTCAAGAAGGGCAATTGTGTGGCCGTGAACGGCAGATCGCTTTCCCCGCTCGGCGTGATGAAGGCGTTGAACAAACTCGGCGGCAAACACGGCGTTGGGCGCGTGGACATGGTGGAGAACCGCTATGTGGGCATGAAATCGCGCGGCGTGTATGAGACGCCCGGCGGCGCGATCCTGCATTTCGCGCACCGGCAGATGGAATCGCTCACGATGGACCGCGAAGTGCTGCACCAGCGCGACGCGTTCATTCCGAAATATGCCGAGCTCGTCTATAACGGCTTCTGGTATGCGCCCGAACGCTACGCGCTCCAGGCCTACGTCGAGGAATCGCAGAAGAACGTCACCGGCACGGTGCGCGTGAAACTCTACAAAGGCAACATCATGGTCGCCGGCCGCAAGAGCCCGGTGAGTCTCTACAACCCACACATCGCCACGATGGAAGCCGACCCGACCAAAGCCTACAACCAGGACGACGCCACCGGCTTCATCCGGCTGAACGGCCTGCGGCTGAAAGTCGCGGCGAAAGTGCATGGGAAGAAAAAGTGATGCTTGGAGTTTGGTTCGGTCCAACTTGAGGTCACAATTTGCGACCTCAAGTCGAGTCGTAAAACCGGTCACAAATTGTGACCGGTGTATGAAAGCGAAAACATGGCAAATACGACGTTAACAGAGGTGGCGAACATCACCTCGGCAATCCGCACGATTCGCGGGCAGAAAGTGCTGCTTGACGAGGACTTGGCGCGAATTTACAGCGTGCCAACAAAAGCGTTGAACCAAGCTATCAAGCGAAACATCAAACGATTCCCGCTGGACTTTTTGTTTCGACTGACCAGTGATGAGGCTGATTCTTTAAGGTCACAATTTGTGACCTTAAAGAGTGGTCGCGGCCAGCACCGGAAATACCTTCCCTACGCCTTCACCGAACACGGCGCGATCATGGCGGCCAATGTCCTCAACAGTCCCGAAGCCGTGCGGATGAGCGTGTTCGTGGTGCGGGCGTTTGTGCAGATGCGTGACTTGCTCGGCAGCACCAAGGAACTCGCCAAGCAATTGGCTGCATTGGAAAAGAAGCTGACCGCGCGGCTTGATGGACATGAAAGCGCCATTGTGGAAGTGCTCCAGCGGTTCATGAACATTCTCGATCCGCCGCCCCCACCGCCCGAGACGGAGACGCCGAAACGCCGGATTGGCTTTCAGGTCGATCCGGAGCAAAAGCCGGTTGCCGAAGCCCGGAAATAGACGTGAACTCTTACCCGCACAACGCCACGATGGAAGCCGACCCGACCAAGGCAAGACGACGCTACCGGCTTCATCCGGTTGAACGGTCTGCGCCTGAAAGTCGCGGCGAAGGTGCAGAAAAAGAAATAGCCTCGCCTCGACGGAGTGATAGTTTCAAATCATGAGCGCCGTAGAAAAGATCAAAGCCGCGGCAGCCGAACTCGGCCCGGACGAACAATATGAATTGTTCCGTTGGTGGACTGAAACAGAAGCGTTTCGCCAACGCCAACTCACCGCTTTGAAATACGCAATCACCAGCGGCATTGATGATTTAAACGACGGGCGCTATCAGACCTACGACGACACAAATGTGATGGAACTGGCGGAGGAAACTGGCCGGGCTGGACGTGAGCGGCTGAAAAAGCCCGGGGCATGAATCAATACCGGGTTTCAGCGGAGGCAAAATCAGATTTGGATGGAATCTGGCTCTACATCGCGCATGACAATCCGGATGCGGCAGACAAATATGTCCGCGCCATCGTTTCAAGGTTTCCGACGCTCGCCTCAATGCCTCTCATGGGACGTGGACGCACAGAACTATCGCCTGGCTTGCGCAGCTTTGTGGTCGGTCATCACGTCATTTTCTATCGTCTGTTTGACGGTGGGATTGAAGTCGCGCGGGTTCTGGACGGTGTCAGAGATTTGCCGCCGCTGTTTGAATAAACCATGAACGCCACGATGGAAGCCGACCCGACCAAGGCCTACAACCAGGACGACGCCACCGGCTTCATCCGGCTCAACGCACTGCGATTGAAAGTCGCGGCGAAGGTGCAGAAAAAGAAATAGCTGGAGAGAAAAATGAAATGTCCACATTGCGTTACGGATTTTCACGACAATGAAAAGCGTGCATCGCTGGGAGGCGATTCAGAAGGGAAATGGGGAATTGGAATACGCCGCTGTTCAGCGTGTGGACGCTTAATCATGCGGCTGTTCAGTGCAAAGCAATACTTCGAGGGAATCAACGAGTGGCATGACGAGCTTCAGTCATACTTGGTCAGGCCGAAAGTCGCTGGGCGTCCCCCCGTCCCACCAGACGTTCCCAACAAATACGCTGACGATTACAAAGAAGCGTGCCTGGTGATCGCAGATAGTCCAAAAGCCAGTGCTGCGCTTAGCAGGCGATGTTTGCAACATTTGTTAAGAAGCGAGGCAAAGGTAAAGCACCAAGACCTGTTCAATGAAATTCAAGAACTGATCAATCGAGGCGCTCTGCCGTCACATATCGCGGAAGGTTTGGATGCCGTCAGGAACATCGGCAATTTCGCTGCACACCCAATGAAGAGCCAATCTACCGGAGACATTGTTCCCGTTGAACCCGGCGAGGCTGAATGGAATTTGGATGTGCTTGAATCTTTGTTTGATTTTTATTTCGTCGCTCCAGCAAAGACAAAGGCTCGAAAAGATGCCTTGAACAAGAAGCTCAAAGATGCTGGGAAAGCTCCCGTGAAATGAGCCGCATTGCCGAGAAACTTTACTTCGCGCCAGACGTAAGGTTTGCGGACCTCGACTTGCGGGGAAATCGGCTGCCAACCCAATTTCAACAGCGCATATCAGGGTTCTATCTGAACCCTGCGATACGCCTCGCCAAAGAACGTCATGACTTCGCCTCAGGCATTCTCGCTGTTTGTGCCATCGATGCGCTTGCCTTGTTCATGACTGGTTCGAATGGCAATGTCCGCATCACAGCATTCTGTCGAAAACACATTCCTGATTTAGCCGCCGAGCGAGACGCTGGAATGTTTTGCGAACATTTTCGCAATGGATTGTTACATGAAGCGCGCGTCAAAAGTGGCAGCGAGTTCTCGCTAGATATTGAAACGATCGCCGTGATTCAAGTCGGCTACCTTGTTGTCAATCCACTGCTACTCTTAGAGCGGGTTGATGAAGTTTTGAAGGAATACGTCGACTTCCTTTATCACAATCCTCAGGCGAAAAACGGCTTGGCGAAGAAACTCAAACAGACTTTCCGGTTTGAGTTGGAGCATTGATGCGGGAATCTGTGTCGAGAATCCTGTCGAGATTTTTTGGCACTTTTCATCCGTGTTTCATCTGTGGCTGAAACAATCATGCCCACCGACCTCATCCATCGCATCGGCATCGCCGCTCCGGCGGAAACGTTTTATCGCGCCATCACCACTGAGAACACCATCCGCGCGTTGTGGACGACCGATGGGAAGCTGGACGGCAGCGCCATCGGCGCGACATCTTTGTAGAAAACCCGCCGAACAAATTTCCAAGCTCCGTCAGGAGCGACATCTTCCGAATATGCCGCCCCTGACGGGGCTTCATCGTTTTGCGGATGACGTTCTACAGCGTTTCTGGCCGGAAACGGGGGTTGTTGGATGACGGCAGGTGACGATGGGGGGTGGCGCAGGACGTTGCGGGACGGAGTTTCCGTTCGCTCACGCCCAAGTCGTCAAAAATCCCAGGCGACGACGACACCGCTCCTGTCGGACTGGGCGGCGGGTGGCGGGTTGGCGGCGTCAGGCCACCAGCGCGAGAAGGTTGCCACGCGCGCGTTGGCGGGCGAGCACCTCCCGCCCGAGGACGTGCAGGTTGTAGCTCAGCACGCCGCAACCCACATAGCGCAAGTAACCCTCCAGCCCCACGTCCAGACACCGGTTCAGGCCGTGGTGTTCCAGACTGTTGATCTCGCTCTCCACCGCGCTGTGTTGCCGCCGTAATGCCACAAACCGCTTCCCGCGCTCCCGTTCCGTTTCCGCCGCGTTCTTCTTCCCACGTTTGGGCATCACCACTTCCGGAATGTAGAGGCGCAACAACTCCCGGTCGGCGGCGCGGGTGAAGCCCTTGTCAAAACTCAGGCTCGCCACGCTCCCCGCCCCGTAGCGGCCCAGCAACCGGTCCGCCACCGGCACGCTTTGGTCCACTTCCGCCTCGCCCCGCAACACCGCGTAGTCCTGGATCAATTGCTGCTGATCCGTCGCCAGCAACAGCCGATGCCCCAGTTCCACGTTCGGGCGCTGCTTGCCTTTCTGAATCCACTCGGTGTGCGGCTCAAACAGGGAGAACACCTTCTCGTGCGCGGGAATGGTTTCCTCCCGCAACAACCGCCGTTCCACCAGATCGAGATGTTTGTCGAGCATCCCGTGGAAATAGGCCAGCCGTTCCCAGCGGGCGGCGTCCACCACCGCATCACACAAGCCCAGCAGGCTCTGATTGACCTTGGCGGACAGCGTGCGCCCCACGGCCAAATACTCGCGCACGGCGCGTTTGACCCGCGCTTCCTTGTTGGGGCCGCCCCGATAGACGATCTGGCTGGCGGTGCGCTCGCAGGCCTTGAGCTGCCGCCGCCACGCCTTGCACTTGCGCCAGCCCGGCAGGTCGCAACCCGAAGCGAGCAACCCTTCCACCAAGTCCACGCACTTGCGGCCCGCGTCCCACAGCAGGGAGAGGTCGGTGGGGAAATGCACGTCGGTTTCCAACACATAGCTGTCCACCTTGACTTCAAGCGCCGCGCCGGGCGCGCCGGCTTTTTTTGCGAACACCTCTCTTCCCGCCGCCGCGATGCGCGCGTTGATCTGTTGGAGCAGTTCGTCATCCAGCAGGGCGACGTTGTCGCGCAGGGTTTGATGCCCGAAGACCCTGGCGTCCGCACCCCACGGCGTGGCGGGCACGCCGAGCATCTGGCGCACGAGCGTGTCGTAGTTGGCGATGTGTTCCATCCGATCCCAATCCGCGTCGAGGCCCAGCCGGACGACGCCCAAGACGAGGATCTGCCAGAGATCCATGCCGGGGCGGCCGGTGGCCTGCTTGCCCGCGAGGATTTTGGCTTCGAGCAGGGCGAAAATCTCGGCCTTGAGCGTGGGATGCATCCAAAGCCACTGGAGCCCCGCAAGGATCGGCGGCAGTTCGTCCCGGCTCTTGAGCGGCAGGCGAATCTTTTCGATGGGGGTGATCTGGAGATCGGGCTGGTGTTGGAAGGGGTGGCGCATGGCGGAGATCGGTGGCGAATGTTGCGGGTTCAGACACCGAAATCCCCACAAACATTCAAACACCACCCCAACATTCGCACGCGCATTTCCACGCCATAACCAAGGACAACGCAGGAAGCCAGCGTTTCCTTACGACCACTACAGCTATGCCGCGCCTACGGCGCTGTGCTGCGGGTCACAGACCCGCGCTCCGAATCCCAGCAGGATTCCATCCCTCAGCCCGAGGTTGGCGCGGAGCGACTACCCTGGGTCATCGTCCAAAAATCATCAACCGCAACGCGGTTGCATCACCGTCTTGCTGCGCTTTGCCTCAACCCCTTCCGGGTTGATTTCAATTTGCGATTTACCACCCAACGTAGCCGCTCCTTCCTCGCGGCAACGCTGGGCTGAAGGACGTAATCCCTTCGGGATAATTTCGGGGCGCGGCTGTGTGCGAAGGACCAGCCCCAGGTGCTTGCGCACGGCCACCGTCGCACACCGGATGCACCCAAAGTTCTCTGCCGACTTCTGCTCTGAACGCGCTGCGACTGGTCCTGCGGACACAGTCGCGCTCCGTCCAGGCGCCAGCGGCGCGGCATCTTTGTAGCAAGCCCCACCGAACCGATTTCCAAGCTCCGTCAGGAACGGCATCGGTTTTGGCAGGGCGAGCATCGGCGCAAGCCGTCCACTTCAAGGATGCCTTGGCGCGGCTTGAAGGCCCTGCTCTCCCGACTTTTGTCTCGGCGACTGAAAGGCACGACGCAGGGGTGACAACTGGTGTGGCAGTTGCTACGAATCTTCCGTTATGAGGAAACGCATGCTTAATTTGCTCTGCACCGCAGCCCTTACGGGCTGGGCTTCCGGCCACCCGGCATTGCGTGCCTCGACGAATGATCAGCCAGTGGTCGGTGAAATCCGCACTGAAGTCTTCACCATTTCAGAGAATCGGCAGCCGGGCGGCCGGTGCCACGTCCACCTCAAGTTCACCGGAAGCATGCTCACCAACTTCATCGGCATCTCGCGGGTTCGGGTTTTGCACGCGGTGGATGACGTGGGAACAGACCTCGTTAGTAGTGCAAAATCGGATCATGTGGGCTGGGGGAACGGTGCGGGCTTCAATCGCGCCGGCGTGCGCGGCTGGTACGACGAACGTTCGTTGAAGGCCAGATACGCCGGTGTGGTGCTCGGTTTGCCCTCGCGCAGTGCCCGGTTCATCCGCGAACTAACGGGCGAAGTAGAGTTGTATTGGCCGACGCTTCAGAATGGAGGCGTGGTGGTCGTGGAGGAATTTCGTGCGCAACCAGGCATCCCAATCAAGAATCTGGCGCTGCAAAAGTTGGAGGTCAAACTGACTTGCCTCACAAAGGAGGCTTACGAGACCTCCAAGGTTTTGACGCCGCCCGACGCGACGCGAGGCCGGCCACTCATCCTGCCCGAAGATCAGGCTGCGGATGGTTTGTTTCCCGGAATACTCGGGTATCCCAACAGCACGCCGAGAAATTATGTCGTCCTGCGAATTGATGATCCGCAACAGCGGGTGACCAGCTTTGCGTTTCGCGGCCCTGATGGACGTTTACTCCCGGTCAACCAACAAAAATCGGCCAAGGGCATGCGCGGATTCTACTTTGACGCCCTCGTTCCCGAACGAGTCGCACTCTATGTTTACCTAACCGTCCCGGAAGCGGTCGAAAAGGTGTCGTTCAAAGTTGAGAACATTCCGCTGCCGTAGCGGGCCGGATTGAACTTACGCGGGATTCGTCGGGGAAATCCCGCGTTGGCGAGCAGCTTCAGCCAATTTCAACTTTCAACGCGCTTCCGCGGTGATTACTCTGGCGCCATGTCACGCAAGGCGTCATCCGAACCGGCCAAGGGCTTTGGCGATGTCATTGGCGTTGCGCTGCTGGCCGCGGCATTGCTGCTCCTGGTGGCGCAATTCTCGTTTGATCGCTACGATCTCGCCTCCGTCCGCATCCCGCCCAATAAACCCGTCCACAACTGGATTGGCCCATTTGGCGCGCACTTTGCGCACTGGTTTTTTCTTTTGTTTGGGGTGGCTGCATACTTCCTGCCCCTCCTGTTTGCCGCGTTTGGCGTGGCTTACCTGTTCAACATTCTCGGTTATCTGCGCCAGCGCTCCAAATGGAGTCTCTTGTGGGCCACTGTGCTGGTGCTGGCGCTGACCGGCCTGTTGCACACGTTGCACGTGAACGGCTGGTCGGGCGGGGTCAATGAACGCATCGCGGCCTCCAGTCCAGGCGGTTTCCTGGGCGACCTCACCTTCGAGTACGCCTTCTGGCTGCTGGGCGCAACGGGGGCGATCATCGTCTATGCCACACTCGGGCTCATCAGCCTCTTGTTCCTGACCAATTTCCAACTCGGCATCTGGCTGCGCGGCTGGTTTGGCGGCCAACACGAAACGGCCGACGCAAACCTGCCCGAGGAGGAAGCCGTACTCGAACGGCGCGCCCGCGAACTGGCACGGCAGGCACAGAAACTTCAGGAGGAAGTCGCGCGCTCCGGCTTGGGGGCCGACATGCAGCCCGTGCCGGAACCCACCGTGCGCGATCTCAGTGTGCCGCAGGCCAAGCCCGGTCGCGGCCGAAAGACCACTCCCTCCGAGCCGACGACGGAGCCGTTGCCGCCCGACGAAGTCGAAATCATTCCCGCACGCGAAATCGGCCAGGCCACCGCCGCCGAAGTGCTCGGCAAGAAAGCCGAAACAACGGCCAAATCCGACGAGAAGAACCCGTCTGCCACGGAAGGCGAACAGAAGTCGGTGGACGAAAAGCCCGCCGAACCGGCAATCACCATTACGGGGATCACCCCGTCACGACCCAAACCGAAGCGGCCCAAGCCCATCACCGTGGCGTCCACACCGATGATCGGCAATTACCAGTTGCCGTCGCTGGATTTTCTCCAGCACCCGGACATGACGGTGAAGCCCACGGAATCCAAGGAGGAATTGATGGCCAACGCGCGGCTCATGCAACAGACGCTCGCGCAGTTTGACATCGAAGTTTCGCTGGGCGACATCACCAAAGGCCCGACCATCACGCGCTACGAATTGCATCCCGCGCCCGGCGTGAAGCTCGAAAAGATTCAGGCGCTCAATAACAACCTCGCCGCCGCGCTCAAGGCCGAGCGCATCCACATCCTCGCGCCCGTGCCCGGCAAAAGCTCCGTGGGCATCGAAGTGCCGAATCACGTCAAGACCAAGGTCATCATGCGCGACCTGTTCGAGTCGGACGAGTGGCGCAGCACCAAGGCGAGATTGCCCATCGCGCTGGGCAAGGACGTTTACGGCCACCCGATCATTGGCGACCTCACCGAAATGCCGCACCTGCTCATCGCCGGCAGCACCGGCTCGGGCAAATCCGTCTGCATCAATTCCATCATATCTTCGCTGCTCTACCGCTTCACGCCGGATCAGTTGCGCTTTGTGATGATTGATCCCAAGGTCGTTGAGTTGCAGCAATACAACGTGCTGCCCCACCTCGTGGTGCCCGTGGTTACCGACCCCAAGAAAGTCATCCTCGCGCTGCGGTGGGTGGTGAATGAGATGGAGAAACGCTACCAGATTTTCGCGCGCGTCGGCGTGCGCAACATCGGCTCGTTCAATTCGCGCCCGAAGAACAAACCGCTCCCGCAGCAGGAACTGGAACTGCCGCTCAAGGCCAAGAAGGAAAAGGTCGAACCGGGTGCGGACGGGTTCGCGGTGGAAGTGGATGAGGAAATCGTCGTGCCGCGCGAGGAGGAAATCATCATTCCCGAAAAACTCAGCTACATCGTCGTGATTATTGACGAGCTGGCGGACTTGATGCTCGTCGCGCCGGCGGACGTGGAAATGGCCATCGCCCGCATCACACAGATGGCGCGCGCGGCGGGGATTCATTGCATCGTCGCCACGCAACGGCCCAGCGTGGATGTCATCACCGGTGTCATCAAGGCGAACATCCCGGCACGTATTGCCTTCCAAGTGGCCAGCCGCGTGGATTCGCGCACGATTCTCGACGCGATGGGCGCCGACAAACTGCTGGGCAAGGGCGACATGCTCTACCTGCCGCCCGGCAGCGCGAAACTCATCCGCGCCCAGGGCGCGCTCATCACGGACAAGGAAATCCAGGACGTCGTGGACTTCATTGCGCGGCAGGCCAAGCCGAGTTACGAGATGGAAATCCACCAGGCACTTTCAAAGCCCTCAAGCAGCTATGGCAACGAGAGTGGCATTGATGAGGACGAAGAAATCATTCAGCAGTGCATCGAAGTCATTCGCAGCGAGCAGAAGGCCAGCGTGTCGCTGATGCAACGCCGCTTGCGCCTCGGTTACACGCGCGCGGCGCGAATTATGGATGAACTGGAGAACCGCGGCATCGTCGGTCCCAGCAAGGGCGCCGAACCGCGGGACATCCTGATTGACCTCGACGGCGAAGGCGCGGACGGCGCGGGGCAGGGCAGTTGATGCGGGCGCTGACCACGGATTCGTCAGAATCTAGAAATCCGCTGCTGTCTCCTGAAAAACAGCAAATACCGCCTGAACTCAAACCAATCAAAGCCGTGTTCCGAATCGCACTCAGAGCGAGGAGTGTGTGTGCGGCGCATAATTGGCCTTGTGCTCTGGTTGATTGGCGGCTTGGCAGTTGCCGCGGTTTACACCTGGGTCAATAGCCAAGTCGCCGTACGGATGGGACTCGGTTGGGCAGTGCGGCCTGGCTGGTTAGTGCTGTTCTTCGTAGTTGCTCTTGGCGCACTGGAGCTGAGAACGGTGCGTTTCCCGAGGGTCATGCAGATCGTGGGCTGCCTGGTTGCTACGATTCTTCTGGAGTTTCTTTTCCTCCCCCGACCGGCAGACTCGTTCATCGGAATTGCGCTCACCTTGTTGGCCATGTCCATCCTGTTCAACAGCGCCCCGAGAATCCGGGCTGCGGAATTACTGCTGCTGCTGGTGAGTTCCTACATTCAAGCGGTTTGCGTCTACAATATGTTTCTCGGCGGACAGATGATGAATTTCTTCAAGCCAGGGTGGACGTTTTGAGCCGGACGCTTCACAAGCAGCGTGGCGGTCGTGCATAGGCCGGCCAGCGCACGAACACAATATTGCCGATTGACTCGCCGCGCTGTGACGGAGATTTTCATTCCTGCTATGGCAAACATTCAGCGGGCATTGCTTTCGGTTTCAGACAAGAGCGGGTTGGTTTCCCTGGCGCAGATCCTGGCCGCCGCCGGCGTGGACTTGATTTCCACCGGGGGCACGGCCAGGGCGTTGCGCGAGGCAGGTCTGACAGTCAAGGATATCAGCGAGCACACGGGCTTCCCGGAGATGCTGGAGGGCCGCGTGAAGACGCTGCATCCGAAAGTCCACGGTGGGTTGCTGTTCATCCGCGGCAACGCCGACCATGAAGCGGCCGCGCAAGCGCACCAGATTCCGCCAATTGATCTGGTGGTGGTGAATCTTTATCCGTTCGAGCAGACGGTGGCCAGGCCCAACGTCAGCCTGCACGACGCCATCGAGAACATTGACATCGGCGGCCCGTCCATGCTGCGGAGCGCGGCCAAAAATCATGAGAGCGTCACGGTGGTGGTGGACCCGGGCGACTATGCCGAAGTGGCCGCTCAAATCCAGAGCAGCGGCAACACGACGTTGGAATTACGGCGCCGACTCGCGGCGAAAGTGTTTGCCCGCACAGCGGCCTATGACGCGGCCATTGCCGCACATCTGGGAAAGGTTTTCAGCGTTGGGCCGTCCGATTTCACTCCACCGCCGGCGCTGGTGATTGCCGCACCGCTGGTGCAGCCGTTGCGTTACGGCGAGAATCCGCACCAGGGCGCGGCGCTTTACGGACGTTTTCATGAGCATTTCCAGCAGCTTCACGGCAAGGAACTTTCCTATAACAACATTCTCGATCTGACGGCCGCCGCGAGTCTGATCAGCGAGTTCGCGGATGATCCACCCACCTTGGCGATTCTGAAACACACGAATCCGTGCGGCCTGGGTCAGGGCGCAACCCTGCGCGAAGCCTGGGAAAAGGCGTTCGCCACGGATCGGCAGGCGCCCTTCGGCGGCATCATTGCGGTGAACCGCATGCTCGATGGTGACTGCGCGGCAGCCATCGCGGAAATTTTCAGCGAAGTAATCGTGGCGCCGGAGTTCTCGCCGGAAGCGCTCGTCACCCTGCAGAAGAAGAAAAACCTGCGCCTGCTTCGGATGTTCGGGCCGCCCCCCGGCACGCCGCCGATGGACATGCGCAGTGTGGGTGCTGAATCGTTCCTGCTACAGGAGCGGGACGTAAAAGCCACAACGCGCGAGGACCTGAAGATCGTGACGCGCCGGCAACCGACGGAAACCGAGTTGCGGGCCATGCTCTTCGGCTGGCGCGCGGTAAAGCACGTGAAATCCAATGCCATTCTATATGCGGCCGAGGACCGCACCCTGGGCGTCGGCGCCGGTCAAATGAGCCGCGTGGACGCGAGCCGCATTGCGGTGTGGAAGGCGGGCCAGGCCGGTCTGTCGCTGAAGGGCAGCGCAGTTTGCAGTGATGCGTTTTTCCCGTTTCCAGACGGCTTGATTGCGGCGGCGGACGCCGGCGCAACGGCGGCCATTCAGCCGGGTGGTTCGGTGCGGGATGCAGAAGTGATTGCGGCGGCGGACGCGCGGGAAGTAGCGATGGCGTTCACCGGCGTGCGGCACTTCCGGCACTGAAACTCCCTGCCCAAGGCGCGGTCAGGGCCCTGCGGTTCTATCGCAAGAGCCAATAGATGAGGGCGACTTCACCGAGGGTCACCAGCGTCACCAGCCCCCAAACAAAACCTTCGCGGAGACGCAATCCGTGCTGGCGGGTTTCGCCGAGCCAGAAGCGCAGTCGCACGGAGCCGATTTCAATGGAGTCGCCGTTGCGCAACCGGGCGGCTTGAACCCGCTCGTGGTTCAGCGTCACCAACGCCTCGGAGCAGGCGGCGAGCATAAATCCCTCGGAACGCTCGAAGGTCAGTTCCAGGTGCTCGTCCCAGATGCCGTCCTCCACCAACTGCAAATCGTTGCTTGCGGAGCGACCGATCCGTACAGGAAAACGGCGGGCCGTCCATCGAGTGCCCGCCATTTTTCCGGAAAGAATTTGAAGCTGGATCATTCAAGGCCACCGGCGGCGCACATTGATGTTGTCCCCGGGAATGATCAACGGATCCAAACTCGGATTCTGCTGAATCTTGTTCCAGTCGTAGGTGGCGGTCTTGTCACCGCGAGTCAATTGAATCCTTTTCTTGTTGGCGAAGTCCGTGAATCCGCCGGCGGACGAAATGGCTTTCGTGAGGGTTGTCCCGCCGAAGTAACCAACGGGACCCACTTTTCTGACTTCCCCGCCAACATAGAAAACAAGGTCCTTGGGCGTAACCGTCACGGTGAGCCGCCGGTAGTACTTCGGCACGTAAAGGTCGTGGATATCTTTCTGGAGTTCAGCCGCGGTTTTACCAGCGGCTCTGACCGGACCGATCAAGGACAAAGTGATCCGGCCATCTTCAGGAATCCGCTCCTCGTGCGTCGGAATCATCTCAATGGAGCCGGTGAAGTTCACCGTCACAATGTCGCCGATGGTGAAGACGCCGACATTGGTGTTGACCGAGGGCACCCCCGGAGTGGCTGCGTCGCCGACCGAAGGCTGTCCGGATGACTGGGTGAAAAACGGATCGTCCGCAGGAGTCTGGCAACCCGTCAAAAGAAAGCAGGCGGCCAGCATCTGCCCCACGGCCAGCCAGCCGCGCCCTGAAAAAATCCGTGAGAGCTTCATCGTTTCAATCCTCGGAACCCCGGAGCACATCATCAGTACTTTTGTTTGATCTCCACCTTGGCCTTGTCCCCGCCGTCCTTGCCGGCGGCAGAAGCATCGGCCATTTCCTCGTTCTTCGAGTAATAATCGTGGTAGTAGCCGCTGTAGTAGTAGTAGCTCTCGTCCTGCGACATATTGATGTTGTTGAGGACGATGCCCACGAGGTTGCCGCCCACTTTCTCGATCAACTGCTTGGCGCGGATGTTCATGGGTTGCGGGTAACGGCGGTATTGGATGACCTGCATGGTCATGTCCACTTCGCTGGCCAGGATGGAGGCATCGCTGACACCCATGATGGGCGGTGAATCAAAGATCACAAAATCATAGCGCTTCTTCAATTCGCCAATCAGGCTGCGCATCTGGGCCGAATTGAGAATGCCGAGCGAACTGCTGGGCAACCGGCCGCTGGCCATGAAATCCAACGTCGGCTGACTGGTGGTCTGAATGACCTCTTCCAAGGTGTTTTGCTTGAGCAGATAATTGGTGAGACCCAGGTTGTTGGTCACCCGCAACATCTTGTGGAGCGTGGGCCGGCGCAAGTCGGAATCCACCACCAGGACGCGCTGGCCGCTCTGCGCAAAGACGGTGGCCAGATTGAGGACCGTGGTGGACTTGCCTTCGCCCGCCCCGGCGCTGACCACAGCCAACGAATTGGCCTTTTCGCTCTTGCTGGAGAAGAGCAGATTGGTCCGGAGCACCCGGTAAGCTTCGGCGTGCGGACTCTCCATCCCTTCATCAAGCAGATAGCCGACATTCTGGGGGATGACACCCAGCACGGGCGACTGCAGCGTGCGCTCCACGTCATCAATGGTTTTGACGCTGGTGTCGAGATACTCAATGAAGAACGCCAGACCGACGCCAACCACGAGCCCGATGATGACCCCCAAAGCGATGTTGACGGGCTTGTTGGGACGCACCGGCCGCAATCCTGGCTGAGCGCGGTCCACGATTTCGACCACCGTGTCTTTCGGAAGGGACATGTCAATTCCCTCCGAAACGATCTTCATACTAAGAATCTGGCGGAACCGCTGGGCTTCATCCAATTCACGCTTTTTATCAAAATAGGGACGACTCTTGGCCGCCTTTTCCCGGTCAGCCTGCTTGGCCTCCTCAACCACTTTGGTCCACTTATCAGCCTCTTCCTTGGCAGTGGCGACTTGACTCTCAAGCGCAGTCATGATCCCGCGAATGCTGGATTTAATCTTGGTGTCCAAGGTGTCAACCTGGGCCTGAGTGCGCACCACTTCCGGATGGTCAGGCGACAAATCCTTTGCCAGCTTCACCAACGCCAAATCGGCAAGATTCTTCTGGCTGATCAATTCTGTAAGCGTCGAATCCGTAAGGACTCTGGGAAGCACTTCCCTTAGATCCTCTTCCGGCAAGGACTGGAGTTGAGTCAGCTGTTTTTCGCGAATCATGTGCCGGCTTTGGCTGTCAATGCGGAGCGCCTCGTATTTACGCAACGCTTCGGTTTCGAGCATGGGAGCGGGCGCATTGCCGACCGCATCCGCCTCGCTGATTTGAAGTTCCTCGCGCTTTGCATCAACTTCATCCTGAATCCTCTTGACCCTCGCTTCCTGTTCATTAAACCGATCTTCCAACGCCTTGATGCCCCTTTGGGTCATCTGCATCCCCTTTTGCAGCCGATGCGCTTTGTATTCATCAGCAATGGCGTTGGCAATCAAGGCGGCTTCGTCTTTGTCCTCACTGTACACGGTGATCTCGATCAGGCTGGTGCTGCGCACCGGCTTCAAATCGATACGCCCCTTGAGCAGCGTAATGGTTTCCGTGGTCTTGAGTTGGGTGCCGCCGCCATATTTCTGCCCCCATACCTTGTTCAGATCCAGGCTCTCAACTACTTTGCCCAACACAACCTCGGATTGAATGACCTCAAATTCCGTCTGAATGAAATATGGATCAAACACATTGAGGGAGCGCATTTCTGTCAGGCCGCTGATGTCCGACCCGTCACGTTCCACTTTGATGCGCGCCATGCTGGAATAGGACTCAGGCAGGACAAACGTCACCAAGGTGGCGGTGATAACCACCAGAAAGAACACCGCCAGGATGACCGTCTTGCGAATGCGAATGATGCGCCAGTAATCCAGAAAGTGGAGCCTGGCTTCCTGGGGAGGCTGTGCCTTGATTGGGTCCATAGGTCAAAAAAATAGGGGCCGGTTCGCACGACCCAGCCCCTTTGAGAACAACATTGGTTAGTAGGTGGCAGTCACGCCAGCGTAAACCCGATTTCGGCTGAAATCACGACCGATATCCGAATCCAAGCGATCATAGTTGTAACCTGTGTGCGCCGAGAAATGTTGGTTGAACCGATAAGCCAAATCGAGGCCAACGAGATAGATCTTTTCATTCTCGTCATCAAACTCCCCGCCATTGAACGTTGAGTATTGGAACGTGCCAACCAGCGTGGCAAACAATTTGGGCAGGATACGGTGTGTCACCGAGCCGTAGGCCGTGGTGGCGGCGATATCACGCACGAAGCTGCCGCCGAAAGTTGGCCCGACCAAGTCGGTCGCCACCTGACTGTGTGTGACCCCCATTTCCACGGAACTTTCGACTGCATACGCGTATCTCAGACTGCCCTGAACGTAAGGCGACCAATCCGACTTGTCCGCCGCATCTTTGTAGAAGTCTTTGTACTGCGCCCCAACCCGCAGCGAACCTGACAAAGCCGGGTTGAAAGAATGCTCAAGCCCGCCGTAGAAATAATGTGACCGGCTGTTGCGGTCATCAGCATCCAAGTCAATTGGGGATCCAAACCCGGCAAGAGCAATCCGTTCGTTGGAGGTGTAATCTGTCCAGCCGTACTTATACCCAAAGATGCCGACGGTCTGGGGCGCGACATGCCAACGGCTGTCAATATGCACGCCATGCTCAATACGATCCAAGCTCGCCGAATTGCTGGGACGGCCAGGGAGGCCTCCCTCGCCGCGATCATCGTAATCGTACCACGCATTGTCATAGCCAACCTCAATGCTTAAAAGCCGGGTGACGTCAAACTCCACATTGGCTGCCCCATAATTCCGGTAGTTGTCACCGGAAATGCGCTGGAAGGTTGAAAATGCCGTATTATCCAACCGCAACACATCCGGCTCCTGGCCAATCACGAACGAATCTCTCAGCGAAGCGCGAATGCGTGGAGTGATCACTTGGTGCAACCCCACACCGAAGATGTGCGTATGGTCCCAGTGGTCGGAACGGCCCCCAAGCTTCTCTTCGAAGTATTTACCCGAATACGTGTAACTGGCATTGAAACTCGTGGACTCTCCAGCCACCCCAAAGCTGACGGTCGGGCTGATTTGAAATCCGACCGAATCTTCTTTGTTGCGCTTCGTGGTATTGATGTTGTCGTCGTAGAAACCCCGCAGCGATGCCGAAACGCTCCAAGGCTTTGTAGTCTGCGCGGCAGACAATCCAGATGTGTTCACGGCTTGAAGGGCTGAAGTACCCAAAGCGACTAATCCAACGGAGGCAACGATTCTTTTCATATTAAAAACCTGATTTGGTTGTTACAAAGCCTAGAGACGTTTCGCACAACACGTTTACTTGAAATCAACGAACTCTGTCAAACAAATGTTGCTTTTTTTTTGGACCTAAGAAAGCACGGAATCAATCAGTTAGCGACAACTCCGGGAAATCCCACCCGTCCGTCATTCTGAAAACCCGCCACCACCACCCCAACCTCGGTTTGAACCTGCCTGGTAACAACCGCAGAAGCCCCACCGGGAATGCGATGATAATTAGCGCCCATTTAGATCACCGACAACATTGGCGGCTGGAGTGTTCAATCAAAATTGTTTTTTTTGCGCAGGCTCACCCTCGGTCTCACACGGACAAATGCGGCCTCACTTGGCAGGAATGGTCAAGCGCTGGCCGACTTGCATGCGCTTGGGATTCAAACCCGGGTTGGCAGCCATAAGCGAATCCAGCTTCACACCGTATTTCTGCGAAATCGAGTAAAAGGTTTCACCGCTCCGCACTAGATGCGTCCTGCCAGTCTCCACGCGGACGGGACTCGCGACGGAAAGCACATCGCCTTGTGGCGGGGCTGTAGCGGTAGTCGTTGTTTGCGGCCCCGATCCGGGTGACGCGGTCGTGTTCGTCACCCCCCGCCCACCATAATGCGTGCGCCATTTCTCCACTTCCTCCCGCAATTGTCGGTTTTCCGCCGCCAACTGTTCCAATTCGCGCTGGATGCCGGGTGTGGAAGGCATGGGCAGAACCCCCTTTGCCAATTCTTGCTTGAGCCGGTAGATGTGCTGCCGGATGGTTTCAGCATTCTCAGCACTTTTCCGCAGCTTCAAGTATCGCTCGTAATGGTAAATCGCCGCTGCGGGGTCAGCGGCCTTCTCTGCATAAAGCCAGCCCAGTTCCAAGTGCGCCGACGCCGAATGTGGGTTTACCTCCAGCGCCTTGCCAAACGACTCGATGGCGCCCTGGTAGTCCATTGAATTGACGCGCGCCCGGCCCCGCAGAAAATGAGGCTCTTTCTCCTCTTCCTGCCGGCCTGCACCCGGCGGAAAACACCCGCACAGCACCGCGCTGCAGAGCGCAGCCAGTAGAACGCGTGTGAAACGGGTCGGCGATACCATGTCGCGACACTATACGAACGCCACGCGGCACGCAATCGTCCTCCGCCTGCGTTCAAGTCCAAACACCGCCGGCCTGCCGCCGCCACACAGCACGTGGCGGCTTTATTTCCTGGATGCCGTGGCAAATGGATTTCTTCGTCGCGATGCCTCGGCCGGATGGCGTGGCAGGAACAGCGGACCGACCCACAAGTAAATCCAGCCCAGCACCAAATGCCCAGCCAGGATGAAAATCATGTGGACCAAGTCCAAGGCGCCAAAATCGTAAACCACAATGGCGGTGGCCATCACCAGCGCACCCGGCAGGAGCGCCGCACCCGACAGCTTCCAGCTTGCGACGAAATTCAAATCCCGGTTCGCGTAAAATGCAATCAGCCAGACTGGTCCTGCGTAAAGCAGTGCCAGCACAAACCACGACACCATCAGGTAAACCACCGCCCCAGCCGCAAGAATGGCGAGCAACGCAGGCTGCCACGCACCCCAACGTGGCTGGAGTTCGGTGCGGTTAAACGCAATGATCCACCCGTCGGGGTAACGGCCCTCCATGTAACCGAATAACGACCTAACGCGAAAGCCGCCCCTTCCAAATTCCACCTGCACATGTGCGGGAGAGCGCAAATCGCCCGAATGATTCAGATCCACACTGAACGCCAGGAAACGCCCCTCGGCCAGCATCTGTGGCGAATCACCGCGCCAGTTCAAAGTGGCAGACCGGATTTTCCCTTCAGCGGGCAATTGCAGTATGGCGGAGCGAATCGTTGGGAAACAACCGTCGTGCAGAAACCAGACGACCGAGGCTGCCACCACCAACGCGACGAGAAATTGCACCAACCACAACCGGCCGGCGGTCGCGCGGGCGAACGCAGCCACGCCGCGCGGCGTCACCGGCTCCCAGGCGATCTGCGGTAATTGATCCATCGCCTCCATGGAACGGAGGCGGGCGGGTGAATTCAATCCCAAATCCCAGCGCCGGCCAATCAGGCAGGAGGCGCGGCTTCCGGCGGTTTGGGATTCGACCCCGCTGGCGGCGGCGTGTGAATGACCGGAATCGGATAACGCAGCTTCATCACATCATCCACCTGCACTTCGATGTAATAGGTTCCGGCAGTTTTGAACTCGACCTGTTGAAGCACGGTCACGTTGGTTGCACTCAAGGTTGCGTCTTGCAGGGCAAACTTGACTTCGCCCTTGCGCAACACCGTGGTCTGGTCCGGTGCGATGAGCCTCACGCTTTCGGTGAACTGGCCCAGCCCCGCCGCCCAGCGATTGAACACGCAAAGCCGGAACGCCACCACCGGCAACTTGGGCACGCGGATAAAATTGATGACGCCAATCAGAAAGAAGTTGCCGTTCACTTCCTGACGGATTTCTTCGCACAGCAGCGAGCATTGCAAATCAGGTAGAATTCGAGTGGGATTCATATATTACTTGGTGGGCAGGGACACGACCCGAGGTGAGGGAATGATAACCTTCAAATTCGCCTCCATTTGGATTGGCTCTGGATTCAAGCCGTTGCCCTTTCGGTTGCGCGCACGGTGTTTTGCATGAGCATCGCGATCGTCATCGGGCCGACGCCGCCGGGATTGGGTGTGATCTGGCCGGCAATGGGCTGGACTTCGGCAAACGCAACGTCACCTACCAACCGCGAGCCGGTCTTGGCGGTCGGATCGCTGATCCGGTTCACGCCAACGTCAACAACCACCGCGCCGGGTTTCACCATGTCGGCCTTCACAAATTCCGCCACGCCCATCGCGGCGATCAGAATGTCCGCCCGCAGGCAGTGCGCTTTGATGTCGCGCGTGGCTGAGTGGCAGATTGTGACGGTCGCGTTGGCGTGCCGGCCCTTTTGACACAACATCGCGGCCATCGGTTTGCCCACAATGTTTCCGCGGCCCAAAATGACGACCTCCGCGCTGTCCGTCTTGACGTTGGTGCGGGCCAGCAATTCCTGGATGCCCGCCGGTGTGCAAGGCTTGAAACCTGTGGCGTCGCCGAGCATCAATTTGCCGACGTTCACCGGATGAAAACCGTCCACGTCCTTTTGCGGCAAGACCGTGGCATAGACCACTTCCTGACGGATGTGTTTGGGCAGCGGCGCTTGAACGAGGATTCCATGCAACCGCGCTTCGGTGTTCAACTGCGCCAACAAACCCAGCAACTCGGCTTCGGTCGTGCTTTCGGATAACACGCGGGTTTCCGAATAAATCCCCAACTCCGCGCAGGTCTTTTCCTTGCGGCCCACATAGACTTTCGACGCCGCGTCCTCACCCACGCGCACAAACGCCAAACCGGGTTGCATGCCGCGCGATTTGAGAGCCGCGATGCGTTGGGTCAACTCGGCCTGGAGTTGCGCTGCGATGGCCCGCCCGTCAATGAGATTCCCCGGCAGCGTCACTCGATCACCTGGATGCGCTGGATGGTGATGACCGGCGTGTTGCGCCAGCGTTCGTCCAAGCCTTCTTCTCCAGTCACAATAATGTGCAATCCTTTGTAACGGTTCAGGTCCAGATTGGTCGAGGTCGTGTGGAGATAATTGATGGTCCGGCCAGTATCGGGCGACACGAGCGCAAACTTGGTGGGCGCCTGGATGCTCCAAGTGCCGCGCACGATGCCTTGATGCGAAACGATCCGTGGGGGCAGGGGCTCTTCGGCAGGGGGCGGCGGCGCATCGGTCGGTTCCGGTTCCGGAGTGATGCCAGCCGGTTCCTCCGACGGTGGTGTGGTGGCGGCAACTGGGGTTTCCGTCACTGGCGCAGCGACCACGGGTGGTTCTACCACCGGCGTGGTGGTGACAGGTGGTTCCGCCACGGGCGGCGCAATCGAAACCACGGGAGGAATTGTCACCGCCGGCCCTTCCTGCTTGAGAAATTGCGCGGCGACAAATGCGTAGGCATCGTCCGGCGGTTCAATCTCCAGCCAGTTTCCCTTCACCGAGACTTCCTTCGCCGTTGTTCCGCGTTCAATCATGCCGACGACGCTGTAATTTTCACCCGGCCCTGCACGGAGGTTTAGTCGTGGCGGCAACACGGCCTTGCTCGTCGGGTCAATGTACGAATTGTGAACCCACACCTTCGCTCCAGCGGGATAGGCAATCTTGGCCCACTGCGACGGTTCACCGGCGGCGGCCTTTTCGCGGATGACCTGTTCGATGACTTTCACCGAGTCGCCTTTGTTCAGACGGGCGATGATCTCTCCGACAAAGGAAGCCTTGCCGCGCACATTGACGTTGTCGCCCGTGATTGTGGCCGCACCCGGCACCAGCACTATCGGCGGCTCAACGGTGGCGGTTTGAGTTGGTTTGGCTGGCGCAGACTTCGGTGCCGCGGCCGGCGGCGGGTCCGCCACCGGTTGCGCGCCCAGGCCCATGGAAAGCATCACGCCCAGCACCATCCAGGAATTCATTTTCATAGCTCAGGAAAGTAGAGTTTTAATCTCCGTCGGTGTCAATGTTCGCCATCGCCCCGGTTTCAACTCGCCCAATTTGATCTTGCCAACTTGCACCCGCACCAGCCGTTTGACGGTCAGCCCCTGTGATTCAAACAACCGCCGCACTTCGCGGTTCTTGCCCTCGGCCAGTTCCAGTTCCACCACGCTCTGCGAACCGCCCGACGTCACCAGCCACGCCCGCTCGGCCTTCAATTTCTCGCCCCCGTCATACACCCCCGAAGTGAACAACTCAAGCATCGCCGCGTCCACGCGTCCCTCCACCGTAACGATGTACCGCTTGCACACGCCATAGCGGGGGTGGGTCAGCCGCAGGGCGAATTCTCCATCATTGGTCAGGAAAAGCAATCCCTCCGTGTCATAGTCCAGCCGGCCCACGGAATAAACGCTCTGCCACTCCTTGGGAAACAGTGCGTAAACCGTCGGTCGCCCGTGCTCATCCTTCCGTGAGCACACCCGCCCGCGCGGTTTGTGGAGGGCGAGGTAGAGCTTGCGTTGAGCGCGAACGGGCTTGCCGTCCAGCGTGACTTGATCGTGATCGGGATCAACCTTGGAGCCGAGCTGGCGGATCAGTTCGCCGTTCACCCGCACGCGACCATCGAGGATGATCTGTTCCCCGCCGCGGCGCGAAGCCACTCCGGCTTCAGCGAGAAATTTCTGGAGACGAACCATGCGAGGTGCGCAGTGAAAAGGGAGCAGGTCGAAGCCGGGAGGCTGCGCTCCAACCTCGCACTTCACACTTCGGCCTTCGCCCGGCGTCAGGCTTCCGGCTTGGTCTTGCGCAGGCCGGTAATGCGGTCACCGGACTTCCATTGGCCGCGTTTTTTGAGAAGCTCAACGCGCTCGAAGCGCTTGAGCACATTGCGCTTGCCGCCCAAGGTGGCCGCCGCGCGCAGACTGCGATGCTGTGACATAAATTTGCTCTCGGTTAAAAAAGTTCATCCGCCCGGAAAAGCGGACGGAGGTTGTAGCAGACCGGCGGGCATCTGCCAATGGCTATTTTGGCGCGGTTTCAAACCCCGCCAGGGCCCGCTCGCGCTCCAGCAAAGTCGGGTGCGAGTAATAGAACCTACTGTAAACCGGATGCGGCGTGAGGTTACTCAGGTTTTTCCCGGACAGC
This sequence comes from Verrucomicrobiota bacterium, assembly GCA_014860005.1. Next base: position 77,945 of record JACZKP010000045.1, on the reverse strand, counting down.
TTCCGCAATGCGCCAATAAGCGACGCGGGTTCTTTCATCACTTCCGCCGCATAGGCGTCTGCTTGATATTCAAACCGCCGGGACCACGCATGCAGCAAGGGCGAGAACCAGAACGTCACCGTCCCCGCCAGCAGCGCGAACAACAACAGCGCAGGCGCGAGATGGCTCGGCTCAAAACCAAACGCGCGATAAAACCACTCCTCCCGCGCCAGCCACGCCACCCCAAAGAAACCCACCAATGAACTCAGCGCCGACCACACCAGCATTTTCGGGATATGCTGCTTTTTGTAATGCCCAATCTCGTGCGCCAGCACCGCTTCCAACTCCGGCTCGTTCAGTTGAGCGACCAGCGTGTCAAACAACACAATCTTGCGGAAACGGCCGAAGCCCGTGAAGAAGGCATTCGAGTGACGCGAACGTTTGCTGCCGTCCATCACCTGGATGCTCTGCGCGCGGAACTGCGTCCGTTCCGCCAGTTGGACGAGCCGCGCGCGGAGACTGCCTTCGGGCAGCGGGGTGAACTTGTTGAACAACGGCAGAATCAGCACCGGCGCGAGCACCATCATCAGGCATTGGAACGCGAGCAACGCGGCCCAAGCCCACAGCCACCACCAACCGCCCGTCCACTCGACGAACTTCAGCAGCAACACCAACAGCGGATACCCCAGCGCGAGGGCGAGCAGGAATCCTTTGAGGCGATCCAGCCACCAGGTCTTCTGCGTGCTCGTGTTGAAACCGAATCGTTGCTCCAATCGGAACTGTTCAATCCAATCCATCGGCAGCCCCGGCAACGCGAGCGCCACGCCAATGGCAAATAAGAATGTTGCCATCGCCCATGCGGAATTCCCGGCGTGTTGAGTGAACGCGCCAAACGCCCACGGCAGCACGCCCGTGAACAGCACCAGCAGCAACACGACGGTTTGGCAGGCATCGCTGAAACTCCCCAACCGCGCCCGCGCCAGCGTGTAGTTCACCGACTTCGCGTAGGTGGCTTCGTCCACCACATCGCGGAACGCGTCCGGCACCCGATCCGCATGTGCGAGAACATGGCGGCGATTGAGCGCGGAAAGCCACAACTCCGCCGCCCATCGCGCGAGGATCAGCGCCGCCACCGCCCAGGGAATGATCTGCAAATAAGCCACGCCCTCACTATGCCCGCGCCCGGCGAACGCGGCAATGCTGGCGGGAGCCGAAATGTCCGCTTATCCGCTTTGTCTGCCAGCGGCAGCCTCGCGGTCCCGACCGCTCGCAGCACCCTCACCGTTCGATCGTGAAGGTGATGTCGTAAGGTTCGCCTTCTTTCATTTTGGCTGACTGCTCCTTGCCGCCGTCGTCAGTAAAGTCCGGGCCAATGCTGTAAACCACGTAGCCGCGAGGGAGTTGCCTGTAGCGCAATGGTTGGTCGTCGTATGGATCAGCAGGAACGACGGGCAGGTAATCAGGAACCAACTCGGAGAGCGACGCGGGCAATTGTCCGGCGTTCGCAAGGCGCCAGCGCTCAAGGGCAAAAGCAACGATGGCTGCCCTGGTCCGGGAAAAGCCCTTGAGCACTCCCAGGAACTCGCTGACATTAGGCTCATGCAACCTCATCAGGGAAACCCGCCGGCTTCTGAAGGCATCAAAACTTGAAACGCGCAGATGCTTCGGATCGTTTCGTTCTTGTTCCATCGCTTTGAGCAGAGGGATCGCGTTCGAGGCTGGCGTATTCAACGCCGCCCTGACTTGATCACTCCATTTCAAGAACTCCAGGAGGTCTTCGTCGTGATACCACAGGCGGGCCTGATAGGCTTTGAACAGTCGGGTGGCCGGGGATCGAGCTCCACTTGTCATCGTAAGTGCCTGCACTTGCAGAGACTGCGCCGTGAACACTCCAAAACTGCGTTCATTGATCATGAATTCTCGAACCACTGCCAAATCCTCACTCGGCAGGCTCGACTGAAGCTCTTTGAGGCTGGTCTCCGGGAGACTCGTGCGGTTGATAATACGTTCCAACGCCTGGCAAACGTAGTATCGCGTCGCCGTGCGAACGAAGCAGTGAAGTGGAACACTGTTCTTCAATGAGTTTCCCACTTGCAGCGCTTGTTTCACCAGAAACACGGCATTGGACTGGTTGCCCGCTTCTGCTTCCAAGACGGCGACCACGCACAGCACCCCCGCCAACTCCGTGATGCCACTCGGGATAGTATTGATGTCGCCCGAGCCTTCGCGGAAACCTGCGCCGATCCACGAGCCCTGTAACTCATCCCACGGGAATGCCGCAAGTGTTGACTGCCGGTGCTCCAGCCATACCCGCATCGCTTCGAGCAGGTCATTCGGGAGTGGCTCGGTGCGTGCCTGAAAGCGTTTGTCGCTCAGGAAGAAATTGGCGTTCGTCTCAGAATCACTGGCCCTCAGTGCCTCCAGTGTCGCTTTCAAGAGGCGACCGGCGTCATTCTCGAGTGGCGGGTCAGGGTAGAGCTTGGCGAGTTCACCCAGAGTGACGGGCTCACCTTTGCCGCGCAGAACCTCAAGCCGCTTTTCAATCTCAACGCGTACCTGCTCACCGTGGCTGCGCGCCTTCCGGTGGAGAACAACTACAAGCACCAACCCGAATGCCGCAATCAACACACACGCAAGCAACGCATACCACAGCGCTCGCTTAATGCGTAGCTGTCCGATTGATGGCAATTCTTCCCGCATAGCCAGCCAACCCCAGTGTTCCGGGCACGCTCGCTTGCTCTCAACTGGCGAATGGCATCCTCGAACGAAGGCCGAATTGTGTCCAACAACCGATGTTGGCTTGCGACCGTCACCTCTACAATTCCTGAAACCAGCGCGACTTGTTCGCGCCTGGCGATGTCCGTCAGCGAAGTTTGATTCGCTTGGGAATCTGCGGGCAAATCCGCGAGGCGCGGAGCGGTTTCTGGCTTTTGGCGCCGAAGAAACTCATGCCGCCGGACGCTGAACAGGTCCAGACTTCCTTCGCGCCCGCGTCGAAATACAGGGCCATCTTCTCACGAATCTCCGCTCGGTGTTGCCGGGCGAAATCACTTCGACGCAAATCTCCGGCGCGTGAGGAAAACAGACACGATTGCCCAGTTCGGCCATGACGGACGGCGATGCCCATGCCAAATCAGCCGCTTTGACGCCGTCGGCGGTTGAAACAGGACATTCGGCAAGCACGCGGCCTCCTTACGTCGGCTCACGAGGTGGAGGGAATGAAATCCCCGTGAACCTTTCCGACCCCGCGGGGGATACATGAATGTGAAATGGCTTTGGAACCAATGTTGGCGCTACGAAGTGAAGCTCAGCCTGCTTGCGGCAGATGTGTTGGCAGCGCAAGAGCGGGGCGGAGTACAGGCGCACCTTGACGTATGCCCCGCGTGCCAAGCTAGGTTTGCGGAATTAAAGGCAGTGGTGGGTCGCGGCGAGCAACTCCGCAGTGCGTTGCCGCAAGTCGAGCCTTCAGTCGCCTTGCGTCGGCGCTGGTTGACGGCGGTTCGCGGATCGGCGCAAAGGGAAATCCCGGTCGCATCAGGCGTAATTTGGCGGTCAGGTCGCCGACTGGCTTGGGGGAGTCTGGCAGCGATGTGGGCGCTCGTTTTGTTCTTCCGCTTCTCCGCGCCGGATGCGCCGCGTCCGGCATCACTGGCCGCGGCACCGCCATCCTTGCGCGAGGTGTTGCTGGTTCTGAAGGTGGAGCCGCGCGACTCACCAACTCGTGCGAGTGCCGGTGATCCAACCAAGAACGTGCCCCGGCAACCAGATGCCTTGCCGCCGCGCAGCCAACGTCCGGGTGCGGACGCAGCGAAGAGAAGCGAGGCCGTATGAACACCGATTCTTCCAGCCCGAATCTGCGGCGAAAGCTGCTTTGGCCCGGCTTCGGCGCGCTGATGCTCCTGGTGTGGACGGTTTATTGCCACGTCACGTGGTTGCATCGAACGGGTTTCATCCACGGTTTGCTCGCGTTTTTCCTGGGCGTGCTGGTGTTGATTCTCATCAACGCCTTGGTGCGTCTGGTCATCGGCGTGTTCAAATGCGGCTGGCGCTGGCTGGGCAGCCGCGAGGCGCTGCGGTTGTGCGGTTGGACGGTGTTGTTCGCCGTTTCGACCATTGCCCTTTTTTACAACGTTGAACTTTGGCGCGGCAAACGGGCTTGGGCCGCAGTGGTGCATGAGGCGAAAGCGCGCAGTGAACCGTTGAACTTCGAGAGCATGGATTTGCCGGTGCCAGACGCGCAGAATTTCGCCCGCGCGCCGTACTTCGCGCTGTTGTTCGCCGCCACCAATGGCGTGGCATCAGACCCACGGACGCTGCAGTTCAATTTCGTTGCGCAGTGGGCGCGCGTCCCATTCATTAGCGCTCACACCGGAGAGCGCATCCGGTTCGCGCCGTGGCTGGAAGCGGAGCCGACGGACCTGCGCTCCTGGCTGGGCTTCTGGCGCAGTTGGCAAACCAACAATCCAATTTCCGGGATTGGCCGCCCGATCACGTTGCCGGAAGTTTCCGCGTCAGAAGCCGCCGCGATGCTTCTCGAATCGCTGGATCGTAGTTACGGCAAGGACCTGGACTCACTACGAGAGTTTGGCGACCGCGCTTACTGCCGTTTCCCGCTCGACTATTCGCGACAGATGTTTGACCCCGCACTGCCAGCGCATGTGCTCGGTGGGTTCGTGCGCATCTTGCGACTACGGGCTTCTGCTGCGCTGGTAGCCGAGGAATCCGAGGCGGCTTTGGCGGATCTTCAGTTTGCTCTGCGCCTGGCGGATTACAACCGACAACAACCTTGGGTGATGCAGACCGAGATGCGTTTGAGAGGTGTCGTGGACACACTCCAGCCGCTCTGGGAGGGATTGGTGGCGCATCGCTGGAATGAGCAACAGTTGGCTGCGGTGCAGGCGCAGCTTGAAGCTTTGGATGTGTTGTCGGACTTTCCGCTCGCGGTGCGGAACGATGCGCTCGCGTTGAGCAGTCTGGTCGAGCGAATCATTCCCACTTCAGCCGCCACGCCGCGTCGAGTGCCGCACATGCCCCCGGAAAATGAGGGCTTGTTGGCATTGGTGCGTCATGCGTATCCCACCGGCTGGTCGCTCCAGAACCAGGCGGCGATCCACCGCTTTCACCTCGATACAACGAGCCGTTATTTCGACGTAAACGCACGCCGCCTCGTCAACGAACCTCGGGCGGAACCGCGCGGGCTGTTCGCCTCGTCTGATCCGTTCTTCCCCGTCTTCATCGTTCCCAAGATCAAGCAATTATCCGAGGATGCAGCGGAAGGTTTTCCATTCGCGCATTCCGCAGTGGACCTCGCCACCGTGGCGTGCGCGCTGGAGCGGTATCGGCTGGCCAACGATGAATTCCCGCCAACGCTCGCCGCGCTTGTGCCACAATTTGCGGCGAAGCTGCCGCACGACATCATCACGGGCGAGCCGCTGAAGTATCGGCGCACGGAAGGGGGCTTCGTGCTCTACTCGGTGGGTTTCAACGAGGTGGATGATGGCGGCGTGCCTTGTGTGCGCCACAAGAATTGGCGGGGCGAACCGGAGTCCCGATTTGACCTGAACCAGAACGACTGGGTTTGGGCGTATCCAGCATCACGGACCAAGCCGTAATGCCTTTCGGGAATTCAGACCGACGTTTGTCCCGGAGGGACATCCGACCCTAGCCCAGCGTTTCAACGCTGGGTTGAGCCGCCCAGCGGGACAAGTCCCGGAGGGACGGCAGAAAGCCGGCTCGGAAACGCGATGCTCTTTCGTCCCTCTGGGACTCGCTGGTTTTGGATCGCGCAACCCAGCGTTGAAACGCTGGGCTATTTTCACAATGTCCCTCTGGGACAGGACCGTCCAATTCCCGAAAGGCATTAAGCCTAGCCTGCATCTCGCATCGACTTTGCGCTTGGGAAATTTCTTTGTCCAGAGGAATACAGGAGCGCCAGGAACATCACCGGCCACCGGAAAAAGGCGGCGTGCCGCCCCTTGGGAAGATTCGTTAGAGCCTGTTTGAAAACCCGCCCGGTGAGGGCACCGGGCCTACAAGACCGTGGCTTATTCGCGAATCGTGTAGGCCGGGTGACCTCACCCGGCGTCGGCGCGAGGGTTTTCAAACAGGCTCTTCCAAATCCCAAGTTCAAACAGCGGACTATCTCTTCAATCGGAAAAACTCGCGGCTCGCGGCGTTGGTGTAGGTGAGGACTTGATCGTAACCGTTGAGCGCCGGTGGGTTGGTGAGGGTGAGCCAGTCGGGTGTGGCCAGATTGGTGTGGGACTGGACCTGGTATTCGGTTGCCCAAGCCGGCCAGCGCAGGAGGTACTGTCCTCCGTGGCGCGCGATACTCAGGTGGGGTTGAATCTGGGCGCTGGCTCGAACCGTGGCTTCCGCCCCTGACGCGCTTTTGATGGTGACGTAAACGGGATAGTCGCCGGAGTTCGTGTAGGTGTGCGAACCGCGAACCGCTTTGCGCCCGCTGGCGTCCGCGGTAATCGTGCCGCTGCTGATTGAGTTGTCACCCCAATTGATCGAAGCACTGAAATAGCCGGGCGGGCTGTTCGGCACACCGTTGGTGAACGTTGCCAACAGTTGGCCCGTGAATTCCTTCAGCGGCGGCGCCACCAGGCTCGCCGGTGCCGCGGCAATGGGTGTGTCACCGATGCTGAATTGATAGTCCTGAACGTCGTAAGGAAACAACGTCGGAAACAAGCCCCACAAGGCACTCGAACTGACATACACGGACAGGTTCACCGTGCCGACATAATTTGAATCCGGCACGATCACCACCTGGAGGTCGCCATTGGGACGGATGCTGTTAAAGGAGTTGGTGGCGTTGGCCACGGGCGACAGAAACCAATAACCGGGATCACCCTCAGGATCCACCGCGCTAAAGATATTGGTCAATCGCCCGTTCAGCGGCGCGACGAGATTGGTGATGACCGTCGGGTAAATAATCGGCTGGGCGTTGAATCCAGTATCCGCGACCGTGGTCGCCGTGAACACATTGGTGGCGCGCCCCCCCAGGCCATCGTCGGCAACAATCTGAATGACGCCGGAAACACCGGCGAGGTTTGTGCCCGTGAGCGTGATGACGGTGTCGAAAGGGTTCGGCACGAGCGAGGCGCGAGTAATGATCACGTCGGCCAGGGGACGGTTGTTGGTGCCCGTGGGAGTGTTGATGAGATTGGACAGCACGTTGAAGCCGCGAAGCAGTTGGCCGCAAATGGTGTAGCGAAAATCGAAGTTCCGCTGCGGTCCCTGAGTGGCGAAGAACTGAGAGCCGGCAGTGTCCTTGCCCGAGTTGGCCATGGCCAACTGGCCATTGCCGCTGAACAAGGCGCGCGGATGAAATTCATCGTCGAGGCGAAAGACGGGACCGCCCATCCCATTCGTGCCGGGATCGCCGCCTTGGATGATCGCAAAGGGCGAGGCAACGATGCGATGGAGGATGGTGTTGCTCGTGTAAAGCCCGCCAGCGGTAAAGCCCTGGATGGCATCCACTGTCCGTGGCGCGCGGTCGCGTAACAGCATGAACGTCAGATCACCGACATTCGTTACCATGGCCAATCCACCACGGAGCGGTGTCAGAAAAGCGCTCGGCGCGTTCGACGGGGCGACCTGCGCCACGGACATTTTCCAGTACGGATTGTTGGTGTGAACTTCCACCGTGATGCGATTGGTGCTGCTGGTTACGGTATAGGTCAATGGTCGCCCCTCTGGAGAACTGGCCGTCACCGGAAGGGTCAGGGATTTCCCGGCGGGAATGTTCGCATTGGGAATGGGATCTATCACCGGCCCGGCAAATGCCGTCACGGCGAGAAACGAAACCACCAGGAAACAGGAGGCTCTCATTGGTAAAACGTCAAATTGGCAACGGGATGCTTCGGTGGATCAAGCCGTTGCTCGCGACCATGCGGAACCTGTGTTCGCCGGCAATCGGTTCACGCCAGAACCTGCCGCCCGCACATTCCACGATCAATCCGCCAGCGGCGATGTCCCACAAATTGATGCCGCGTTCGAGGTAGGCGTCGAACCGGCCCGTGGCTACATAAGTCAGCGCCAGCGCCGCCGAACCCATGATGCGAACCTTCCGCACGCGGCGGACCAGGGCATTGAACAGCGGCAGCGATTTCTCCAGGCTCTCCCGGGTCTTCGCAAAGCCAAGCGAGACGATGGCCTCACCCATTTTGCGCCGGCCACTGACATGAACTGGCCGGCCATTGAGACGCGCGACCTGACCGCGAATCGCCGTCCAGAGTTCATCGGTGAACGGGTCGTAAACCACGCCTAGGACAGTGATGTAATCCGTGACGCGTGATGCGTGATGCGTGATGCGACTCCTGGCAGCGGACTGTGGACTGCGGACTGCGGACTCCGAACTGCGTTGCTGCAGCGCGATGGAGACGCATGCGTGCGGGATGCCGTAAGCGAAATTCACCGTGCCGTCAATCGGGTCCACTACCCAGCGATGCTCCGCGTCCGCGGCGCCGGCGACGCCCTCTTCGCCGAGCAAGGCGATTTGCGGAAAGCTCCAGGACAAGCTCGTTTCGATCAGCTTCTGGCAACGCACATCCAACTCCAGTTTGATGTCGTGCGCCGTGGCGGAGTTGATTGTTTTGGGAGCATGAAGGCTTTTGCGCATGAGCGCGCCGGCGGCGCGCGCGGCGGCCACGGCGGCGGCGAGCGTGCGTTTCAATTCAGATTTGTTCATCCACGTGAAGCTTCAGAAAAAACGGGTCCGGAGGCGAGCAAACTTATGGCTTGGGAACGCCGGCATCTTGCCGACGGGTTCCGGGGGGCCGCGCTTGAAACTCGCCGACAAGATGCCGGCGCTCCCAGTAACTGCGTCGCAGCAATGCAGGGTGGAAAGCAACGGAACGAGCACAACCAGTGCTGGCTGCCGGTTCCCATCAATCTCCCAGACCTTCAGCCCGTGGTGTCTGCCCGCCCCGACCCGGGGGGCGGTGGGGCTTCAGCGGATCGGTGAATGGCGGTCCCGCGCCCGGCACTCACTAGCGGACCTGATAGAACGCTGCGCCGGCGGGCGGCGTGGGATCGGTGAAAATGATCGCGACGCCATCGCGCTCGAAAGTTGCGTTCGTCACTCGTCCCCAGGTCTTCAGGTCCAGGCTGCGCCAGAGGGAGAGGTCCAGGCCGGGAACATCGTTGAGGGCCAGACTGAACTCGGTGGGCTCGCGTCTCATCAGCGAGATGTGGAGATACGGCTGGAACGGGACGCGAATCCCGAGCAGGCCCGCCCATTCGCTGATGGTGACATTTTGAAAGCGCTGGAAATTGTCGAACCGCGCCTGCTCTTGTTCGAGCGCCGCCTTGAGGGCGGGGTTGGCGTACTGGGCGAGAAGGTTCCAGAAGGCGTTGACCTGGGTGATCATCGGCGGAGTGATCGTAACTGTGTCCCCCTGGCCGGCGAGCAGGGCGACGACACCCGGATGAAACGAGGCCACAAGTTCCTGCGCCTGCGTGAACAGTGACGGGTGCTCGAAGAACAACTGCACCACCTCGGCTCCGTGCTGCCGGTAGAGCTCCGCCCAGCCACGCCCTCCGACGGTCCCCTTCATCAAGGCTTCTAGGGTGTAAAAGGTGGTGATTGAATTTGTATCATCCCCTCCACCTTGAGCGCTCACGCGTCCCCCCGGAGTCGTTTCGCACTCGACCCGCCGCTCAGTCAAAAACATTCCGATGAAAAGTGGACAGGCATGGGATTGATTTTCGAGAACTATTCTCTCAAAGTCAGACTGCACATCTTGTTCACCAAAAATGAGTTTTGCGAGTCCTTGTTTGATCGGATCTAACTCATTCCATGGGATAACCTCCGTCAGGCTGTCTTGGAGCGAAGTTGCGGCCGACAATAGCCCCGCCTGAGCCGTGATCGTGCAGCAATATGGCGCAGCTTTCCCAATAACGCCTTGCTGCCCGAGCAGAGCGACCGGGTGAACCAGGACACTGGGATTGGTGCAGCTTTCACTCCATTGCGTCGTCAATGAGGGAACCGGCAGCACCTGCTGGCTGGAAAACCAGCCTTGGAGATGAAGAACCGTTTGCTGTCCATTCGTCAATTGCAACGACTCCGGAAGTCGGATGCCCCACAAGAACGGAAAGTCCACGGTCCGGCTCACCGCGTTCGCTCCGTTCGTATCGGTCAGCGTGACCACGACGGTTCGCTGCGGATAATTCGTGTCGGGTCGCGTGAACCAATCCGCCGTCAGTTCGGTGTTCTCGTAGCGCAGCCGGCCCAGCAGCGCCACGACGGCGGCGCTGTCCGCCTGAGCATTCAGATTGCAGGTCATCAGTCCGTCGGCCAGTTGCATAGTCCCGAAGGCCGTGCCACGAAAGCGCACCGTTTGCACACTTCCAAACGCCCCCTCGAAGACGACGTCATCCGCCTCGGGAAAGGTGGAATTGGGCCGGAACGTCAATTGGTCCACGGCGGCATTGTAGTTCTCCGTGATCTCCACCGTAAGAGTGCCTCCGGCCACCGTTCCCTCGGACAGGGTGACTGCGGGATGAGGGACCACGAAGCAGCCGCCCACGGCTCCGACGACTTCCGGCAACCGAAAACTGAGTGGCAGGCTGTAGAGACTGGTCGCCTCGGGCAGAAAATTTCGCAATTCGACCCGGTGCAAGTCCGCTGAGCGAGTGAGCAACATGGTTTCGTTCGTCCCGGAAACCAGCACCCGTTGTCCGAAGGGTCGGTTGGTGAACTGGCCGGTGATTTCTCCGTCCGAGCGCACCAGTTGGAAGACGTCATCCGGTCCCGGAATGACTCCCTGAAGCGGGGCCAGTTCCAGTCGGCCATCCAGCGCGATGGGCTGAGCGGCGGACAGGTGGTCGTGCGGTGCGATGAGACTGAACTTGCTGACGGCGGTGGGGCCGAATGAAAGCTCGTCGAAGCTGAACCGGCCTTGAATCCGGCCTTCGACGCGGGCTTGGCGAAGGTACGCTTCGCCGGAGACGGTGCTGCCCTGCCGGAACAACGCGTTGCCGTTGAGGGTGGCCCCGTGGCCCAACCCGGCCCCGACGTCCAGACGCCCGCCTGCTTCCTGAATCATGTCAAGGCCCGCGCCGGTCTGAAAGTCGATGGTGCTCGCGAATGTGATCACGGTCCCGCGATTGTAAAGGTAGATGAATGGGACGGGCTGTTCATTTCCCATGATGTGGAGAGTGCCTTCGTTGCGTAGTTCGGGCACACCGTTTGTTAAGTGAATGAAGCCGCCGTTCAACGCCACATCCAGCATTGCCCAAGGTTGCACCATCACCCTGACATTGCCATCACAGCGCAGCGGAGATCCCAGGAAAGAGTCTCCGTTGAGCACCAAGCTGCACTGATCCCGCAGAGTGAGTGTGTCCGTCCTCCGCCCCTCCAGCGTGGCGCGTCCCTGCACCGTCATCCGGCCTGGTCCTGCCAACGTTCCGTGTTTCCAAAGGAGACTCCCTTGGATGGAGACGTTGCCCGTCGGGGACTGAAGTTCGAGTGTTCCTCCGCTGCTCAATGAAAGGCTCCTGACGGTGACGTCTCCGGCCACGCGAACGGTCACGGGATGGAGTTCCCAGAGAACGTCGAAAAACTCCGTGGCGTTGTCGTTCGGCACCCGACCTATGTCCCAGTTGTCTGCGTTGTTCCAGTCGCCATCAGCGGTTCCGATCCACCGCGCCACGAATCCGGTGCGATTCTCGACGGTGATGGTGAAGCTGCGTTCCGCGCGTCCGCCCTGCCCGTCCGAGGCAATCACAGTCACTGAATAGGATCGCCCGGCCTGCGCAATGGTCGGACGCCAGGTGAGCCAGGTGAGCACGCCTGCGGAAGAAACGTCGAGCCCCTCCGGCTTGACGGAAAGGGAGTAGGAGATGTTCTGAGGGGGATCATCCGAATCCATGGCCACCAATGGATACGTGAACTCCGAGCCTTCCGTGACCGACTGGTCCGGGATTGCTGCGAGCTCGGGCGGGAAGTTGCTTTCGTTCACGTCGAGGTAGAAGGAGACGGTGACCGAGGCCGGCGGGCTGGCGTTGCTGGTGGCGCGCACAGTGAACGTGCGGCGCTGGCCGCCATCCAGTTCGCCCGGCACCCAGGTGAACTCGCCCGTCGTCGCATGGATCGTCGCGCCGTTGGTGGGGCCGTCCAGCGCGAACGTCAACGTGCGTCCCGGCGGCAGCGGATCAACGGTCTCGACCTGCCGCGTCACCAGTATGTGTTCGGTGACAAACCCCGATAGAACTGGCCGGAGCTGAAAATCCGGGCCGGGGGGTGTCACCGAGGCGAAGGACGTACCCACGCGCAGTTCGTCCGAACTCCAGGCGGCATTCCCGAGGAGGGCCGGGGCCACGACCAGGCCGAGGTCGAGGTCGCTCTTCAGCGCATCAGCGATGGCCGGCTCGGTGCCGGGCACAGGATTGACATACAGCGAGACGCGGTCAGGACCGGGCAGGAACTCCAGCTTGAGCACGAGCAGGGTGGTTTCATTCTGAACCACCGACTTCGTGCTAGCCACCTGTGCGGCGCCGCCGCTGTTTTCGACCACGTAAAAGAGCGAACTGCCGCCACCGGGCTTTCCGACAAAGAGGTTGCCGCCTCCGCTGCCGAGCAGCAGCAGCCCAAAATAGGCGGTGGCGGTCGGAGCGGCATCGGGCCGCAGCAGCAGGCTCACGTAGCGCACCGTGCCGTCCTCGCCCAGCGTCAGCGCCGTGGGGCGCACCAGGCCGCCGACTCCTCCTGCGGTGCGCATTCGCGCGCCCGCCGTCAGCAGGCCCGGAAAGGTGAGCGATGGGGTGGTGGTGGTGAAGAGGTTGGCCCCGGTGCCGGCCACTCCCGCCGCCCAAGCTCCGCCAAACCCCTGACCACCGTTCCGGGCCGACAAGTTGCCGTCCGTGTAGGCAAACGGTTCGTGGACCACCAACCCGGACGGCGGCGGGCTGATGGTGAGGTTAAAGCTCGCCGTCACGGCCGCGCCAACCGGCGGGGTGATGGTGGCCGTGACGGCGGTGACTCCGGAGGCCCCGGGCGTGGGGCGGAGCGTGACCCGCCGGTTCGCGCCCGTGCCGGTGATGGTGATGCCGTCCCCGGGGAGCAGCGCCGGATTTGCCGCCGTGACGGCGAGGGACAGGCTGGCGAGGTCGCCATCGGGCCAGGCGTAGCTCACCGGCAGGGTGAGTTCCGCGCCGTCGGTCAGGCGTTGGTCACTCGCCCGCAACCAGGCGACGGCGGGGCCGGCCACCGCCGGGGTGACGTCCGCATAGCTTTCGCCCAGCCGGATTTCGTCGAGGCTCATGGGGGCGGTTGATCCGAACGGCCCGGATTGTAGACGGATGCGGTTGAAGATCAGGTTGGCGCCGGTGTGGGCGGCGTCGGGAACGGTCGGCGTGACGCCGGGCGAGGGATTCACAAACAGCTCCATGCGATCCTGGACACCACTGACTCCGAACTGAAGGCGCAGGACGATCAGCGTACTTTCGCCGGCCCGGATCGGCGCGGTCGAAACCGTCGTGACGGCGGCGGGGTCGGTTTCACGCACACTCCAATGCGTCGCCCCTGCGGGGAGGCCGACGAACAGTTTCTCAGCAGTGAAGTCGAGGAGCGACAGCCCACCGTAACTGCCGGCGGGAAAATTGGTTTCCCGCCGAACCAGGAACGACAGCCACAGTTCGGTGCCGTCCAGGCCGAACTTTCCGCCGCTGAGCAGAGCCTCAAAGCCTAACGTGCGGGGATTGCGATACGCGTCCTGGTTGTTGCCGGAGGTGAGGAAGCGGTTGGCGGTCGTCAGCAGGCCGGGAAACAGCAGGCCGTCCACCTCCACGCGACCCCAGCCGGCCCACGAAGCGGCCCAGCCGGTGCCGCTGTTGAGGCCGCTCATCACGCTGTTGGCGGGGTAGTCCGCCCCGTCGTGGCAGATGAGCGCGCCAAAGCTCCTCGGACACCAGCCGCTGCTGAGGCAGGCGAGCAGCAGGACAACGAGGGAGGTCGGGGGCGAGAACAAGGCGAACCGGCTTCGGCACCCTGGAAGTTGGTTGTTTGTCTTCATATTGGTTTCGTAATTCGTCAACGGAGCCGGATGTCGGGGTAAAATTCTGGGCTAAGGCAATCGCACAAATGTAAAAAAAAAGCCTGTAAACAATCAAAGCAGGATGTGGGGAGGGCTTCAAGCTTGTGGCGGAGCCTATTGCACCTTGCCTAATTGTCGAGATTATTCTCGCTGGGAATAGCTGCTCAATGCGCTTCCCAGTGTTGGAACTTTCCGGTCACCCAAACTCATCGCAGCGAATAGATCATCCAGCACCGGCATCGTGATCATCGAACGAGGCGAGTTGGCATTGCCTACACGGCAGCAGGTTTCCGACCGGAGAGAAAGTCGGCCGGTCCGGTTCGGAGGGAGGGGCAAGGTTCAATCACTTGTCCCTGCCTCTATCCAAGCGCATTATTCCACCCGTGGCAGCTTCACTTCCTTCACGTCCAGACGGTAGGAGTATTGGTCGAAGTAAACGTTCTGGTTACCCCATTCGAGTTCGCCGCGCTGGAAATCCACGTCGTCGGAACGGAACGATTTCTTGGGCGGAGTCAGTTCTTGATTGTGATCGCTGTTCGCCGCCATGCGGTAGTAGTCCAGCCCGCCGAAATAAAAATCGCGCACTGCGCGCTTCTGTTCGGGCGTGAGCGTGAAGGCGTATTGCATCGCCCATATCCCTTTGTAGTTGTCCACGGGAATCCAGCCGTAGGGCGCGAGGTAAATCTCGCACCAATCGTGAATTGTCTTCGCGCCCGGAAACGTGTTCCAACCGGATTGCCAGCGCGCGGGAATGTCGTTCATGCGGCAGAGCGTGATGAACAGCAGCGCCTCCTGCCCGCAATCGCCGTAACCCTTCGCGCGGCAATAATCGCCAATGTTCCGAATCGTCGAGTATTCAAGCGCGTAGCTGTATTTGATGTTGTCCGCTATCCAATCGTGGAATTTCTTTGCCAGCCGCGCGGGATTCTTCTCGCCACCCGCAATCTGTTCCGACAACGCGCGCATCTCCGGCGTGAACACGACATGCGGTGCTTCACGCAGATATGGCTTCAACGCCGGATCATTCGCGTTCGCCGGTGTCACGGCGTCAGGATTCACTTGAAACCAGATGCCGTGCATCGTGTATTCGTATTCGATCCTGAACTCCGTCGGCTGGTCTGCTTGTGCCGGTTGTTCGAGATACACGGAGCGGATGGGGCTGAATTCGTCATCAATATGCCGAGCCAGCGAGGAAGTGTTCAGCAGCCGCAAATCCGTTTGAAACGGATAGCGCCGCGGAACCGGCAGCCACGCGCGAATGAGTTCGCCGTTGGGCGCGGCGCCGGCTTTGGCCGTGACGGTCATGGTGTGGCGGAATCGTTTGGGCAATACGTAGGGCGACTTCCCCGCGAGTGCGGCTTGCTTGATGGCCACGCAGGTTTCCCAAACGGCGCGGTCGTGTTTGGTGGTGTCCTTGGGTGGCAGCCGGCGGGCGTTCAACTCGGGATGGCGGAAGAATAAATTGCTGACACTTGAACTCATGAAACGCCGCTCGCCATCAATCTCGCGCACATCGAAGCGCCCTTCCGTAATCCACTTTTCAAACTCACCCGCCGTGAGGTCTTTGACGCATGTCCGCAGTTCCTGGAACAACGCTTCCTTTGTGTAGGGATAATCCCGCTTGATGCGCGCCAGCCGATCCAATTCAAACGCCAGCTTCCGGCGTTCCGCCTGCGACAGTGAATCGTCTGTCATGCCTGTTCTCAAGATGCCAGCAGCTTGTTGGAAGTCGCCCTGCAACTCAAGCTGGCTCGCTTGGTCAATCGTGTTTCCCGGCGCCAGATTGGCAATCGCTGCGGTAAGACTGACGCTCAGAAGCATGGGAGATAGTTTCATCTGGTCGGGATTGTGCCGTTGGCCAACAGGGCAATCAATCCGCAATCTGAACCGCCATCTGAACCGCAATCTGAACCGGCGACCCTCGCTCACGCAGCGATCGTTCAGAGACCAGGATCAATTGATGACCGTCAGCGCGTTTGAGGTCCTGCTCGAACTGGTCCCGTATCCATGCCGTCCCACTTCAACTGCCAAAACCATCGTTTCGGCTTGGCGGCCCGTGCAGCAATCAGCCGCCCGTTAAGATGCTTGCCGTCCCTGTTGCGAAAAACACTTTTTCGACCCTGCCACCGTCAGCGCCAAGAGTATCAACCGCACCAATGCCAAAACTCTTTGCATCGCAAGGACACAGCTTGAACACCGGGGCGTGACCTGCTCCGTCGTCCTTCAATTCGGTGTCCTTCAATTCGGTTGTCAATCCAGCGGGGGCGGCGCAGAATCCGGCGCATCACATGAAACGTTTGCTGCTGATCCCGGTCGTGATGTGCGGGGTTGCCGCCGGCCCTGCGTGGGGCGCCGGGCGGATCGAGAAGGCACTGGTCGCAATCACTAACGCGCCGTTGGTGCAGGTGCTGGTGCCGGGTTTCACGGTGCGCGAACTCCCGCTGCAACTGAACAACCTCAACAATCTGGTTTACGCACCGGACGGACGGCTTTTCGCACTGGGCTACGACGGGAATGTGCATCAACTGCATGATACCGACGGCGACGGCCTGGAAGACCGGGCGACGCGGTTCTTCAGCAACGAACGCAACGAAATTCCGCCCAGCATCGGCATGGCGTGGGGGCCGGGCGGGCCTTACATCGCGAGCCAGAAACGCGTGATCCGCCTGCGCGACCGGGGCGATGGCACGGCGGAGTTGCAGACGGTCACGAGCGACTGGGTGCCGCCCACGGGCATCGCCGGATCGAACCTGGATTCAGTCGGCCTGGCTGTGAACTCCGCCGGCGAAATCTTTTTCGGGCTGGGCTGCGACAACTGGCGCGACGCCTATCGCGTTAACCCGCAAACCGGCCAATCCGAGTACAGCCTCCGCAGCGAGCGCGGCACGGTGTTGAAAATTTCAGCGGACGGGCAGCGGCGCGAGATCATCTGCACGGGCGTGCGCTTCACCGTGGCACTCGCCTTCAACGCCGCGGGCGATTTGTTCGCCACGGATCAGGAAGGCGCAACCTGGTTGCCCAATGGCAATCCTTTTGACGAACTGCTGCACATCCAGCCGGGCCGCCACTACGGATTTCCACCGCGCCATCCCAAACATCTCCCGGGCGTGATTGATGAACCGAGCACATTCGATTACGGCCCGCAGCATCAATCCACGTGCGGACTGCATTTCAATGAACCGGTCGCGGGCGGCAAAAAAGTCTTCGGCCCGGACTGGTGGCGTGGCGATGCAATTGTGGCCGGTCAATCGCGCGGCAAAATCTGGCGCACCAAACTCGTCAAGTCTGCGGCAGGCTATGTGGCGCAGAATAATCTTATCGCCTGTCTGAACCTGTTGACGCTGGACGCCGTGCCGACGCCGCAAGGCGATTTGCTCGTGGCGTGTCACAGCGGCCGTCCGGATTGGGGCACGGGTCCGCAGGGCAAAGGGCGGTTGTTCAAAATCTCGTACACCGACCATGTCACGCCACAGCCAGTGCTGGCTTACGCGGCGAGTTCGACCGAAACCCGCGTGGTATTCGACCGCCCACTGGATGCCCGGGAAATGAATGACTTCGCGACTCGCAGCAGCATCACCCAGGGCCGCTACGTAGCGGCGGGAGACCGGTTCGAGACGGTGCGACCGGGTTATCAAGTGGTGAAGCATCAGCGCACGATGCCGCAGTTTACACTACCCGTGCTGACTGCCAGCACTGCGCCGAATCGTCGGTCGCTCACGCTGCAAACCGCGCCGCGCACGGAGGCAGTGAATTATGCGGTGACGCTGCCGCGCCCGGATCGGAGCGTCGCCGGACTGCGGCAGGAAGCAACAACCGATCTGCTGACGGATCTGACCGGCGTGGAAGCCGAGTGGCAAGCGGCGCGCGGCAGCCAAGACTGGAGCGGTTGGTTGCCGCATTGCGATCTCACCGTGGCGCGCGGGCTGACCATGGCGAGTGCCGAGCACGAACAGTTGTTCAAGCGGCTGCGATCACGCGGCACACTCAAGTTGCGCGGACAAATTGATCTCTGGCAGATGCTGCGCGCCGCAACGCAACCCGATTCCAAACTGGATTTCGAGTATCCGCCCGAAACCGTCACGCTCGTGCTGAAGGCCAATGCAAGCCTCACCTTGAAAGCCGGAACGATTCCAGTGCCGATAAACGGGAATGAAGGCCGCGTCACGCTTGAGCCAAAGGAAAATCGCTGGCTGCCAATCGAAGCAACGCTGGCCACAGGCAGCCGCGACCTCAGCTTGAACGTGAGTTGGTTCACGGCGGAAGACGCGCGCCCCCGGCCATTGCCTTTGCGACGGGTTATGTTGCCCTGGGCCAGACCGCACGTGCCCGCGGCGATGATTACCCGCGTGCCGGAAATCGAAGGCGGTGACTGGTTGCGGGGGAAGCAGGTCTTTTTCGGTGAACCCGCGGCGTGTTCCAAGTGTCACGTGGTGGTCGGTGAAGGCGGTCGCATCGGGCCGGACCTGTCCAATCTGATCTATCGCGATTACGCCTCCGTGCTGCGCGACATTCTTGAACCCAGCGCCGCGATCAATCCCGATCACATTTCGTATAACGTGGAACTCAAGGACGGCAACGTGGAGTCCGGCGTCATGCTGGAAAGCAACCGCGAACACATCGTGCTCGGCCAGGCCAATGGCGAAAACCTCACCCTCCCGCGGGCGAAGGTCGCCAGCCAGAAAGCGTCCACGGTATCAGTCATGCCCGAGGGATTGCTGCAGGGACTGGACGCGCAGCAGCAGAAAGATTTGATGACATTCCTGCTCACCCTTCCACCGCCGCAAGAAACTCATTCACGATCAACCACAACCTCAAGCCCATGAAGAAAACCATCACTCTCTGTGCATTGCTGTTCACGATGATTGCCGGCTGGCCAAGCCCGGCACTCAGTCAGGAAACAAAAACCAAGGTCCTCGTGGTAACGGGCGGACACGGCTTCAACAAACCGGCGTTTTTCAAGATGTTTCAGGATAACGCGAAAATCACCTTCACGGCCGCTGAACATGCAAAGTCGAGCGCGACGGTTTATGAGCGCGACGATCTGGCCCGTTACGATGTGCTGGTGCTTTACGACATGGTCAAGCACATCACCGAGAAACAGAAGACGGCTTTGCTCGCGCAACTCGAGCGTGGCGCCGGGCTGGTCGTGTTGCATCATGCGCTGGTCTCCTATCCGGATTGGCCGGAATACGAACGGATCATCGGCGGACGCTACACGGAACCAAACCCCGCCAAACCGGGCACGGTCACCGAGCAAGTCGGCTGGCAACATGACGTGGAAGTGCCCGTGGAGATCGTGGCTCGGAATCATCCCGTGACCACGGGTCTGAGCGACTTTGTCATCCACGATGAAATCTACTGGGGCTACCGCGTGCTGCCGGAGGTGACGCCATTGATCACCACGACGCATCCGAAGAGCGGCAAGCCACTGGCCTGGGCGCAAACCTATCGCAAGTCGCGCGTGGTTTATCTGCAATTGGGTCATGGCCCGGAAGCTTTCGAGAATCCGAATTACCGGAAACTCCTGGCTCAAAGCATCCGCTGGACTTCCCGAAAGTGAGCCTCCCATCAAACCCGCGGTTCCGCGGCACGCGAGAGACAACTGACCGACATGGAAAAGTTCGACGATTTCCGAAGCGCGCCTCGAGACCGTGACCCGTGGCTGCGACGCCTCGTCGCAGGCGGTGGCCGCAGCGCCCCCGCTGCGGGTGCCGTCGGGAGAAAGGCGACGGGGGCGTCGCCTCCACCCACTGCGACGAGGCGTCGCAACCACGGGAGATTCATGGAAAATCCCTACGATTTCCGAATCGCGCTTGGTGACCATGAACCGCAAGGGCGTAACGCCGGTTTTCCAACCGGCGCACGCGCCGACTGGAAAGTCGGCGTTACCGAATGACGGTTCATGGAAACTCCCGACGATCTTGCGACCGCGCATCGCAGCCCTGAACCCCGGAGCGCGGAGAGCCTCGTCCGCGAGTTTCTATTCCGAAGTCCGCGCGGACTCAGCGGTCCGCGCTCCGAATGACGGTTCATGGAAAACGTCACGACATTTGAGGCCAGGCAGGTTTCGTTTATCGGGGAACGGTTGTATCACATTTTCGTTCGCGGCAGCGATCTATGGTTCATCCATCGCGGAGGGCTGGCGGGGCCGCTTGGGATTTTGACCGTGCCCCTCGGCTACCTGGGATTCCCGGGCGCACTCCTGGGAGAAGCTTTGAACTGGCTGGCCAGGAAAACGGAGACGGCCGATGACACCGAATCTCCGGACCCGGAATTGTTGCTCCACCAGCGTGAAGGAAGCTTCAAGCTTTATGCCGGAGAAATCCGGAAGGCAGCCATCGAAGCGCCTCGAACTTCATTTGGCGGAAGAGGACGGGTGGGTCGCTGGGTTTTCTCCGTACGCGATGGCCGCGAAATGAAGTTTGAGTTCGACGCGGCGGAACAACTTCAAACCGCCCTGGATTTGCTGGTGCCTTTGCTCGGTTCAACCTTGGAAGTCAACGTCGAGTGGGACGAGACAAACACCCGGTTCGGGAAAAAGTCCGAGGTCAAACAATCGTGATGGCTCACCGACTTGGTACGCTCGGACCGTTGATCACAAATTCCTTTCTGGCCCGTTCCTTCGCTCGTATAATCCGCGGCATGGTTCACGTTGGCATTGGCTATGACGTCCACGCACTGGTCGTGGGGCGCAAACTCATTCTCGGAGGTGTGGAGATTCCGCACGCCAAAGGCCTGGACGGCCACTCCGATGCCGACGCATTGATGCACGCGATTTGCGATGCGCTGCTCGGCGCGCTGGGCGAGGAGGATATCGGCCATTATTTTCCCAATACCGACCCACGCTGGAAAGACGCCGCCAGCCGCGTGTTCCTGGAGGAGGCGGCCCGGCAGGTTGCGCAACGCCGCGGGCGGATTGTAAACGTGGACGCCACCGTCATCGCGGAAGCGCCAAAGATTTATCCGCACCTCGCGGAAATGAAACAACGCATCGCCGCCGCGCTTGGTGTCACGGCAAAACTTATCGGGATCAAAGCCACGACCAATGAGCGGATGAGTTTTATCGGGCGCGAAGAAGGCATCGCCGCGATGGCGGTCGCGAGCGTGGACTTGCCTGAGTGAAACTTGATGTCATCCAACCCCATGCCGATCCACCGCCCCTGACCCCCCCTATCATGCCCAAGGCTGAAATTAGTTGGAAACGCGTCACCGAAGACGGACAAAAAATCCAGGTCTATGCCCAGCACGTGGGGCGCGAATGGCGCTTCTTCCACCGCGAACGGCGATTCGAGCAATGGCAGGCCGTGCCGGAACCGCCGCTGGCCGACTGGCTGGAGCTGCTCGATGCCGTGCAACGGCTCATCACCCGCCGCCGCTTGCAGCCGGATGACGAGGAGCGACTGCGCCGCCGCATTCGTGAGCGGTTTCCGGAGACGAAGGTTTGAACCGACGCTGTTCCGCGTGGGTAATTTCATCCTGACTTGCGGGTGTCCTCACGCTACCGTCCCACCAGATGACCAATCCACCACTGATTCTCGTCTCTCCCAACATTGAGAAGAAGGGCGACGAGTTCGGCGACCTGTCCACCAGTTTGTCGGAGACGTATCAAGCCGCGTTGATGGGCGTGGGCGCAATGCCGTTGGCCATGCCCGCTACGACGTCAAGCGAGATGGTGGCCGCGTGCGTGCGCCGTGCGGACGGCGTGCTGCTTACGGGTGGCGAGGATGTGGAGCCTTCGCTCTATTCGAGGAATCTTCCGCGCGCCTTGAAGCGCACGGTCACTGTGACTCCAGACGGCGGCGCGCGGGATTTGCGCGAGCTTCTGCTGGTGGACGAGGTGTTCCGCCAGCGCAAACCGTTGCTGGCGATTTGCCGCGGACATCAGGTGCTCAACGTGGCGCTGGGCGGGACGTTGGTGGTGGACATTGCCCGCCAGTTGCCCCGCGCGCTGAAACACCGGCGGCTCGACCGGCGCAGCCAGATCGTGCATGATGTGCAATTGACAGAAGACGCCTTGCTGGCCAAGATAACGGGCGAATTGACTTTGGGCGTGAACAGCACGCACCATCAGGCAGTGGCGCAACCGGCGGATATTCTGCAGGTCACAGGCCGCAGCCGTGATGGAATTCCAGAAAGTATGCAGTTGAAACCTGAGACAGCGCACCTGCTGCCGTTCCTTTTGAGCGTGCAGTTTCACCCGGAACGTCTGGCGGACCGTTATGCGGCCCACCGCGCCATTTTTTCCGCGTTTGCGCAAGCCTGTGTGATAAACCGCGACAAACATTTATGAAGGGCAAAATTCTGGTGGTGGATGACGAGCAGCCGATCCGCGAACTGCTGGGCGTCGTGTTACAGCGCGACTACCAGGTCGCCGAAGCCGAAAGCGGCGCCGCGCTCCAAAAGGCGTTTTCCGATCCGCAACCGGACGTCGTGGTGCTGGACGTGCGGCTTCAGGACGCCAACGGGCTTGAACTCCTGCCCCTTATCAAGAAACGCTGGACTGACACCGAAGTCATCGTCCTCACCGGCGCGGGAACGATTGAAATGGCGTTGGAGGCGGGCCGGCTCGGCGCCTACAATTTTCTCACCAAACCGTTCGAG
The DNA here is from genome assembly GCA_014860005.1 of Verrucomicrobiota bacterium. The sequence continues at coordinate 55,320 of JACZKP010000045.1, read as the reverse complement.
AACGAAAAGCTGCTCGCCGATGTCAAATGCGCCATCGAGCGCAAGCAGCAGGGCCAGGAGAACAGCGCCCTGCGCCGCGCGCTCGAAACCATGAGCGGCAACAACTCTCCCGTTTTCCGCAGCGTGGCCATGCAGGATGTCGTGCGAACCGTTGAACGCATTGCGCCCAGCGATGTCACCATCCTGATCACCGGCGAGAGCGGCACCGGCAAGGAGGTCATCGCGGATTTGACCCATGTAATGAGCACGCGCAGCAAGGGCCGCATCATCAAGATCAACTGCGCCGCCCTGCCCCGCGAATTGATCGAGAGCGAATTGTTTGGGTCCGTCAAAGGCGCGTTCACCGGCGCCCACACGGATCGCGAGGGCCTGTTCCGGCAGGCCGAGGGCGGCACGCTGCTCCTTGATGAAATCTCCGAAATGCCGATTGATACGCAGAGCAAGTTGCTGCGCGTATTGCAGGACCAGGAAGTGCGTCCCGTCGGCGGCAAGTCCAGCTACAAAACCAATTGCCGACTGATCGCGGCCACCAATCGCAACCCCGAAGAGGCGATCAAAGACGGAAAGCTGCGCGAAGACCTGTATTACCGCATCAGCGCCATCTCGGTGCATCTGCCGCCGTTGCGCGAGCGGCGCGAGGACATCATGCCGCTGGCCGAGGCGTTCCTGAAGCGCTTCGCCGCCCAGGCCAACCGCCCCATCCGCGCCTTCACGCCGTCCGCTGTGGACCGGCTCACGGGATTCGACTGGCCCGGCAACATTCGGCAGTTGCAAAACGAAATTCAGCGCGCGGTGCTGCTTTCCGAAGGCGACATGGTGGATGCTTCCGATCTTTCGATCACGCGCGCCCGACCGGAGAGCGCCGAATCGCAGGACACCAACTTCACCCTGCTCGAAGGTGTGGAGCGCAACGCCATCATTCAGATGCTCAAGGAAACCGGTGGCAACAAACTGGAAGCCGCCAAACGTCTGGGCATTGGCCGCCAGACGCTCTACAACAAGATCAAGGCGTACGGCATCGAAGTGTGAGGGTGAGGCGTGAAACGTGAGCGGACTTCTCTGTCCCCATCAGATAAAGACTTGAAGTGTCGCGGTTCAGCGGAAACCGACGGAACCGCCGCGAGCCCGGCAAGGGGTCGGCAGCCCAATCTCCCGGGGCAAAACGTACCAAGAGTCATTTGTCCATATCCCCCGTGGGCGGCTGCAACGCCAGCCCCGCGCGCATCCGGTATGTGTAGCTGTTCGTCACGGTTTCGTTGGCGAAAGGGCCGTCCTCCGTCCAGAACTGCCCGCACGGGCAACGCCGGATTCTCCAATACCCGGGACTGATGTCTTTTTGAGACCTTTTCGTTTCTTCTTTTCTCACAGGTCGCGGCGTTGAATCGTCGAAATCATGGGCTGGTGTCAGTTGGACAAACGCGGATTCCATCAGAACCAAATCTATTCGCAGTGTCAAACCGGCGAACTGATTTGGAGCGTTCCGCGTTGGAGCGTGTTTGAACGTTTCGATCTGCCCGCTGTCAATTTCCACGTGAGCAAAGTGAAGATAAGACAAACGACCGACGCGCCAGTTCAGGGGCGGAGGCGATTGAAAAATTAGCCACGTCACAAGCGCGGCAGTCAAAGCCGACGCCAGGAAACCCCGGACGGCGATAACTCCCAGCAGTAGAATTTAGAAAGGTGTGAACACATGAAACAATATCTCTCGCAGACCAGCGGAAAACTGACTTTGATGCTCGGACTTCTGGCGGTGGCCGGATGGCTGACGGTGGCCGTGGTGGCCAAGGAATCCGCCGCCCCGCCCAAAGTCACGGTGTCAGACAAACCGATTGATCGCACCGGAGGGGTGGGCGTCAGTTACTCGCCCGTCGTCAAGAAGGTCGCCCCCAGCGTGGTGAACATTTACTCGACGCGCACCGTCCGCGTGCCGCGCTTCTGGTCCCCGTTCATGGAGGACCCCATGTTGCGGCGCTTTTTCGGGGGCGAAGACGCGGATCCGCGCGGCAGCCGGCCCCAAACCCGCCAGCAGCAGGGACTCGGCTCGGGCGTGATCGTAACCGAGGATGGTTACATTCTTACGAACAACCATGTGATCGAAGGGGCGGACAAAGACGGCGTCAAGGTGGCGTTAGGCGACGACAAAACGGAATTCACCGCCAGGATCGTAGGGACAGATCCGCAGACCGATGTGGCGGTGCTCAAGATTGAGGCGTCGAATCTGAAGCCCATCACGCTCGGTGACAGCGATCAACTTGAGGTGGGGGACATCGTGCTCGCGGTTGGCAATCCGTTTGGTGTCGGCCAAAGTGTTACCATGGGCATTGTCAGCGCGCTGGGGCGCGGCTTCGGCATCCTGGGCCGCCAGGGCTATGAGGATTTCATCCAGACGGACGCGCCGATCAATCCCGGTAATTCCGGGGGCGCGCTCGTGGACGTGGAAGGCCGGCTGGTCGGCATCAGCCAATCCATCGTCAGCGGCAGCGGCGCCAATGCCGGGGTCGGCTTTGCCGTTCCCATCAATTTCGCCCGGGCGGTCATGGATCAACTGGTGACTGACGGACGGGTTTCCCGTGGCTACCTGGGAGTCAACATCCAGACGCTCACCCCGGAACTCGCCAAGGAATTCAAGCTGCCGGACGAGAACGGCGCATTGGTGGGCGGTGTCCAACCGGGAACGCCGGCAGCCGCAGCCGGTCTGAAAGAGGGTGATGTGATCACTGAGTTCAACGGGCGGAAGGTTTCCGATTCCAGTCAGTTCCGGGTGATGGTGGCGCAGATGCGTCCCAAATCGAAAGTCACCCTCAAGCTGATTCGTGATGGGAAGGACCGAACTGTTACCGCCACGCTGGGCACTTTGCCGGACGAATTGGGCGGCCTGCCGGGCGGCGAGCCTGAGCGCTCTACTGAAACCCCTTCCGGCGCGCTGGACGGCGTGCAACTTGGCGACCTGGATTCGCGCCTGCGCCGGCAATACGACCTCCCGCGGGAATTGGAAGGCGCGTTGGTGACCAACGTGGAAGCCGGGTCCGCCGCCGAAAATGTGCTGCGCGCCGGTGACGTCATCGTGGAAGTCAACCGCCGCGCGGTGCGCAATGCGGATGACGCGGTGGAACTGGCGGAAAACGCCCGCGGCGATCGGATTCTTCTCCGGGTGTGGAGCAATGCCGGCGGTTTGACCGGCACTCGCTATGTGACCCTCCAGAACCGCACGCGCGAGTAGCTTATTAGCCCATCGGCTGCCATCCGGGCGGACCATTCCCGCCCCGGGGAAACGCCCGAACTTGGCCAACCTTTCAACCAGTTAAAAATTTGCTGGTGAAATCGCGGCAAAAAAGACTATGGTTGAAGCCATCAACCACTGTTGAACGCGATGCGAAATCATTTGTTACGTCGCCTGCGCTGGCCGGCGATCCGTTGCCTGCCGGCCATTCTGTTGTTGTCTGATCCCGGTCTGGCCGCGAGCGACAAGGTGGATTTCAGCCGCGATATCAGTCCCATTCTGTCCGACAATTGCTACGCCTGCCACGGTCCGGACGCGGCGCATCGCAAAGCCGGCTTGCGCTTCGACCTCAAGGACGGCGCGCTGGCCGATCTCGGCGGCCACCACGCAATTGTTCCCGGTGATCCTGAGAAAAGTGAACTGATCGCCCGGATCATCACCAAGGATGAAGACGAGATCATGCCGCCATTGGACAGCGGCAAGCAGCTTACGGAAGCGCAGATTGACCTGCTCAAACGCTGGATCGTACAAGGCGCGGAGTGGAAATCGCATTGGTCGTTCATCAAACCGGAACTTCCGTCATTGCCTGAGGTGAAGGACGCCCGCTGGCCGCGCAATCCCATTGATCAGTTCATCCTTTCCCGTCTGGAAAAAGAAGGACTCGAAACCTCAACAGAAGCGGACAAGATCACTCTCATCCGGCGGGTCACATTTGACTTAACCGGACTGCCCCCCACACCCGCCGAGGTGGACGCGTTTCTGGCGGACCATCGGTCGGATGCGTATGAACGGGTGGTGGATCGCTTGCTGCAATCGCCGCGTTACGGCGAGCACCAGGCCCGGTACTGGCTCGACGCGGCGCGCTACGGGGACACGCACGGATTGCACCTGGACAATGAACGCTCCATGTGGCCCTACCGCGACTGGGTGGTGGAAGCTTTCAATCGCAACCTGCCGTTCGATCAATTCACGGTGGAGCAACTTGCCGGCGATCTACTGCCGAATCCGACGCGCGACCAGAAGGTGGCCAGCGGCTTCAATCGCTGCAACGTCAGCACCAGCGAGGGTGGCGCAATTGATGATGAATTCTATGTCCGATACGCCGTGGACCGCACCGAAACCGTCTCCACGGTTTGGATGGGCTTGACCGTCGGGTGTGCGGCCTGCCACGACCACAAGTTCGATCCGATCTCGCAGAAGGAATTCTACGAGATGTATGCCATTTTCAATAACTTCGACGAGAAGGCGATGGATGGAAACGCGCTGTTGCCCGCTCCGACTCTCAAGCTCCCCACGCCGGAGCAAAGTGCAAAACTTACGGAGTTGAGCGACGCCATCGCCTCAGTGGAAAAGCGAGTTCGCGAGGAAACAGCCAGGATTGATTATCAGGAACCGGAACGCGAAATCCAGCCGGCCCCGGAAGCGCCCGGCGACTTTGTGTGGCTTGAAGACGATTTTCCGCCGGGCGCCGAGATCAAGAGCGACGGCGAGCCGTTGCGGGTCATTGAAGGTCAGCGAGTTTACAGCGGCGCCCGGGCCCTCGCCCGCACCGCCGAGGGCCTGGCCCAGGACTTTTTCACCCAGGCCGAACAACCGCTGATCGTTGGCAAGGGCGACAAACTTTTCGCCTACGTCTGGATTGATCCGGCCAATCCGCCCCAGGCCATCATGCTGCAATATCACACGACCGGCTGGCTGCACCGCGCCAACTGGGGCGACGAGGACGCGATTGTTTATGGCGAGAAGGGCACCGCGAAGAAACTGCTGTTGGGGGAATTGCCGAAGGCGGGCGAATGGGTGCGCCTGGAAATCCCGGCGGCGAAGTTGGGGCTTAAAGCCGGTGCGAAGATTTATGGCATGGCGTTCACGCAGTTCGGCGGAACGGTTCACTGGGACAAGGCCGGCATTGTCACCATGACTCCGCAGGAGGATTTTTCCGGAGTCTCGCAACTGGCGTGGGAACAGCAGGAAAAAGCGCGCGAGAAGCCCGAGTTGCCCAAGGAGGTTTTGGACGCGGTAAAACTGGAACCCGAGAAGCGCTCGCCGGAACAGACGAAACGGCTGCGGGAGCATTACATCGCCAACGTCTATGCGCCAGCGCGCGAAACGTTCGATCCGCTGCTTAAGGAAGTCGCCGACCTGCGAAAAGAACGCGAGGACCTGGACAAGTCCATTCCCGCCACCATGATCTCAAAGGAGATGGAAAAACCGCGCGGCGCCTACATTCTCAAACGCGGCGAATACGACAAGCGCGGTGATCCCGTTGAACCCGGAGTGCCGGCGGTGCTTCCGCCCTTGCCCGCGAGCGAAACCAGCAATCGCCTCGACTTCGCTCGCTGGCTCGTCCACCCCGATCATCCCCTGACCGCCCGCGTCACCGTGAATCGTTTTTGGCAGCAGTTGTTCGGCACCGGGCTGGTGAAATCGTCCGGTGACTTTGGTGCGCAAGGCGAGTGGCCGTCGCACCCCGAACTGCTCGATTGGCTGGCCACGGAATTCATCGGTAACGGCTGGGATGTGAAACAATTGCTGCGCCTGATGCTCACCTCCGCTGCTTATCGCCAGAGTTCGGCCGCGACGGCCCGGCATCTGGAAGCGGACCCGGAGAACCGTTTGCTCGCGCGCGGCCCCCGCTTCCGGCTCGATGCGGAAGTGATTCGCGACAATGCGCTTTATGTCAGTGGACTGCTCGTCGAAAAAATGGGCGGCCGCGGCGTGCGCCCCTATCAACCGCCCGGCATCTGGGAAGCCGTCGGCTACACCACCAGCAACACCGCAAAATTCGAGCAGGACCACGGCGAAGCGCTATACCGTCGCAGTCTTTACGTCTTCTGGAAACGCACGGCGCCGCCGCCCTACCTGACGACGTTCGATGCGCCCTCACGGGAGAAGTTCTGTGTCCGCCGCGAACGCGCCAACACCCCGTTGCAAGCCCTCGTTACGATGAATGATCCGGCTTATGTCGAGGCGGCGCGGCACTTGAGTGCGAGAATGCTGCGGTACAATCGCACTCCTGATGAGCGGCTTGATTACGGCTTCCGCCTCGTGACGGCGCGGCGTCCGTCGGCGGGCGAAAAAGCAGTGTTGAAATCGGCACTGAAGAATTTCCTCACCAAATATGAGCAGGACCAGGAAGCGGCGAAGAAACTGATCTCGGTCGGCGACTCGCCGGTGAACGAGCAGTTGCCGCCGTCAGAACTGGCCGCCTACACGATGGTCGCCAGCCTTTTGCTGAACCTGGACGAAACGTTGAACAAGAATTAAGCCATGAATCCCGTTAACGAACGCTTCCAACTGCTTAGCCGCCGCCATTTTTTCAAGTCCACCGGCCTCGCCGTGGGGCGGATTGCGATGGCCGGGCTGCTGTTTCCCGAAATGCTGCGCGGCGCTTCCGCGACCCAAACCGCCGGACATCCCCACCCGGCCCTGCCCGGGCTGCCGCATTTTGCGCCCAAAGCCAAACGGTTGATCTACCTGTTCATGAACGGCGGCCCGTCGCAGATGGATTTGCTCGATTACAAGCCCGGCTTGGAAAAAATCTACGACACGGACCTGCCGGATTCCATCCGCATGGGCCAGCGGTTGACCACGATGACCAGCGGGCAATCCCGTTTTCCCATTGCGCCCTCGAAGTACAAATTCAAGCAACACGGCCAGGCCGGCATCTGGTTCAGCGAACTGCTCGAACACACCGCGAAAGTTGCAGATGACCTTGCCATCGTCAAAACGGTCCACACCGAGGCGATCAATCACGACCCGGCCGTGACCTATATTCAGACCGGCAGCCAGATTCCCGGCAAACCCAGCCTCGGTTCATGGCTCTCCTACGGCCTCGGCAGCGAGTGCGACAACTTGCCCGCGTTCGTGGTCATGACGCCGCGCTGGTCCGCCAAACGCGACGCGCAGGCGCTGTATCAGCGGTTGTGGGAAGCAGGCTTTCTGCCTACGAAACATGCCGGCGTGGCCCTCCGCGCGCAGGGCGATCCCGTGCTTTATCTCAACGACCCGCCCGGCGTGGACAAGGCGACCCGTCGCGAGATGCTCGACGCCCTGGCGAAACTCAACGCCACTTCCCACAAGCGGTACGGCGATCCCGAAATCAACACCCGCATTGCTCAGTACGAAATGGCGTTCCGCATGCAATCGTCCGTGCCCGACCTGACGGACATTTCCTCGGAATCGAAAGCCACGCTGGATCTCTACGGACCGGAAGTGACGATGCCCGGCACTTTCGCCCACAGTGCGCTCATGGCGCGGCGGCTGGCCGAGCGCGGCGTGCGCTGCATCGAGATCTTCCATCGCGAATGGGATCATCACACCGACCTCACGCGCGATCTGCCCCTGCAATGCCGCGACGTGGACCACGCCTGCTACGGTTTGATCACCGACCTCAAGAACCGCGGCATGTTGGAGGAAACACTGGTCGTCTGGGGCGGCGAATTCGGGCGCACGGTTTATTGCCAGGGGGCGCTCTCCAAGGACAATTACGGTCGCGACCATCATCCGCGCTGTTTCACCATGTGGATGGCCGGCGCCGGTATCAAAGGCGGCACGGTTTATGGCGAGACCGACGATTTCAGCTACAACGTTGTCAAGGACCCGGTTCACATTCGCGACATCAACGCCACGATGCTGCATTGCATGGGCGTGGACCACCGGCGGCTCACTCACAAGTTCCAGGGACTGGACCAACGCCTGACGGGCGTGGAGGAGGCGAACCCGGTGAAGGGAATTTTGGCGTAATTAGCAAACGTCAGTTTGGATCGTATCCGTCTTGTCGCACATCACGCACAGAACCTCCTGTTCTCGCTTGCGTTCAGTCTGCTGCGCGGAACTCACGAGGAAGTGCGGCTTGTGATTCCCCACCCAGCGCCCCACAATCGCTTCCATGTCGAAATCCTCGACTGCGCTTTTATCGCTCAGCCTGCCTATCCTGGCTGGCACAATCATCTTCGTGTCGGCGGGACGCTGGAATCTGCCAATGGTCTGGGCCGTTCTCGGCGTGCTGACCGTCTTTTCGCTCACGCTGGTGGCTACCGCTGATTCGGGTTTATTGCGCGAACGACAGTCACCGGGACCGGGAAACCAGGACCGTTTCACACGGCCGGTCGGGATTGTGCTGTTTCTCGGTCATTGGATTTTGGTGGGGCTGGACGTGGGCCGGTTTCAGTGGAGCGTCGCTCCGGTTGCCGTCCAAGCTGCGGGATTGGCTGGCTACATCGCGGCGTTGGGTGTCATGTTTTGGGCGATGCGGGTGAATCCTTTTTACTCCTCCGTGGTGCGCGTGCAACACGACCGTGGACATCGTCTGGTAGCGGCAGGACCTTATCGCTTCGTGCGGCATCCCGGTTATGCGGCGAGTATTCTCGCGTTTCTGAGCGGTGGTTTGGCGTTTGGATCGTGGATTGCGATGGTTCCAATCCTGGCGTTTGTAGGGTTGTTTGTCCGCCGTACACTGGTGGAAGACCACATGCTGTTGCGCGAGCTGGATGGCTATGCCGGTTATGCCGAGCGCGTTCGTTACCGACTGATTCCGGGGATTTTCTGAAGCTGCAAGGACGGGGCGCGAATCTGGCGAATGAGCCTGACGTGAACCCGATGCTTGTCCTGCGCCGCGCACCCCGCAATAGTTCGCTCATGAATGGCAAGTTGCACTCCGTGTTTCGCATCACCCTCCTGACTCTCGGCCTGCTGGTTGGCACAGTTTCGCTCAACGCGGCGGACAAACTGAACGTCCTGTTCATCGCCGTGGATGATCTGCGACCGGAGTTGGGTTGCTACGGCACACCGGTGGTCAAATCACCGAACATTGACCGGCTCGCAGCGCGCGGCCTGTTGTTCAACCGCGCGTATTGCCAGCAGGCGTTGTGCAGTCCATCCCGCACGTCGTTGCTCACGGGCCGGCGGCCGGATACGACCAAGGTCTATAACCTGCAGAAACATTTTCGCACCGAATTGCCGGACGTGGTGACGCTGCCGCAGTTTTTCAAGCAGCACGGTTACCACAGTCTGGGCATGGGCAAAATTTATCATGGCGCACTGGACGATGCGCCGTCCTGGAGCGTGCCGCATTGGAAATCCGGCGGACCGAATTATGGTCCCGAGGGTGAGAAAATGTATCGCGACCGGGTGGCGGAAACCAAGAAGCAAGGCAAGACCGCGCGCTGGCGGGAGGACGGCATCAAGGGTCCGCCTTGGGAATCGCCCAGTGTGCCCGATAATGCGCTCGCGGACGGCAAGACCGCAGATCACGCAGTCGCCATGCTGCGTGAGTATCGCGCCAAACCGTTTTTCCTCGCGGTCGGATTTGTGCGCCCGCATCTGCCGTTTGTCGCGCCGAAGAAGTATTGGGATTTGTACTCCGAGAATGACTTTACGCTGGCGCCCAATCCATTTCCGCCCAAGGACGTGCCGGAATATGCCATGTATCACTGGGGTGAATTGCGCGGTTATATCGGGATGCCGGCGGAAGGTCCGCTCACAGACGAGCAGGCGCGCAAGATGATTCATGGTTACTACGCCTGCGTGAGTTTTGTGGACGCGCAAGTGGGCCGGCTGTTGGATGAACTTGACCGATTGAAACTGCGCGAGAAGACCATCGTGATTCTCTGGGGCGACCACGGCTGGCAACTTGGCGAGCACGGGCTGTGGTGCAAGCACACGAACTTCGAGGAAGCCACGCGTTCGCCCATGATCATTTCCGTGCCGGGTCAGAGAAATGCCGGCAGCAGGACGGAGGCACTGGTGGAATTTGTGGACATTTATCCTTCGTTGGCGGAACTGTGCGGGCTGTCGCTGCCGGAGGGGCTCGAAGGCACCAGTTTCAAGCCCCTGCTTGATGACCCGCAACGACCCTGGAAGAAGGCGGCGTTCAGCCAATATCCCCGGCCAATTCCCGACCAAGGCCGTGGCATGGGCCATACCCTGCGCACCGAGCGTTATCGCTTCACTGAATGGACGGTGCCCGGCAAGGACTTCCGCGAATACGAACTCTACGATTACCAAACGGATCCGCAGGGGAATCGGAATCTGGCCAATCAACCCGATTACGCCGCCAAGGTGAAGGAACTTGCCGAACTGATGCGCGGCGGCTGGCGCGCAGCACTACCGCCGACAAAGTAATCGCCGTCCGCAGCGAGGCTTGTAGTCACGAGGCAACTCTGGCTGTGGGAGTTTTCGTACTGTGAGGAGCAGTGCCAATTCAGATCAATAGCCTCTGAGATTCTGGGGAGTTCCAATAGCGGCTACCCGAATCTTGACTCCCGCAGGACAATGTTTGAGAATCCAGATGTGTTCGCCCGTCTTGGCCATGTCCTCTTAATCGTCGCACTGCTGGCTGCGACGGGCACGCATTGGGCCGTGCTGCAATCAGTGGCGTGGACGACCATGCTGGTGGACAACCTCCGCACCGTGCCGTTGCGCGAAGCAGTGGAACGCACTTTTGATGGCAAGCATCCCTGCAAGCTGTGTCACGAAATCTCCAAAGGCAAAGCGGCGGAAAAGAATACTGAGTTTCCCACGTGGGCCAAGAAGCTGGAATTCGTGGCGCAACGTCCGATCTTTGTTTTCTCCACCCCCACGCATTACCGTCTCGTGCCGGAATTCTTCTCCGCGGCAACGGACCGCCCGCATCGTCCTCCGATTCCCCCACCCCGCCCACTGAGTGCCTGACGCTCCCTTGGCGGCCGCCGTCTCAAACCGGCCTTGACCTCTCACCCGTAGCGTGACCGGCGCTTGGTGCCGCCACGGAGTTTGCGTCTGCCTCACTCCCAAAGCTCCTGGCTGGTTGCGAAGCCCGCCGGCCGTGTGGCCGGGTATGCTTGCCGGGATTTCTCCCTGGAGAACCGCAGCCATTCCTTTGAAACCGAAATGTGACTGAGAACCAATTTGAATTTATGTTGAAACTGAAAGCTCTTTTGGGTGTGACCGCCGCTGTGTGGCTGCCCGCCCTCGCTCCTGCCGCCATGCTTACGAGCGTGCCCATGCAAGGTGGCATGGTGATGCCCATGGTTGCCTACCATGCCAACGAAGGAAGAATCCATGTCATGATGCCGGGTGAAATTCCCGAGCTGATTCCACTGCTCGTGAGCCATCCGGGCGACAGCTTCAATCCCGGCGATCCGTGGTATGACTCGGTGGATCCGTCGCGTCAAGGTGAGTCGTTCAGTCGCCGCTACGGATTCGTGATGGATACCATGACCGACCCGCTGCCGGCGGGCACACAGATGTGGATTCGCAAACTCTCCGGCTCGCCGGAACTTAAGGCGTACCGCTACCGGAACACCGAGCCGAAGGCCTGGGAGCCGATCTACGGCACGGCGGGCGTGACGAACGCCATGTTCTGGAACGGCATGATGTTTCATCCCGCGTTTACCGCCCCGCCCGGGACCAACGAGTTGACGGCCACCTTCGAGGTTTATCTGCTCGACACAATCACCGGGCAGGAAGTGCCCAATTCCAGCAGCGGCCCGTTGGTGTTCAATTGGACCAACGTGTCCGACGGCCGGCCCGCCCTCGGCATCGGCCAACGCACGGTGGTCTTCTGGCCGGCCAACACCATTGGCTGGAGTCTTGAAGGCACAGAAGATCTGGCCAAGGGATCATGGACCGAGGTCACCAACACGCCCGTGAATCTCGAAGGCCAGGCCGCCGTCGTGCTGGATCCGGACGACGCGCGGAAATTTTTCCGCATGAAGCTCAGCGAGTGAACCGCCTCACAACAAATGCAACCGCGCTTCCCGGTCGTTGCTGGCCGGGAGCGCTCGGCGCAGGTGACTCCAAGGGACGGTCGAACGCGGCGTTCACGTTGATCGAACTGCTCGTGGTCATTGCGATCATTGCCTTGCTGGCGGCCATGTTGCTCCCGGCGATGTCGCGCGCCAAGGAGTCGGCGCGCACGACCCAATGTCTGAATCATCTGCGCCAGCTTGGTATGGCCGTGCGGCTGTATGCGGACGAACACGCCGACGAATTCCCGCGCAGCCAGCACTCGGCGTTCGTCCATGGCGGGATGCCGTGGGAACGGACGCTCGCGCCGCTACTCGGTTTCAGCACCACGACCTGGACGAATCTATTGACCGGCGTTTATCACTGCCCCACCGACCGGCGTACCACGCCGTGGAGCTACGGGCTGAACGTCTATTACGAACTGGGCCCGGACGATGACTACATTGGCAAACCGCAAACCTGGCGGCGCGTGACACAAGTGCCACGGCCCGCCGCGACCATTCTGTTTGCTGAAAACGCCAGCAGCACGGATCATATCATGCCGCACTTCTGGCTGTCGGCAAAGGACGCCGCCGATCTGGCGGCCACGCGACACAAGCAACGTGCCAACTACGCGTTTGCCGACGGCCACGCGGCCTTGTGGCCGCTGGCACATGTCTATGCGCCACCACAAGTGGACTTGTGGAATCCGTCCCTGGCTCGCTGATTCCTGCGGGGTAAGACTTGGCCCGCACGGGCGGCTGACATAAGCTGCGCGGGCGTGGATTTCCAGTTCGTTTATCCCCACTGGCTCTGGCTGTTGCCGCCGGTCGGCGCGTGGATCGTGTGGCTCACGCGCACGTCCTTCGTGCAACTCAGCCCGGCCCGCCGCTGGTTCGTCTGCGGCCTGCGGCTGCTGATCGCCCTGGCGATGATTCTGGCGTTGGCCGGCTTCCAGTGGCGGCGACCCATCGAAGGGCTGAACGTCTTCTTCCTGCTCGACCAATCCGACAGCGTCCCTGAGTCGCAACAGGAGCAGGCCCGCCTCTGGATCAACCGGGCCGCCGCCGAAATGCCCACCGGTGATCGCGCTGGAGCACTGGTGTTCGGGACAGACGCCGCCATCGAAGCTTCCCCGGGCATCGCATTAAATCTGGCCTCCCTCCAGGCAGTCGTGGCCACGGACCGCACCGACATCGGTGCGGCCATCCGGCTTGCAACGGCGGCCTTCCCCGAAACCGGCCAACGCCGCATTGTCTTGTTGAGCGACGGCAACGAAAACTTCGGTGATGCGTTGAGCGCCGCCCTCTCCGCCCGCGCATCCGGCGTGAGCCTGGATGTGCTGGGGCTTGGCACCGACCGCGGCAACGATGTTTCGGTGCAACGACTGGAAATCCCTTCCACTGTGGGCAAGGGTCAGGCTTTCGACGTGAAGGTGTTCGTGCAAGCGGACCAACCCGGCCCCGCGACGGTTCGTTTTTACCGCAATGAACAATACCTTGGCGAACGCGGCATCCAGTTGGAAGGCGGTAAGAATTTGCTTTCGTTCCCGCAATCGCTCATCGCACCGGGTTTTTACAGTTACGACGTGCGCGTGGAGTCCCCGGGAGACCGCGCACCGCAAAACAACCGGGCGTTTGGCTTCGCCTCGGTGCGTGGCGTGCCGCGGGTGCTGATGATTTCCAATGATGCGGAAGGCGACACCCTATTGTCCGACGCACTAAAGGCATCTGAGCTGGACGTTACGCTTGCCGGCGTCCGGGAATTCCCCGCGTCGCTGGCGGAATTGCAGAGTTACGACTCCGTGGTGTTCTGCAATGTGGCTGCGGGTGAATTGAGCCGGGAACAAATGCGGCTGCTGGAAGTCGCCGTGCGCGATTTCGGCGTCGGCTTCGTTTGTGTGGGCGGCGACGAGGCTTATGCAGCAGGTGCATATCGCAACACTCCGCTGGAGACGATTCTGCCGGTGAACATGGAATTGAGCAGCCGCCAGGTGTTGCCACCCGGCGCGCTGGTGCTGGTGATTGACAAGTCCGGCAGCATGACCGGCGAAAAAATCGAAATGGTCAAACAGGCCGCCATCGGCGCGGTGCTGGCGCTCTCGGACTGGGATTACATCGGCGTGCTGGCATTTGACGGTGCGCCTTATATCGTGGCGGAGATTCAACCGGCGCGCAACAAGCAGGCCATCATCCGCAGCATTGCCGGCATCACCGCTGACGGCGGCACCAGCATGTATCCACCCATGGTTCGCGCGCAGCAGATGCTCGCCAGCGTCACGGCTTCACTCAAACATTGCATCGTGCTGACCGATGGCGTCTCCGAGTCCGGCGATTTTTCCGGTATCACGCAGACGATGTCCGCCCAGCGGATTACCTTGTCAACCGTGGGCGTCGGCACCGACACCAACGAGGAGTTGTTGCAGGAGCTGGCCACCTTGGGGCGCGGCCGATACTACCCGGTGCCCACGCCGGCCCAGTTGCCGCAGATTTTCATCAAAGAAACAGCCATCGTGCTCAAGACTGCCATCAATGAAGAACCGTTCATTCCCCGGCTGGTTTCGGCCACCGAACCGGTGCGAGGCATCGCCGGCAGCGACTATCCGATGCTCTTGGGATACGTGGCCACGGAACCCAAACCCCGCGCCGAGGTGCCGCTCGTCACGGACAAGGGTGATCCCTTGCTCGCCCATTGGCAGCATGGACTGGCGCGCACGGTGGCGTTTACGTCGGACGCGCGCGCAAAGTGGGCGGTCAACTGGACTAGTTGGCCACAGTACCGCCAGTTCTGGCGGCAAGTCGTGCAATGGAGTCTGCGCCGTTTGGCCAATGCGGATTTCGTCGCCGAGGCAGTCATCGAATCTGGTGAAGGCCGGGTGCGGGTCGATGCGCTCGATGACCGTGGTGACTTCCGCAATTTCCTTAACCTGCACGCCGTGGTTGTCGGCCCCAAAGGCGACAAGCAAACGGTGATCCTGCAACAAATCGCACCCGGCGGGTACGAAGCCTCGTTCCCCGCGCGCGACACGGGCGCCTATTTGTTAAACGTGATGGAAATGCAGGATGGCCAGCCACGCGCCGCGCAAATCATCGGCACCAGCCTGGCCTACTCGCCCGAACTCACAACCCGCGCCCCGAACACCGCCCTGCTGCAAAGGCTCGCGGAGGTCACCGGTGGGCGCGTGATTGATCCGGCCAGACCAGCAGGTCTGCCCTTTCAGCATGGCCGGAAGAAAACATATCAAGCCCAGGATTTGTGGTCCTGGTTGCTGAAATTCTGCGTGGTGGCTTTCGTGATCGAGGTGGGCATTCGCCGCGTGCAAATTGACCGCGATGATTGGCGACGATTCACCCGCCGCGTCGGCACGGTGATATTCTTCTGGCGCAAAACTCCTGGAGCAACCGCGCCGACCACCCCGTCGCTGGCAGCCTTGCTGACGCGGCGTGATGCCGTCCGGGCGCAGAAATTGAGCGCCCCTTCGCCGGTGCCGACTCAATCCGCCGCCGCCGTTGATACGGCGCCAGGGAGCGCCGGTTCATCACCCGCATCCGCGTCCGACCCATCCGCTGTCCCAGAGGCGACAGCCGGGCCGGAAGCCCAGAGCACAACCAATCGTTTGCTCGCAGCCAAACGCCGCGCCCGCCATCATCGTCGGTAGTTCGTCGGGACCTGTTCGTTCGGCAATCATGATGCTGCCAAACTCATCCGCAATCGCCAGCCACAGCCGGCGCCAAAGATGAATTGGGAGAACTGCACGATTGACGCTATGCGCCACCTGAATAGGCTCTTGGGCATGACCTTGAGTCAAGAGAACCAGGACCTCGAACTGCGAGGCACCCGCAGTTCCCGATGTGCATGACCAAGAAACACGAACTCCAACCGTTGGCTGGCCGCTGCCTGTTGTTAGTCCTCATCCTGAGTTTCCCGGCCACGGCTGCCGCGCACACTGAGACCGCCGCCGTGGATGGATTCGTCAGCGGCTTCACCCATCCGATCTCTGGATTGGATCATACAGCGGCAATGGTTGCGGTGGGGTTATGGGGCGCGTTTCTCGGCCAGCGCGCCATGTGGACGTTGCCCGTGGTTTTTCCGGTCGTGATGGCTTTTGGCGGCGCGTTGGGTGTGTTGGGAATTCCATTTCCTGTCGTTGAAACCGGCATCGCACTTTCCGGCGCGGTGCTGGGTCTGATGGTGGCCTTCGCCGTCAAACCGCCGCTCTGGGTGGCGGCAATCGTGGTCGGACTGTTCGCAATATTTCACGGCCATGCACATGGCACGGAGCTGCCGGAAACCGCCAACGCGCTGGTGTATTCCATTGGGTTTGTGATTTCCACAGGTTTACTTCATCTCGCGGGCATCGCTCTGGGTCTGCTGGTGCGCTGGCCGTGGGGCCGGATCATTGTCCGGGCCGGAGGCTCCATGATCGCTTTGGTGGGCTTTGGATTCCTGTTCAATCTCCTGTGAATTGGACACGGGTTAAGTCGCCTTTCAGCCGGCGGGCACTGCTGGCGTGCCTTGGCTGTCTTGCCTTTCCCATCACGGCGCAAGCCCACACGCCGATTGAAGGCATTGGCGATTTCCTGGCGGGATTGGTTCATCCCGTCACAACGCCTTCGCATGTCCTTCTGCTCCTGGGCCTGGGCCTGCTGCTTGGCCAGCATCCGCCATTGAAGTTAAGAGCGCCGATGCTGGTTTTCGTCTCCGCGTCCGCCGTGGCCTTGCTGCTGACGTTCACGGGCTGGGTCAGCAACGTTTACCCACCGGTTCTCCTCAGCCTGGCTTTGGGTGCAGCCGTAATCGTGGCACTGGAGAAACCGATTCCACCCACCGCACTGTATGCCCTGCTGGCAGGGGCGGCAGGGGCCCTGGGATTGGATTCAGCCGTTGAATCAAGTTCCACCGTCAGCGTGCTTAAGACGCTTGCCGGCACCTGGATCAGCCTGGGGGTGTTGCTCGCCGATATTGCCATCTACGCTTCCTTCTGCACCAAGAAGCAATGGCTCAAGGTCGGCATCCGGATCATCGGGTCCTGGATCATCGCCGTCGCGCTGCTCGTGCTGGCGTTCTCCTTGAGAAAATAGATCGCAGTCGCCAAGGCGCACCAGGAGTCAATTTCTCGCTTTTCACCGCACGGGGTTGGCGTACCTTTCGGCCATGACCTTGACGGAACAGATGACGCAATTGGCGAGACAAGCCAAAGCTGCGTCGCGCGAACTGGCCAAGCTGACGACAGCAGAAAAGAACTCCTGCCTGCTCGCCATGGCCGACGCGCTGGAAAGAAACGCCAACGCGCTCCAGCAGGCCAACGCCCTCGACATGGGAGTCGGCATGAAAATGGCACTCACGTCCGCCATGCTCGATCGCCTGAAACTGGACGACAAGCGCATCACCGCGATGGCCAAAGGATTGCGTGAAGTGGCGGCGTTGCCCGATCCGGTGGGCCGCATCCTCGACGAACGCACGCGACCCAACGGCTTGAAGCTCCGAAAGATTTCCACGCCCATCGGCGTGGTGGTTATCATTTACGAATCGCGCCCCAACGTGACGGCAGATGCCGCGAGCCTTTGTTTCAAGTCCGGGAATGCGACGATCCTCCGCGGTGGCAAGGAGGCGCTGAATTCAAATCAGATCATCGCCCGGGTGATGATTGAAGCCGGGAAACAAACGCTCACGAGTTTTCCCGAATACGCGATTCAAGTCGTGCCCACGCCCGAGCGCGATGCGATTCCCGCGCTGCTTTCGCTGACCCAATTCGTGGACTTGTGCATGCCGCGCGGGGGCGAGGGATTGATTCGCGCCGTGGCGGAGTGCTCCAAGGTGCCGGTCATCAAACACTACAAAGGCGTCTGCCACGTTTTTGTGGACGCCGACGCGGACCTGAAGATGGCAGAGGAAATTGCGTTCAACGCCAAATGCCAGCGCCCTGCGGTGTGTAATGCAATGGAAACATTGCTGGTGGACCGCAAGATCGCCGAGACGTTCCTTACTGCAATCGGCCAGCGTCTGGGAGAAAAGCATGTTCAACTCCGCGTGGACTCTGAAGCTGAGGAGATCTTGAAATCCGAAATCCGAAATCCGAAATCCGAAATCCGCCGGGCCACGGAGCAGGACTGGTTCACCGAATACAATGATTACATCCTCAACGTCCGCGTGGTGGACGGCGTGCAGCAGGCGATTGACCACATCAATCAATACGGATCAGCACATTCGGACAGTATCGTTACACGCAACGAAGCGCATGCGAAACAGTTTCTGGCGGAGGTGGATTCCGCCACGGTGTATTGGAACGTTTCGACCCGTTTCACCGACGGCGGTGAGTTCGGCATGGGCGCGGAAATTGGCATCAGTACCGACAAAATCGGCGCGCGTGGACCGATGGGGCTGGAGGAGTTGACGAGTTACAAGTGGGTGGGGATCGGGAATGGGCAGGTGCGGACCTAATTGATGCGCTTGTCAGCCGACAGTCGTTACGCCAGATTGCCGCCATGCAAGCTGCGGAAAAAGCTGACTTCGTGAGCGCGACAGATTATCTGGCCGCCGAAGAATCGAGCCAGATTCGCCACGAGTATCTCGGCGGTTTGGTCTATGCCATGGCCGGCGAAACCCTTGCCCATAACTTGATTTCGCAGAATCTTCTCCTTCAGATCCGCCGGAAAACCAAGGGCGGACCTTGCCGGGTGTTCATCAGCGACGTCCGGGTGAATTTCCACCTGCGAACTGACGAGTACTATTATTATCCGGACATTGTCGTGACGTGTGACAAACGCGACACCCACCCACGCTTCGTGCGCTATCCCAAACTCATCATCGAAGTAATCTCCGAAAGCACCGAACGCGTGGACAGGCGGGAGAAATTTTTTGCCTACACCAGCATCGAATCATTGCAGGAATACATTCTCGTGTCCCAAGCAAGCCGGGAGGCCACGGTCTTTCGCCGGGCCAGGCACTGGAAAGCCGAGCGAATCACGGGAGCGAAAGCTGCGCTCCGGCTTGATTCACTGCGCGCAAAAGTACCGCTCGCCGCAATCTACGAGGGAGTTTGACCAGGCATCCCTGCGATCAACCCGCCGGGCTGGCGGCACTGATCAAGCGCACGCCAAACTCCAACTGCGAAACGGCCCAGCCGGGCCGCGAGAATTATTTGCTCGCGACCCGCTTGGACAACTCAATGCGGTAACCGACGTCGGTCTTGGTGACTTCCACGGAATAGTTCTTCTTGGCGGCCCACTGCTTCAGGAGATTGACGCGCTCAACACTTGGCGTGGAAACGCGGGTCTCGCCGTCGCCGACTTTCTCCTCAACCACCGTGAGCCATTTCTGATCTGCCGCCGAAGGCTCTGCCGCGAGCGCGGAATTAAGGACCAATGCACAACCGAACGTAAGGGCGATGAGTGTCTTCATGATGCTTTCCTTGTTTGCTGGCTTGATTACACAGCTTAGAAATCGAATGGCAGCTTCCATGCCACTTGCGATGCCTGCATCAACGCTGTGTCTGCCCCGTGAAGTATTTTGCGACGAAATCCGTAAATCTGTCGCGTACAAGCTGTATCGGCACTGAACCTGATGTGCCGCGAAAATGGACATTCCGCATCCCCTGCGCAC
The DNA here is from genome assembly GCA_014860005.1 of Verrucomicrobiota bacterium. Next base: position 35,792 of record JACZKP010000045.1, on the reverse strand, counting down.
GTGGAGTCACCAGGCAATGAAGCAGTGCCCTGCTTTCATTTTTGACGGAGTTGATTGCTTCCCTTAGCGTGGGCCGCGTGATTCCGGTCGCCTCAACACAGCCCCCGCAGTCGGGAAAGTCCGCCACCCTGTCCGCAGACGCGGTCGCGGAGTTGGTCCGCGCACGAATACCGGCGGCCGGTCTCTTCGCCGGCCACGAGTGGCGGGTTTCTCCCGCCCCGTTTTCGCTTGGACCAGGACTGGCAAAGGACATCGAATCGCTGGGGCGGGTGCTCCTGCAATTCTATCGCGCCGTCAATTTGCTGTACCGAAAGAGTGCGGAAGGCAAGCAGCCGGAGTGGATCGCGCACTGGCTCGACTTGGGTAAGCCCCCCGAGTTGATTGAATTGCAGCGGGCAACTGGGTTTAAGCACGATGTTCCGCGTGTCATCCGGCCCGATCTGCTGCTCACGGACCATGGCATGAGCGTCACGGAACTGGATTCTGTTCCCGGCGGCATTGGGTTGACGGCGTGGCTGAACCAGACTTACGCACAGGCCGGCTTTGAAGTGCTCGGTAGCGCGGACGGCATGTTGCGCGGCTTTGCCAGCCTCTTCGGTGAGGCGCCGGCGGTGCGGATTGTCGTGTCGGAGGAATCGGCAACTTACCGGCCGGAGATGCAGTGGCTGTGCGAACAACTCGGCGCACGGTTCTCGATTCAGGATTCATCGTTCAAGGATTTCCGCGCCGGCGACGCCGCGTATCGCTTCTTCGAGTTGTTTGACCTCGCTAATGTGCCGAACGCAAAGACGATGTTTGAACTGGCTGCGGAGAAGCGCCTGCACGTTACGCCGCCACCGAAGCCGGTGTTCGAGGAGAAAATGCTGTTCGCGTTGCTGTGGAACCGCCATCTGCACGGATTCTGGCGGCAGGAATTGGGCGACGGTTACTTCAAGCGGATGAAGCAACTGGTGCCCTACACCTGGCTGGTTGACCCCGCACCGTTGCCGCCGCACGCGGCCATTCCGGAGTTGAACCTCACCGATTGGCAACAACTCAAGAGCCTTTCGCAAAAAGAACGCGAATTGATTCTGAAAGTCTCGGGCTTCTCGGCACACGCTTGGGGAGCGCGGGGGGTTTTCCTGGGCAGTGATCTTTCGCACGAGGATTGGGCGAGAGCCGTGGATGAAGCCATCGCGCACTTCGAGCAATCGCCGCGGGTCCTCCAGCGTTACCACAAGCCCGCGCTCGTCGAGTCACAGTGGTTTGACTTCGAGCGCAGCGCTGTCGTGCCAATGAAGGGCCGGGTGCGGCTTTGTCCGTATTACTTTGTTTCCGGCGAAAGCGATGCCGCGCGCACTCAATTCGGCGGCGTGCTGGCCACGATTTGTCCGGCGGACAAGAAAATCATCCACGGCATGAGCGAGGCAATTTTCGCTCCTTGCGCCGCGTGAGAATCAGGAGCTTAACGCGAGGGCGTAACCACGCGGTAGAAACGTTGCGCTGAATGTGTCGGTGATGAATCCACCAATTCCGTAATACCGTTGGTGGGTTCGGGTGAAAAATCCTGCAAACCCGCCCACACTCCAACCGGCGACTCGTTGCGGAATTCGACGGTGTAAGACCGCCCAGCAACGACCGGGAACTGGAGATTAAGTGTGCCGTCCTGCGAACGGACTACCGTGAGTTTGAGGACGCTCGCAGGATCTCGCGGGTCGGTGCCGGTGAGGTATTCGTGCAGATTGGTGCTCCCATCTTCGTCAGCATCTTCGGCCGCGTCATCGGGGTTGTCCGGGTCCAACCCATGGGCCAGTTCCCATGCGTCTGGCATCCCGTCGCCGTCACGATCATTGGTCGGCGGCAAACCCGCAGTGGGAGGTGCGGCGAACCAATTCACAGGGTTGTTACCCGACCCGCTGACGACGGTGCGATGAAGTGAGTAGCCACTGCCATTGGCGGAGGCTGGCCACGGGATTTGATTGCCGTAGATCACCTCGTCCACAATCACCCAGGAAATCGCATCGCCGGGTTTGTCCGCTGCCTGCGGGCGCTCAAGCGCCACGCGGTCACTGCGATTGCCAAGCTTGCCGGAATACGGACCGAAGACCTGCACGGCGGCATTAGTCACACCGTACCGGGCGTGAAACGATGCCAAGGCCGGCGCGTCACTCGGATCAAAGCTCACAACCAACGCCAATCCGCCAGCGAGCAACGATTGGGCGGGCGGGAACGTGAAAGCGACTCCGCCGCCGATACGCCATGCTCCGCTTGAGCTAAAAAGCTCAATGGCACTGGCAGTGGGATTTAACAACTCGATGAACTCATCGAGGGTATTGTCGTTCGTGCTGGCAGAAGGAGGGCGATACATGAGTTCACTGATCACGATATTTTGCAGCGGCGGGGAGTTTGCTTCATTGCGGGTGCGCCCCAGGGCAAACCAGTCCTTCCCCCCATCCGGGTAACGGCCCAGCGAAACGTCATTCTCCTGTCCTTGGAATTGAATTTCGTCCACCACACGATCCGCACCCGTGCCCGGCAGGTAGGACAGGAGCACCTGTTCGCCAGCTTTATCCAAGCCGAAGCCCGTGGTGATGGGAATATGAAAACCAGTGACCTCGTCAAAGGTGATGCGGCCAGAGGCCGGCACAGCCACGTCGGGAAGCGCCCATTTGCGAAGGTCGCCAGCACGGTCGCTCAAGTACCAGTCCCGGAGCGAAATGTTGGTGCCGCTGGCATTGTAGAGTTCAATCCAGTCGTTGGAATCGTACTCCGGTCTTGCCGGATTCGCGTAATCGGTATGCGCGGCAATCTCATTCAGCACCATTGCCGAGGCTGGCCAAGGCGGGTCGGTCAAGCCAGGCGAGCCGCCGATGAACGTGCTGGCACGCCAGTTGCCGGGATAATCCAGCGCGCCAGTTGCCGGTCCGTCCGCCGCGCGATCCAAAGGCACAAGCGAGTGTCCGGCTCCGCTGGCTGCCTTTGGCCACCCGCGACCGTTGCCGTACTCGAAGGAGAAAATCTCCGCACCACCCGGCGTGGTCTTGAACACCAACTCTTCGCCTTCGTTGGCAAGGCTGCCGGTGTATGGCCCTGCCAGGAGCACGTTGGTGGACAGGCCGTAATGCGCGCGAAAAGCCGCAAAATCCGCCGCCTTCACGACCAGCAAATAATTGTCCGGCTCAAGGGTTGTTCCGGTCGGAAAAGTGAAATCTATCCCGGTGGTAAACTTCGCTCCCGACAAATCCAGCGTCAGTTCTGCACTGCGGTTGTGCAACTCCACAAACTCGAAGTCGCTGCCCGCGGGTGGATCATACATCAGCTCTGAAAGCCGCAGGTGATACACAAGAGCACCAGAGTTGTCGGGTTCGGCGGCGACAAACTGGACCGGGGCCGACCAGTGACTCCACCGGCCGTTTGTATCCTTCATCTTGGCGCGGACGCGATAGGTGCGGCCGACCCGCACCGCGCTGGCGGGGATGGTGACATCGCTCTCGAAAGCGTTGAGTTCGGCGCTTTCCCACAGGGGGGTGATTTCGTAGGCGCGCGGCGCGGCGGGATCGAAGCCGGGGGCGTTGGGGTCGGCAACTTCGCCAATCCGCCATTTCATGGCCGCGAAGGGATTGTTCCCGCTGTACGTTGAACTTCGAAAGCTCAACCGGTTCAAGGGAAAATTGGATGCCCCAATGTAGGTGACGGTTGGAGTTGCGGGCAGGGCGTCCGCCGCGATGTTGTTCAGCAAGATGCTGCGGGCGGCGACATAGTTTTTCATCAACTGGATGCAGCCGTTGAAATCTTTGCTGACGGCCGGTTCGTAGGGCCATTGATAGAAACGCCCCTGCCCCGCTTTGGAGATCGTCGAACTGTAGGCGGAGTTGGCCATCTTGGGGTTGTAGTCCCACATGCTGCGATCCGCGTCGAGGATGGTGGGCCCGTTGGTTGGGCCGCGCAAGCGCGCGGCGTATTCATCAATCACCTGCCCGGCCTGGTCAGAGTTGAACAGGAGGTCACGAATTTCCCGGACGCGATTCTTGTATTCCGTGGTGAGCGCCGGTTTGAAGGGATAACTGCTGCCATTCCCAAACAATGGAAAGAACAGATCATCACGCCCGCCACAGCCGGAATCGTACATGTTGTCGGCCCAGGTCAGATCGAGGTCCCATGTGTGAACCGACCAGCGCCCGATTTCAGGATGGCGGTAATAGAAATAATTCTTGCCGTAACAGATATCGTAGTGATGGATGCCCTGCACGATGGCCTGGTAACTCCAGTAGTTCGTCAGGTTCAAGTTCGCCCGCCACCAGGCTTCAGTTGGCGGCGTGGTGGTGCTGCGATAGGAGCTTAGAAATGCGTTGAGATCCGATTTGTCCGTCGGGCCAAGCGGACCAAGGTTGTTCAATTCGCCGGTGCCGCTTTCCATTTTATAGAGATTACCGTCCGGCAGCCCGTGCTCGTCCAGAAATCGGCCATCCTCCTGTTCGATGCCAAGATAAACGCCCCAAAAATCACCCTCGTATTGCGAGGCAAGGCTGACCTCAACGGCACTGTTGATGACCCGAAACTGGAGAAACACCGTCTTGGGCGACGCGACTCCAGCGAGGTTAAAAAGCCGGAAACCAACTGATTCAAACATGCCCTGCTCGCCACGATGTCCATAATCCCCCTGCTGGATGGATGCACCTAGATTCAGTTTGCGCCAAGTGGTGCCGAACTTCCGCCCGTAGTCGTCGCGCATTTGCAGATCGTGGCCGCGGTTTAAGTCGAATTTCCACATGTTCTTGACCATCGCGTAACGCCAAACGCCCCCGCGCGCGCGGTAGCGAATGTGGTCGTACACTTTGCCGTCATACACGAGCGTGCCGGACCACAAATAAGCATCGCCGCCGTAACGGTTGAACCACGTCGCGTTGACCACGGAGTTGCTCTTGGAAATCAAATGCACGACCGGGAGGCGGCCCATCACGTTCGTGTCGAAGTTTACCGCAGGCGTAAAACCGGGCCGCACCGCGCCTTGCCACGCGGGCACGCCATCATAACAGAAGAGCGCAAAGTTCGGTTGCGGATCATCAGGGTAAGGCACCGAGACGGCCAGCCCGACACCATCCGCAGCGGTAATGCGGTAGCGCACCAACCGCCGATGCGTCATCAAGTTGCCGGGCAGCACGACGGTGTAAACATCGTCTCCCGCCACAGCGTCACCGTTCACTCCGGCATCATTCATGGGCAGGCTGGTCCAGTTGTTGGTGTAGGACGGGTCGCCGAGTTCAATGTAATTGCCGGGATCCACCAATTGATAATGCAGCGTCACGCCGGTGACATTGTCAGGGTCGGTGATCTTGGCCGTGATCGTCACCGGCTCCTGCGACCTGGGTTGTCGCGGGACATGGTTAACCTGTCGAATGGCTGGCGGCGCGTTGGTGGCAAAAACGGAGTTGAGCGCACCGGGCGTTGGGCCGTGGCCAGGCGGGCCCACGCTCGCCAGCAGGCGGACATCGAGGAAGAAATCACTGCTGCTGCCGAGACTGGAGTTGGCGGCCTGGGTGGCGATGACATTTGTGCCCGTGACCAAAAACGACTGCGGCGAACCAAGGGTAAACCGGTTGTAAGAGAGATCCTCACGCGCCGCACCAGCCGTGCCGTTGAACGGAACTTCGCCGGACGACATATTGGCGTTGAGCACGTTTATGCCATTGATCCAGACTTTGAAGCCGTCGTCATAACTCGCTTCGAGAATCAATTCGGAGATTTGCGCAACATTCGTCACCACGAAGGTATTGCGGAAGAACACGGTTGTGTAGTTGCTCCGCATGTCGGTGAGAATCGTGCCGAGGAAACTGGCGCTCTCTCCGTAGCCAATGGGGCCAATGCCCGTGAGCCACTCCGCGTCGGAATAACCCAACGCGCGCCAGACCGTCGCGGGCGATGACGGCGCGCTGAAGCCCTTGAAGTACTTCCAGGTCGAGCGGTCGGAGATGAGCGTGAACGTCTCGCGGAGGGGATTGCGCGTCACGGAAGCGCGCCAACTGCCGCCCACGTCGTTGGCCAGGGCGGGATGGATCAGTTCGATTGAGTAACCCGGCGCGTCACCCACCGTCGGCCACGGAAACCCACGCTGGTAATCCACCTCGTCCACCACCTCGTTCGCGGCATTGCGCAGGACAATGGTTTCGCCCTCGTTACTCAGGCGGCCCGACCACGGTCCCAGCGCGCTCCCACCAAACTTGCTCTGGAGCGCCGCCGGGTTCTGGGCCACCACCAGATAACTGTCCGGGCCGATGCTGGTGCCTTGGGGGAATGTGAAATTCACCCCGGCAGAAAAGCGCCAGCCGGATAGGTCCACCGCGCTGCCGCCAGCGTTGAACAATTCGATGAACTCCACCGGCTCGGTCTTGACGTCGGGATCATAGTGAATCTCGTTGATGACAATCTCCCCGCGCGCTCCGCCGGTGGAGGTCACGAGTCCCAGCGCGAGGCAGGCGGCCACAAACCAGGCCCGCAGACAAAGCGTTCCATTCAAAACGCCCCCGGCACAGCAATCCCTGACAACTTTCAACATCGCCTCCATTCTCTCACAACTTCCCAAAAAGGAAACAGCCGGGGCATCTCCGCCCCGGCTGTTCCGTGGAACTGATTAACTTACTATTCGCACAATTACTACTTCACAATGACGCGATAGTATTTCTGCGCGCCGGTCGCCGGAATCACGTAAGGCGAAGCCGCGTTGTTGGTGGTGTAAGGTCCGGTCACAGAATTCGCCTCCAACAAGGTGCCTTCCGGCCAGGTCAGCGTAACGTTGCCGTCGGCATACTCAACGCTCAACGTCACCGTGGGCACGGCCAGGTAGAGGCCCAGAATCCGGGCCGGTGTTAGCGCGTAGTTGAAGAACGCCACCTCGTCAATCCGACCGGTGAAAGTGCGGGCATCCCCGGATGGGTCTCCGCCGATGCGAATGTTGTCCGAGAAGTTCCGGGCAGCGTGGGTAACCGCATTGACGGCACTTTGCACGCCGTTGGCGTTGAGCAGGTGCATCGTCGCCTGCGTGGGTTCGACCACCAGCGCCACAAAAGACCACTGGTTGAGCGGCACGTTCAGGCCGGAATCCCAGTTGTAGGTCGTGGCGGTATCCAGCCAGTGATAGTTCAGATTGCCCGTGCCGATGAAGTTGATGCCGGTGGCCGGTTGACCGGCGCGGGCAAACACGATTCCGGCCCGGGTCACATAGCTGTCCGGATTCACCCAGGCAGTAATCGTCACCGTGTCGGTGGTGACGCCCAAGCCCGGGACCGTGACAAAGGAGTTGGCTGTGGCGGTAACGGTCTGCACCGCGGCATTGGCGCTTTCAAACACGCTGAAGCCATCCGCCGGCGTCGGACCGAGGATGCTGTAAAACGCGTTCTGCGCCGCCGCTCCGTAAGTGCCCGTGCGTCCACCCCAGTAGTCAAAGGCGGGGAGTGTGCCAGCAGACGTATCACCGGTTTCATTGAGCCGGTAATAAGCAATGGGATTGGCCGCAATCACGCTCGATTCATGGCTGCCCACCGCGGGAGTAATGACGGTCAAGGTCGCCACCACGCTGGTCACGGTACCAGCCGAGTTGGTCACCACCAACGTGTAATCTCCCATATCGGCGGCAGTCACACCCGTGATGCTCAAGCTCGGCGTCGTCGCCCCTGAAACATTTCCGCCGTCGCTGACGTTCAGACCATCCTTGCGCCACTGATAACCCAACGGCGAACTACCCACGGCAGTCGCATTGAGTTGGGCGTTGCGACCCGCATAAAGCGTGGCCGAAGCCGGCTGCACACTGATGGCAGGCGGTAAGTCTCCACCGGTCAAGGCAGCTCCAAAGAGGTCGGAAACCTCGCCCGCCGAGAGTGCGCGGTCGAACAACGCCACTTCGTCAATCTGGCCGATGAAGTAATTGCCCGTCGCGTCGAGAATTCCGCCGCCGCCAATGCGGAACGGAAAGCTCGAACTGCCGTAATTCGTCGTCGTCACACTGGCGCTGGTCTGCATCGTCAGGTCCGTTGAGAGCAGATACAGGGTCAGGCTTGTCCCATTACCCACCGCGGCGAGAAAATACCATTGCCCGGGAACAATCATGTTCTGGCCCTGACCGGCAAACGAAGCAAAGCCTCCACCCGGCGTCCAGATGCCAATATCCGCGCCATGAAAACCGAATTCGGCACAATCATTCTGCCCAAACAAACCCGCACGTGCCGTCTGGAGGCCGGCCGAATTAAACCAGCCGATGATGGAAAACTGGGAGCGATTGTTCATCAGACTGACGCCGGTATCCGTGGCGGTGGTCACGCCGTCGTACGCGGCGGCGGCATTGCCAGATTCCAAGCCGGTGAAGCCGGGAGGTCGCGGCCCCTCCACCCCAACTGTGGTATTGATGTGCTCGGCGATGTTGCCACTCCAGTAATCGTAAGCCGCGGTCCCGGTGGTTTCATTCAGTCGCCAATAGGCAACCGGGTTGGCTGCGCGCAGCACGGCTTCATACGCCACCGGCGCTGCGTTGGAAGCGATCACACTCAGGGTAGCGGCTGTGCTCGTTGCTGGACCCACGACGTTTTGTACCACCACGTCGTAATTGCCCTCATTCGCAGTCGTGGCACTGGTAATGGACAAGGTGGGCGTATTTACGCCGGATACATTGCCTTCGTTGCTCAAGTTAGCCCCGCCCCGACGCCATTGATAGCTGAGCGGTTGATCCCCTGACGCAACGACATTGAACGTGACGGACCGACCTGCAAAGACCGCCTTCGACTTGGGTTGCGTAGCAATCACCGGAGCAATCGCCGTCAGACCAAGGCCCTTCTTGTAGAGATCGAGCACTTCCAAAGGTGACAGCGCGCGACCGAAAACGGCAACTTCATCAATCATTCCACTGAAGGCACGATCCGACGGATTGGTGGCATTGCTTGGATCCACACCAATGGTGGTCAGGCCTGAGAAACCCACGTCCGGGTGAGTCAGGGTATTCGTCGCGGTAAGCTGGCCGCTGGCGTTGAAGAGATACAGCACCGCATTCGAGGGGGTGACGGTAATTGCGATGAACGACCAGGCGTTGGTCAACGGCACGAGGCCAGAGGCAAAATTCCAACTGGCGCCATCACCGCCCCAAGCATAGCCAATCATGTTGTTGGCATTGTTGCCATAACCGAACGTGAAGACGTTGGTTCCTGTATCCCGAGACGCAAAGACGGAAGTATTCGCCGTCTGGGCAGCGGTGGGGTGAATCCAAGCGCACACCGTCACGGCGTTGGTTGTTAAGCCCAACGGTGGGGCCACGACCCAAGATCGAGGCACGAGCCGCCCGGATTGCATCGCATTGTTTCCGCTTTCAAATCCCGGGAAGGAGGCGGGACGCGGGCCAACAACTCCACTGAGGCCGTTCAACGCCGCGTTGCCGTAAGTGCCGCTGAAGCCGCCCACATAATCGTAGGCGGGAGTGTAACTGGTGCTGGTGTCGCTCGATTCGTTCAGCCGCCAATAGGCATAGGGGGTGTTGGTGGCAATTTTTTCAGGATAGCTCCCGGCCACGGGCGCGACGATGGAAAGTTGCGCCGCCGGACTGGTGGCCACACCGTTCGGATTCGTCACCACCAGCGTGTAAGCGCCAACATCCGCCGCACTGGCGTTGACAATGGTCAGGGTGGCGGTGGTGGCGCCGGAGATATTGCCACCGTCGTTCAGGTCCACGCCGCCTTTCCGCCATTGAAACGTCATGGGCTGCGCCCCCGAAACCGTTGCGCGAAACGTGGCGGTGCCGCCCGCATACACAGGCGCGTCGGCCAGGGGGTAAATGGTTGCCGGCACAGCAGTGGCACGCGGGATGAGTTGAATGGCGTTGATAGGGGAACGCGAGTTAAACTCAGCGGTGCGAAGCAGAAAGGAGTTGTTGGTCAGACTTTCGAAAACCGCATAATTTCCTTGGAAGTTTCCTCGTTGAGCCAACTGCCCTCCCTGAACAGAAGCGGGAACTCCGGTAAAAACACCGGTCGTGATGAAATTCGCACGGTCACAGATGAACACTGACGAGTACAGGTTATCGCCGTAGGTCAGTTCAGAGGTCGGGCCTGCGGCTTCGACCAGCCAAAACTGGCCCACCTGTCCTGCGGTATTGTTGCCGTCGGAATAGATTACCACGTCGTAGGCGGCGGCACCTTGAGCCGTCAGCCAATCTTGAAGACCGGAAATATAGACCAACGGCTTGTTCCCGACTGGGTTGCCATAAACCGTGTTGGCCAGATCAGTGTTCGCGGCCCCGTTTGAATCCAGATACGAGTTCATCAAGTTGCTGTCCGGCAAACCCTGGTCCGCCGGGGTGCCGCCTCCACCCGAACTCCAGATGTTGTTGGCGTCCCAGTTGATGATGACTGACGTGGCGGCACCTGTGCTGTCAATCACGGTAAACGGCGTGTTGCCGGAACTGTCGCCCCAGCGTCCCAGAATGTTCCAGTTGGCTTGGACATAGTCAGGCGCTCCGGCGAAATCGGTGGGCAGTAACGCCCCGATTGCGGCACTTTGCAGACCGCCATCGCCGTTAATGCCGAGCTTGAGACCGATGGAGGCCGCAGACGCCAGACCAGTAATGGCGAAAGCCGCAACAACACCAAGCAGGCAGGTTTTTTGTGGACTCAAGGGACCACGGTGGAGGAAGTTCGGATGTCTTTTCGTGCTCATAGAGGAGTTACAGGTTGATGGTTGATTGTGAAAGGCTGGAAAAGAACAAAGCGGGTGGGAATTCTTTATCTGGCGAGGGAGGCCCGGCGCAGTTGATCTGCCGCCGCTTTGGCCCGCGGGTCGCCACTGGCCACCGCGCCAGCGAGATCGCGTTGGAACTGACGCATTTGGTTCGCGTAGGCGGTGGCTTGCGCCTCACTAAGTTGTTTCTGCTGTTGCAATGCGACGAGCGCCTGTGCCGCTTTCTCGTAATCTCGCGACTGCTGCGCGGCTTGCGCCTCCTTGAGGCGCGCATCGGCCCACGCAGCCTGGGCTTGGATGTTCGGATCCACCTGCGGAGGTGGTGTGCCGGGCGCAGGGGCCGATTCTGTCACCGCTGGTGGAGTTGAAACTTCTGCCGCCGGCTTGCCGCAGCCAATCAACAAAAAGCTGCCCACGGCACATAAGGTCACTGACCAAAGAAGCTTGGCAAAACTGGATTTGTTCATTTTCACCTCCGGTTTGCGCTGTTAAGGCAGACCGTTCCGGGTTTCAGGATTGCACCACATCCGATTGGGCAGCATCAGTGGAGGGATGGACGCACCGCGGCTGCCTTGGTTGCCGGCAAACTCCATCGTGTAATACCTAGTCAACTTGATGCTTTCAGTCCCACCCGAGAACAGCCCGATGGTGGCGCCTTTGCCGTGCCGGGGTGAAATTCCCTCGTCAGGAAAGCTTGAGGAGTCATTAAAAAAGAAGGGGGTTCTTTCGTCCGCCTCCCATTGCAGCACCCGGTCCGGCTTGAATTGCGCCAGCTTGAAAGAAGGCGTGGTGTCCGGCCCGTATCCATTAACCGCACCATTCCAGACGTAACTGGTAAAGAGAATTCCCCTTTGCACGAATTGGAAGTCCACCTTGTTGTCCGCCGGGCACATCAGGACTTTCTCGCTTTTAAGATAGGAATAGATCTGACCTTGGCGAAAATAATTCAATTGGTTCGACAGGGCCACCGGGAAAGCGGTGATGGACGTTCCCCCGGCGGGAATGCCGGCAGCGTAAGCCCAGCTAGGGTACGCCGTGCCCCAACCCGAGTTCGGCAACCGATCAAGGTTGTCGCTCGCATACATCATCGCGGCCAGAATGATTTGACGATTGTTATTGAGGTCAATGGTTCGTTGCGCCCGGTTCTTCGCGCCGGACAGGGCGGGCAACAACATCGCGGCAAGGATCGCAATGATGGCGATGACCACGAGCAGTTCGATGAGGGTGAATGCTCTCACCATGGGGCATGGGGGGGCAGATGGCTTGCTTACCCAACCAGTGGAGCTTTTCGGTGACGAAGTTTGCGTGCCAGATTTCATGATGTAACTGCACAGCAGGTTTTACGAGGGACCTTATGACAGACAGCCGCACATTTGTCACTGAAAAATCGCGAGAATGTTGCTTCACGTGGGCATCGGTTTGCGCAGTCAGCCGTGCCGGCTTTCTACTCGACGCAACGGGAAGGCGGGTTAATCTGTCAGGGTATGTCAACCGATGCGCCCAGCGCACCCCGGAAAATAAATCTTCGCCGCCCCGAGATCATGGAGGCAGTGCAGGCGCAGGTGTTGTCGCATTATCGGAGCGAACTGGTGGAGCGCATCCGCGCGAACGGTCATGTGCTGGCTGCCGGGGACCTGACCATCAGACTCGCGAAGGAATTTGGCTTTTGCTACGGCGTGGAGCGCGCCATTGACCTGGCCTACGCCGCCCGAAAATCGTTTCCGGCTGACAAACGCATTTTTCTCCTGGGCGAAATCATTCACAACCCCGAGGTGAACGATCAAATCCGCAATCTGGGCATCCAAACCATCTCCAACAAGCCGACCGAGCAGGAATTGTCCGAACTGACCAGTGACGACGTGGTGATCATTCCGGCGTTTGGCACGGAAGTCACCACGCGCCAGAAGCTGGGGCACAAGGGTTGCATTCTGGTGGACACAACTTGTGGCGATGTGATGAGCGTCTGGAAGCGCGTGCGCCAGTATTCCAAGGACCAGGTCACGAGCATCATTCATGGCAAAGCGTGGCACGAGGAAACCAAGGCCACCAGTTCCCAGACCCTCGCCAGCGGTGGCGGTCATTATCTTGTGGTCTTCACGCTGGCCGAAACTGACTACGTCTGCGATTACATCGTTCGCGGCGGCGACCGGGCGGCATTTTTGGAGAAGTTCAAGGGCGCCTATTCGGAAGGCTTTGATCCAGACCGGCATCTCGTCGCCATCGGTGTGGCCAATCAAACCACCATGCTCCGCGGCGAGACCGAGGAGGTCCAGCGACGCCTGCGCGCCGCGATGGTCCAGAAATTTGGCGAGGCGGAACTCCCCAAACATTTCCGTTTTTTCGACACCATCTGCGGGGCCACGCAGGACCGGCAGGACGCCTTGCAGAAACTATTGCGCGATCCCCTGGACGTGCTGCTCGTCATTGGCGGCTACAATTCCTCGAACACTTCGCATCTCGCGGAGATGGGGGAGGCGAAATTGCCCACCTACTTCATCAAGAATGCGTCGAAACTGGTTTCCCGCCAGATGATCCGTCACTACGACCAACACCAGCAGCAGGAGTTGGAAACCAGCGACTGGCTGCCGGCACGGAAGCTAATCGTCGGCATCACTGCCGGCGCCTCCTGCCCCAACAACCTCATTGAAGATGTCATTCGCCGCTTGTGCGAGTTGCGCGGCATTTCCGTGCAGAACTTGCTGAACAATTGACGCAGCCAGCCGTACTCAACGGGGCTGGCAACCGTCATCCGCGACTTCGGTCGCGCCAGGACACAGAAATTGATTGGGTTCCAGCGACCATTGCCGCCAGTCACGCCGCACAGTAGCGGTGGCGCGAGATCACGGCTTTTGCACTTCCACCCGGTAATACATTGCGGGGGAGGCGGTGCTGACGATGTTGGTAAGACTTTGGACCGTCCAAGGTAGTGTAGCGGCGCCGGCGACCGGCGTGAAACCGCTGAACGGATTCGCACTCGACCAAACGGTGTAAACCCGCCCCGTCACGGTGTTCCAGTTCAACACGTGAGTCGTGCCGTCATCAGCGCGGTCCAAGGCCAAACGAAACTGGCTGTCAGGATCGTTAGGATTCAGACCCGCGACATGAGACTGCCACAAAGGGAAACCATTGGCCCCGATGGTCACCACCGCAGTTTCCAAATCGTCCGTATATCCATTCGCCGCCAGCCACCAATGAGGCGTCGCGTAATTGGCCGTGACGATCTCACTGAAGTTGGCCTGAATAAGCTGGTTCGCATTCAAGCTCACGGTCAGGGGATTGTCCGTACCGGCAGCATCGCCCGCCCAGCCTGAGAAAACAAAGTAAGTCGCCGGATGGGCCGTGATCTGAACCGATGAACCCGCAGGTTGAACGACATTGGTCGGGCTGGCCTCACCCCACCCCGCATGGTTGACCGTCACCGTGAGCGTCGCGGTGACGGGCGGAGCGTTCGGATTCGGATAACCGACCACTTCCACGTCATCCAGATTCCAGCCAATGTCATTTTGGGAGATGTTGGAACCAATCCCCCAGCGGATTTGCACAGCCGGGCTTCCTGCCGCCCAGTCTGGCAACGAATACTGCATCTCCTGCCAGGCATTGTCGGATACGGACTGGGTGGTTGACCACACATTGCTCCAATCCGTGCCGTTGGTTGACACCTGAATCAGAGCGGTGTCACTGCTGCGCAGGCGCAACCAGCGGCGGAACTTCAGCTTGAGGCTGGTGTAACCGGCACAGTTGATTGCCGGAGTCGTGGCGTACTTGGTCGCCAGTTGATTTGCGTAATTACCGCTGAGATTATAGGCAACGAGGTTTGCGCCGGTAAAGCCGCCAACAGGGCCGGCGCCGGGGTACGCAGGCTGACCGTAAGCCCATTGTGGTTCGAGCACCCACCCGGGATCGGTGTTCATATTCGCTGCATGAAGCACTGTGGGGATGTCTACCTCAAATTGACCCAGTTGCGTGGCCGCCACCCACGCTCCTTCCAAGTCACCCACTTCATTTGCCTGCATCCAGATGGTGTAAGTCCCATTGTCTTCCGTGGTCCACACAGCCTCGGTTGGCGGTTCAGCTGCATACGTGACCACCCGCGGCGTGCCGTCCGTGGGCACGTCCACCGAAATGAACTGCGCGGCTCGGTTGTAGCCATCTGGACCAGTGATGCGGAGATCCGCGTTATCGAGGGTGGAAACATCCACGCCCAGGTTGTCGGAATAGGTAACGGTGAACGATTTCAGTCCGCTGCCCGTTTGTGTGAGATCCGTGACCAGCAACTCGGCCTGTGGCGCCGCCACAAAGTCCGAAGGGGTGACATAACCGCTGATGAAGTACTGGCCCAAGCTGGCGTAAGCCGTGTAGCCGCTGGGCGTCGAACTGAGCGGGTTGCCGACGCCAGTGTTGCGGACATATAGGAAATACAGCCCCTCCGGTAAATTGGTCTGGATGACGGCGGTAGTCTGGCTGGCAGGATTGTTGGTAAATACGCGAATTCCGCTTTCGTTAAAGAGTTCGAGCAGGATGTCGAGATTTCCACCGCGCGTACCGGACGGCATGATCCAAGGGTTCACCGCAAGCCGCATTGGCCCGCTGCCCGTCACGAAGGAGAACACGTCAACGTCGGTGCTGCTTTGCAGCACACCTTTGTTTGCGGGACTGAGGTTAAATGGGTCATTCTCCGGCGTGGTGGAAACCACGTTCGTCCCGCCGGTAGTGACCAGCGGGCTTGCGGTGGCCGGCGTATTGCCGTGGTCGTCCAATCGATAGGCCGTCTTCGAGGCAATGATGCTCAAATCATCCTGGGTGTTGTTGGCCAGATAATACTCACCCTTGGACCATTGGCTCACGTTGCGACTGTAACCCGTGCCCATGATCGGACCCCAAGAGATGTCGCCGCTGCCGTGACCGCCGTAGTAAGATGTGCCATCCGTCTTTCCATCATGACTGAGACCCAGATTGTGGCCCAGTTCGTGAGAAGTTGCCTCGCAGATGTTGGCTTCGCTGTTTCCCAAATTATTGTGATAGACCCACGCTGGCCGATAATTGGCGAAGCTGCCACCGCCGAAAACGTTCACATAGGCCACGCCGCCCGCCGAAGAGGAAGGATTTGAATCACCATTGGCATCCGTATTCCGGGTGATCAACGCATGAGCGGTTCGGGAATTAAATGACGCCGGACGCTCGGTGGTCACATCAATGTCAAAGGGCGCGTAATCTTCGGCAACCCGTTGCCAGACGCGTTTGATCACCGTTTGCTCGGAGTCGCTGAAAGTCGAGTAATCCGAGTCTGAACTAAACGGCAACGCGGGAATCACCGTCCGGCCAAGGGAGGTATTCCAGGCGGTACCGCTCACTTCCTCACCGGCAAAATTCAGAAACAACACATTAGGCGCACCCGGCCGGCTGTGGAACACCAGATTCGCCGGGAACGGACTGACCGGCACCGCAGCCTGGCTGACGGGCGGCTCGCTTTCGGCGGCTGCGGTTGCCGGTTCAAATTCAAACATATCCACATAATAGATTCCGCCTTCAGAATCGGTTTCCAATGATTCCAGATCGAGTTCGGTAAAGTGGAACTGCTGCAACCAGCCCACCGCCCTTTGCCGCGCCCCCGGTGGAAGACCCTCAATTCTTGTCCGCAGGCGGCTGGCTGGGAGTTGCTCGAGATTTCGCAATGCGCCGGGAGGGAATTCACGAGGGCGCTGTTGGGGTTGTTGGGCCGACGCCATTTCCCCCACCCCTGACATAATCAGGGTCGTTAGGACCGCAAACAGGGCACTCTGTGAGGCTCGAAGCTTCATACTACAATGTTGGCCAATAATCTGGTGCGCTTTGGACAGAAATACAACTCGCCTTGTCCACCTTTTGGACAAGATTGCGCATCTCTCCTTGGTTCCGTTAGTGATACTCCCAAAAGCGCATCAATTGCCTGCGACAAGCGAGAAACATTCCATGCTTCGCGTATTCAACTTCAAGCGAAGGCAATCTCACTTCCATGCACGGCTTTCATAACGGAGTGCTCTCCACGCATCCACCGATTGGCCAGACGTGCCGGCAGACGCTGGCCAGCGCAGTCGCCGTTTGCAGTCGTCATAAGTCGCTCGACTCCCGCCAGTCATACGAGTAGGCTCTGCAGCCATAACCATTGAGCCGCCTGATTAAGGCCCAAAGGTTTCCTAAACCAACTATACCGAATAGAAAGAAGCAAACCGTATGAGTTCCAACGCTGACTTTGTTTTCAAACGCCGCTACAAGGGCCAGGTGTCCGCCGTGATCCTGGACTGGAGCGGCACGACGGCCGACGCCTATGTCATCGCGCCGGCGGTTGTGTTCGTCGAGGTGTTCAAGAATCAAGGCGTCGAGATTTCCATGGAAGAAGCCCGCGGGCCCATGGGCCTGCGGAAGGATCTCCACATCAAGGCGCTCACCGAAGACCCGGTGATTCGCGAGCGCTGGAAGGGTATCCACGGGAAGTATCCCAACCAGGCGGACGTGGACCGCATGTTCGCTGATTTCGTTCCGGCGCAGCTCGCGTGCCTGCCGCGTTACACCAAACTGCTGCCCGGCGTGGCGAAGGTCATCAAGCGGTTGCAGGCGCGGGGCATCAAAATCGGCAGTTCCACCGGCTTCACCCGACCGATGGTGGACGTGCTCGAGAAAGCTGCGAAGAAACAGGGGTATGTGCCCGATGCTTCAGTGGCCGGCGACGAAGTGGTGCATGGCGCGCGGCCCCGTCCGTTCATGGTTTATCGCAACCTGGACCTGCTGGATGCCTGGCCCATCGAATCGGTCATCAAGGTGGACGACACGATCAGCGGCGTAGGCGAAGGTTTGAACGCCGGTTGCTGGGCGGTGGGGGTGGCACGTTACAGCAATTATATGAACATCAATACGCTCCAAGAGGAGGCAACCCTGTCGAAGGCCGAAATCCAGCGTCGCCTGGAGCAGACGCGAGAGATCCTGCGCAAAGCCGGCGCGCATTATGTCATAGACAGCCTTGCCGACATTGAGCCGGTGATTGCGGATGTCAACGCCCGGCTCGCGCGCGGAGAGCAGCCGTAGCGACAGCCTGAGGTTCTGGCAACCCGCCGCAACCTCGCGGCGGGCGCCATTGTTGGCGCGCTGCGGCGGAATGCTCGAAGTTCCCGGCACTTCATTTGTCTCGTTACAAGTGCAACCGCTTCCCAATCGGAGGGCGGTTGTTCCTGTGCGGCTTATGGCTGCGCGGGCGTCACAACGCGGTAATAACGGGACGAGACTGGAGAGACTGAGTCCACAATTTCCACTGGCCGCGCGACTGCTTCAGCCGCCACATCCGTCAATTTGCTCCAACCACCGTCGCTCGCCACGTCGCAGTATTGGACGGAATATGTCCGGCGGGGCGCGGCTGTAAAACGAATGGCCAGACCGCCCGGGGTTGCGCTGGCGTATTCCTCGATGTGCAGAAAGCTTTGCGCATCGCGCGGATCGGTGCCGGCGGTGTATTCCTCCTCGTTGGTATAACCGTCACCGTCCGGGTCCGCTCCGAGCGCGCCGAAGTCAGGATCATTCAATTCGGCGGCTGAAAAGAATGTCGCCGCCCAGGACACAAAGGTTTCCGGCAACACATACACGTTGAGGTAGCCGGACGCGGTAAACACTCCGTCGTGGGCGGTCAGGCGCAGACTGTAAATGCCGGACGCGGAAAAACTGGCGCTGGTGGTGGCGGCATTGGAGTTGGCAAGCACGACATTGCCGGGGCCGGTGAACTTGCTCCACGTCAATTCCAGGACGCCCGGCACCAGTGGCAAACCGTCGTCCGCCGACAACCCGTGCAACGCGGCGTGTTGCGGCAAGGTGATGACCAGATCGCTGCCCGCACTGACGGTGGGTGGTTGATTCGTGCCGAGGGATAAGCCGCTTAATTCCAGATCGAAGCTGCAATCGCTGCCGGTGACGTTGGCCTGATGAATCTCCACAGCGAGCACATTGTTTCCGTTCACCAGCAGCGCGGGGTTTACGCTCATCGGATGAAACGTGCTCTCATCCGCCCCGCCCACCACACTGGAAGCCAGCGTGGTGTAGGTCACCGTTCCCTCCGGCATGTTGCTCCGGAAGATTTCGGTTCCGTTCAGATAAGCCACCGCGCCATCGTCCCGCAGCACGCTTACGGTCAATGCCGAGAAGGCGTGCGCATCGGGAACGTGAAAGACTTTGCGGAAGTAGGCCGTGATGAATTTGTTGGTACTGGCGGGGCCGTAGCTGATGACTGTGGCTTCGTCGCCATCGCCGTAGCCCAGTTGCGCCGGACCGGACGCCCAAGTGGAATCGTTGAAGCCGGGATTGCGCCACGCCGTGCCTTGGTTGCTGCCGTTGTCGAGATACTTCCAGACCGCATTCGTGGGAATGAGCGTTACCGGATATTCGACTCGATTGAGTTGGATGGTCATCTCGTGCTGCGCCTGCCATTGGCCGTCGTTGGCGCTGAGCCGCAACACATAGCTGCCGGCCTTTGGCAACGACACGGAAGTCTCCGCCCGCGTGGGGGACGTAAAAAACACCTCCGCCGGGCCGCTCACCAGGCTCCAGGACATGGTGAGCTTCTCCGGCGGGCCGTCATCCAGCACGGATCCGATCAACGGCACCAGAAGCGGAAAAGTGCCAGTCGTGAATTGGAGATCAGTTCCCGCGTTGACCAACGGCGGCAGATGAAGATCGTTTTCCTGACCAGGCGTTGCGCCGTGGTGACGCGACTTCCAATTGATTGGATCATTCCCGTAAGCGGCGGCATTGATGCGTTCCAGAGAAGAACCGGATTCAACCGCCAGCACCGGCCAGGGTGGTTGATCGCGATAACGCACCTCGTCCACGGTGATGTAAGGAATCGTCACCTCCCCATCCGTGCCAATATTGGGCGCATCGGGCCGTTGCAATTGCAGTAATTCTCCGTTACCCTGCAACAGGCCGGACCATGGGCCAAATACAGGCACCGTGGCTGAAACATTGTATCGGTTGCGGAATGATACTGGATCGCCCGCGGTCAGCATGGCCATTCCGTTGGCGGGCAACTCCACACCCGGCGGAAACGTGAAACCGACGCCGTTCAGTTTCCAGGTATTGGTCGGGAGCGCCGGATCAAAGAGTTTCACCGGGCCACCGGTGATGTTCTTCAATTCAATGAATTTCTCCTCGCCCGCCACCGGCGCATAACGAATTTCATTGATGACGACCGGACCCATGCGCGGTCCGGCGTTGGCGGCGCCGAGAGTGGTGATGATTTGTGCGGGATACTTGGGTTCGCCGGTGCTGGTGACGTGGCGGCCAAAGGACACGCCATTGGCGGAGGCGCCGAAACTAAAGCCGTCGCTGTGCCCCGTCAGGCTGCCGCCGGCGTCCGCGGAAAAAAGATAAACATCTTCTCCCGTTGAACTGAGCAGAAAGCTGCCGGGGCTGGCGGGATTCGCATTGAAGTGATCAGCCGTAAACACCACGTAGCCGCCGGGCGAAATGACTGTGCCCGCTGGAATCTGAAACTTGAATGGCACCGTCCGGTTGTCCGTAAGAAACCAATGGCTGACATCCGCGTCGGCGTCGGTGGGATTGAAAAGCTCGATGGCATCCAACAGCGGCAAATCAGTGTGGGCAAGGATTTCACTGATCACCACGGCTGGCAGGCTGGGGGTGGGATCATCCGTGCCGGGCGAGCCGCCTAGATAAGCACTGGCGCGCCAGTTGGCGGCATCGTTTGCGTCGGGATTCAAGTTTGAATTGCGCGGCACAAGGGAAAATCCCTGGCCGTCCGCCGCCACCGGCCACGGGGCTTTGTCCGAGTAAGTCAGCGAGATGATCGGAGTGCCGGCCGCGTCTGCGAGGGTGAGTTTTTCACCGCCGTTGGCCAGTCGTCCGGAATAGCTTCCCGCCACGCCAACGAGCGGATACTTGCTGGCGAACGCTGCGGGATTGCTCACGAGCACGAGGAATTCGCCGGGCATCAGAATCGTCCCCTGGGCAAAGGCAAATTGAATCCCGCTGCTGAAATGAACGCCGCTGAGGTCGAGAGCTTCGCTGCTGACATTCTTCAATTCGAGGAATTCAAAATCATTGCCATCCACCTCACCTTCATCGGGCGAGTGATACATGATCTCCGTGAGCAACAGTCCGGTGAAGTCCCGGAGGATCAGAAACGTCGCTTCGTTCAGGGCGCTCCATGTTCCACCGCTCAGGACGCGGGCTTTCACCGCTCCGTTCTCAGACAACGCCACCGGTCCCGTGTAGGTCTGGGCCGTGGACGAAAGGCCGCCACCGGGCAGGCGCGGATCGCTGCCGTCGCGCGTGAAGTAAATCGTGCCAGCGGGCGCGGTCATGGTCACGGGAAAGCCGTTGGTCACGTTGCCGCCGTGCTGATTGAACGACGGCGCCACCACGTTGGGGTAGAGATTCTTCGCCTTGAGTTGATTAAGCACGATGTCGGAACGTTGCGGTAAATAATTCGATAACATCCGGCCCACCAGCGGAAGCCAGTGATCGTCCCGGGTGTAGGCGATATCGTGATTCGGGTCGGCGTCGCCCCAGCGCGCGGACTCGCCCACGAGCGCGTGGTGAAGCTGATTGGTGCGCTCCTTGAAGCGGGCCAGGCAGGCTTCCACCGTCAACGCGCCGCTGGTGAAGAAATGTCGGTGGACATGATCCGCCACGCGCATCCGGAACTCAGCATTCTGCTGGAGTTGCTGCCAGATGTATTGCGGACTGCTCTTGGGCAATCCCCCGCCCGTGCCGGGAGTGCCGGCGATGTACGGCCCGATGCGATTCTCATTCACATTCAGCAGCGAGTGTTCGAAGTCGTGAACGAAGAAGCGAAAGCCCATGGAGCCGTCGCGCCGGTAAATGCCATACCAATTGTTGGGATTCGTGCCCGACGCACCGACCGGGGCGTCCCGGCTGCCCGTGTAGGCCACGATCAACTGGTAATCAATGAGGTTTTCCACATCCACCAGTATGTCGTACGCCGGATTGCGCGAGCCGTCCGGGTGATTGCCCTGCACGCGCTGATACGCCGCGTCAGACGCAAACCCGTTGGTCGCGTATTGCCACAGGCGCGCCCATGCTTCCATGTCGCCGTCCGTGGCTTCGATCACGTAACCCTCCGTGTTGCCCGTGGCTTTGATCACATCATAATCTTCCTCCTGACCGCCGTAGTACGTGGCGGCGAACGAAGCTTCCGGCCGTTCCGAAGGACTGTAGATGCCCCAGTATTGGCCGTTGATGTAAAGATGCGTGTATATGCCGCGCTCGCCCTGATGGCCCATGGCCAGTTGCGTATCGCGTCCGAAATGATCGCGCAGGAACAGCGCATTGGTGCCGCCGGGATTCCCCCAGTTGGCCCACGCGTGATTCTGAAACGTGGCCAGGTCCACCCCGCCCGGGAAGGAGTCCGTGCCGTTGTCGCCAAACAGCGGATACTTGAGGTTCTTGTCGCCATACTCACTGCGAAAGAATCCCCGGAAGGAATGTTTCGGGTACGTGCTGCTGGCGCTGAAATTTCCTCGAATCCGGATGCCCGCGTTCACCTGAAAACCTTCCTTCCCGTCAGGATAAATCAGTTCGAGCGATGCGGGTCGCTCCCAGTTTATGCCGGTCTGCGTCGAGTTCGCATAAATACCGCTCCGCGCGTCAAACAAATCCTCCAGCTTCATCACCAACGACACGGTCGGTATCGCCTTGAGGTCGTTCTTGAGCGTTCCGCTGTAGCGCGCATCATTGATCACTTTCGGGTCCATGCCGTAATCCACGCGGTTGGCGCCCCAGGTCGCCGGCCAGCCGGGCGGCGCGAGTCCGTTCGTGGACTGATAAATTACGTCGTCGAGAAAAATGTAAGTTTGCGTGTCCACATCCGAGGGCGCGTAACCGGTCTTGAACGCTGCCGCGCGGATCACGGTGGTCCGGCTGATCGGAATGGGGCCGGCAAAAATCATCCCAGTGAGTGAACTCGGCGGTGCGCCGTTCGTCGTGAATCGAATGGTGGCGTCTTCCGTTGCGGTGCTGATCACCAGATTGAACGGCGACTCGTAGAACCCGCGATCGTAATTGAACTTGGTGTCCGCCACCTTGGCGTAGAAATTCGAGCTGTTCGTCGCGCCCGGCGTGGGCGTGGCAAAGTAACGCTCCTCGCCCTCCCACAAGCCATACGACACATCGCGAAACTGCGCGGGAAATGCCGGGGCAAATTCCGACACGATGGTTTGCCCGTCAGGCAGCACCAGCCCCAGATATTCCCCGTCGGCGCTCAACGCAAAACTGGTGTGCAGCGGTTGGCCCGGCACGGCGCGATTCTTGTTGGAGGCGAAGATTATCAGGTAGCCGTTCGCCACGATATTGGTGTTGGGCAATTGCCACTTCGTCAGGTTGTTCGCGGTGTCGGTGAGAAACCAGCCGTGGAGATTGACCGGCGTGTCCGTCGGATTGTGGAGTTCGATCCAATCGGAAAACTCGCCGTCCTCGTCCGGGAGCACAGCTTGGTTGCTGGCCAGAAATTCATTGATGACCACCTGCGCCCCGGCGGCCGACACCAGCAGCAGAAGGATCAATACACTCCTCAGAACAGAATTAAGGCGATAAACCATAAACTACGACATGCCAATCGAACCCAGTCACGCTACCGCAACTCGCGAGCGCGAGCAATCCACCATCCACAATCGGGCACGCCGACTTTCACTCAGTGGCAAGGTCTTCAAATTGGCAATTCAACCTCATCGCGGCGGCCAGTCTTTCCAGGTATTCGTCGCGGGAGATTTCAATCGCGCCCAATTGTCGCGTCGCCGGCGTGATCATTTGAATGTCAAACAACGCGAAGCCCCGCTCACGCAGCCGGGCGACCAGATGGTAAAGCGCTACCTTGGATGCGTTGGTGGCGCGATGGAACATGGATTCGCCCGCGAACAAGCCGCCCACACTCACGCCGTAAATGCCGCCCGCCAACTCGCCGGCCTGCCAGCACTCGATGCTGTGCGCGTGGCCGGCTTCATGCAGCCGGGTGTAAGCCTCAATAAACTCCGCCGTGATCCAACTGCCCCCGCGTCCCGGGCCGGGGGTGGCGCATCCTTCCATCACCCGGCGAAACGCGCGATTGCAGGTGACCTCGAACGGCGCGCGGCGCAGGAATTTCGCCAGGCTGCGCGGGACGTGGAAGCGTTCGAGTTCGAAGATGGCGCGCGGATTCGGCGACCACCACGACACTGGATTCACGGTCCACGGAAAAATGGCGCTCCGATATGCAAGCAACAGCCGCGGCACCGACAAGTCACCACCCACAGCCACCAATCCTTCATCGTCAGCAACTCGCGGATCGGGAAAGCGCAACGGTGAACGGGTAACAGCGGGCATGGCAGAAGCACCGGTTGCCGCGCTCAGTGTTTCGGACGCGGTGGGTTTTTGCCCCCCAGCGCGTCCAGGAGCGCGGACTCGAAATAACCCGCCGACTCGAGCGCCAGGATATACGGCGCATTGGTTCGCGTGACTTCGGGAAGCTCCAATTCCTCGGGTTCGCCCAGCGCCAGCCAGGCGCCGATGCGCACGTCATTGAGCACCTGCAGCAGCCATTCCACTTCCGAAGCAGCGAGAGAGAACCGCAGGCCATCCTTGGTTTCGCGGAAGCGCGTGGGTTCGTTGAGCATCGCCTGCACTTCGCGGCGGTTTTCGCGCCGATGCTCGGCGAGCGATTCTTCCAGCAGGCGCTGGTTTTCGTCATGAACCGGCCCTTCACCCGATCGAGTGAGCCGGTAGTGAGCCGGCGGCACCAGCGGATAGAGTTGCAGGATTTGAAACAGCAACTGTTTTTCACGGCGGCCAATGCCGAAAGTAAACTCCTGCTGGTTGGCGCGGATGAGTTTCACGATTCGCGCTCCATGGTGGCATGCAGGGTGTATTTCTGAAGTTGATGAACGTAATGCTCCGCCTGCTCCATCGTGGTGCGGGCAAGCAGACTCTTGCCCTGCTTGTGGACCTGCAACATGTGGAACTCCGCCTTCTGCCGGGGCCACCCGAACACCTTTTGAAACACGTGCGTGACGTAGGTCATCAGGTTCACCGGGTCGTTCCAGCAGATGACCAGCCAGGCGGGCTCGAGATCGGATTTCGATCCGGTTTGCTCCTCTTGCCCGAGGTCGGGGAGAACTTCCGGGGTTGCGGTTGCAGCCATGCCGGTACAATAGTCAGACGGTGCCGAAATGTCGAGATGGCGCGCCAGCCGGGAGTGCGCTAATTCGATTGTAGGGCACGAGGTAAGGAGTGCTTTGTCAGACGACGCATCACCCCGTCGCCGACAAATGAGGACCCTGCCCGCCAGCCTGCAATTCGCCGCCGTTCGATCCCCTCTGTCACAGGTTTGAAAAATCTTCTTGCACAACTTCACTTTGCCGCGCAAAGTGTTCCCATGAATGAGCAAGCGGCGGCAGAACATCTTCAAGTCATTCGCACCCTCATGGAACGCTCCGCGGTCTATCGCCGCGCGCTCGCGCCGATCACACTGTTTATTGGCATCTTGGGTTTGGTGGCGGCGGCAGGCGCTTGGCTCTTCGCCATTCAATCGGCCAGCGGGTTCATCACCTACTGGCTTGCAGTCAACTTGATTGGCTGGCCTGGCGCATTCTTGCTGGCGCGCCGCCAAGCGATCAAGGACAGAGAACCATTTTGGTCGCCCCCAGCGCGGCGTGTTGTGCAGGCAATGCTGCCATCTTTATTGGCTGGTTTGATGGCGGCCTCCGTTTTTCGGCTCGTTGCGGTGCAGGATACCCAACTGGTTTGGTGGCTGCTGCCAATCTGGATGGTGTTGTACGGTTTGGCGCTGTACGGAGCCGGGTTCTTTATGCCGCGAGGCATTCGGCTGTTTGGCTGGCTTTTCCTTTTAAGCGGATTGGCCGTATCGGTAATATTGGCAATCAAAAGCACGTCCGACGCCTTGCCGCCCCTTGTCCTTGCCCATTGTTTGATGGGAGTTTCATTCGGCGGAGGCCACTTGGCCTACGGCGCCTATCTCTATCTGACCGAGAAGCGAAAGAATGTGGCGTGAACCCCGAACCTTTCCTCCAGCTCGACCGTGTGATCCACGAGAAAGGGCGGCTGGCGATCATGTCCATGCTCGCCGCCACGCCGGAACTTTCCTTCACCGAGTTGCGCGACGCGCTTGGGATGACCGACGGGAATCTTACCACGCACATCCGCACATTGCAGGAGGCGGGTTACGTCTCCGTGGCCAAGTCCTACCAGAACAACCGTCCGCTCACCACCTGCTCGCTCACCGCTGCCGGACGCAAGGCGTTCGCCGAACACATCAACCTGCTGGAGCAAATCGTCCAGCAATCCAAGCCTAAGTGAAAGGTTTTTTGAACAAACTTAAATCCGCATGGTCTTTTACTTTGTGATACAAAGCTAAATATGAAAATCCTCCGCGCAGAACATTTGGGCATGTGCTTTGGCGTGCGCGATGCCATTGACCTGGCCCGCCAAACCGCGCGAGACCGGCCGCTGACCATTCTCGGCGATCTGGTTCACAACCAAACCGTCCTTGCCGAATTGCGCACCCGCGGCATCCAGATTCAAAACGAAGCCCGGGATGTGGCCACGCCAACCGTGATGATCACCGCCCACGGCGCTTCCGGGCAACGAATGAACGCCGTGCGCGAGCGCGGCCTCACTGTAATTGAAGCGACCTGCCCGCTGGTGCGTGTGGCGCATCAGGCCGTGGCCCGGCTTGTGCGGGATGGATTTCATCCCGTCATCATCGGCAAGCGCGACCACGTGGAAGTTCGTGGTCTGACGGAAGATCTCGCGGAGTTCGACGTTGTTTCGAGTGAGCAGGACGTGCTGCGACTCAAGGAACGCGCCCGCTTTGGAATTGCCGCGCAGACCACTCAGCCGGTGGAGCGGGTGCGCCATCTGGTTCTGTTGATTCGTCAACGCTTCCCGCATTCCGAGGTCCGCTTCATTGACACCGTCTGCCAGCCGACCAAACAACGTCAGCACGCAGCGGTTGAACTCGCGCAGCAAGCGGATGTTGTTGTCGTCATCGGCGGCGCGCACAGCAACAACACCCACGAGCTGGTCCAGACTTGCCGCCGCCACTGTGCGTGCGTGCATCATGTGCAAACGGCGGCGGACTTGCGGCCTGATTGGTTTCAAGCGGTTGATGTGGTCGGCTTGACGGCCGGCACTTCCACGCCGGATGACCTGATTGATGAGGTGGAGCGGCGCATTCACGAGTTCGCGATCAACCCGGCTGCGTCCCCACAGCCTGCACATTTCCATTCCCATCACACTTAATGAGCCAAACCCCAAACCTTGACCACTATGAACATTCCTCCAGTTCCTTCGCCATGGCCTTTCCTGAAACGGTTTGCCACGCTCTTCAAAATCGGCGGTGTCGCCCTGCTGATCCTGCTGCTGCTGATCCCACTGGTCATGATTCGCTCCGTATTGAGTGAACGGTTAAACCGGCGAAACGAAGCAGTGGCCGAGATTACTTCAACCTGGGGCCGGGAACAGAATATCATCGGCCCGGTCCTCATCGTGCCTTATCGTTACTCCTTCAAGGCGTGGAAGGAACAACCGGTTGGCGGCGGCAAGACCGAGAGGATTGAAGTGCTGGAAACCGCTCTCGCCAACGCGTATTTCCTTCCCGCGACACTCGCGATCAATGGCACCATCCAGCCCAGCCGGCTGCGCAGGGGAATTTATCAGGCGGTGGTGTATGCCGGACAACTCGAAGTATCCGGTCAATTCCGGCGGCCGGATTTCTCTCGTTTGAGAATCAGCGAGCAGGACGTCCTCTGGGACGAGGCGTTCGTCACGTTTGCCATTCCTGATCTGCGCGGGGTAAAGGAAACGCTGAATCTGAGTTGGGCTGCAACGGCTCATCCACTCTTGCCAGGAAGCAAGCTCAAGGGTTTTCAATCAGGCGTGTTCGCCAGCGTCGCCGATTTACGTGGCAGCGACGCCGTCCTCCCCTTTCAACTGAAACTCACATTGAACGGTAGCAGCAGCATCAACTTTGCACCCATCGGCGACGAAAACCGGGTGACACTCGCATCGCCCTGGCCGGATCCGAGTTTTCGCGGCGCATTCCTCCCTGCGGAACGTAATGTTACCGACGAAGGCTTTACGGCCACCTGGCAGGTTTCACACTACGGACGGGATTACGGCCAGTACTGGACCGATCAGGACGCCTCGGCCGGATTGAATCCAGGGATCGCAACAAGTTCCTTGTTTGGAGTGACATTTCTCTCCGGCATTGATGCCTACCGCAACACGGAACGAGCGATCAAGTATGGGGTTCTATTTCTCGTGCTCGTGTTTGCGGCGTTCTTTCTGTTCGAGATCCTGTCAGAGCTCAGGATTCACCCCTTTCAATACGCACTGGTCGGTGCAGCACTGTGTCTGTTCTATCTTGGGTTGCTGTCACTTTCGGAGTTTCTTTCCTTCGGCTTTTCCTATCTGGCCGGCGCGACCGTAACCACGCTGCTTATTGCGTTCTACTGCGCGAAGGTGCTCAAAAGTGGTCGGCGGACTCTCATCCTCACCGGTCTGCTGGCGGCCATCTACACTTTCCTGTATGTCACACTCCAACTTCAGGATTACTCGCTGCTGTTCGGCACGGCAGGACTTTTCGCGGTCCTTGCGGTCGTCATCTATCTCACCCGAAACATTGACTGGTATGCGCGGGACCGGAGTTGAACGGCCATGAATGCCCGGTGCAACGTCACACCCGATGAGAATTTATGAACTACGACAAATGGATCACCCATTTCTCCCGCAACCGGCAGAACCGCCCCGAACCGGACTGGAGCGCACCCGTTAATGTTCCACCCGGCATGCTCGCGCCCATGCTGCGCTCCATTGAGCAATTCCGCTTGGGCGACGGTGGCGGGCCGGCCTCGCTCATCGCCTATGATGCCGAAGGCTTTCGGGGCAGCACATTAGAGATGCGCAAAATTGTGGACTCCTGGTTCGCGGAAGAGGTGGAACACGCGCGGTTGCTAGGCTGCGCGGTGCAAAGGTTTGGCGGGCGCATCATCACTTCGCATTGGAGCTTCACGGCGTTCTGCCTGTGTCGCCGCGTGCTAGGTGTGCGATTTGAACTGCAAGTGTTGACGCTCACGGAATTGGTGAGCAACGCATACTACCGGATGCTGCGGGCCTATTCACCAGACGGCCCGCTGGCGGCGATGTGCGAATTGATTCTGCGCGACGAAGCCGGCCATGTGGCGTTTCAACGCGAACGCATCGCTGACAGCAGGTCTCCGAGACCAGGATTGCGCGGCTGGCTTTGGCGGATTCAATTTCTCCTCTGCGGCTACGCGGCAGGCACGATGCTGTGGGTAAATCACGCGCCGTGTCTGAGAGCCATTGGCGGCTCGCGTGGGGAATTCTATTCGGAGGTAACGCGGCAATTGCTGCGTTTCGTGCGCTCGCTTCGCCGCGTGCCCAAATCGTCAGGTGTGCCGGCACTTTGGGCGAAATCGGCAGCGACTCAACTTCAACCTGCGAAATGAACTCGAATTCATACACACCGGACTGGGGACGGTGGCTCACCGTCACCATCTTTGCCGTCGCCATGGCATGGTTGGAATCAGCCGTTGTCTTTTACCTACGAACGTTCGTTGATCGCATTCAACCCCATCAGCAAAATCCGCTTCCCCTCGTCGGCGACCTCGGCGCGGTCGAACTGGCTCGCGAGGCCGCCACGCTGATTATGCTGGTGACGGTTGGCATTCTGGCCGGTCGCACCTGGCGCGACCGTATCGGTTACACCCTCCTGGCTTTCGGTGTCTGGGATATTTTCTATTACGTCTTCCTGAAGCTCATGTGCGGCTGGCCGAACTCGCTTTTCGACTGGGACATTCTATTTCTCATCCCGCTGCCGTGGTGGGGGCCGGTGCTGTCACCGGTGTTGATCGCGATGCTTATGATTGTCTGGGGAACGTTGGTCAGCCAGTTCGAGCATTCGCCGCGACCCGCGTTTCTGGAATGGCGCGCTTGGGCGTTGAACTTCGTGGGGGTGGTGCTCGCGCTCTACGTGTTCATGGCTGACGCCATCCGCGTTGCGGACCAGGGAGTAGATGTGATTCGCAATGTCCTGCCGGCTCAATTCAACTGGCCGCTGTTCTGCATCGCGCTGGTGCTGATGGCCGCGCCGGTGGTCCAGCTTGGCCGGCGGGCGATTGAACGGACCAAACTGTTGAGTGTCGAATGAACGCATCGGATGAACTTTTCCAGCGCCACCGCGGGGCGGTTCGACTTGCGCACCCTCCTTCAAGGGCAGGCGGACAAGCTCCTGCTCTGGACGAAGCCGGGAGAGTCCCGCACGATCGTGTTCAATGTGGCGGTCATCCTCCTGGGCGCTGGGCTTTATGGCGCCGCCATGGGCTGGTGGCGCGAACCGCTGCAAGGTTTTTACGTCGCCATCAAGTTCCCGCTGGTCATCCTATTGACCACGCTCGGCAATGCGCTGCTCAATGCCATGCTCGCGCCATTGCTCGGCTTGAACATCTCGTTTCGTCAGTCGTTGCTGGCCATCCTGATGAGTTTCACGATCACTGCGGCGGTGCTCGGCGCGTTCAGTCCGCTGGCCGCCTTTGTGGTTTGGAATGCGCCGCCGATGACGCCGGACGTGAAATCCACGCTGACCTACGGCTTCATCAAACTCCTGCACGTAGCGGTGATCGCCTTCGCCGGCATCGTGGGCACGGTGCGACTCTTTCAATTGCTCACACAACTCGGCGGCAGCAAAACCGTTGCACGCCGCGTGTTGTTTGCGTGGCTGGCAGGCAATCTCTTTCTCGGCAGCCAGCTCACGTGGATCGCGCGACCGTTCATCGGCGCTCCGCATCTGCCGGTGGTGCTTCTGCGCGACACCGCGTTGCAGGGAAACTTTTACGAGAACGTTTTCGCGACGCTCAAACAACTGCTTGGAATCAACTGACGATGAACTGCAACCAATCCACACCATGAATGACCTGAATCCGACCGGCCCCATTCCGCCACAACTACCGACACCGACTTATCCCGTGCGCGCTCCGCTGGGTGAAAGCCCCGAGGAACGCGAACCCATCCCAAACGTCTTGGCGGCCGCCGAGGCGATGCTGCGCCAGCCGCGCCGCGTCATGTATCAACTGCGCCAGCCCGGATCAGGCCGGCTGGTCGCAGCGATGTTGTTTATCAGTGTGCTGTGCGCCGCCTTCTATGGCGTGGTAGTCGGGACTTTTTCCTATGGCGACCAAATCTGGGCCGCGCCGGTCAAGATTGCCGGCGGACTGCTGCTCGCCACCCTGATCTGTCTGCCGAGCCTTTACATTTTCACGTGCTTGAGCGGTTCGCAGGCACGGCTGGTGGAAATCTTCGGGTTGGTCACGGGATTGTTGTTGCTGATGACTCTGCTGCTCATTGGTTTTGCGCCGGTGGCATGGTTGTTCTCGCAATCCACCGATTCACTGGCGTGGATGGGCACGTTGCATCTGGTGTTCTGGGGCATCGCGACTGTGTTCGGATTGCGATTCCTGGAAACCGGCTTCTCCCACTCCAAAGCGCGGTCCAACGCGGGTCTGATGACCTGGGTGGTGATCTTCGTGCTCGTTGTGCTGCAAATGACGACCGCGCTGCGGCCCATCGTCGGCACGGCGGAAACATTCCTGCCGCAGGAGAAAAAGTTCTTCCTGAGCCACTGGGGCGATTCGCTAAAGTCCTCCATTGACTCGTCACGCGACTGAAGAACTGTCTCCGCGGTTTAATCCGTGATGGAAAGCTCGGCCGTAAGCTCACCCATGTCAGCGCCAGCCTTCAGCGCAAACTCGCCCACCGCGTTTCTCCGCGCCGAACCAACGCGGCTGCGCGAATGGGTGATGCAGCGTCCGGCGAATCTGGTCTGGTTCTGCATCACGGCCACCGTGTTCGGCGCGGGCGTGTATGGCGCAGTGATGGGTTGCTGGCGCGACCCGTGGCAGGCGCTGTACACGGGCATCAAGCTGCCGCTCGTCATTCTGCTCACGACGCTGGGCAACGGTTTGTTGAACGGTATGCTCGCGCCATTGCTCGGTTTCAACGCCACGTTCAGGCAATCGCTCACCATCGTGCTCCTGACCTTCGCGACGGCGTCAGTCATTCTGGGCGCGCTGAGTCCGGTGGCGTTGTTCGTGGTGTGGAGCACCCCGCCGCTGAGTGTGGCGACGCAATTGTCGTCGCCGGAATATGGTTTCATGCAATTGACCCTGGCGGTGTTGCTCGCCAGCGCCGGCGTGGCAGGCAACGTCCATGTCCTGCCGCTCCTGACGCAATGGACGCGGAGCGTCGTAGTCGCGCGCAAAGTGCTCCTCGCATGGCTGGCGGGGAATCTGTTTCTCGGCAGCCAGATATGCTGGTTACTCCGACCGTTCATCTGGGATCCCGCCGGGCCGACCCGTTTCATCGGCCGCGAGTATTTCCGCGGAAGCTTTTACGAAACAGTGTTTGAGGCGGTGCGACGACTATTGTTCTCATAGGACCACAAATGAAATTTTTCTGTATTGTTGCGCTCGCGGGGTTCGCCCATTGGCTGATGCAGCAGGCATTGCTCGGTCTGGCGCACGTCGTGGCGTTTGGCCGCTTCCTGCTGGAATCAGTGGTTGGCTTCGGCGGTGCGTCAGTGCTGCCACAACTCTCACTGGAAAGACGCCTCGCCCTTGCGCTCAACTTCTTGAACAACCCGGCGCGCTCATTGCCCCTGCCGGATTCTGTGTGGGATCACAGCCTGGCCTCGGGTCTGTTGCTCGCCTTGAACAGCCTGTTCTGGGGTGCGTGTTTCGCCGCGTTCGTTTGGGCTGTGGCGAACACGGCCCGCAGATATGGCTTCCTCCCTGCCGGGCACGACGGACAGGGCGTGCTGCGCTTCGGCTGGCTGAGAATTCACAACCTGCTTCTGAAGCACGAAGCTCTTGTGCCGGTGCTGGCGCTGGCGTTTGCCTCAGCGGTCAGTGTGGCGCTGGTGTTCGCACGCATTCTCTGGACCGAAAACCTGCGCTACACCTTTCTGCTCTGGAATCTGTTCCTCGCTTGGCTGCCGCTTCTGCTCGCGCTGCTGGTATGTGAACTTCACAGAAACGGCCAGACCCGCAACTGGCGCCTCGCCGGTCTGACTGGCGTGTGGCTGTTGTTCTTTCCGAACGCGCCCTACATCTTCACCGACCTGATCCACCTCACGACGCGATTCCGTCCGCATTTCTGGGTGGACCTCATGTTGATCCTGATTTGCGCGCTCACGGGACTGGTGCTGGGTTTCCTTTCGCTGTACCTGATGCAATCCGTGGTGACGCGAAGCTTCGGGCGGGTGGCGGGCTGGCTGTTCATTGCGATGGTGGCGGGTTTGAGCAGCGTGGGCGTGTATCTGGGCCGCTTCGTGCGCGTCAACAGTTGGGATGTTGTGGCGCGACCGGGAAAACTATTCCAAGGCATCACCGACTGGGTGTCGGATCCGTTTGCGCACTCCACGTCCTTCGCGTTCCCCGTGCTGTTCGCCATCTTTTTGTTCATCGCTTACGTGCTGTTGTATGCGCTGACGCATTTGCAGCAACCGCAACCATTGTCACCGACGCTCAAGCAAACACCTGAAACATGAACCGCAATGTCCGCTTGCTCGGTCACGCAAAACCTCCATCATGCGTGCGTGAGGACAAAGCTGCGAACCATCGCGGTCACCATGCTGACGCTTGTGGTCCTTATGATCGCGGCGTTGGCCTGTGCCCGCCTTTCGGAGAAACCAATTCCAGAGCCACGCCATCAGGGAAAAAGTCTCTCGGAATGGATGGAGATTCACCGCATGGCACGAGTGCTTTCCGGCTCTCGGACTGAACCCGCTAGCACGAAAGCCGAACGTGTCGCAGCCTTTCGTGCTAGAGAGGCTCGTGTTGCAGCTACTCGTGCTGAAGCCGAACTGGCCGTTCGCTCCATCGGCACCAACGCACTGCCCTGCCTCTTGGCCTGGCTTCGCTACGAGCTCCCGTCGTGGCGCAAAGGACTGCTTAAGCTCGCTACTCGGCCGGTGGAGGGCAAAACACTCGATGAGGGCAATATAGTTTACGGTCGATCCTTGATTATCGGTCCAACGGCAAGGAACGCCGAATGGGCGGACTTGGGATTCGTGATCCTCAACACCAATGCAGCTCCAGCAATCCCGGAACTTGAAGCGATGATGAAAGACAATCAGAAGCCGGACAGAGGGTTGCGCGCCATATACGCTCTTGGTGCAATTGGTGTTCCTGCAGTGCGAGTGCTGACGAACGCCCTCGCGGACACAAACCAAACCCACCGCTGCGAGATCATGTCGGCTTTTTACGTCGTTAGGGAAATGAGCCCCCCGTCTCGCGACACTTACCTCGGCGCATGTCTGCCTGCTTTGAATCGGGCGCTCGACGATGCGGACGCCGATGTGCGTCGTCAGGCGAAAGTTAGTCTCTACAATATCGAGCACTGGGACGAAATTCTTGCCCAAGCGAAGAGCGTCGGTGCTTTCTGGAAACATGGTCACCTGGCGCGCACGAATGCGCCAAAGCCTGATGTCGAAGTTTTCCCCAATGCGCCAGCAAAATAGCTTTGCGCCTCCGCGTCGCCGCTCGAGCGCAAGGCTGAAACATGAAAAGCGAAAAACTATTGCGCCGCCGAATCCGGGCGCTGACCTGGCTGTTCATCATCGGTCTCGTGGTAAGCGGCGTGACAGCCATTCCGCTCAACTGGGAACTTGATCTGCTCGTGAACTGGTTTGGACTGGAAGGACAAACCAGCGCCAACGCGACGAGTGAACTGGGGCGCTGGCTGCTGACGGCGCGCGAAGCCTTGCAGGACGTGAATGCAAAACATCCGCTGCTGTTTTACGGGACGGACTGGCTGGCGTTCGGCCACTTCGTAATTGCCATCGCGTTCGTGGGCGCGCTGCGGGATCCGGTGCGCAACGAATGGTTGTTCACATTCGGGATGATCGCCTGCGTGCTGGTCATTCCCTACGCGTTGGTATTCGGCGCCCTGCGCGGAATTCCGTTCTGGTGGCGGCTGATTGACTGCTCGTTCGGCGTATTTGGTTTCGTGCCGTTGTGGTTTTGCCGGAAGTGGGCGGGCGAATTGGAAAGTCGCGCCGCGCTGTCCCGCGCCGCTTGAGGTTCAACTTTTCTTCGCTTCCCGGGTGAGAATTTCCTTGAGGGCGGCCACGTCGAGTTGGTCCTTCTCTCGCCAAGAACCTTCCTTGAGAAAAATCAAATCCTGCGGCGCAAGGTAGGGGATACGTGCGCCGTCGGAATCGAGATGGCGCAGGTTCGCGCGGAAGTCGTCCAGCGTCTTGCCCTTCATGCGGACGAAGATGTCGAGGTCGAATTCCTCCATCACGCGGATCGCGCCTTCTTCAATCGCGAAGTCTTCGAGGCTCAATTCGCGCGCCCAGCCTTCACCCCAGTTTTTCAGGCAGTCGAGCAACTTGCGGAGATTGTCCGGCGAGTTGTGCGCGAGGATGTCCGCATCCAGCGTGAGACGCGGGTAGCCGTTGAGAATGACCGCCAGTCCGCCCACCACGGCGAAATCAACCCCGCTGCGGGCGAGGTCGGCCAACAGCTTTTCGAACTGCGAAGGGGTCGGATTCGGTTCGGGCGAAGGATTCATGGGCGAACTTGCGGACGAAGGCCAGCATTTGTTCCGCACGCGCGAGCTGCTGGCCGGGGGTGGCCGGACGGCCAACCACCTTGCGGATTGGTTGCTGGAATGGTTCAACCTCGTGCGTCACAGCGGCAAGTTAAACCCACTAGCGGTTGGGGGTCAACTTGAGTGTGCCCTTGATTTTCTTCCCGTTGGGTAGGCGCCCTGCGCGGCATTCCGTTCTGGTGGCGGCTGATTGACTGCTCGTTCGGGGTGTTTGGATTCATCCCGCTCTGGTGGTGCCGGAAGTGGACGCGGGAACTGGCACAAATCGCCGGAACATCTTGAGCGCCTAGGAATTTGTCGGACTTAGAAAACCGATTGAAGGAGTGGAAACTATTGCGGTCCCCGGTCGCTGCTAATACCGAGGGTCTGCGGCCCGCTCGCCGGGCCGCTGCTGGCATTCCCGGCCGCTCCGGTTGGCTTTTTGC
>JACZKP010000044.1 GCA_014860005.1 Verrucomicrobiota bacterium | reverse complement strand
GTATATCCGAGCCACAGGCGCGGGCGCGGGCGCGGCAACGGGTGATACTGGTTGGCGCGGCACGGGCTCCACCGGAGGCGGGGCGGAGGCCGGCGCCAGAGGTCTTGCCGGCGCGGCGCGACCCGGCGCGGGCTGCTGCTGGGCGTCCAGTTCGAGCATCTTCTGGCGGAGCGCCTCGCGGGCCCGGGCTTGCGCCTCGGTTTCGGCGTGGAGGTTGGTTGCGCCGGCTAGCAAGGCCGCCGCGCCAAGGAGGGAGAAATACTTGGACATCTGCATGGGTGTTTCATACGAGAAATCTGCGCCCGACGCAACTGGTTTCCCCACGGGGCAAACACGCATTGAATTGCGTCAACTACCCCAGACGGTGCATCTGACCTTTATCGGTCGGAATTCGCAAATTCCGAACCGATGTCCAATTAACTTGAATGAAGCCCGACATTGCTGCTCGGACAAGGCGCTTGCCGCACAGCAGTGAATTTCGTCGCCACGGAATTGATGATCCTACAATAATTGGTGATCGAAGACTCCGCGAGGATTTGATGTTCTTCCGGGAGGTTTGTCGTGTGCCTCTGGTAGGTCCCCCCCGGGTTTACTGATTCCATAGGTTATCCCAGTGACCGTTTTGGCGCGCCTCGATCAAGGCGCACGGGTGACGCAAGCCCAGCGGCGTCCAAAATAGGCCGCTGCGTTTGAACCGGCCTTGCCCTTGGAGGCAGGCCGACTCCACCGGGCCGGAGCCAATCGCCCAGCCGCGCTCGGCGACCGCGCGATAGTTCATCCGGGCCGTGTGTTCGGCAAATTAGTTTTGTTGGCGGCGAATGATCTGGCCCGCCGGACCGCGTCCGGCTTTGAGGCCCGCGATGGTTTTTTACGCGGCGTTCTAAGTTTTTACCGTTTACCCCTGACTCCCGCGGGCATAAGTTTGCGGCATGAGTCGGGACAGACAGGGCTCACTCGCTAATCCGGGTCGCATCAGAGGAGCAAGGCATTGCTCATCCCTGAGGGAGATATTCACACCATGAACATTCAGCATGACCGCCGTACTTTCCTGAAATCCGCCGCTGCACTGGCCGCGCTGACGATTTTCCCACTGGAAGGCTTTGCCGCCGCGTCCGGCAGCCTGAATCAATCGCTGCGCAAAAAGAAACCGGGGCTGATTCGGGGGGCGTTCTTTTATCCGCCCGCGGACATCGTGCTGGCCGGCAAAAATGAAGATCATTGGAGCAAACACGAGTGGTTCACCTGGCCGGGTAACCAGTTCGCACCGGAACAACAGCAGGCCAAATTCCTCACGCGATTGCGCGAGCTGGCCCGCGACCTTGAAGTGACGCTCGCGCTTGAGAACCAGGCCATTTACACCGACGCGGGCATTCGCGCATTCATTAACAGCCTCGAAACCGCGAAACCCGACGCGCTGTTACTGTTCAATTTCTGGAACAGTTTCAGCCCCAAGCTGCGGCCCATCCTTGAGGCGTGGAAAGGTCCGATCATTCTCTACCAGCCGGTGGGCGCGAATCATCAGTTGCCGCCGGAATACTTCCGCACCGCGCCGCGGATGCAATACATCCATTCCATCGAGAATTGGGACGCGCTCGAACGCGGATTACGCGCAGTCCACGCGATGACGCGGATGCGCCAGAGCCGTTTGTTGCGTGTCTCGGGCAGCCTCAAACAGGAAGCCGACGCCAACGAACCGTTCTTCGGGATGCCCATTCACGGCGTGCCTACGGATCACTTCAACCGGATATTCGACGAAGTGGTGGTGTCCTCGGAGATGGAGCGGCTCGCACGCTCGGTGCGCCGCCGGGCACGGCGAGTCACGGATATGAGCCATGATGCCTTTCGCGACGCCGTGCGTTCCCATGCCGCCGTCCAGAAGATCATGGAGCTTCACGACGCCGACGCCATCACCATTGAGTGTTTGATGCTGAAACATCGTAAACCGTGTCTTAGCTTTGCATTGAACAACGGCAATCTTGTGCCGTGCGGCTGCGAAAATGATTTGAACGCCACGCTCACGTTGATGCTGGGCGCGAACTGTTTCGGGCGGGGCGGCTTTCAGCACAATCCCGAGTTCGACACGGAGCAGAATCTTTACTTCGCATCGCATTGCACCTGCACGACGCGATTGCACGGCCCGCGCGGCAAGGAAACGGCCTATGACTTGCGCCCGTTTTTCCATCAAATGCCCAAGACGCTGGCGCTGGACGTGCAATGGCCGCGTGGTGAAACCGTCACGCTCTGCAAGTATCATAGCGGAAAGAATCAGTTGGATGCCTGGCGCGGGGAGGTGATTTCCTCGCCTGCCAGCCCGCCAACCGGCGGCTGCGCCACACGCACACTGGTCAAGATAGAAGGTGTGACCGACGTATGCAGCGTCTATGGCGGCCCGCATCCGGTGCTGTATTGTGGCGACTTCGCGCGTCACCTGAAGACGCTGGCGCAACTCTACGAACTGGAGATCCGAACGAATTGTTGAATCCCCTGCCCTATTACCACTGCGCTGAAACAATGTTGAACTACCCAAACCGAAAGACCACCCCAATGAAGAACTCATTTTCCTCCAACCGGCCCGTCGTCACGCGCCGGGAATTCCTCAAGACCAGTTCCACCGCCGCTGCCGTCTTAGCTGTCGCCACGCCGGGCCTTGGCCAGACCAAAACAGAAACGCTGGCTGTGGCCGGCGGCAGCAAGTCGGTGACGTTCCCCAATGACCGCTTCAATGCGTTGGTCCGATGGCCGCGCTACACGGAAGCGGAAAAGAAGGCTGTAGGTTCAATCCTCGACAGCAATCGGTTTTACCAGGAACTGCCGCTCTTCGAGCAGGACTGGAAAGAATATCTCCAGGCGCCGTTTGTGAAATCGCATATCAACGGCACGAGTGCGCTGACCGCCATGTTTTTCGCGCTATCGCTCGACCTGCCGCCCGGCAGCGAGATCATGGTGCCGTCATACACATTTTTCGCGACCATCGCGCCGATGCGCTTCTTTGGGTTCGTGCCCATCTTCATTGATCTGGACCCGAAGACGGCCTGCTTCGATCTCGAGCATGCCAAGCGTAAACTCACACCGAACACCCGCGCACTGGTGCCGATGCATTCCTGGGGCATGCCGTGTGAAATGGACAAGATCAACGACTGGGCCAAAGCGAAAGGCTTGATCGTCTGTGAAGACGCAGCGCACGCGCACGGGGCCTCCATTGGCGGCCAGAAAGTAGGCACGTTGAGCAGCATGGCGATTTACAGCTTTCAAGCCTCCAAGGTGATGCCGACGATTGAAGGCGGAATGGGGATCTATCAATCGAGGGAGTACTACGAGCGGGCCACGGCGTTCGGCCATTATGAAGCCCCGCCGACGTTCCCGGAGAACAGTCCGTATCGTCAATACGACGGCACGGGCTTTGGCCAGAAATACCGTATGCATCCTCTGTCCGCCGCCATTGGTCGCGTGCAACTCCGTGGTCTTGATGCGATGAACGACGCCGTGAGCCGCCGGGTGCGCCGGTTGAATGAGCGTTTGGTGCAATTGCCGGGCTTGAGCGAACCGTGGATTCGGTCCGACATGAAGCGAGTCTATTACGCGATCAACATGCTGTTGCTCGATGAGAAGAAAGCCGGGTTTACGCGCAACCAGGCGCTGAAGGCGCTTCAGGCCGAAGGCGTGAGGTTCGGCGGATTCTCCGGGGGCTACCCTGAGCAGCACAAATTCAAGCTCTACTCGCAGGCCAAGTGGTGGCATCACCCGGTCAACATTCCCGCAACCCTTCGCGGCACGGAACAGGTTAACCGCACCGCGCTGCACCTGCCCTTGTTCTACGAAGACGCTCCCGAACTGGAGGACCAATATGTCAAGGCCTTCGAGAAAGTCTGGGCGCGCAGGGGTGAACTGGCAAGGCTCTAACCCGCATACTCCACACGCGGACGGAAACCGTCAGGCGTCTTTGCATTACGTGCTTGCTCTGGCAAGCTGTCGGCGTGCAAAAGCTGCCGCGTTCATTTTACGACCGCGACACGGGGTTGGTTGCCCGGGAGTTGCTGGGCAAACACCTCGTCATCCGATCAAACGGCGTACAACGGATAGGCCGGATCGTCGAGGTGGAGGCGTATCTTGGGCCGCACGATCTTGCGGCCCATTCGGCGAAAGGACGCACCCAGCGCAACCAAGTCATGTTCGGGCCACCGGGACATGCCTACGTCTATTTCATTTATGGCATGTACTACTGTATGAACGTGGTCACGGAACGTGCCGGCCACGGTTCGGCCATACTGCTGCGGGCGATTGAACCGGTGCAAAACGTCGAAGGCCGCACATGCGGTCCGGGGCTGCTCTGCCGCGCCCTGAAAATTGACAAGCGCCTCGACGGTCACGATTTGCT
The DNA here is from genome assembly GCA_014860005.1 of Verrucomicrobiota bacterium. The sequence continues at coordinate 28,807 of JACZKP010000044.1, read as the reverse complement.
CAGCGACGATTTCTTCATCGCCAATCCTGCGAAAACCGAATCATTAAAAATCATCAAGCGTCCACGCATTGGAGTGGATTACGCCAAGCATTGGGCGAAACGGCATCTGCGGTTCTATCTGAAGGGCAATCCGTTCGTTTCCAAACCGTGAAGCACCACAATCACCGGTTTGCTTTCCGCCGGTAATGAGTTCAAGCTCCCGGCATGAGCCTGGTGCTTCCATCCGCCGATAAACTGGCCCAACTCGCGCAACGCATGACCGCGCTGGGCGTGCAGGAAAGTGACATTGAGGAGACGTTTGTGCGTTCCGGCGGCGCCGGCGGGCAGAAGGTCAACAAGAGTTCTTCCTGTGTCATGCTCCTGCATCGGCCCAGCGGATTGCGGGTCAAATGCCAGACCACCCGGTATCAGGGCATGAACCGTTTCCTGGCGCGGCGGCTGTTGCTCGACAAGATTGAGGAGAAGCAGAAGGGCTACGTGGCCACCCAGCGCGCGGAGCGAGAAAGAATTCGCCGCCAGAAACGCAAACGCTCACGCCGCGCCAAGGATCGGATGCTCGCCGCGAAGGCGCGCCACAGCGAGAAAAAGAGTTTTCGCGCCAAGGTCAGCGCGGATTAACCGTCGGCATACGCAGGCTTGGGTCGCCGAACATCATGAATTTCATGCCCTGAAAGAAGATGCTCGGCGGATACCAATCGGCAGTCGGTTTCAAACTTTCCAGCCGTTCCTTCGCGTAGTAATGCCGGATGGCCTCGGCCCAGCAATCCCCCAGGCGTGGCTCACTGGCCGCGGCTAATGCACTGACGAATCCTTCGACGAGCGTCAGCCCGCACGGCTGGCTGCCGGTGTTACAGCCGATGTAAGCCACCGCGCCGTTCGCGCTGCGCTTGAGAATCTGTTCCCCCAATCCGGTCGGATTGTAGCGCCCGCGCTGATAGGGTGACGGTGGCGGCGGCGGCGCGGTGAAGACCTGTTTCTTGTCCGTCCCAATGTGCTCCTTGCCCTCCACATCCACGTAACCATCATACGGCGCCAGCGGCGCGAAATACGCCGTGCTGCAACCCGCCGACATGACCACGGGCAATGCGTCGGCGTTGGCAATGCGATCAAGGTCGCGCAGGAAGAAAGCTTGCTCCCACGAATCCGGCTGGCCGTGACCGGTGTGAATGGCCAGGCCCAGACCGCGGTTGAACAATTCCCGCACCTGCGCGCGATCCGGCGGCGGGGTGCCGGATTGGCGGCGCGCATCCGAGTAATAGCTTTTCTCAATCTCCCAATCGCCCGCCAGTCTCGCCGCCACGCGATCCAGCAATCCGCGTGTGTCCACCCAACCGCTGACGGCGAACAATGCCGCGCGGCGCAGATGCGGACTGGTGTTGGCCAGGACGCTCTGTTCGTAAGTCACCGTCTTCGCCGCCACCACACGCACTTCCTCCGGCGTACTCACCGGCCAGCGTCCCACCGCCAAGTCCGGCTGGTAATCCACTTGATCGTAATTGATCGGGTCATTTTTGTTCTTCTCGCCGCGCACCTCCCCGAAGTAACCCGCGTGAAAGGTGTCTTTCTGCGAGTTCCAATCGTCGAAGGAACCGTCCGCCTTGGCCAGATCGCTATAGTAAAGGTCGCTGGGATAGAACGCGTAATCGAACGCCGCCGGCGTGACTCGGTCGAGCACCATGTAACGCACCGGCAACACATCCACGTCGCCCACCAGTAGCGCATAACCGGCCCAATGCTTCCGCCACTCGCCATACAGAAATCGTTTCAGTTTCTCGGGATCATCCACACCGGCAGTCGTGCGCAGAACTTTCTCCAGCGAAACCAGTTCCGTCGGCAGCAAGCCTCGCTTGTGCGTCACAAAATCCACGAGCGCGCCGTGGAAAGCATCCGGCGCGATGATCAAGAGTTTCTTTGCTGCCGTTTCGGAGGTCGCCGCGTTTGACTGCGCTTCACTGAGCCACGGACAAACTCCGAGGAGCAGAAGCATCAATATCCGACTGAAAATGTCAGAAACCATCATCCCGTTGCGCTGTTGAATCATGAGTAATCGCTGGTCATCACAGGGCTGCGGGCCGTTGCCTACAACAACTCCCGTCCGCCGTAGCCCGCGTCCAGATCGTGCCAGTGTTCGATGCTTTCCTCGTCCTGTTCCCAACAGAGAAAAACTTCCCGTCCGCCGATGATGGCGGGGAAATCCAACAGGCCGCGTTCGAGATCCTTGATGAAAATCTGGCGCGATTGAAATTCGCCGAGCACCTGCTGCGTATCCGCGAGCGCGCGAATCCAGTTGTTCACCAACTCCCCGCCCACATCCTGCCCCGGATTCATCAGGCCGCTCAGGCGCTTGTCAAAACGCTCAAGTTCGCGCCGCAGATGGTTGAGTTGCTGCAACCATTGGCGCACCTGGGGCAGCAGCACCTGCGCCTCCTCGCGCGTGTAATGCTTTTCAAAACGATAGTCCATGTGGTTAGTGACAAAGCCCGTCAGTTTTCTCGCCTCGGAGCCCAGCCGAACATTTGTTTTGCTCGCAGGTCCATCTTCTCAGCCTCATTCCGTTTCCGCCGCGCCAAGTTTCTTCTGCACGGCCTCGTTGGGCTCGACGGCCAGCGATTTGCGCCACGCTTCGCGCGCTTGTTCGGGTTCATTCAACGCGGCGTAAATGTCGCCCAAGTGATCGAACAGTGTGGCGTCCGGTTCCTCGGCCGCAGCCACGGCTTTGAGCATGTATGCCAGCGCTTCGCAGGGTTGATTCAACTTGAACAACACCCAAGCCATGCTGTCGAGGTATGCTTCGTTATCCGGCTCGGCCTTAAGTGCCCGCACAATCAGGTCGCGCGCCCGTTCCAGGTTCTCGCCTTGCTCGGCCCACATGTAACCGAGGTAGTTCATGGCTTCATGGAAATCCGGCGCCAGTTCAAGACACTTCTCAAAATAGCGCGCCGCCTGCTGGCGGTCGCCGTGGCGCTCGAATGCGGCGCCTAGTTGAAAATAGAATCCTTGATTAAGCCGGTTCGTGTCGGTGGCCATGGCGATGACTTCGGCGGCCGTGTAATGCTGCACCGCGTCGGCATAGTTTTTCTCACGGTTGTGCGCCACGCCAAGGAGATACTCGACCACGAAGTTGGAGGAGAACTTGGCGCGGGCCTGATCCAGGACCACCACCGCGTCTCCGGCATCGCCGAGGGCGATTTGCGCCGCAGCCAGATCGTAGTGGGCCTGTTCGAAGTTGGGATTGAACAGCATCACACTCTTGAATCGCGCCACCGCCTCGGCCCAGCGTTCCGCTTCATAGGCAAGGCGGCCCAGTTGGTAATGCGCCTGCGCGTTGGAGGGTTCGTCGCGCAATATCTCCTCCAGCAGTTCGGCCGCGCGCCCGTGGTCATTGGCCCGCAGGTAAATATCCACCAGCTTGACGCGTACAATTTGCCGCAGTGAGGGAAACTCACTGTCGGGCCGCAGTAATTCGCGGTAAATCTCCGCCGCGGTCTGGGTGTCGCCAAACAAATTAAAGCCGTCGCCCAGTTTGAGGCGTTGTTGGGGCAAGGGCAGCGTCAGTTCCCGCACGCGGTTCAACACCTTCAGCCCTTTGGCGTGAACCTCCCCGCGCTGACTGGGGAACTGCATCGCGTAATTCGCGTACAGCTCGGCCACGGCCATCAGAGACTCCGGGTTTGTCGCCGGGCGCAAGGCCGCCTCGTCCAGCACCTTGAGCGCTGCCTCTGGTTGGCTGGTCTGGAGATAGGCGAGGAACAGATTCTGGTAGCCCACCAACGCATCCGGCATTTTGTTGATGGCCTTGCGGCTGGCCTCCATGGCCTGATCATGCTGGCCAAGCTGGGCATGAACGAATCCCAATCGCGCAAACACCATGCCCGATGCGTTGGGTCGCGCCGCAGCCAGTCGCAACAATTCCAATGCTTTCTCCGGTTGCTTGGTCTGGAGTAGCCGCCGCGAAACCTCCAATGTCAGCGCCTCGTTGTCCGGATCCGCCTGCGCTGCCTGGGTGAATTCCGCCAGCGCGAGTTCCGGTGCTTCGTTCAGATCGTGGATGACGCCGGCAGCGTAGTGCGCATGCGCTTTCGCCCGTTGCCGCAATTCGCTTTCTTCGTTGCGGGCAGCTTTGCGCGCACTCTCCTTCCGGGCGCTGGGCTTTGCGCCCGGATCAGCGCCATCATTGCCGCTGACCACGGGCATGGTGCGACACCCGGCGATGAGCCAGACGCTCAAACCGAGAACGGCAACCGGGTAAAAACAGTGGCGGCTCATGCTGTACAACAAAGCACGCGCAGCGGCGGAGGATTCCGCCGCTGGCGTGGCATGGTGACGAACGCCCCGGCCGGAAGACTACTTCTGCCAGGTACGCTTCTTGTGACGATGCTGACGCAGCTTCTTGCGCCGTTTGTGTTTGTTAATCTTCGCCTTGCGGCGTTTTTTCAGTGAACCCATAGGTTTCGCGGTTAATATACTACTTTGTTCAGCGGGTATTCAATAATTCCTTCGGCGCCGTGTGCTTTCAGTTGCGGAATCAAATGACGCACCACCGCCTCGTCAATAATCGTCTCCACCGCCACCCAGCCCGGCTGGCTGAGTTGGGAGATGGTCGGATTTCGCAGCGCCGGCAGACTGGCGAGCAGCTTCTGCAGATTCTTCTGCGCGATATTCATCTTGAGGCCGACCTTCGATTCCGCCTCCAGCGCGCCGCGCAACAACAACGCCATCGTTTCGATCTTTTTTCGCTTCCACTTGTTCTTCCAAACCTTGTGATTGGCGATCAATCGTGGCGAGGACGTCAGCAGAGTTTCGACAATGCGCAGCTTGTTGGCCCGCAGTGAGGCGCCGGTTTCCGTCACCTCGACGATGGCATCCACCATCTCGTGTGCCTTCACTTCCGTGGCGCCCCAGGAGAACTCCACCTCCGCCTTCACGCCATGCTGCTTGAGCCAGCGTTGCGTGAGATTCACCACTTCGGTGGCAATGCGTTTGCCCTTGAGGTCCTTCACCGACTTGATCGGCGAATGTTCCGGTACGGCGAGCACCCAGCGCGTGGGCTGACGGCTGACTTTGCTAAAGACAAACTCGCCCACCTCATGAACCTTGGAATTATTCTCGATGATCCAGTCATGGCCGGTGATGCCCGCATCGAGCACGCCATTTTCGACATACCGGCTGATCTCCTGCGCGCGAATCAGCCGGATGGCCAGTTCTTCGTCATCCACGTAGGGGACGTAGGACCGGCTGCTCACGGAAACGTTCCAGCCCGCCTTCGCCATTTTCTGAAGCGCGGACTCCTGCAAACTGCCCTTGGGCAATCCAAACCTCAGCACTTGCTTGCTCATGTTTTTCAATCGAAACCGGCGGTCAGTTCACCGCGGGCCGCATGGTGTACCCGATTTATGGCACGTGAAGCGAACTTTTTTTGAACTGGCTTGCCACAGCACCGCCTGATGCCCCGTTCAAATCAAGCTCCGAAGCCACCGGTTGGGGACGAAATCAGGTCAATCAGGCTTACCGAATCCTGCTGCCCGGAAATTTTTGGGAGGGAGTGTGCTCGGCGACCAGATTGGATTTGTCGCCGGATTCCACATAATTGGGCGCAGGGGATTGCCTTAAAATAGCAGCAATGCCTACCCAGATCGCTCGCTAAATGGTGTGCATTATGAGCCCAAGCGGCACCTCCCCAATCCGGTTGTGGAGAAGTGAGATTTTCCGATTGAGCGAGGTAATTTTGGTAATTACCAAAAGTGCCGCGGATTATCGTCTTTACACTTTCAGCTCAGAATTACAGGCTACCCGTGTGTCTTTTTCGACTGAACCCAGCCTAATCGGGAACTTGAAGCAAGAACCCGAATTCGGCACCCAAAGCAGGTCCACCTGGGAAACCGCCTTGCGGCGGTCGCAGGATTATTTGCTTAACATCCAAAAGCCGGAGGGCTATTGGGTGGGTGAATTGATGGTGGATTCCACCCTCGTCTCGGACATGGTGGCGTATCACCATTGGAACGGGAATGTGGACCGGGAATGGCAGCGCAAGGCAGCGAACCACCTGTTTTCCATGCAGTTGGCCGACGGCGGCTGGAATATCTACCACGGAGGGCCGGCTGAAGTAAATGCCACCATCAAGGCGTATCTGGCACTCAAACTCGCGGGTGTGGCCGTCACGGACCCCCGCATGTTGCGGGCGCGCGGCGTGGCGTTGAATCTGGGAGGTGTGCCCCGGATGAACACCTTCTCCAAGTTGTATCTCGCGCTGCTGGGGTTGTTCCCGTGGGAATATGTTCCGACGATCCCGTGTGAAGTGCTGCTTATCGGGAAGTGGTTTCACGTGAATTTCTGGGACATGAGCAACTGGTCACGCGCCATGCTCGTGCCGCTGGCCATCATCAATCATTTCAAACCCACGCGCCGGCCGAAAAACAACGTCACCCTTGACGAACTCTACCCGCAGGGATTTCACGAGCGCGACCTGGCTCTGCCACCCGACCCTGACCGGCTGTCGTGGCGGAATTTTTTCCTGTGGCTCGACCGCCTGCACAAATTTGCCGAGTGGTTCGCCCAAAACAGCATCCATCCCTTCCGCAAACGCGCCTTGAAAAAAGCCGAACAGTGGATGCTGGAACGTTTCGAGGGCTCGGATGGCCTGGCGGCCATCTATCCCGCCATGCTCAACGCGCTCATCGCGCTCAAGGCGCTCGGTTATCCCGATGATCATCCGCAGGTGAGGCGCGCGGAGCGGGAGTTGAAGAAGCTGGAGCATGAAACGGCGGATAGCGTGCGGATTGAACCGTGCCTTTCGCCCGTTTGGGACACGGCGATCGTCACAATGTGCCTGCGCGAATCCGGCGTACCGGAGGATCATCCGCAAATCAAACAGGCGGCGGAATGGCTGATGTCCAAGGAAATCCGTTTCCGCGGCGACTGGCAGTACAAAAATGCGGTGGACGTCGAGCCCAGTGGCTGGGTGTTTGAATTTGAAAATAAGTGGAATCCCGACGTGGATGACACGGCGATGGTGCTGCTGGCCCTGCGAAAGATCCCGACGGACAATCCCGCCCGTCGCGACGAGTGTTTCCTGCGCGGATTGAATTGGATGATGGCTTTTCAATGCAAAGATGGCGGCTGGGCGGCATTCGACAAGGACTGCACCAAGAACATTTTGGAAAAGGTTCCGTTCGCCGACCACAACGCGATGTTGGACCCGGAGTGTGCCGACATCACCGCCCGGATTCTGGAATTACTCGGTTACGAAGGCTGGCGTCCCGATCACCCGCAGGTGCAGAAGGCGCTCGACTATATCCGCACGCAGCAGGAGGAGGACGGCTCGTGGTATGGGCGCTGGGGAGTGAATTACATTTATGGCACCTGGCAGGTGTTGCGCGGTTTGCGCGCGTTGAATCTGGACATGAGCCAGCCGTGGTTGCTCCAGGCGCGCAACTGGCTCGAAAGCGTCCAGCAGGCTGACGGCGGCTGGGGTGAACGCTGCAATACCTACGACGATCCGGTGTTCAAAGGTCAGGGACCGAGCACCGCTTCACAAACCGCCTGGGCGGTCATGGGCTTGTGTGCGTTTGACAATCCGCACCTGCCAAGCCTCAAACGCGGGATCGAGTATCTCGTTCGCACGCAAAACCCCGACGGTTCCTGGACCGAAGACGAAATCACCGGGACAGGTTTTCCGAAAGTATTTTATCTCAAGTACGACATGTACCGGAACGCCTGGCCGCTGCTGGCCTTGGCGACTTACCGGCAATTGCTGGCACGCGCCGTCGGCCAGTCTCCCGTGCTGAACGGCCAACCGCGCGAAATTCTCCCTTCGCGCCCGGTCAGCGCTTTGGCGAGCCTCCACAACTGACAGGAGATTTCCACCCGGTGTGCCGGAAAGTTGACAGCTTCAAGCCTGCTCACCATGCTCCACGCCGCAAATGGTCGAGCAAACCGTCAACATTGTTTCCAACGAATGCGCGACAGACCTTTACTTTCGACTGGTGGTACGCGCCCCACAGATCGCCCCGCTGGTGCAGCCCGGCCAGTTCGCCCACGTGCGCATTCTGCCGATGAGGGACGCGCTGCTGCGGCGGCCCTTCAGCATCTTCCAGGTCGAAGGCGAGACGTTTTCAATTCTTTACAAGGCCATTGGCAAGGGCACTGAAGTTTTGTCACGGATGGGAGCGGGCGAACAATTGAGCGTCATCGGGCCGCTCGGCCACGGCTTCACCGTTCCATCTCCTGGAGCGGAAACACCCCTGCTGATAGCGGGCGGCTATGGTATGGCCGCGATGTTTCTGCTGGCCGAGCGTTCGCCGCAAAAGGGCGTCGTCTTCGTCGGTGGCCGGCGGCGCGTGGACATCTTGTGCGAGGAGGAATTCCGCGCCCTCGGCTGGGAAGTCCGCGCCACCACAGAAGATGGCAGCCACGGGGAAAAAGGACTCGTAACCCTGCCGCTGATCGCCGAACTCAAGCGCACCACTGCGGGACGCAAATTGTTTGCCTGCGGCCCGACGCCCATGCTCAAAGCTGTGGGCAGGATCGCTGAGGAATTCAATGTGCCAGCGGAACTCTCCATGGACGAACACATGTGTTGCGGCGTGGGTGTTTGCCTGACATGCGTGATTCCCGTCAAAGCTGGCAATGCTTGGGAATACCAGCGCACCTGCACGGAAGGACCGGTGTTTGATTCGCGTGCGGTAGTTTGGGAGGTGACGGGATGAAATCCGAAATCCGAAATCCGAAATCCGAAGCCGCCAACACCAGGCGCGAACTGAGTTTATCCGTGCAGATTGGCAAACTGCGGATGCAGAACCCCGTGACGGTTGCCTCCGGCACCTTCGGCTACGGTGTCGAATACGCGGAACTCCTCGACCTCAATCAACTTGGTGCGGTCGTGGTGAAAGGGATTCGGCTCAATCCCGTCCGCGGCAATCCCACCCCGCGCACGGTTGAAGTCGCCAGTGGCTTGATCAACGCCATCGGTTTGCAGGGACCGGGTGTGGATGGTTTCATCCAGAAGTATTGGCCATTCCTCAAAGAACTGAGAGTCCCGACAATCATCAATATTTGGGGCACCACAGTTGAGGAATACGCCGAGGTGGCGCGACGTTTCGACCGCCTTGGCGGCGTGGGCGCTTTGGAACTCAACGTGTCCTGCCCCAACATCAAGGAAGGCGGCGCGCAATTCGGCACGGACTGCAAACTTCTCAGCCAGGTGGTGGCCGCGTGCCGCAAGGCGACGAGCCTCCCGTTGATCACGAAGCTGAGTCCCAACGTCGTGAACATCGCGCCTTACGCCAAGGCAGCCGAAGAAGCCGGCAGCGACGCCCTCGCGGTCACCAACAGTTTCCCGGCCATGGCCATTGATATCGAAACCCGCCGACCCAAACTCGCCAACGTGACCGGTGGGCTAACAGGACCGTGCATCAAGCCCATCGCCATCAAGCTGGTGTGGGAAGCCGCGAAGGCCGTAAAGATTCCGATCATCGGCATGGGCGGCATCCAGAACGCAACGGATGCCATCGAATTCATGATGGCGGGAGCGACGGCGGTGGCAGTAGGCACGGCGAATTTTTACGAGCCACAAACCGCATTGCATGTGATCAAAGGAATTCGCGACTTCATGCAGCGCGGCGGAATTCTTGATGTCAGCGAGATTGTCGGGAGCGTGCGACCCCCGAAATGATTGCGGGCCTTCTTCCCGACCCGACTGGCTACCGGCATCAATCCCTTCCACCGTGTGGCTAAACTTGCACCATCCCAAGCATGTCTGGAGCGCGTAATTTGGAGCTCCCGACCGTCATCACCGGGGATGGATTACGGTCCTGCCGACTCAGGAGCTCCTGAGAAGCTGACACTACGCCCCGTTCCCGATGGCAAACCCGTCAGTTGTGAACCCGCTGTGTTTTCGCTTGGCTTACTGCGCTTCGCCGGCGTAATTTCCCGACCATGAGACGACAACTTGTTTCCATCTTAACCATCGCTGCCATAGTCACCACCGCAACCGCGCTACAAGCTGAGGTTGAGCCGGGCTTCACCTCGCTCATGGACGGCAAAACCTTCAACGGCTGGAAAAAGGCCGAGGAGAATCCCGATACCTGGAAAATCGTGGACGGCGCGTTCGTGGCCAGCGGCCCGCGCTGTCACTTGTTCTACGTGGGCGACGAAAAGGCGTTCAAGAACTTCCACCTCAAGGTCGAGGTCATGACCGAGCCCAACTCGAATGGCGGAATTTATTTCCACACCAAGTACCAGGCGACGGACTGGCCGCGCGCGGGCTTTGAGTCGCAGGTCAATTGCACGCAAGGTGACTGGATCAAGACGGGTAGCCTGTACGGCCTCGTCAATGTGAGTCAGTCTCTTTCGCAGGACAAGAAGTGGTGGACGCAGGAAATCCTTGTCGAGGGGAAGAAAGTCACCGTGATGGTGGACGGCAAGATTGTGCTGCAATACTTCGAACCGGAGGGGGCGCAGCCGGGCAGGCCGTTCGAGCGCAAACTTGGCGAAGGAACGTTCGCGTTGCAGGGCCACGATCCGGGCAGCACGATCCACTACAAGAACATTCGCGTGAAGCGGCTGGATTGAGCAGCGGCGGAACGTCCGTTGCTTTCGCGCGGCGCACGTGAAGAGCGTGCGCCGCTTTGTTTTGAGATGACGACTGGTTACTTCACCAGGGCCAGCACCTGTTTGAATTCATCCGTCCCCGCACGTTCCAGCAATTCAAACAGGATCATTTCCGTCGAAACAATGATTGCTCCCGCGTCACGCATCCGCTCCACGCCGAACCGGTGATTCTCCACCGTGCGCGAGGAAACCGCGTCGGCCACGACGAATGGACGATAGCCCGCTGCCAGCAAGTCGAGACACGTCTGGCACACACACACATGCGCCTCGATGCCGCAGAGCACGACATCGCTCACACCGCGTACGCGCAGCGTTTCGGTAAATACTGGCGCTCCGACACAACTAAACGCCGTTTTCTCTATTGGCGCGAAGTCAGGAATCGCCGCCGCAATCTCCGGCACTGTCGCGCCGATGCCTTTGGGATATTGCGCCGTGGCCAGCACCGGCAGCCCCAGAATTGTAGCGCCTTTGATAAGCCGAAGCGCGTTCTGCACAACTCGTGCGCGTTCGAAGATGGATGGCAACAGCCGCTCCTGAATGTCCACCACCACCAGGCCAGCTTTGGTCCGGGTGATTCGTTCCGGCTTGGCTTTCGTCTCGGGGGAGTGCATGCGATGTGAAGTTGAAGTTGTTTGCGGGTAGCGTCGAGTGACATGAAACGTTCAGCCGGGAGAATCGTCGCTACTTGGCGCGCTTCTTCTGGAGTTCCTTGCGCAATTTCTCCAGCGGCAGCGTATTGATCACGTCCGCCTTGGTCAGCCAGCCTTTGCGGGCGACGCCGATGCCGAGGCGCAGGAAATTCGCGTGTTCGTTGCGATGCGCGTCAGGATTGATGACGCACTTCACGCCCTTGGACTTGGCGTAGGGCCACAGCCGCCAGTCGAGATCGAATCGGCGCGGATTGCAGTTCAGCTCAAGCCACGTGCCCGTGGCGGCACAGGCATCAATCACCGCCTGTTGATTCACCGGGTATGGCTCGCGTTCGAGCAACAGCCGGCCTGACAAATGGCCGATGGTATGGACAAACTTGTTTTCCGCCGCGCGAATCAGCCGCTTGGTGTTCTCGGCCTCGTTGTTGGCCGGCACGTGCAGGCTCGCCACCACCACGTCCAGTTCCGCGAGCAAATCGTCGTCAAAATCCAGCCGGTCTTTGAGCACATCCACCTCGATGCCCGTGAGCAGCCGGAAGTCGCTGCCGCGTTCGGCAAGTTGTTCGTTTACTTGTTTGATTTCCTTGAGCTGCTGCCGCACCCGCGCGGCGTCGAGTCCGTTGGCTTGGAAGGAAGATTTGGAATGGTCGGTGATCGCCCAGTATTCCAGGCCGAGATCTTCCATGTATTGGGCGATTTCCGCCGTGCGATGGTGGCCATCGCTCCAGATGGAATGGTTGTGCAACGAACCTTTGAGATCGGTCCATTCGAGCAGCTTGGGCAGCGCGGCTTCTTCGGCGGCCGCGAATTCACCGTGATCCTCGCGCAATTCCGGCGGGACGCAGGCCAGGTCCAGTTGTTCGTAAATCTCCGCCTCGTCCTGGCAACCAACGAGCAACTTGGGATCGCGCGTTTCCTCCTTGGATTTGAACAAACCGTATTCGTTGAGCCGCAGGCCGCGAGCGATGGCGCGCTGGCGCATGACGATGTTGTGCTCCTTGCTGCCGGTGAAATACGCGAGCGCGAACGGATACTCCCGGTCGCTCACCACGCGCAGGTCGGATTGAATGCCGCCCTCCAGAATCACACTCGCCTTGGTGTCGCCCTGCGCGATGATTTTCAGGATGCCAGGTTGCTGGACAAAATACGTGATGACCTCGGCGGGATTCTTGGAAGAGGCGAGCAGGTCAATGTCACCGATGACTTCCTTGGAACGGCGCAGACTGCCGGCGGTGCTGCACCGGATTACGTCGGGATGCTGGCGCAGGCTTTCCAGGAGTGGTTCCGCCACGCGGAGCGCGTCGCTCAACAAATGTTTTGAGGCGTAGAGCCGCCGTTGCGTGATGCCTTCCTGCAGGTTGGTTTGCGTTTTCTCGCCGAAGCCATCAAGTTCCGCGACCTTGCCGTCCTTGCAGGCTTGTTCGAGGGCTTCCACCGAATCCACGCCGAGCTGCTTGTTCAGGACTTGAATCTTTTTTGGGCCAAGTCCCGGAATATCGAGCAGCGCCACGAGCCCGGGCGCAATCGAAGCCTTCAGTTCCTCGTAATAAGCCAGCTTGCTGGTTTCCACGAGTTCCTTGATCTTCTTCGCGATGCCTTCGCCGACGCCTTTAACTTCGCCCAGGCGATCTTCCGCCACAATCTGCGCGAGCGGCTCGGAGAGATTTTCCAGAGCGCGGGCGGCATTGCCATAGGCGCGGGTCTTGAACGGGTTTTCCCCTTTAAGCTCCAGGAGCGTGCCGATGTCCACCAGAATTTCCGCCACTTTATCTTTGTCCATGCGCAAACTATGTGCGCAGGCTTACTGAGTTTTCAAGTGCAGTTCCCAGATCACTTCAGCCCTGAAAGGAGGAATGCTCACGAGGGGACCACATTTGCTTCGGAGTGCGGACACACCTGCCGCGTTGCCCCTCGCCACGACTGCTTCGAAGCGCGGTCAGTACACGAGCACCCGGTAGAACGTTTGGGTTTCCGCCGCAGGAACCCGGCTGTCAATCAGGGTGACCTCGTTTCCGGTGCCTTCAATATCCGATTGGAGGATTTGCCAGAGCAGCAGCTCGTTGGAGGTCTCCAACTGGTAGCGGCGATGCAATGCCGTGCTGAAAGTGATTTCGTAAAGACCGGACGCTTCGGATTGCATCAGGTTATGCACAAAGAAGGTGGAACTGGCATCGCACGGATTGGTGTTGGCGCGGTATTCCTGCCATGTCAGCAAGCCATCGCCATCGGGGTCGCTCAACTCCGCGTTAACAAAGTCGTTGGTGAATCCGTTCGCCATCAGCCACGGAACGGGCGTGGCGAACGGCAGCGCCGGATAAACGGTGGTGAATTCGGCGGGATTCTCGATCGCGAAGCTCTGGCCGCCGGTGCTGGCGTAAATGCTGTTGTCCACCTCCAGCAGACTGAACGCAATTGCGGCATTGGTCAGGTCGCGGAAAGTAAACTGAATCAAGTTTCCGAGGGTGGCAAAGGGCAGGCTGTTGGTCAGGCTTTGGGGAAATGGACTGGTGATTTCCAGCCACTTGCCGCCCGCACCATCATCGGTTTCAGCCAGCGTCCACCCGTGCAGCAATTCGTCGGGTTCAGTGGACATCAAACGAGGGGTGCAGGGGTAATTCGCCCGGTAATGCAGCCGGAGTTGGCGGATGTGGCGGGGCATGTAGGCCGCGCGCAGATTCACCGCCGTGAGTTGTGATTGCGCATCGGCGACCAGCCTTAGCGCGCCGCGAGTCACATCGCCGACATGCTCGGTCGGCACGTAGGCCGCGATGATGATGTTGGTGATGTAAAAGTAATTGGTGGTGGGCGGATCGGTGGTGTCGTCCACCTCGAACGGGTTGTCGGGGTCGAGAAAAACGGGATTGGTTGGCGAATAGGCATCGTATCCCTGGTAACTGATCTGGAACGATGGCATGAAGGCAGTATCGGAGCGCTTCAGCGTGGCCCAGCGCAACAAGTACTGGCCGTTCACATCTTTGCCGATCTGGGCGAATTCCGCGGCCAAATCAGCGGCGTTCGTCGCCGTGTAATAACGCCCCATGGTTTGCGAGGTGATCGCCAACAGCGGCGCGTCGTCGAGTTCCGCGCCGAAACCGACGCCAAAGATCTTCACGTTGTTGGCCAGCGCCGCGTCAATGACTTCGTCCACGGTGCTGATGCTCGATTCGTCGCGGCCGTCGGAAACGAAGATCACGTAGTGCTGTTCGTCCCGGTTCGACGCTCCCAAGTCGGTAATGGCGGCCATCAACGTATCCCAGCAGCGCGAACCGGCCGGGAAATCCTGGACGTAATCCACCCAAATGCGGTCAATGGATTCATTGAGCAGCACTTTGTCAGTGGTAAGCCCCACGACTTGCTGCGGATCAACGTCCTCGCGATGAAACTCGTACACGCCAATCTGGGCTTCCGCCGACTGTTGGTTCACGAAATCCTTCGCGCCCCGGACCATGCCGTCCACTGCGTCGGAGATGCCGTCGTTGTTGCTGTCGCCATTAGTCAGGGAAGCCATGCTGTCGGTGAAATCCAACACCAGGAACGCCTTGAGCAGTTTGGCTGTGGCGCGTTGCAGAATGATTGCGGTTTCCGTCGGGCTGATGGATTGCTCATCCTCCATGCAGACGACCGTCAGCCAGCTTGGCGGCACGACCACCGCGCGGCCCTCGGCCGGATCATCTGTGTCGCGCAGCGAGAATTCGAAATCCAGGAGATAGGGCGAGGAGTAATCGTAGGTTACGTCGGCAATGGCCAGCCCCGTGACCGTCCCGTTGGTGAAACTCAAGTGCAGGTTGGTGCGGCCCGTGCCCCATTCGTTGCTGGCGGAAATCGTCGCGGCGAATTCCCCGGCATACACCGAGCGACCGGAGAGCAGGCCGGTAAGGGGATCCACGGTCAGACCGAGCGGCAGGTTCTGCCCGGCAAACGCGGTCGGAGATTCCGTGGCAGTAATCTGATAGGTGAAATTCACCTCTTCAATACCCGCAGCGGTTAATGCGCTGGTGATGACGGGCACGGAGGAAGTGAGCGTGAGGGTCAGATTGGCGGTGGCCATGGCGCACAGATTGGTCGCGCTCAACAGCACGTCAAACGAGCCGTTCTCCTCCGGCGTCCCCTGGATTTCGCCGGTCAGCGAGTCAACGATCAGTCCCGAGGGCAGCCCTTCTGCGTTGAAGGACGAGGGATTGTGCAGGCCGGTGATGAAGTAGCTGAACGGCACACCCTGCTTGCCGCTGGCCAGCAGCGGGCTGGTGATCAGTGGCGGATCACCGACGACCGTCACTGTTGCCACACGGCTTGTCACTGAGCCATTCAAGTTGGTGATCAAGACCCAATAGTCGCCCGCCTGGTCGAGCGTGACGTTGTTTAACGTCAGCACAGCGTTGGTCGCGTCTTCGATCGGGTTGTCCTCGAAGTGCCATTGATAATTCAGCGCCGGCCACCCGCCTGCGTTCACCTTCAGCGTGGCAGCGGTGTTGCAGAACGGATTCAAATCCGGTGGCTGTTCAACGATGTACGGTCGTTGCCACCAAGGGGGCAATACCGCCAGTTCACTAATCACCGAGCCCAAGGCATTGCTCACGATCACGGAATACACACCGGTATCCGCGGGGTGCAAATTGTCCAGCACCAAAACAGAAGTTGTCGCGCCCGGGATGTCTTCGCCGTCACGTTGCCATTGGAAGCTCAATGGTTGATACCCGGTTGCCATCACTTGGAAGCGTGCCGTTTGCGTGTCGGCATCATACTGACTGACGGGCTGCACGGTGATCACCGGTGAGCCGTCGCCAATGACGGCCAAACTGTGATAACGACCCCCGGCAAAGCTGATGACGTTGGAAACACCCTCCGGCACGATGTGCTGGTTGTAGGTAGGATCGCCCCAGGCGAAAAGGCTGCCATCGCTTCTCAAGGCCAGGGAGTGAAACGCACCCGCGGCGATTGCGACCACGTTTGACAAATTGACGGGGACAGCGGCTTGGCCGTAAGTGTTGTCGCCCCAAGCGACCACTATTCCGTCGCCGGTCAGGGCCAGGCTGTGGAATTGGCCGGCGGCCAGCGCCACGACATTTGTCAGATCGGTCGGGACTGTCGTCTTGCCCAAAGCCTCATTGCCCCACGCGATTACAGTGCCGTCTCCTTTGAGTGCGAGGCTATGGGTCGTCCCTGCGGCAATCGCCACTGCGTTGGTCGCACTCGCGGGGGCAGGCGAGGCGGCGCCCCAGGAGATCACCTCGCCATTGCGGGTAAGGGCCAGTCCATTGGCCAATGCTGCGGCGATGGCTGCCACATTGGTTAAGTCGCCTGGGATTGCAGATTGATTGCCCCAAGCGACCACCGCTCCGTCGTTTCGCAGCGCCAGACTGAATTCGCCGCCCGCCGCCAGCGCCACGACGTTTGACAAACCAGGAGGCGGAGTGGCCTTGCCGAAATTATTCTCGCCCCAGCCCCGCACTTTGCCGTCACGCTCAAGCGCGAGACTATGAAATGAACCGCCGGCCACCGCCACGATGTTCGTTAGATTCGGCAGAACACTACTTTGGAAACGACTGTTGTCGCCCCATGCCACCACGTTACCTGCCGCGTGGGATGATGGTATCGACAGGAGGGAGGCCGCAAGGATGGCGCTGATTAAACCGACTATGGAACTTTTTGCCTTCACCGTTTGCCGTGAAACCTCTCCTGGGGAGGTCAAAACAGAATTACTCATAGTACTGAGAGCTTAATTTGCAAAACCGGCAACACAAAGAAAAATTATGTCGGCGAAAGGACAAAAGCGGAAAAGATGTCCAAACAAAAGCGGACTGGGATTTCATAGGCGGTGGTGAGCCAGGACGGTAGGCCAGACGGGATGTTTTGGGTCGGGCGTTTGGGGGATGACCCAGAAGCACTGCTCCGGGTGGTGGACGAGGGTGACGGTTTTCTGACGCAAGGTGGCGACGGGCCAGTTTTGGCCGAGGAAGTCCAAGGTGCCGTCGGTGTTCAGCCGGCGTTGGTGGTGCAGCGGCGTCGGGGTTTGGGGCCGGGCGGTTGTGGGGCGACATGCTTGGGGGAAGTGTTGCTGGACGTAGTGGGCGACGGCGGGCCGGGAGCGGTGGAAGTCCAAACGACGGGCCAGTTCGTTGGCCAGGAGGGCGAAATTGAGCGGCTGGCTGTGGGGGAGGATGTTGGCCAGGAAGTCGTGGGCCGCCGGCGGCCACGGGGTGTAGTGATTGCCGCCGGAAGGCTGGGGTGCGAAGCCGGTTTTATCGGCCAGCCACTGATGACGCAGTTCATAGAGCCGGGTGCGGCTGATCATCAGGCACTAGGCCGCGGTGGGGGCATCCAGTTGACCGGCGTTGAAGGCGGCGAGGATTTGCTGGACGTAGAGCGGCGGGGTCCGCCGGGCGAGTTGCTTCTTTTCATTTAGGCGGGAGTGTGGTGCGGCGGCGGGTGGGGTTCAAGGCGGGGAAGTTTTTCGCTTTGGAACAAGGGTTGAGGAGTCCACCAACGGCAGACAAAAGACCCAAGCCTTGCGGCCTGGGCGTGGATGGTTGATGAACTCAACCCTTGGACCGGAGGCCGCTCAGGTTGCGCTTCCGCAGAGCCCTATCCTGCATCCGGACGCGGCAAGGAAACCGGGGGCGTGAAGAAAAGGCCAGCCCCAACTCCAATCGAAAAGAGAAATCCACTTTTGTTTGGACAACTCTGTTCACTTTTGTTCTTCCCCCGACAGAATAGAATCCAGCGCCGATTGGCCGCAAAGAATTGGGAGGACCAGCCCCGTCCAATGTTCAAAGGCAGCAACATTCACTCCGAGATGGCCGAGCGCGTGGCGGCGGTCAACTGTGGTGGTATCGGAGCCATGCACTTAATGGTGCAGCGCTTGGGTCTGGTGGAGGAGATCGATCTCCATTTGAATCTGCTGAAAGTACATCTGCCCTACCACGAGAGCGATCATGTGCTGAACATCGCCTACAACCTCCTGGCCGGGGGAGTCCGCTTGGAAGACATCGAGCAACGACGCCAGGACGAGAACTTTCTCAATGGGTTGGACGCGCAACGGATTCCGGATCCGACGACGGCGGGGGATTTTACGCGGCGGTTCGATGCATCGGATATTCTAACGCTGCAGGAATGTTTCAATCGATCGCGTCAGGCCGTTTGGAAGGTGCAGCCGGCGGGATTTTTGAAGGAGGCGTTCCTTGCTGTGGATGGAACGATTGCCAGGACCTACGGTGAATGTAAGGAAGGAATCGGGCTGTCGTATAAAGGGATCTGGGGCTACGCGCCGTTGATCGTCAGCCTGGCCAATACGAAGGAAGTGCTTTACTTGATCAACCGCCCCGGGCAATCGGCCAGTCACAGCGGGAGCGTGGAATGGATCGACCGAGCCGCGGACCTGGTGGCGCCGGCCGCCGGGACGGTGACGATCCGCGGCGATACGGATTTTACGCACACGGCCCATCTGGATCGGTGGGAGCAAGCGGGGCGACGTTTCATTTTGGGCATGGATGCGCACCCCAAGGTCGTCGGCTTGGCGGAAGCCCTGCCCGCCAGCGCCTGGAAGCGGCTCGAACGGTTGCCGAAGTACGAAATCCTGACGGAAGCGCGCCAGAAAGCCGTTCGCCACAAAGAACCAATCGTCATCGAGAAGGCGTTCAGGAATCAGGTCCTGGTCGGCGAAGACATTGCCGAAATCGACTATCAGCCGCTCAAGTGCGACCGGAAGTATCGGTTAGTGATCGTGCGCAAGAACCTCAGCATCCAGAAGGGAGAAAAAGCGCTCCGGGATGAGATCCGGTATTTTTTCTACATCACCAACCGCAAAGACGCGGCGGCGAAGATCGTCGGCCTGGCCAACGGGCGGTGCGATCAAGAGAATGTGATCGAGCAGCTAAAGAACGGTGTGAACGCCATGCGCATGCCGGTCAACGATCTCTTGAGCAACTGGGCTTACCTGGTCATGGCGGCGCTGGCTTGGAATCTCAAGAGTTGGTACGGCCTGCTCGTGCCCAATCGGGAGCGGGGACTGGAACTGGTGAAAGCGGAGTTCCGGCGGTTCCTCAACGCGATTATGATGATCCCCTGCCAGATCGTCCGGACGGCTCGCCGAGTGATCTACCGGGTGCTGGGATACAACGGTTGGTTGGAAGACTTTTTTGCGACTTGGGAACGGCTCTAACGGCTGGTGCTTGTGGCGTAAAAGCGCCCGACGGCTGACAGAACTACCCAACCACAGAAGAAGTGTCTCCGCGGAAGACGAAAAATGGGATCAAAAGCGTCGAGTTGGACCGGAGTCGTCGCTCCTATGCGATTTGTAGGCAAAGGGTGACCTGTGGAGAGTCGGATCTGAAAATCAAACATTCAAATTTCGCAATTCTTGCCCGGTGTAGTGTTTCACCAACCGTCATGCGCTTGTTTAAGGACTAGGCTGCCGGCAGCAGAGTGTGTGGTACATTGAATTTCACAGCGCCTTCCTATGGTTGGGGCTCTCAGTTTTTGGCTTCCTGCGGCTTCTGGTTTTGCAGGCGTTCGACGAAACCGACGAAACCCTCGGCTTGTTTCGTCAAGCGGCCCAGCAATTCGGCATCCTTGAGCCGGCCACTCGCGTCGAGCAGGTTGTTGATCTGCGGCAGGAACACGCGTTCAGGATAGATGTAGGCGTTGCGGTAGCCAAAAATGGCCTGGAGTTGTTCGACGGGTCGTAGCGCGCCCCACACTCCTGCAGCCAACCCTGTAAAACAGACGGGGCGTCGCTCGAAGCTCTCGGGGAATTTGAGCATGTCTATGAAATACTTGAGCACGCCGGGCAGGCTGCCGTTGTATTCGGGTGTCACCACATGCAGACCGGCCGATTGCAGCACGGCGTCAGAGAACGGCTGAAAGGATTCCGGTTTCTCCGCGTAAGATGCTGGCGCGAAAATCTCCGGCGGCAGTTGGGCCAGATCCAGCACGCGCAGCGGAACCTTCAGTTCCGCGTAAATCTCCTCCATGTGCCGGGCGACCTTGCGGGAATTGCTGTCAGGCCGGTTCGTGCCAACGATCAGGGTTATCATGCGCTGGAATGTAGCGAAATTCTGGCGTTTGGCAATTGCCACCACCAGCCGTTCGAGTTGGTCAATTGTGCGAGGACGAAGATTTGCTCCTGGCGCGGGGCCGAGGCTTGCGGCGGCAGCCATTTTGGAGCCACAGGTGCCACACCATGATTAACGCTTCGCGCACGATGTGACCGGACATTTTTGAGTGGCCCTGCACGCGCTCGGTAAAAATGATCGGCACTTCCACAATCGGGTAACCCTGTCGCCAGAGCTTGTGCGTCATCTCGATCTGAAAACTGTATCCGTTGGAACGCACCGCCTCCAACTCGATGGCTTCGAGCGCCCGGCGGCGGAAACATTTGTAACCGCCGGTGGGATCGGTGAACGGCATGCCGGTGATGATCCGCACATAGGCTGCCGCGCTCTTGCTGAGCATGAGCCGGCTGAGCGGCCAGTTCATGATGCGAATGCCGTTGAGGTAACGCGAGCCAAGCACCAGATCCGCCTCGCGGGCCGCTTCCAGAAATGCCGGGATGTCGTCCGGGTTGTGGGAGAAATCCCCGTCCATCTCGAACACAAACTCATAGCCGCGCTCCAGCGCCCACTTGAAGCCGGCGATGTAGGCCCGGCCCAGGCCGTTTTTCTCCGCGCGATGCAGGACGTGGATTTCGGGGTGTTGCGTGGCGAGTTCGTCGGCCAGTTTGCCCGTGTCATCGGGTGAATTGTCGTCCACCACCAGCAGGTCCACCTTGACCGGGAGCGCCAGAAGCCGTTGCGCCATGCGTGGGAGATTCTCCCGCTCATTGTACGTCGGCATTACGATAAGGGTCGGGTTCATGCGTCGCGCGGCCCGCAGATTAATACGCGAGGCGATGGCCTGAAACAAGTTGAGATTGCCGCAGTCACTTCGGTGGATATGACAACGCAGCATCAAGTGGCATTCAAATCGGTGTGCGGTTGGCGCAAACCCCGCCGTTGCCTCCCTGCCAGCCGTTGCCTAAGCTGCTCCCATGTTCGCCGCGCTGCTATCGGATTCCGCCAATTGGAAGTATGTCATCAGTGGTGCGCTGGGATTCCTGTTCGTGGTGTTTCAGATTTGGATGCTGGTGGATGCCATCCGCCGCGAGCAATGGCTTTGGGCGGTCTTCATCTTCCTGACCTTTGGGTGGGGGTTGTCCGCGGTGCTTTATTACTTCCTCGTGTATCGCGCGGCGCCGTCGGCCACGCGCGGTTTTGAACTGCCCGGCACGCAGACCCGCCAACGCATCAAGGAGCTTCAAGCGCAGATTCATCATCTCGACAAGGCGCATCACCACTCGCAACTGGGGGATGTTTATTTTCAACAAGGCAAACTGGCCAGGGCCGAAGCGTCCTACCGCGCCGCGCTGGAGCGCGATTCGCAAGACCCGGATACCCGTGCCCATCTCGGCCAGTGCCTGCTGCGATTGAAACGCGCCGCCGAAGCGCGTCCGTTGTTGGAGGGCGTCGTGGCCGAGAACCCAAGACACGACTACGGCCACACGTTGATGGCGCTCGCCGAAGCGTTAACGGCGCTCGGCGAAACCGATGCCGCGCTGGCAATGTGGCGGCAAGTGACGGAAAACCATTCGTATCCGCGCGCGAAGGTCCAGTTGGCCGAGCTTTATCTGGCGAAGAATCAGCCCGACCTTGCCCGTCCGGAATTGAAAGAGGTGCTGGCGGATGACGTTCACGCCCCCGCGTTCCAACGCCGCCGGGATCGCGTATGGGTGCGGCGGGCAAAAGGATTATTGAGGCAGATTGGGGGTTGAGCAGAATTGATCTGGCCTCCTGTGAGCTTTAACTAAGGACTCGGTCATCAACAGTCAGTGATTCACCGGGAATTGACTCGCGCGGCCTCGGCGGTCCGCGCTCCGAGGGTCAGGCAGCATGGCCTTCGCCTGCGCACTGCAACTGAAATTCTTATCGCCGGGTCCGATCCTTTTTCTTAGCGTTCCACCAGCATGAAAACGATTCACGCCGAGGCGGCCCAACTGCCGTTCGCCACACAAATTGAAAACGTGGTGATGTCCACCGAACTGCCGGACATCCACACGCACCTCTACGCACCCGCGTTCCGCGAGTTGCTGCTGTGGGGCATTGATGAACTGCTGATTTATCACTACCTGGTCGCGGAGGCGTTCCGCTATCTGGACGTGCCTTACGAAAAGTTTTGGGCAATGTCCAAGACCGAACAGGCGGAGTTGGTTTGGCAGCACCTGTTCCTCGCACACTCGCCGGTTTCCGAATCATGCCGTGGCGTGCTCACCACGTTGCACGCGCTGGGCCTGGACGTGAAGAAGCGCGACCTGCCCGCCCTGCGCGGCTGGGTCGCTGCCCAGGACGCCGATCAGCACATCACTCGCTGCATGGAACTGGCGGGCGTGCAGAAAATCTACATGACCAACTCGCCCTTCGATGATCTGGAACGGCCCGTGTGGGAACAGGGGTATCGCCGTGATGAACGGTTTCAGGCGTGCCTGCGCATTGATCCGTTGCTGCTGACCTGGTCGGAAACAGCGGCCACACTGGCGCGTTGGGGTTACACGGTGGAAGCCGAACAGGTTTCGCAGAAGACTTTTGACGAAGTCCGCCGTTTCCTGGCGGATTGGACCCGGCGCATGGACGCGGCTTATGTGATGGTGTCCATCCCGCCTGATTTCACATTCCCCGCCGCGAATGTCACCGCCCAGCTTATCGAGAACGCCGTGCTGCCGCACTGTCGCGAGTTTGGCCTGCCCTTCGCGCTCATGCCCGGTGTGAAGCGCGCAGTCAACCCGCAACTCCGGCTGGCGGGCGATGGCGTGGGCTTGAGCGACTTGACCGCCCTGCAAAATTTGTGCGCCGGCTTTCCCGAAAACAAATTCATGGTCACGGTGCTGGCGCGCGAAAATCAGCATGAGTTGTGCGTGCTGGCGCGCAAGTTCCGCAACCTGCATGTCTTTGGCTGCTGGTGGTTCACCAACGTGCCGTATCTCATTGATGAAATGACGCGGATGCGGATGGAGTTGCTGGGGTTGAGTTTCACGCCGCAACACTCGGACGCGCGGGTACTGGAACAAATCATCTACAAATGGCAACACTCACGCCGGATTATCGCCAAGGTACTCGTGGACAAATACAGCGCCCTGGCACAAACCGGCTGGCAGGTCACGCCCGCCGAGATCGAGCGCGACGTGAAGAATTTGTTCGGCGGGAACTTCGAACGGTTCTGTCGGCAATGAACCGCGCATGACTTGATCGCGGTCGCCGATGGTAACTCACGGCCCACCGCTCGTGCGTATCGCCCGGAAGAACAGCCCCGGACCAACGGGCGCAAATATGCCGGTTTCCTGAACGAGATTCGACTGCGTGGTTTCGCCGGAAGTCACCCAGTCGTCGGTTGGCGGAAGATTGGTTGTCCATTGCACTTCCACCAGGCTGCCGGGAATGGCGTATTGCAGCAGTTGCACTTGATCATCTGCCGTCCGCACCGCCTCCAGCAATGGCTCCTCGCCCACGATGACCACCCGGCCGGATTGCGGGGCGAAGTTGGCGACGGGTGTTCCATCAGCCATGTAGCCAACGAGGTCGTCAAACTCCAGCTTCACGAAGGCCGATGATTGATTCGAGGGCGCGGTGAAATTCAGCCATGCGATCTGCTGCGTGCCAATCAGCCATTGACCGGCACAGGCCACGAATTCGAGCCGGTGCAATCCATTGCCCACCGGTGTTATTGAGTTGCTGCAAACTTGCGGCACCAGGATTTCGACATTGTAGTCCGTCAACCGGCCTGGTGGCGCGATCAAGGTCATTTCCAGATTCGTGAGCGCCACGCTGGAAATCAGGAAGATGGGCACGCGCCCGCTGTCGCCCGCGAGCAACACCTGCTGGCCGAGGCTCGGCTGCACACATTCACTGACGACAACCGTGAAGCTCACCGCGTCCATCACGGTGGGACGTCCGGTATCAGTCACCCAGACCGTGATGACGTTCGTGGTGGTGGCTTGGGCGCAGGAAGGCGTCCAGCGGAACACGCCGTTGGTCGGGTTCACCGAAGCGCCGGCCGGCACGCCCGCACCGAGGCTGAAGGCCCATGAACCAAGTGGACTGCCTTGCGCCACGCTGTTGGTGAATTCCGACGACGAACCAGGCATGGCGGTGAAGTTCGTCACGGCTTCCAGTATGGGCGCATTGGTGGGAACGAAGGTCGCGGTGTCAAACGTGGCGGGCGCAGCCTCCACGTTGCCGACGTTATCGCGCGCCTCGCTATGGAAGGCGTAGCTGTGTCCGCGTTCGCCGATGAACCACGCGCTCGTGGCCAGCGTTCGATCCAGCCATTGCACCGTGTTCGTGCCGTCCACCGTCACAAACACATCCACCCCGGCCAGGCCGCTGCCGCCGGGATCGTCCTGGGCGGTCCATTGCACCGGGAAGATGCGCCCGCTGAGTTCGGGCAAGAACTGAACCGCGCTCGTCGGCGCGTGTCCGTCAATAGTGTTCAACACCAGCGGCGTGATGATCGGGTCGTTGTAGTCAAACACGATGTCCGCCTTGTTGGTGATGGTGCTGCCGGTTGGGAGGCCGGGCAACGGGCGGACGAGGAAACTGATGCTGCCGTCGCCGCGGCCGGTGTCGTCGTTGGGATAGAGGAAACCGGTCAACGGGTTTTCGGGATACCAGCCGGTGTTGGGGTCAATGGCCGTCAGGGTCAAGGTCAGCAGGCGCGTGGGCACGTCGAGGTTCGCGGCCACTTCGACGAGGATGGCGTTGGTGGGCGGCGGGGCGATGGCGAAGGCGGTCACGTCACCCAGGGGGATGAGGGTCTGGTTGGTGACGGTGAAGGCCAGGCGCGTCTCGTAATGGTTCAGGCCGGCGGGGACGGGGACGACTTGATTGGCGAAGGCGATCTCGGTCAACTCGAAGGTGCTGAGGTCGAGGTTCGGGTCGAGGGGGTCGGTGACGATGACGCGCTGGGCCGGGGCGGTGGCGTCGCTCACATTCTCGAACCGGATTTGATAGGCCATCACGCCGCCCGCCGGCAGGTAGCCCGCACTGCCATATCCTGACGGCCCGAGTTTGTCGTTCGGGTCGCGTGAGCGGACGAGTTGCCACGATTGCGTATTGTGGTTGTAAACACGTTCAGCATGAGGATCGTTGCGGTGCAGAAGGGGCGCGTAGCCTGCGGAAGCGAGCAAAAGATTTACCCCCATCGTGAACGTGAGTTTACCAGCGATCAACGGCTGTGCGACAGCGACAGCCATTGTGAGTGGAGCAATCGCCAAAGGCGCTGTGAGATTCTGATTGAAGGCGTTAACGAATCGCGGCTCATGCATGGCTCTTACGAGCCCCGCACCTAATCGTTGATTCGGTTGGGTTCGCCACGGGTCTTGAACGGGAGAAATCGGCCCGTGAACGGTGTTCCGCGTTTCATTAGGTGAAAGCCATGTGTCAGGACTTGAGATGAGACCCGTAGCATCTTGCAATTCTACGGGGTTGTTAAGTGCATACAGGTATTCATTCACGCCACCAAGAATTCCAAGGGGGTCTTCATTCAAAAAGCGCGACGGCCCTCCGTTGTAAAACCTCGCCCGCATGAACTCCAACCCGTTCCCCTCGTTCATCACGCCGAATTCGCCGACGAACTCGAACGGGTTCGGAATCGCCTCGGTCTTCGCGAGCGAGAGGCCGAACGGGTCGTAAGCGTAGGCGTTGGCCACCGCGCCGGACGCGTCGGTCAGTTCGCTGGTGTGGCCGATGGCGGAGAAGGTGTAGAAGGCCGGGTCGCCCGCGGCGTCGCTGCGCGCGAGCAGGCCGAAGCCGTGTTCGTAGCGGGCGATGAGGCTGCCGCCGCCGTCGTATTCGGCGGCCACGTTGCCGAGGCCGCTGGGGTCAATGACGTAGCGCGTGGTCTGGCCGTTGTGCGTGGCGGCGATGCGATTGCCGAAGGCGTCGTAGGTGTAGGTCCAGGTGTCGGCGGGCGTGGCGACGCCGATGAGGCGGTTCTCAATGTCGTAAGTGTAGTTGGTTGAAATTTGAGGGTTGAGAGTTGAGTGTTGATTGGTGAGGTTGCCGTCGAGGTCGTAGCCAAAAGTGGCCGCGCCCGCGCTCGTGTATTGGTTGAGCGTGTTTGCGGCGTAAGTTGCGGGGACGCCATTGTCCGTGACCTGAGTCCGGTTGCCGGCGGCGTCGTAGGCGTAGTTCACCACGCGGCTGTTCGGGTAGGTCACGCTGGTCAACTGGCCGAGCGGGTCGTAGCCGTAGGTGACCGCCCCCTCACCCTGGCCCTCTCCCCCAGGGGGGAGAGGGTATCCATATTGGGTGGTCATGGAGGCGCGGCGGCCGGAGGCATCGTAGGTGTAGCTGAAGCTGGAGAGGACGTTGCTGTCAGCGCGGGAATTAACAAGCTGCGTCACCTGCCCGGCCTGGTTGTAGTTGTAGGTGGTGAACACGCCGTTGCCGAGCGTCTTGCGGCTCAGTCGTCCGGCGGCATCGTAATCGTAGTTCACGATGATCTGGCCCAACTCATTCGTCATGCGCGCCAGCCGCCCCAGCGGGTCATAGAGGTAAGCGCTGATGTGCCCGTCCTGATCGCTGCGGCGTGTCCGGCGTCCGGCGGCGTCATAATCAAACGCGAAGAATCTGCCGCCGGGATATTCGATGCGCGTGAGGCGGTCGGTGGCGGGGTCGTATTGCAGGTTGAGGGTTTCTTGAGTTGAGAGTTGAGGATTCCAATACGTGGCGTTCGTGAGACTGCCCGCGAGGTCGTAAGCATAGGTGAAGTCGGTGATGCCGGGCGTGGTGGAGTAGTCCTTGGACGTGAGCTGGCCGGCGGGATTGTATGCGTAGGTGATGACGCCGCCGCGACGGTTGGTGGACGTGACGACGTTGCCGCGCGCGTCGTAGGCGAACCGCTCCGCGGTGGCATCCGCGTAGGTGATGGCGGTGAGGTTGCCGCGATTGTCGTAGGCGTACTTCAAGTCGTTCCCGCGCGCGTCGCGGACTTGGGCGAGGCGGTTGAAGTTTGGTTCGTAGGTGAAGTTGTTGACCTGACGGAGCGGGTCTTCGATGCCGCCGAGGTTGCCGCCGCCGTCGTAGCCGTAACGGTAACGCTCACCGCCCGGACCGAGAAGCTGGGTGAGTTGCGCGAGGTCGTCGTAGGTGAAGTTGACGATGCGGCCCTCGCCGTCGCGCACCTGGGCGAGTTGCCCGCCGAGGCCGTAAAGGAGTTGCGTGGCGCGGCCCGTGGCGTCGGTGACGGTGACCGTACCGGCGGAATCGTAGGCGTAGGTGACTTGTTGCGCGCCGCCGCAGCAGTTCTGCGAGGTCTGGATGAGGCGGCCTTGCGCGTCGTAAGTGAACGAGTCCTGCGTGAGGTCGGGATAGGTGACGTTGGTGAGCGCGTGAAGTCGCTGCGGGATGCCGGTGGTGTGATAGCCGTAGGTGGTCACGCGATTGCCGGGCGCGGTGACGCGGATGAGGTGTTCGCCCGAGCCGTCGTATTCGTAGGTGGTGATGCGGTCATCGGCAGCACCCGTACCGAGCGGGTCGGTGATTTGCGAGAGGCGACCTGAGCCGTTGTATTGCAGGAGGAGTTGCTTGCCGCTGGTGTGGGTGAGCGAGGTCAACTGCGCGCCGGAGTAGCCGCAGGTGATGCGATTGCCGTTGGGGTCTTCGACGTATTGGAGTTGGCCAGCGGGAGCATTCGTGGTGAAGACCCAAACAGTTTTATCGGCTTCGATGAGCCGGAACAGGCCGTTCGTGACGATGAGTTGGCCGGTGTCGCTGCCGGTGGCGGTGTAACGGCCGTCGTTGTAGCGACCAAAGAAACGATCCGCTCCGCTCGGTCCGTGTATCACCACGCCTTGGAATTGCGTCAGGTGTTGAACGGAGATGTCCCAGTTGTGCGACCACCCGCGACCCAGCGGGCCGAGCTTGTAACGAGAAAGAATCGGCTGGCCATAGGTGCGACGAAAAACCAGCGGCATTCCCGCCGACGGCGCAGAGGCATCAACTGTGCCGGCAAGCGTGCGGACGGGATTCAGCGCGGCGGTGGCTTGGAATACTTCAAAGTTGAACAACGCGGCGGGGTCGTTGGTAAGCTGGCCGATCTTGGCGAGGTGATTCATGTTGTCGCCGAGCATGAGCACGTAGTCAGCCCAGAGCGGGCCGGCATTGGAGATGACGTTTTGCCAGACGGTGTGCCAGCCAGCGCCATCAGCGGTTTCGGGTTGCGAAGATTCCTTCAGTTGCGACCAGTTCGGACTGAAGAGTGATTGCGGACAAAGGTTGGTGAGAAAACTGTGAGGATCGAACGCTTTGACGCCAGTGCGCGGGAATTTGAATTCATTCGGAATTCCGGGCGCGGGAGAGCCACAGTCTGCAATCAACGTATCGTCCGCGGTCAGACTGCCGACACTGAATTGGACTCCACCCTCACCACGATCTTTCAGGAATCCCTCGAAGTAAACCGGCACACGTCCGCGCGCACCGGGTTGGAGGATGCCGGGATTCGCGCCAGGACCGACGGCCATGACT